>JAFGOY010000010.1 GCA_016926255.1 Anaerolineae bacterium | reverse complement strand
GTGGCTCTCGAGAAAGGCTCCAACTTCGCCATCCGCGAAGGCGGCCTGACCGTCGGCGCTGGCGTCATCTCTGAGATTATCGAATAACACGCCCACTGTTGGCTGAATAGTCAGGGCCGGGCGGCCATGTGCACCCGGCCCTATTAAGTTGAGACTTTATGGCGAAAAAAGATGTAAGACAGGTCGTTACGCTTGAATGCACCGAGTGCCATGAGCGCAACTACACATCGCAGAAGAATCGACGTAACGACCCACAACGTATCGAAGTAAAAAAATACTGTTCACGGTGTCGCACACATACACTGCACCGCGAGACGAAGTAGCCTGTCAATGTGGTAGTCGAACCGCGGCGCCTTGTGGTATAATAGGCGCTGCGAGACGTAGGCGAGTAGCTCAATTTGGCAGAGCAACGGTCTCCAAAACCGTAGGTTGCGGGTTCGATTCCTGCCTCGCCTGCCTATAGTATTGAACGAAAGACACCGTCTAATTGGCGGTGTCTTGAACTGTAGCCAACTTTGCAGAGAGGTATTGGCGTGGCACGTAAGCAGCAACAGATGGCTGAAGAAATAAAAGAACCGAAATCAGGGCGCGGACAGTCTAAAAACCGCCCGGCGAAAAAAGTGGAAGCACCGCGTAAAAGCGCGAAAAGCAGCAACAAAGTGATCCGCTACTTCCAGGACACCCGTGACGAGCTGCGAAAAGTTACCTGGCCTTCACGTCAGGATACGATCCGGCTGACGCTGATCGTACTCGCAGGTACCACCGTATTCGCCATCTTCCTCGGTCTATTCGACCTGCTCTTCCAGCAGCTCGCCGGACTTCTGGTGACCTGAACTTCGTTCTTTTCGTTCAGCACTCGAAGCAAGTTGAGTAGTTCCTTAAAAAGGAACTGCTGCCAGGCGAAAATCGAGCAGGAGTTTTACTGCTTTTCGCCAGCAGATTGGAGCAGGTAACACGATGGACAACATATTTAAGTTCTCCGCCGATGAGGAGGAAGATCCCTGGACGGGGCCGGATGATATCGACACCGATGCCGACGACGCCTATGACGATGGCCGCCGCTGGTATGTCATACACTGTTATTCGGGCTACGAGAACAAAGTACGTCATGCCATCGAGCAGCGCATCGAAACGATGGGCATGGAAGATAAGATTTTTGATGTCATCGTCCCGACCGAGGAAGAAATCGAAATCAAGGACGGCAAGCGCCGGACAGTAGAACGCCGAGTGTTTCCCGGTTACGTCCTGGTGCAGATGCTCATGGACGAAGACTCGTGGTATGTCGTCCGCAACACTCCCGGCGTGACGGGCTTCGTCGGGATGGGTAACAAGCCCACCCCGCTGACCGAGCAGGAAGTCTCTCAGATCATGCGCCGCATGGAAGCCGAAGCCCCGGTGGTCAAGGTCACCTTCAAGCCCGGTCAGAAAGTGCGGATCATCGACGGGCCGTTCAACGATATCGTTGGGATTGTCGACGAGATCGATATGGAGCGCGCCAAGGTGCGCGTCATGGTTTCGTTCTTTGGCCGTGAAACACCGGTCGAACTGGATTTCTTGCAGGTAGAGAAAACATAACAACATCACCTGATTGATAAAGGATGCCGGTCGTTATAGACGGAGACGCGGCATTCATATAAACCTTTTTCTGGAGACAAGACGTCATGGCAAAAAAAGCAGTCGCTATTGTTAAACTTGAGATAGAAGCCGGAAAAGCAAACCCGGCTCCCCCGATTGGCCCGGCGCTGGCCCAGCACGGCATCAACCTGATGGCCTTCTGCAAAGAATATAACGCCCGCACTGCCAGCCGCATCGGCGACATCATCCCCGCCGAGATTACGGTCTTTTCCGATCAGTCCTTCAAGTTCGTCTTGAAGACGCCCCCGACCGCGTCGCTGATCCGCAAGATGCTCGGCATCGACAAAGGTTCCGGCGTTCCCAACCGCGAGAAGGTCGGAAAGCTGACCCGCGCCCAGGTTCGTGAGATCGCCGAGATCAAAATGCCGGACCTGAACGCCAACGATATCGAATCGGCCATGTTGCAGGTTGAAGGCACTGCACGCAGCATGGGCGTTACCATTACTGACTGATCACTTTCTAAAGATAAGTGGGAGGGGTAGCCTGGCAGGGCACTCTGTTAGAACCACGAGGAGTAAATCAACATGCCTAAACATGGAAAACGATTCAACGCGGCTGCCGAGAAATTCGACCGGCAGACGCTCTACAGCCCGGCAGACGCCATTGGGATGGTAAAAGAATTTGCGACCGCAAAATTTGATGAGACGGTCGAAGTTCATATGCGTCTTGCCATCGACCCGCGCAAGGCCGAAGAACAGATCCGCAACGCGATTGTCATGCCCGCTGGCCTGGGAAAGACCGTTCGCATCCTGGTCTTTGCCGAAGGCGAAGCCGCACGCATCGCCGAGGAAGCCGGGGCCGATATCATCGCCAGCGATGACGTGATCGCCCGCATTCAGGACGAAGGCTTCACCGATTTCGACGTGGCGATTGCCGTTCCCGAGATGATGCGTAAGCTCGGTCGGCTCGGTAAGGTGCTCGGCCCGCGCGGTTTGATGCCCAGCCCGAAAGCCGGAACCGTCGTCCAGCCCGAAGACGTTCCGCGTGTCATCGACGAATCACGCGCCGGTCGTGTTGAGTATCGCAACGACCGCACCGGCAATCTACACGTGGCAATCGGCAAGGCCAGCTTCACGGAGGAAGACCTGCTGCTCAATTTCTCGGCGCTGATGGACAGCGTTCGTCGCTCCCGTCCGGCCTCGGTAAAAGGTGCTTTCATCCGCAAGCTGGTCATCACCTCGACAATGGGACCGGGGATCAAAGTCGATCCGTTCCAGGCGATTCAGATCGAGACCAGTAATTAGCATCGTTTTTGCCCGCCAGTCCAGAACTGGCAGCGCAGATGTTCGTGCGGTACAATCTGCCGCGCTTGAGACAATTTCATATTTTCGCCGAAGACCGCTGGTGACGTTTACCCAAACGTCTGAAAGTTGCCCGCCGAGGTGAAGACACATCAATACAGTGGATTTTTCTCACTGTTTGACCGGTAAGTTATGTGGTCTTCGCTAATATAGGCGAAGACCTTTTTTATGGTGTGTAGGGAGGTGGATGCATTGCCATTATCAAAAGCCCGTAAACAAGAACTCGTTGAAGAATACGTTGACCTGATCGAACGCAGCAGGGCGATCATACTCACCGAGTATCGCGGTCTGAACAACGTGCAGTTGACGCAGTTACGTCGTTCCATCCGTGAAGCAAACGGTGTCTATCTGGTTGCCAAGCTCACCCTGCTCCGGCTTGCGCTGGAGAAGGCCGGTTATCAGATTCCCCCAGAGATGAGCGGCAAACCGCTGGCCGTTGGCTTCTGTATGGAAGAAGTTCCGGCAGTGGCCAAAGCCATGACCGATTTTGCCGACGGCAACGATCTGTTCCTCATCAGCAGTGCGCTGATGGAGAATCAGGTCCTCTCGGCAAGGCAGGTCGAATCGATTGCCGATCTGCCCCCGCTGGATGTCGTCCGCGCGCAGGTTATCGGCCTGCTCGATGCTCCGGCGGCCAGCCTGGTTGGTATTATCCAGTCCGGCGTCTCGCAGATTGTCAACGTTCTCAACGCCTATGTAGAGCAGGGTCAGGGCAGCGATTCGGCTGCCGAAGCCGCTGCTAACTGACCGATATCACTAATAACCTGTAAATAATAGGAGAAATTACTCAAATGGCAGATCTCGAAAAACTCGTTGAAGAACTCGGTTCGCTCACCCTTCTGGAAGCCGCCCAGCTCAAAGAAATGCTGGAAGAGGCCTGGGGTGTCACCGCTGCTGCGCCGATGGCGATGGCTGCCATGCCCGGCATGATGGCCGCTGGTGCCGCCGACGCTGATGACGAACAGACCGAATTTAATGTCATTCTCACCGATGTTGGCCCCAAGAAAATCCAGGTCATCAAGGCCGTTCGCAGCCTCACCGATCTGGGTCTGAAGGAAGCCAAAGACCTCGTCGAGGGTGCGCCCAGCACCGTCCTCGAAGGTGTTCCCAAAGAAATGGCAGACGACGCCAAGGCCAAGCTCGAGGCCGAAGGCGCGGTCATCGAAGTCAAGTAATCATCCGAGCAATCCCCACACCATTAAACAGGCTGCCAGATTGGCAGCCTGTTTTTCTTTGGGCATAACTATTACAAAAGACGACTACTTCGCTTCGCCCGGCGGATAACACTTATCCCATAGTGTCTTGAGATGCTGATAAGTCTCGTCGATCCATTCCGGGATGACTCGTGTTTCGCCGACCACCGTCATATAGTTGGTATCGCCCTTCCAGCGTGGGACGATATGCATATGCAAATGTCCCGCTACCCCTGCCCCGGCAGCCGCCCCCTGGTTGATTCCCATGTTATAGGCTTCTGGTTGGTACGCCGCTTGCAGCACGGTTACGGCTTTCTGGGTAGTCAATATCAACCCGGCGGCAACTTCGGCACTCAGTTCTTCAAGATGGCCGGTGTGAGTGTAAGGGACGACCAGTAAATGACCGTTTGTATAGGGGTACAGATTCAGTGTCACAAAACAATGCTCACTCCGGTACAATACATGCTCGGCAGCATCGTCGTCTGTGTTCGTTTTGACACAGAAGATACATTCACTATCATTATCGGTAAGGTCGTTTTTTAAATAAGGCATACGCCAGGGTGCCCAGAGATGGTTCATGAGGGATTCGTTCCGATTGAATAAGCGGGCAATTTTCCTGATTCTAATCGCGTTTCTGCCACATGACAACAAATTCTTATCATCGCCAACAGATGATATAATCAAGGGGCAGTGGGAAAAAATACCAGGGACAGTTTCCTCTGAACCCGTCATCGTTTTTCTTATCCAGGTAGGTGACCCATGAGTCAGCGACCACGCTGCATACTAATGGTCGATGATGATGACATCCTTCGTGCCGGTGTAAGAGACCTGCTTGAGCTGTCAGGCTATATCGTCTATACCGCCGCTGACGGCGCACAGGCATTGCAGTTGTTGGAGCATATTGCCCAGCTTCCTCACCTGATCATCTCCGATATCCGCATGCCGGGTATGGACGGCTACGAGTTTCTCGACACCGTTCGGGCACGTCCCGAATGGCTGTCGATCCCGTTCATATTTCTCTCAGCTAAGGGAGAAAAGGAAGATGTCTGGCAGGGACGTCTGCGCGGAGCCGACGATTACATCATCAAACCCTTTGAATTTCAAGACCTGCTGGTCGCCATCCAGTCCAGCCTGAAACGCCACGAGGAGCTGATCGCCGTACAGGAGGCCCGCCTCGAATCGCTCAAGAGCCGCATCCTCCACATCCTCAACCACGAGTTCCGCACACCACTGACCTATATCGTTGCCTATGCCGACCTGATGGCCGAGAGTCCCTCCTTCCAGCACTCTGAGGAACTACGCGGGTATATCGACGGAATCCTCCAGGGCAATGAGCGCCTGACGAAATTGATCAGCAATTTCTTGATGCTTGCCGAGTTGGAAAGCGGCCTCGCCGAAAAGATTTACGAACGGCGCAAAGCTCCCATCGACAATCTAAATGTGTTGTTAAAGAATAATATCGAGAAGTTCGAAGAAAAGGCAAAAGCCAAAGAGGTCACCATCAACCTGCACACCGGGGAGTCGATTCCCCCTGTTATCGGGGATATCGTCTATCTGGAGGCAGCCCTCGAACAACTGCTCGACAATGCCGTCAAGTTTTCCCCGGCGGGGAAACACGCCACTGTATCAGTTTCACTGGAAAGTGCAAAGTCCTGGGTCAGCATCGTCATCTGCGATCAGGGGCCGGGCATTTCCGCCGAACAGCACGAGCAGTTATTCAGTCCTTTCTACCAGATCGACCGGGACAAAAAAGAGCAGGGTGGAACAGGGGCGGGCCTGGCGATTGTAAGGCACATCGCCACCATGCATGGCGGCCAGATCATACTGGAGACCCCGCCACAGGGTGTGGGATGCGGCTTCAAGTTCAACCTACCCGCGTCGACTCTCAAATCGGCTGCACCTGCCACTTTACCTAAAACCTGATCGAAGCAGGTATCCCGGCCTTTCCCCTGCCTGGATTCTGCCTCTATTGGCCCGGTGACACTTGTCAAAATTCGTAGGGACAAATGACACTACGTACCGGATCAGACTAGCCGCTATACTGACTTCAATGTTTATTCAACTGATCAGCATGCTATGAAAATGACCGGTTTCTTGCGTTAGCTACCCGGTCATTTTTTGAAACTTATGGACCCAATCCACCTGCTTATCATCGATGCAAACAAGACTGTTCGTCTGGCCCTCGAAACCAGGCTTAGCAGCATTCCCGATCTCGAAATCACCGCCAGCGTGGGCAGTCTCACCGAAGCACAGTCGGCCCTTGCCCGTGTCAGGCCGGATGTTGTTCTGATCGAGCCGAAAAAACTCGATGGAGAAGGCATTGCCCTCATCCAGGCGCTTACTTCAAGGCCGCAGCCGCCGCTGGTCATCGTTCTGACCAGCTACCACGACGAGGACGAGGAGTTTGCTGTCAGCGAGATGGGTATCGACTGCTACCTTCTGAAAGAGATCGACTCGCAGGCCCTGATCGACGCGATCTTCTCCTGCCGGGGATCAGGTGATCCTCCTTGCCTCTCTTGATCAAAAACAGCCCCGGCAGAAACCAACGCCGGGGCTGTTTTTTTATCCCACTGAGTGGCTAGAAGTCCCGCTTATTGAACACCCGCACCGTAAAGAAAAGCAGCACCAATGTATAAAGAACCGAATAGACAATGAAAGCATCGGTCGGGCGGCTTACCACGACGAACGGGCCAAACGCCTGCATGATCGTCGATCTCCCGCCGCCTTCCTGCACCAGCGCCGACGCATACCGCCAGAGCGCCTCGCTTGGCATCAGCAGACTGGAAATGATCCCTATCTGCGTTGCGACTTTACTTTCCAGCATCGCGCCAAACTGTTCCACCCAGCCGCCCACAAAGGCCAGCCCATATACCATAAAGACGACCACGCCGTTTGCCAGCGTGCTCATCAGGCTGCTGCCCAGCATCGTCAGGCTGAGAACCACGACACTTTCCAGTACCAGCACGGCGACAGTCGACACAGCCGTCGAGGTGCCATAACCGCTGATGATTCGCGTGGAAAGCATCACCCCGGCGGCCATCAGGATGGTGAAGACGGTCATCATCAGCGCATGTCCTAACCATTTACCGACGACGATCTCCCAGCGGCGGATTGGCTTGGCCGCGATGGTATGGATGGTCCCGCTGTCGATTTCGGCGGATATCGTTCCAACCGAAGTCAGCACCGTCACCACGATCACCAGAAAGCTGATCACATACAAACCCGCCGTCATCAGGGCATTGGCGAATAATTCGGCAGGCCAGGCCCCATATCCGGATGACAGGGTCCTTTGAAAATCTCTGTAGGCAAAGTAAAACCCGACTGCATACAATGCCACAAAAACGCCCCCCAGTATCAACCCTAGCCACATCATTTTGCGCCGCTGCGCCTCGCGGAACGTCAGCCGGCTGACGACCCCAACCTGGTGAAGTGAATCAAGAATAACCCCCATCACTGCACCTCTCCGACTGCCGATTCCGGCTGATCCTGCATGATATTCACGAACAATTCCTCCAGCGTTAAATGCTGCGGCGACAGCGCATAGACACGCACCCCCTGCCCCACCAGCCAGGTATTGACCTCCGGCAGACTTTCCTCGTCGGTCAGGGTCATACTGATGATGCGTTTGTTCATCCGGGTAATATTGCCTCCCCAGCGCGAAAGCCCCTCGATCAGTTCGTCGGATACCGGGTCGAGGCGCATTTCAACGCGCACCAGCCCTCCCGACAGATCGTCCATCGTCCCTGCCTTGATCACCCGCCCGTGCCGGATGAACGCGACCCGGTCGCAGGTCACTTCGACTTCACTCAGCAGGTGGGAATTGAGAAACACCGTTGTGCCTTCGTCA
This sequence comes from Anaerolineae bacterium, assembly GCA_016926255.1. Classification (GTDB taxonomy): domain Bacteria; phylum Chloroflexota; class Anaerolineae; order Aggregatilineales; family UBA3940; genus JAFGOY01. Next base: position 202,789 of record JAFGOY010000010.1, on the reverse strand, counting down.
CAGGCTTCGCGGATCACATCTCGCACCAGCCTGCGGCCAAACGGGTCGAGGCCAGAGGTTGGCTCGTCGAGAAAGACGACTTCCGGGCGGGGGAGCATCGCCATCGCCAATCCAATTCGCTGGAGCATCCCCTTCGAGAAGGTTTTCAGCCGCTTCGTACTCGATTCAGTCAGCCCAACCCGTTCGATCAGCTTTGGGATTCGTGCCCTGCGGTCGGCCCTAGAAATGCCATACAACTGCCCGTGTAGGTCAAGGAATTCGTCGGCCCGCATCCACTCGTGAAAACGGAAGTGCTCCGGGAGAAAACCGACCCGTTTTCGCGCCTGGGGATCGCCGATTGGCATCCCCAGCAGTTGGCCGCCCCCGCTGGTTGGCTGCACCAATCCCAGAATCATCTTGATCGACGTGGTCTTCCCTGCCCCATTCGGGCCAAGAAAGCCGAATACTTCGCCTCGCTTAACCTGTAAAGTTAGCCCTTCGACGGCGACTTTCGTTCCGTTGAAGATCTTTCGTAATTCAAACGTCTCGATTGCATACCCGGCAGCAGTCATACAATACACTCCACCTTTAAAGAGTTCATAACAAGCAGGGGAACAATGATACTGTTCCCCTGCGATCTTGATTCGATTTTTGTCAGGTGGGAGTCAAAATCCGGGTCACGATTCCTGGCTGGCGAGGTGTTCCTGGTAGGCTTTCCAACCGGGGCACCACTTGATATGCCAGTACCAGAATCTCCCCATCAATGACTTTGGCTTTTCCTCAGCCTTTTTACGTAGCGGGCAGTCGGCACATCCGAATTCCTGAGCTTGCTCTTCACTCATATCTTTACTCCTGGTAAGTGCATTATCTCTACAATGATTTACAGTTTATACGCTTTTGCGAGTGCTGTCACTTACCAGTACGTGGGCGAGGCCAGAAAAGTCTCACCTCGCCCATCCGATACGTATAACCCACCTTATATTACTTATCCGAAGCCGATCAGTTCAGCGAATCGGCCACAACCTTGACGAAGGAGCTGTAGTTTGCCGGGCCGGAAACCATATAAAGAATACCGCCGCGCTGCCACAGCAGGCTGCAGCCGGGTTCTCCACCCTCTTCCATCGGTTCGGATTCGAGAAGCAGACCGGAGGTGCCATCGACCTCGACATCCTCCGCGCTGCCATAGCCAATCGGCATCGGAACGACCAGCGTTGATGTCCAGTCGATGCGATTGCTCATCCTTGCAGCTTCATCAGAGTCCATCCCCAGCACGATCAGCATCGCCTCACCAAGTGCCTGCATATCGACGCCGTCGGGAACTTCTGCCGTTGGGCTGGGCATCTGCATCAGCGAGAACTCACCATACTCATCCGGGTTACCATCACCATATATCATCGTCACCGATTCGGGGATGGTGATATCGAACGGCTCTCCATCGACTTCTTCGGGCACCAGTTCGGCGTCGAGCCCCACCGTCAGCAGGACTTCACGCATCATCGCCACATCCGGGCGGATGCGCACCTGGCCTGAATCAGATACCGTGACCCGGTCGGGTTCACCATATCCGAGCGGCTTACGAACCACGAAATCGACCATGTCCGCCGCCTCGCCGATTGTTGCCACCTCGACTGGCGCCTTCACATCATCCAGGATTTCCTGCTCGCCAAAGAGCGCTTCGCCCTGTTCTTCCATTGCCTCGGCCAGTTCTTCGATCCGCTCCGGGTCTACATCGACGACGGTGAAGCTGTCAACGCGGAGCAGGCTCAGCAAGTCACTGGCAAACGCCCTCACCGGGGCCAGTGAAAACAGGCCAACCAGCACGGCAACAGCAGCAGCTCCGGAGAGCACTCGTTGAATCGTCTTGTTTGTTCTTATCTTCTCAAACATCGTAAGTTTATCCCTTCCATTCACTGTCATTTTTAGAGCTGCCAGGGCACGGCGCCGATCAGGCTGATCCAGCGGGCCGGGGGAAAGCGCATCCAGCGCACCCGATACCTGCTGGCGTTCATCTTTCAGCCGTTCCAGGCGTGCCCGGCAGACTTCGCATTCTTCGATGTGGATACGCAGGTTCTTTTTCTGCCTTGAATTGGCCTGATCCTCCAGGTAGGCCAGCAGCAAACCGTTATTTGGATGGCGCATCCTCTTCTCCTCTCGCCAGGCTGCCTTGCGTTGATTTTCCGTACGCCTTTTCGAACGCCTGCCTTGCGCGGGCAAGCAGCTTGCCAACCGATCCCGGCGCGACATTGACGATGTCTGCGAGTTCACGGTAACTGAACCCCATCTCACGCAGGATCAGCATTTTGGCGGCGCGGGGCGGGATTTTGGACAGCGCGCCCCTGACCTCACGTTGAAGTTCGACTTTGGAGACTTCGGTCTCCGGTGTGGGTGGGCGTTCCTGGTCCCGCGCAGCTGCCTGCTCGCGCTGCTCGCGCCTGTTGCCTGACCGCAGTGCGTTGTAACCGGTGTTCACCGCGACGCGGTACAGCCACCCGGCGACGTTCTCAGCAGAACGCAGCGGGCGCATATACAGCTTGAGAAAGACCTCTTGCGCAAGGTCTTCGGCCTCGGCGCGTGTCCCGGTCAGCCGGAACAGAACGCCGTAAACCATGTCGTAGTGACGCTCGAACAGGGCTTCAAAACAGGCTTCGTCGCCTTCCATGAAGCGCTGAAGGAGCGCCGCGTCAGAGATTGCTACCAATGGATCACCTTCACCCACAGACATCGAACTTCATCCATCTAAACAAGACTGTCATTTTGTTTGTGACAGTGATCAGGAAGGTTTCCCCGATTATAAATGATCGGCAGGAAACCAGACAGAATCGGAGGAATTCTGTCACGCAGTCATGGGACGAACATATAGAAGAGGAGGTTGTTTTCTAACCCGGAATCTGGGGCCGGGTATCGATTGAACTTCAATTTGACACCCCTCTGATTTTCTGAAAAGATTAACCGTCAGTAAATACAACCCTTCAACCTGTTTGCCCTTATGGAGGACCTCTCGTTGATGGAACAATCAAAACCGGAGACAAAAACGGTCAGCTCAAAAATTATCCTGGGCTTTGGCCTGCTTGTTGCAGCTGTAGTCGCCTGGCTGATGGCCCATTATCTATCAAATGGTGTTGACTATTTCTGCACTTTCTACCCGGTGACACGATCCTGGCTGGCAGGGCAAACAAGACTGTACGATCAGGCTTCCGGTAGTTTCGGGCACCTTCCCTGGAGTGTATGGCTTACGATTCCTTTTGCAGTCTGGCCGCAGTTGTTTGGGTTGAGCCTGTTAAGAGTGTTCTCGCTGGCATCGGTGACACTGGCTGTCGTCGTTTTTACCCGGCAAGGGTATCGACAGGCAATATCACTGGCGTTTGCCCTCTTTAACTTACATACATTCGATCTGCTGCTCAGGGGGCAGCTTGATGGATATTCGGTGCTTGGGATTGTGATCGGCTGGCTGGCCGTCAAACGTCATAAGCCCTGGCTGCTGGCAGCGGGCTTGATCGCCATGATGATCAAACCAACTGTAACCTTACCGGCAGCTCTGTTTCTCCTGTGGCTCGCCTGGAAACAGTGGAAGGTCCGGGAGGTACTGGCTGCGATGGCACCACCATCATGCGTGGTTGTGCTTTCTTTCATCGTCTATGGATTTTGGCCCACCCGGTTACAGGCAGTCAAGGCAGCCAGTCCACGCCTTGATATCTGGCTGTCGACTATCTGGCGGGCGCAGGAAATACTGTCACTCTCTCCCGTTATCCCCTGGCTGATTACAGCCATCGTAATCGGTACATCGATCTGGGCCTGGCACAAAGCAGGATCGCTCTCAAACTCGGATTCTACATTGGCCCGTCTGATGCTGGTTATTGCCACCACATTCTTAGTTACACCTTATGCTCTGGGTTACTACTATGTCGTGCTGCTTGCCATTGTGCTGCCTGTTCTGATCGACTGGCGGCTCGATCTCGGATTGGGTATTTATGCTTTAACCTTCCTGCCTGTCCTGCGCCACTGGGTTGGCCCCGACAATGCCTGGATCGATCTCTTATTTGTGTTGGTCGTCTATGTGGGCGTAATCCTCTATATCCTGCGCAAACCGAAGACTGACAGCACACCGGACGAGATTGATCCGGTGCCTGCATAGTCATCCCAAATCAAAAAGCCGACCCCTTCGAGTCGGCTTGATTTTTCCTGAGGCGTGATTACCCCACCAGCGTCAGAAGTGCGTCTTTCGCCAGTTGGAAGACCGGAGCAGGGATGATCCCCAAAATCAGCGTAGCAAGCGCTGTGAGCGCCAGGGCGACCGTGAGGGCCGGTTTCAGCACGACCTGCGGTTCGCCTTCCTGCATATACATGATCAGGATGATGCGGATATAGTAGAATGCGCTGATCACGCTCGTCACGATCCCGACTATCGCCGCTGCAAGAATCCAGGGATTGCCCACCGAGGCGTTGATTGCCGCCTGGAAGACAAAGAACTTCCCGACCAGCCCGGCACTGACCGGCATTCCCGTCAGCGACAGCATGAACAGGGTCATTATCGCCGCCAGCACCGGCTTTGAACGCCCTAATCCGGCGAAATCTTCGAGCAGGTTGCCGGAGCCGTCCTCACGTTCGACAGCAAGTACGACGCCAAACGCCCCCAGGTTGGTGAAGGCATAGGTCAGCAGGTAGAAGATCGCCGCGCTGACTGCCAGCGGCGCGTCTTCAGGACGCTGGGCCGCGCTGACCGCCACCAGGATATACCCGGCGTGGGCGATGCTCGAATAGGCGAGCATACGCTTGATATTGCGCTGGGCGATGGCGACCACGTTGCCGAGGATCATCGTGAGCATGGCGAGGATCGCCACAAGCATCCCCCAGGCTTCGCCGACGGCGGGCATGGCGACAATCAGGATGCGCATCAGGGCAGCGAAACCGCCCGCCTTCGCACCCACCGACATAAACGCGGTGACCGGGGTCGGCGCACCCTGGTAGACGTCGGGTGTCCACATGTGGAAGGGAACCGCCGCGACCTTGAAACCAAAACCAACCAGGATCAGCGCCATGCCGACCAGCGCCAGGTCCCTGCTCGGCTCGCCTTCGGCCAGCTGATTGAATACCCCAACAAGCGATGTAGTGCCGGTGCCGCCGTAGGTCAGCGCGATGCCGAATACCAGGAAGCCGCTGGCGAACGCGCCCAGCAGGAAGTATTTCATCGCCGCTTCTTCGCTGTCGGCACGGGGACGGGCAAAGCCGGTCAGGATATAGAGGGGGATCGATAGAAGTTCGAGCGCCAGGAAGACGACGATCAGGTCGGCGGCCATCGACATGATCATCATGCCGCCGGTCGTAAAGAGCAGCAGGATATAATACTCACCGCGCTCGATTTTGTGGCGGGGCAGGAAGTCCAGTGCCAGCAAAATGCCGATCACAGCGGTCAGGATGAAGATCGCCTGGAGAAAGAGCGAGAAACCATCGACGGTCAACATGCCATCGAAGGCAGTGACCGCCGCGCCACGCGCGTCGATGAAACGCACCGCCAGGGCGACCGCCGCACCGAGCAGGCCGAGAATCCCCAGCCAGGCCGTCCAGTATTTGCGACCGGACGGGATAAACAGATCGATCACCAGCAGGACGAGCGTCCAGCCGAAGACAATCAGCACGGGGAGAACCGCCAGCAGGTTGATCGATTCGAGGGTCGGAAGGTTCATAGTGATTCCTTCTCAGCAAAGCAGGGCGGGGGCCTCCCCACCCTGCTGAACATGTTTAATACAGCACTCCGGCCACCGCCGGGATGGTGTCCAGTAACGCCTGTACCGATGGAGCCATCATGTCAAAGAACGGCTGTGCGTACAACCCGATCCAGAAGATGCAGACGATCAGCGGCACCATCAGCAGCACCTCGCGAAAGTTCAAGTCCTTGAGCGCCTTGTTCTCTTCCTTGTCGAGCGGCCCCAGGAAAACTTTCTGGAACATCCACAGCAGGTAGATCGCGGCGAGGATGACGCCGGAAGTAGCAAAGGCGGTGAATATCCAGGGGCGCGCGCCGAGTGACGCGGCGTTGAACGATCCCATCAGGATGGTGAACTCACCGACGAAGCCATTCAGCCCCGGCAGGCCCATCGACGAAAGGGTAACAACCAGCGTCAGGGCGCTGAAGACCGGCATGATCTTCCAGATCCCGCCGAAGGCGTCCATGTCACGGGTGTGCCTGCGCTCGTAGAGCATACCGACCAGGAGGAACAGGGCACCCGTGCTCAGGCCGTGATTGACCATCTGGAGGATCGCTCCCTGGAGACCAATCTCGTTCAGCGAGAAGATGCCGAGCATCACGAATCCGAGGTGGCTGACCGACGAATAGGCGACCAGCTTCTTGACGTCCGTCTGGGCAAAACTCACCCACGCGCCATAGATGATCCCGATCACCGCAAGCCCGGCGATATACGGTGCGAACTCCGCCGACGCATTCGGGAACAGCGGCAGGTTAAAGCGCACGAAGCCGTAGGTACCCATCTTGAGCAGCACACCCGCAAGGATGACCGACCCGGCAGTCGGGGCCTCGACGTGGGCGTCGGGGAGCCAGGAGTGTAGCGGCCAGATCGGAACTTTGATCGCGAACGCGATGGCAAACGCCAGGAACAGCCAGCGCTCGACCCCCGGTGCGATATCCAGTCCGATCAGGTCAGGCAGGAAGAAGGAGCCGCCCTGGATGCCCAGGAACAGGATCGCCAGCAGCATCAGCAGCGAACCGGCCAGCGTGTAAAGGAAGAACTTGATGGCGGCGTACTGGCGGCGCGGCCCACCCCAGATACCGATCAGGAAGTACATCGGCACCAGGGTAAACTCCCAGAAGATGTAGAACAGGAACAGGTCGAGCGAGATAAAGACGCCGATCATGCCGACTTCGAGCAGCAGCATGAAAGCGTAATACTCTTTGACCCGATCTTCAATCGCCGTCCACGAAGAAAGGATGGCAATCGGCGAGAGCAGCGTCGTCAACAAAACGAGCAGGATGCTGATTCCGTCAACGCCCAGCGCATAGCTGATATTGGCCGCCGGTATCCAGTCGACCCGGCCCGCCCAGAGCAGGTCACCACTCCGGGAGAACGGCGCGGAGAGCAGGAACAACGAGACGACGAACGTGGCAACTGAAAAGACCAGCGCCGTCCACTTGATCGCGCCCGGCCACTTCCTCGGGAGGAGGATCACCAGCAGGAAACCAACCAGCGGCAGGGCCGCGATCAGCGTGAGAAATGTCGGGAAGCCTTGAGGGACCATACAAGCTCCTTGCCGTTACGCCGAACCCTACCCAATTTCGGGTTCAGCAGGCATTACCTATCAAATAGAACCTACATAATCAGACTTGTTTTACTATTCCTATCCGAAACGAACGCAGTGAATTTTCGGATAGGATGTTACATCAAGAACCGAAACGCCAGGAAGCCCAGCACCAGCACCACGCCGAGCGCAACTGCCAGCGCGTAGTTCCGGACGTAGCCGGTCTGGGTTTTACGCAGTTCCTGTGACGATCCGTCGACTAACTGCGCGATGCCGTTCACCGCCCCATCGACAACGCCCTGGTCGATGGGCTGGCTGAGTATTGCCCCCCACCCCCGGAACGCATCGCCGATGATCCGGTCATGAACGAAGTCATGCCAGAATTTCCAATCGATTGTCACGGCCAGGAATTCACCCAGCCAGACGTAAGGCTTGATGAAGACCGTGTCATACAGTTCATCCCAGTACCACTTGCGGTTCAGGAAGGTGAACACTGGCCCGGTCGAGCGTAATGGATCGGCCTGGCCTGCCTCGACCGGCTTGCGCCCGTAAAGCAGCCAGCTCAGGCCGATCGCGATCAGCCCCAGCAGGGTCGAGATGGCGGCGATGCTGATGTTGAACTCCGCCGTGTGAGCGTGGGCAACGCTGTGCTCAAGCCAGTGCGCCAGCGAGTGCAGGCCGGGCAGGTTCAGCAGCCCACCCAGCACCGAAAGCGCAGCGAGGATGATCAACGGGGTGGTCATCATCGGCTTGCTTTCGACGGCATGATCGGCGGCTTCGGTGCGCGCCCTGCCGAAGAAGACCATGAACACCTGCCGTCCCATGTAGAAGGCGGTGAAGAACGCGGAGATGCTCAACAGGACGTAGACAAGCTGGTTGTTCAGGCTGGCATCGAGCAGGATTTCGTCCTTGCTCCAGAAACCGGCCAGCGGCGGGATGCCCGCCAGCGCCAGCGACCCGATGATATACACCCAGGTCGTGATCGGCATTTTGTCTTTCAGGCCGCCCATGTATCGCATGTCCTGCGGGTCGAAGTCGGGATCGTCGCCCCCGTGCCCGTGATGGGCCGCGTGATGATGTCCGTGCTCCATCCCGTGAATGACCGACCCGGCGCTCAGGAACAGCAGCGCCTTGAAAAAGGCGTGGGTAGCGAGGTGGAAAATCCCGGCGACATAGCCGCCCAGCCCCACCGCCGCGATCATGAATCCAAGCTGACTGATTGTCGAGTAGGCCAGCACGCGCTTGATATCGAACTGGGCAACGGCAATCGTCCCGGCGACCAGCGCAGTCGCCGCACCAACGATCGCCACTGCCGTCCCGCTGATGGGGGCCATCGCGTAGAGCACATTGCTCCGGGTGATCATGTAGATACCGGCGGTGACCATTGTCGCCGCGTGGATCAGCGCACTGACCGGAGTCGGCCCGGCCATCGCGTCGGGCAGCCAGACGAACAGTGGTATCTGGGCACTTTTACCGGTCGCACCGAGCAGCAGACACAATGTAATGATCGTCACCACAACGCCGAGCGTCACCGTCCCGATCTTCCCCAGCGCGACGGGCGTGAGGTAAGGCCTGGCGGCCTCGCCGTGCTCACCTTCGGCCTCTTCATGGACAGCCTCGCCTGCGCTGACCGTCAAACAGGCTTCCTGCGATTCGGCCTGCATGCACTCGGCGCGGGCAAACACATCATCGAATTGAACCGTGCCGAACGTCCAGAAAATCAGCATGATCGCGATCAGCATACCGAAGTCGCCAATGCGGTTGACGATGAATGCTTTCTTACCCGATTCGGAGTTGTAGACGCCCTTCACCGGGTCGTCGAACCAGAAGCCGATTAGCAGGTAGGAGCACAGCCCGACCAACTCCCAGCCGACGAACATCATCAGGTAGTTGTTGGCAGTGACCAGCACGAGCATCGAACCGAGGAACAGGTTGAAGAAGGTGAAAAACTTCGAGTAGCGGCGGCGCTTGAAATCGAACGCCTCGTCCCCTTCAAACCCGCGCTTGGCGATCTGCTCGTCGATGTCGCCCTGCATGTAACCAATCGCATAGATATGGATCAGCGTACCGACCCCAGCGACCACAAGCATCATCACCGAGGAGAGCGTATCGATCTTGAACGTCCAGGGGATATCAAGCACCCGGTCACCGGCGGTGATGTTCATCCAGGTAGCAAGCGGCACTTCCACGCCCTCTGGGTGGCCCTGCAAGGCGATAAACATCAGCACCGCGATCACAAACGACGCTCCGGCGAGAATCGAGGCGACAAGGCCCGGACCGATGCTGTCCTTGTGGGGCATCAGCCGACGCCCGAAGAACACACCGATCACAACCCCGGAGAAGGGGAAGACGATTATCAGTGGGATGAGTGCGAACAAACTGTCCATTCAGGTCATCCTGTAGCTAAGTTTCACAGTTAGCCCGATGCTTTAGCACCGGGAATAAACATCAGCCTTCCATCGAGTGCAGTTCATCGATATCGATGCTCTTGCGTGAGCGGAAGATGGCAACGATCAGCGCCAGGCCGACCGCAACTTCGGATGCGGCGACGGTCATGACGAAGAAGACGAAGACCTGCCCGGATAAATCCTGGAAGGCACGAGCAAAGGCAACAAAAGCAAGATTGGCCGCGTTGAGCATCAGCTCAATCGACATGAAGATCAGGATCGCGTTGCGGCGGATCAGCACACCGGCGACGCCAATCGTAAAGAGCACCGCGCTCAATATCACGTAATAGGAGGTCGGGACTAAAAAGTTGGCTTCCTGTAATTCGGTAAACATCTATGCTTCTCCCACCTCACCGGTCTGGCCGTCGGGCGACACGGCTGTCTGGGCTTCGCGCCGTTTGCGCCCGGTTTTTAACTCGTCCCTGGTCAGCACCACTGCACCGATCATCGCAACGAGCAGTAGAATACCCACCATCTGGAAGGGCAGCAGGTAGCGTTCGAAAAGCACCAATCCAACCGAAGCCGGGCTGCCAAACTCGGCATCGCCTGCCGCCTGCGCCGCCGTCCATACCTCAGGCACGGGCATCTGGCTGCCAATCTGCGGGCTGAACAGGATGAAAATCGTCACGCCCAGCAGCAGCACAACCAGCACGATGGCCAGCGGCCCCTGCCAGCGAAGCGTCGAGCCAAGCGAGATGCGCTCCGCGCCCAGGAGCATGATCACGAACAGGAACAGGACCATGATCGCCCCGGCGTAGACGGTGATCTGCACCATTGCCAGGAAAGGCGCGTGCAACCCCAGGTAGAACAGGGCAATGCAAAAGAAGTTGATCACCAGGAACAGCGCGGCATGCACCGCGTTGGCGCTGGTCAGCATGCCAATCGCCGAAGCGACGGCAATCAGGGCTAAGATTAAAAATAGAACGGTCCCAGGCGTCATAGGTTGAGACTGCCTTTACTCTTATAGTTTCAAATTTGAGTGTTTTACGAAAAGTTTTTCGTAAAACCTTAAGTGAAACACGGGAAACAGTTTACCGTCAGGCAGCGTGTTTTCTCCGTAGTTCACTCTACTTCGGGTCTTCCATTACCGGGATAGACCGGTCAAAGCTGCCCGGCTCGACTTTTCGCGGCGTGTCCTCCTGACCTTCCGGCGGCGGGACAAGCAGCATTTCTTTGGTATAGATCGCGTCACGGCGATCGGTGAATGACAGTTCGTAATGCTTCTCAAGGACTATCGCCTCGGTCGGACAGGCATCTTCACAATATCCGCAGAAGATGCAGCGCAGCATGTTGATCTCGTAGGTTTTGGCGTAGCGCTCACCCGGCGAGTAGCGTTCTTCATCGGTGTTTTCTTCCGCCTCCACCCAGATCGCGTCGGCGGGGCAGGCGGCGGCGCACAACGCACAGCCGATGCACTTCTCAAGGCCGTTCTCATAACGCTTCAGTTCGTGGCGGCCCTTGAACCGCTCGGCGAACGGCTTGAACTCTTCGGGGAACTGAACGGTCACCGGTTTCTCGAAGACATGCTTAAAGACCGTCCCTAACCCTTCGAGAATGGCAACCCCTTTTCCAAACGCTTCTTTGATCATGCCCGATACAATCCTTACAAACCTAGGCGAAACTTGGGATAATGTCCAGGACAATCAGGACGGCGGTTACAACGGCGTTGGCCAACGATAGCGGGAGCAGCACCTTCCAGCCGAAAGCCATCAGCTTGTCATAACGAAAACGTGGCAGCGTGGCGCGTATCCAGACCATGAAGGCGAGTGATGCGACGATCTTCACAAACAGGATGATCGGCCCCATCCAGCCACCCAGCAGGTTCTCCAGCCCGAAGAAGCGATAGCCCCCCAGGAACAACGCCGAGAAAATCGCGCTGACCGCGATCATCTTCATGTACTCGGCCATGAAGAAGCTGGCGAACTTCATCCCGCTGTACTCAGTGTGATAGCCTGCGACAAGCTCCTGCTCGGCTTCGGGCAGGTCAAAGGGGGAGCGGTTGGTTTCGGCCAGGATGGTGATGTAGAAAATCACCGCCGCGATGGGCTGGAGAAAGACGAACCATATATTCTGCTGCGCATCGATGATATCGCTCATGCTCATCGATGCGGCCATCATCACCGGTGCGAGGATTGCAAGGCCCATCGCCAGTTCATAGCTGATCATCTGGGCGGTGGCCCGCAGGCCACCCATCATCGCGTATTTATTCGACGAGGCCCACCCGGCCAGCACGACGCCATACACGGCAATCGAGGTGACGGCGACAATATAGAGCACGCCAACGTTTATATCGGCCAGGCCAAGCGTGGTCTGGTAGCCGAACAGGCTGATCTGCCCGCCAAAGGGCACCACCCCCAGCACGATCAAAGCCGGGACAGAGGTGACCGCCGGGGCAAGTGTATAGATGATCCGGTCGGCATCGGTGGGCATAATGTCTTCTTTGAAGAAGAGCTTCAAGGCATCGGCCCAGGGCTGCAGCAGCCCTGCCGGGCCAGCCCGGTTCGGCCCCACACGTGATTGCAGCCGGGCAATGAAGCGCCGTTCCAGCCAGGTGGTATAGGCAAAGCCCAGCACCAGGCCGACGATAATCAGCACGGCTTTGACGGCGGCGTCGATCAGGAAGATGACAAAATCGCTCATGCTTCGACTTTCTCCAGTTTGACGACCGGAGCAGTGGTGGCGAACAGCGGCGCACCCTGCGTTTGAAGGCGGCGCGGGATGGTCACCACGCCGGATGGCACACGTTCATCGAGATAGGCAGCAGCAGCAACCCGGTGATCGTCGATGGTGAGACTCACCAGATCACCGTCCACCATATCCAGCCGACCGGCATCCGCCGGGTTCAGGCCGATATGCGGCAGCGGCACGCGCTGGTGCAGCAGTTGGGTCTTGAAGAACAGGGCCTCGGTATCGTAGACCAGCGTAACCGGCACGACGATCATCTCGCCATCTGCCGGTTCGAGCACCTCACCCGCCTGGGCCGGTGCGACCGATAGCGGCGCGTCGACCTGCTCGGCGAGGGTGGGCCACTGCACACCCAACCCGCGAACATTCTGGAAGGATGTTCCACCGTAGTAGAGGTCTTCGCCGCCTACGTCGGGGAACTGTTCCTCAACTTTCGCTAAAGTCTGGCAGGTGATCCCCGCATACTGCGGCACGTTCCGCCCGATCTCGGCCAGCAGCACCGCCGCCGAAACGGAAGGCGCGCCCTGCCCCAGCACTTCGCCGATGCGCTGGGTGATCAGCCAGGCGGGGAGGCTTTCACCGAGTGGCTCGACCGCCGGGTAGAACCGCTGCACGCGGCGCTCGCCGCTGGTGTAGGTTCCTTCACACTCGGCTGCGCTCTGCACCGGCAGGACGACATCAGCGAGTTTGGCAGTTTCGGTCAGGAACATCTCCTGGACGACGATAAAGCCCTTTGTCTTGCGGATCGATTCTTCGGCGGTGAGATCATCGTAAACCGGGTCAGCCCCGGCGATGACCAGCACCTTGATCACGTCGTCGGCCAGCGCCGCAAAAATGTCACCATAGGAACGGCCCGGCTTGTCGACTGGCTGGTAACCCGGTCCGAAGCCGGGATCGAAGCCCATATCGGCGGCTCCCTGCCCGTTGGCCGAAGGCCAGACGATGATCAGGCCGTTGTTGGCGCGCCCCACGTGACCGGTCGCAGCGAGCAGGTTGGCCGATGCCTGTGCCAGTTCGCGGCTGGCTTCGCCGGTTAGCCCTTCGCTGCCGACGAAAATCACCGCGTTCCCTGCCCCGGCGATGGTCTTTGCCGCCGCCTTGAGCGCCGCATCAGCCGTAAATTCTTTGGCGTGAACGATGGCTTCGGCCATCCCATCGAGCGATTCGCCCGCTTTGACCGCCGTCTTAGGCAGACTGCCGAGCATCGCGTTCAGCGTGGCGACTTCTGCGCCATAAGCACAGCGGATGCTCTGACTGGCTTCGACATCGAGGCGTGTTTCGCGCCCGGAGATAACAATCAATTCGGCACCACGACGGGCTGCGGCAGCAGCGCGCAGCCACCAGATGGGCGCTTCTTCGTGCAGGTCGCTGGCGACGACGACAATCGCATCGCCCGCGCCGAGGTATTTCAGGTTGGTGCCGACCCCAACGCCAAACCGTGCGGCGATCTCGCCCCCGGTGGCATTGGGTAAGTAGGCAGACAGATCGCCGCTGCCCTGGCCCCGGATCAGTTTTTGCAGCGCGTACAGGTCTTCGTTGCTCAAACGCCCTCCGGCCACCGCGCCAATATTCGGCCCGGCGGCTTTAAGCTGGGCGGCAACTTCCCTGATCGCCTCTTCCCAGGTCGCCTCGACAAGCATCCCCCCCTTACGGACGAGGGGCGTCGTAAGGCGTTCTTCGTGTTCCATGTAGTGACGGGCAAAGCGGCCCTTATCACAAATCCAGATTTCGTTGACGGCTTCATTCTGGCGGGGCATCACCCGGCGAATGGTGGTGCGGCCCCCGGCGAGGCGGTCGGTGCGGGTATCGAAACTCATGTTGCAACCAACCGGGCAGTGCGAGCAGATTGTCGCCACCTGCACCATTTCCCAGGGCCGGGCGTTGAACCGGAAATCGGCAGTGGTCAGCGCCCCGACCGGGCAGATATCGGTCGTGTTGCCGGAGAAAATGCTGTTGAAGCCCGGCGTGCTGCTGGTGACGATCTGCTGTTTGCGCCCGCGCATATCAAAGCCCAGCACCGGATCGAGCGCGATCTTCTCCTGGAAGCGGATGCAGCGCGCACAGTGGATGCAGCGTTCCTGATCGAGGAAGATCAACTCGCCCAGCGCGACATGCTTGCCCAGGTGCATCCGATCTTCCCAGTACATACGGCTGGTGCCGGGGCCATGCGCCATCGTCAGGTTCTGGAGCGGACACTCGCCGCCCTTGTCGCAGATCGGGCAGTCGAGCGGGTGGCTCGACAGCAGAAATTCCAGAACGGCACGGCGGGCATCGGTGACCCGCTCGGTCGTCGTGCGGATCGCCATGCCTTCGCATGTTTTCTGTGTACAGGCGGTTTCCAGCTTGGGGAACCATGCGAGTTCCATCTCGCCCGTTTCGCGATTCTTGCGCGGCAGGCCCAGTTCCACCAGGCACATCCGGCAGTTGCCATCATGCCCCAGCTTGGGATGGTAACAGAACACCGGGATGTCGACGCCGCACAGCTTGGCCGCATCAATCAGATTCATCCCGGCAGGGACTTCATGTTCTATGTCGTCGATAGTGATTTTTACGGTGTCTGCCATAAAGTTGTGATCCAATCGAGTCCGACTACTCTTCGCCAATCGGCGGCAGCAGGCGGCTATCGCCGACTCAGGCGACCATTGCCGACCGCACGCTCGTAATCTTCAGGGAAATGTTTGATCGTGGCCCTGACCGGGTTCACGGCGAACTCGCCGAGGGCGCAGATGCATTTACCTTCCATCTGCGCGGCAACGGCATCCATCGTCTGGATATCGCCCGCATCGGCCTGACCGCTGTCCATGCGTTTGTAAAGCCGCGAAAGCCAGTAAGTACCCTCACGGCAGGGCGTACACTGCCCGCACGATTCGTGCGAGAAAAAGTTGATCATTTTCTTGGCGGCCCAGGCTATATCGACCATCTCATCAAGGACGATCACCGACGCGGAGCCAATATCGGTGCCCCAGGCCCGGAACGCCCCGTAGACGATGGGCGTATCGAGCACTTCATCGGTGGCGGGAAGGATCGCCGCACTGGCCCCGGCGGGCAAAATTGCCTTGATCTGCTTGCCATCAGGGATACCGCCGCCCATCTCGAAGATCAGCTTGCGGAAGGTCGTCTCGCCCCCGAAGGGGAGTTCGTAGTTACCGGGCTTGTTGACGCACCCGCTCAGGCAAAAAATCTTGGTGCCGGGGCTGTCGCCTTCGCCGATCTCGCGGTAAGCGTCGGCCCCGTTGACCAGAATGTAAGGCACATTGGAAAGCGTCTCGACGTTATTGATCACCGTCGGCTTGGCATAGAGACCCTCGCTGGCGGGGAAGGGCGGGCGCAGACGCGGCTGGCCGCGCTTGCCTTCGAGCGATTCAAGGAGCGCGGTTTCCTCACCGCAGATGTAGGCCCCTGCCCCGCGATGGGTGTAGACCTCGCAGTCCCAGCCTGATTTGAGAATGTTCTTGCCGATGAACCCCTTCTTGCGGGCCTCCGCGATCTTGCGGTCGAGGTGATCGGCGATGTCCCAGTATTCGCCACGTATATAGATGTAGACCGCTGATGCCTGGATCGCGTAGGCGCAGATCAGCGCACCCTCGATCAACTGGTGGGGGTTGTTCTCCATCAACTGGCGGTCTTTGAATGTCCCCGGCTCGCTCTCGTCGGCGTTGACGCAGACGTATTTCGGGAAGACGTCTTTGGGCACGAAGCTCCACTTCACGCCTGCCGGGAAACCCGCGCCACCGCGCCCACGCAGTCCCGATTCGCGGACGATATTGATCACGTCGTCGGGTTGGTGGTCGGACAGCGCTTTCTTCAGCCCATCGTAGCCGCCGTTGGCAAGATAAACTTCCATCTTGCCGATGTCGGGGATATCCAACTCTCTTAACAGGATATGGGTCACGATAACCTCTTTGGTAGCGACTAGCTTTTTACTGGTAACAGCTAAATATCGTCACGGTCGCGCTTGCTGACGTAATGGATGCCGGAAAAATCAGCATAGCCCGACGACAGAAACAATTCTAATGAAGCGTCGTTGCCCGGCTCGATCAGCGCAGCGAAAATCTCGATCCCCTGCGCGCGGAGGGCATCTTCGGCGGCAGTGACGAGCGCCTTGGCGACCCCCTGCCTCCGCTGATCCGGGTGAACCGCCAGCCGGTTGATCCAACCCTTGCGTCCGTCGTGGGTCGCGAGCACCACACCGATCAACTCGCCGTCCTGCGCTTCGACGCCGATGACAGCCTGCGTACCACCGTCGATCTGGCGTTCGAACGCTTCGCGCATGTCTCTCCCCGTTGGCCGGATGTGCAGCCCAGCGGCGTTCCACAGGGTGAGCACGCGATCATAATCTGACTTGGTAAGGAACTCCGGCGATAGGTCGTTCATACCGTCCCGGACACACTTACTCGTGGCTGTAAGGCTGCATCGCGTCGTGCTCGCGGCGCAGCGCTTCGATCAGGTCGTTGAACGAGTCCATGTCCATGTTCTCGTAGAACTTGAAATTGACCTGAATGACCGGGGCGCGGTCACAGGCACCGATGCACATCACGTTCTCGACGGTGAACAGGCCGTCGTCGGTGGTTTCACCGGGCTGGATACCGAGCGCCTCGCAGACCTTCGCGCTGAACGCCTCGGCCCCGCGCAGCGCGCAGGGCAGGTCGGTGCAAATCTGGATCAGGTACTTGCCCTTTTCCTGGCTGTAGTACATCGTGTAGAACCCGACGATCCCCCTGACCTGGGTGACGTCGGTGTCGACGATAGAGGCGATTTCTTCCATCGCCTCTTCGGTAATGTACCCATATTCTTCCTGGGCAATATAGAGCAGGGGCATCACCGCCGACTGTTTCTGCGGGTATTTCGCCAGGTGCCGTTCGATGTCTTCTTTGCGTCGTTCTAACAGGCTCATGCTTGCCTCGAATACTGTCGTGTTATCAGCGGTCACAGTCGCCCAGCACAATGTCGATGCTGCCGATGATTCCCACCAGGTCGGAGACCATATAGCCTTCGGAAACCCAGCCAATCGATTGAAGATTCACAAAGGACGGGGTGCGCCAGTGGACGCGCCAGGGCTTCGTACCGCCATCGCTGACCAGGTAAACACCCAGTTCGCCCTTCGGTGATTCGGTGGAGACGTAGACTTCGCCTTTGGGTAGTTTGAAGCCTTCCGTCCACAGCTTGAAGTGGTGGATCACCGCTTCCATGCTGGTGCCCAGTTCCGAACGCGGCGGCGGGACATACTTGCGGTCGTCGCTGCGGAAGGGGCCGTCGGGTAGATTGTCGAGCGCCTGCTTTACGATTCGCAGCGATTGGCGCATCTCTTCCATGCGGATCAGGTAGCGGTCGTAGACATCGCCGTTTGAACCGAGCGGGATATCAAAGTTGAAATGGTCGTAGCTGGAATACGGATACGCCTTGCGAATGTCGAAATTTACGCCAGAACCGCGCAGTGATGGGCCAGTCAGGTTCCAGTTGATCGCCTTTTCGACCGGGATCAGGCCGATGTTCTTCGTTCGCTCGATGAAGATCGGGTTCTTGGTGAGGATGCGTTCGTAGTCGTCGATTTTACCCGGCATATAGTCGAGGAAATCATGTACCATCTGCTCGAAGTTATCCGGCAGATCGCGCCACAGGCCGCCGGGCCGGAAGTAATTGGTCATCATGCGCTGGCCGGAACACGCCTCGAAAATATCGAGAATGTATTCCCGCTCGCGGAATGTATAAAGGAAGAGACTGGTCGCGCCCAGGTCAAGAATATGGGTACCGAGCCAGATCAGGTGGCTGGAGATGCGCTGAAGCTCGGTGAGCAGCACGCGGACATACTGTGCGCGGAGCGGCACATCCAGTTCGGCGATCTTCTCGATGGCCATACAGTAGGTCAGGTTGTTACCCAGGTTGTTGAGATAGTCCAGGCGGTCGGTCATCACCAGGGCTTTCTCGTAGGTCTTGGCCTCCATATTCTTTTCGATGCCGGTATGCAGGAAGCCAATATCAGGCAGGCAGCGGATGATCTCCTCGCCGTCGAGTTCAAGCATCAGGCGCAGCACACCATGTGTGCTGGGGTGCTGGGGCCCCATGTTGAGCAGCATCGTATCGCCGGTAAAGGCATCATCCGAAACGATGCCCCGGAGCTGCTCAAGCGCAATCTCGACCGTCCCGTTATCGGTTTCGATCTCGGTGGCGTGCGTTAATTGATAATTTGAAAGCGTCATTGCTTCAGTCCCGTCCCGTAAACAGGCCGTAATCTAATCTTCAGGATGCGGTTTCTTGGCCTGCACCCGGTCGTAGTTAAAGCTGAACTGGACTTCCTCGTACCCCAGCGGGTAGTCCTTTCGCTGTGGATGGCCCGTCCAGTCGAAGGGCATCAGGATGCGGCGCGGATTGGGGTGGCCTTCGAACTTGATGCCGAACATATCCCACGCTTCGCGTTCGGGCCAGTTGGCTCCGGCCCAGATACTGGTAAGAGAATCGATCACCGGCTGCGCTTCCGGCAGGTAGACCTTGAGCCGGATCATATGCCCGTAGATCATCGAGCGGAGCACGTAGTTAACCGCGAAACGCGGCTTATCGGGCCAGTAATCGACCGCTGAGAGATCGGCCATGTGGTTGAATTCAAGACCTTCGGTTTCTTTGCAGAAGCGGGCAATGTCGAGCAGCACCTCCGGCGCAACGACGACGGTCACCTCGCCACGAAACTCGATGATCTCCACAACCGCTTCAGGAAATTTCTCTTTGATTGTATTGGCTACTGCCAGGGGATCAGCCATTGATGTTCAGTCCTGTTATCCGGTGAAAGGCACAGATACTTATTCAGCCGCCTCCGGCTTGCGAAGGAAAGGCCAGGTTGCCCAGTCGGTGACCGTTTCCTGCTGCACTTTTTCGTGCAGAGTCAGGATACCATGTATCAACTGCTCCGGGCGGGGCGGGCACCCGGCAATATAGACATCAACCGGGATGATTTCGTCGACGCCCTGGAGAATGGCGTAATTATTGAACACGCCGCCGCAGCTTGCACAGTCACCCATCGAGATCACCCACTTGGGCGCGGGCATCTGATCGTAGAGACGGCGGACAACCGGAGCCATCTTACGGCTGACCCGCCCGGCAACGATCATCAGGTCGCTCTGGCGCGGTGAAGCACGCATCAATTCCATGCCGAATCGAGATATATCATAATGAGAGGCCTGGGTGCTCATCATCTCGATGGCACAGCAGGCCAGTCCAAACAGGACAGGCCACATGGCGCGGGTGCGCCCCCAGTTGACGGCAGCATCCAGCGTCGTGGTCACAATGCCTAAGGCACCGGACTTGTTGGTAGGATTATCTACTCCCAATCCAGGCCCCCCTTCTTCCATTCATAGAGCAGGCCAACGGTCAGAATGACAACGAAAACCCCGGTAGCGATCAGACCGTACAACCCCAGTTGACGGATCACTACGGCGTAGGGCAGCAGGAAAATAATCTCGACGTCGAACAGGATGAACAGCACCGCGACCAGGTAGAAGCGCACCGGCAGACGCCGGACGGCGGGGCCAATCGGGGTCATACCTGACTCATAGGGAGCCAATTTTTTCTTCGTGGGGCGGTGCGGGCCAAATATTACCGAAGTAAAGACCACAATCAGGGCCATGATTATGGCGAACAGTACCAGAATCGCAATGGGTAGGTATTGTTGTACGAGCACGGAGCTATCTCCTGAGAGACTTGCCGACCGGTGAACTTGTTCATTTTCGCGGGCACAGGCTGGCTCGCTACCCGTCGATCTCACCCCAGCAGGTGAGCAGGCAGGTATCGTACTGAAGTCAAGCAAACTGAAAGAATGCTATCACAGGACGCCTGATTTTTCAATGGTTGTGAACAATATCGGGATAGTTGTATCAAATAAAAAAGCAGGATGTCAGTTTATTCGAGTGTCTCGGATTGTGTGTAACATTGACAGCCTGGTTCACACAATAATCGCCGTTGGGAAGTTAGAGAGGAAGTGTCAGTGGCTCTACACATTACTGGACATGCCAAAGGCTAAAATCTTGAAACCCAGTACTAAATCCGTTCAACTCACTGTTATTAACCATCCCTATACCTATACACACCTCTCCAAAATTTTCTCGGTGAGATAAATCGAGTTGAGAGACAAATATACCATTAACTATTAGCAATCCCTGATTTCCCTTTGCCACCATAAGGAAGCTATTTGTTCCATTTTCCTCCGTATTTATTGGGAAAGTGCCATTTTGGGTAATACTATAAGAATCTGTTCCTGTCCAATTGTTCAGCACCCATTTGTCGGGTGAGACTACATATAAGCGATAATGGTTATCAGATCTATCATACCGAAAGAGAAAGCCAAACGAGAATCTGTAAAAATTGGCTGAATACGGATTGGTGAATGTAACTTCAGCGATAAAGTCCTTATAACTGTCATAAGAACATCTAATTTCAAGAAAGTCATTTTCTTCATGGGCGAGACCGCCACTAACAGGCCCCTCGCTAGGCATTGTTTGATGGAGAGCCTCCACGAACTGCGGTACTTTACCATAGTCTGCTAGCGCTTCATCCAACAGTGAGTACATAGTCGCTCGTTGAGCAGCCCTTGTAGCTATGATGACTGCATATTGTGTCTCCACATATGAAGTCCCAGTGGCATCCAAATTATCGGTTGCGGTAGAAGTGGGTGTCGCGGTCAGATAAGGCGTGCTAGATGCGGCTGGAGTAGCCGTAGTGGTGGCAGTGGGAATTGGAGAGTAGGTCGGGGTGGGGGTTTCAATAACTTGTTCATCCGCCGTTTTAGTTGCTTGTGCAACAATGCTTTCAGCCCCCCGTGCCTGTACTAATTCCGTTTCACGTGCTTCAACCGTATACGTATTCAGTTCAACAGTTGTGCCCGAAGCTTTTGCCTCTGCAGTCTTCGTACCTCTCAGCCCAGCCGCAGACGTGGCCCGAACCATCAATGTGTCATAGACTTTAGGCCCAAAGCTTGTGATGAGTGCTGCAATTAATACAACTAATGAACCGACCAATGGGATCCAGAAGTATCGTAGCCACCCATTGGGCCCTAGTGATGAGGTTACAAAATTCGCAGGTATTTTTTCACCATATACTGCTATGCTTAGTTCATTCAACAACTTATTCGCTGATGCGGGACGATCCCTTGGATCCTTGGTTAAGACCTTCTCGGTGATGATTTTTACAAACTCATCACCCATTTTCTCCCTCATTACCAAAGGATCCGGAATGGGCAGAGCCAGATGGCCAGCTATGACTTGTCTCTCAGTCCCCTCAAACGGTAAGTTGCCCTCTAATACCTCGTAAATCATAACGCCAAAAGAGTATATATCGGATTGCTTTGAAGGCATTCCTTTACAGTCAAACAACTCTGGAGCCATGTATGCAAAAGTACCAGGGATTCTATCTCCGGTCCGAGTAATATCTGTTCCATCGAAAATATAAGAAATACCAAAATCAACCAAGTGCGGTGCATTGGTATCGTCTAGAACAACGTTCTCCGGCTTCAGATCGCGATGGAGGATGCCTTTTCGGTGGATATAATCTATCGCGTCGGCTAAAGGTACAAACAAACGGAAAAAATCTTCTCTCTTCAGCCCACGAGCGTGACCCTCTAGATAGGTTCGCAGGTTACCTCCTCGTTTAAAATCGGATACGAGGTATACACCATACTCCTCATCATCTCCAGCATCCAGCACCTTGATAATATGAGCGTTATCCAATGCCTTCAGAACATTTACCTCGCGGTTAAAGCGAGCTCTAGTATGTGGATTTTGCAACTCTAATGTTCGAGGAAGAAGCTTTAAAGCAACTTCTCGATCTAAATTAGTGTCTATGGCCCGGTATGAGTCTCCATATGCACTTCGCCCCCGACCAAGGTTTCCTTCTATCCGGTATCTACCACCTATCAGTCTGCCTATCATGTTAGTCATGCAGGGCCACCTTATAAATGATGCAATTACTTATTACAAGAGATTTGTGCCCAATTCCGAGACAATTATAGTACATACTGGCATTCATCAATAGCAAAGGCAAAAGTGTTAAGTGTGATCACCGCTAGTGGTCAAGGATGACTTCACACAGAATGCATAACAGGAGGCAATTTACGAGGAATGTGTGACTCTGTACTCTACAAGAGTAGAACGGGAGCAACTCGCTCCTGTACCCACAAATCATTAGCAAAGTATTAAGTTCTCATAAGACCAGCGTAAAAAAGCTCCCCAACAGTTGACTCTGATTCCCGCCAGAGACTAGAATCAAATAGAATAGACTATCGCCTGTCTGCAAACGGTGGATGGGGATATTGTCGTATTTACCGATATTGAATGAGTTGGTGGTTGGATGGAATATAAGGATTACTATAAAGTATTAGGCGTCTCCCAGAACGCGGACACAGCGGCGATCAAAAAGGCATTTCGAAATTTGGCTCGCCAGCATCACCCCGATGCCAATCCCGACGACCCGACGGCAGAAGAGCGATTCAAAGAGATCAACGAGGCTTACGAGGTACTGAAAGACCCGGAGAAGCGAGCCAAGTACGATCAGATCAGGCACAGCTACCAGAGCTACCAGCAAACTGGCGGGCAGCCGGATGGCTTCGACTGGTCACAGTGGATGGGCGGGCAGCCGGGCAGCGTGCGCGTCGAATATGGCGGCAGCGGTTTCTCGGACTTCTTCGAGGCGATCTTCGCCAGTATGTCGGGCATGGGCGGGCAGCGTTCGGCCAGTTTTGGATTCGACGATCTGTTCGGCAGCGGGCGGCACGGCGGCCAGCGATATCAGCAGCAGCAGTTGAAGGGCCAGGACCTGACGACCGATGTTGATATTTCGCTGGAAGAAGCCTATTACGGCACCACCCGGATGCTGGCTAAAGACGGTCGGAACTTACAGGTAAAAATCCCCAGGGGGGCGCGCACCGGTACGCGGGTCCGCATTGCGGGCGAAGGCGCACCGGGGATCAACGGCGGGGAGGTCGGCGACCTTTACCTCAAAGTCCGCGTGCGCGACGATCCACGCTTCAGCCGTGACAAAGACGATCTCGTGATCGAGGTAACCATTGATCTCTACACGGCGGTGCTCGGCGGCGAAGTCGATATCCCGACGATGGAGGGCAAAGTCACCCTGAAAATCAACCCCGGAACCCAGCCCGGCCAGCTTGTACGCGTGAGGGGCAAAGGGATGCCGCACCTGCGCGATCCAGATGATCACGGCGACCTGTACGTGCGGGTCGGCGTGGAACTGCCCACCGACCTGACGGACGAGGAACACCGGTTGTTCAACGAACTGGCAGCCCAGAGAGGCTACCGTTATCATCAATAGAAATTGTGGTATTGGTATTTGAAGGATTTGATAGAGGTTAACTGTACTATGATTAGCAAACGCCAACATGGCAATAAATTAACGATTTTGGTCCCGGTTTTTCTGGTACTGGCGACCCTCGCCTGCGCCGCGCCGACATTGGGCAGCAGCGTCGGGCAAAGCAGTGCAGCGGAACCGGCGATCATCGCCACTCCGCAGACCAGCATACCAACTCCGATTCCCGAAGAACTGATCGCCGAGGCAGACGCCGAGGAGCAGTTGCTGATCAATGTCTACCAGCGTGTCAACCCGGCGGTCGTCTACATCGACGTCAGCCAGGAGGATGGAACCAGCGACGAACTGCTGGATTATGCCTCCGGCTCTGGCTTCGTGATCGACCCGGAAGGGATCATCGTAACCAACGCCCATGTCATCCAGGACGCCGACGAGGTGCGCGTCACCTTCTACGATGGCATGGTTTTACGAGCCGAAGTGCTCGGCTATGACACCTACGCTGACCTCGCCGTCCTGCAGGTCACCCCACCGGAGGGCATAACCCTGGTTGCGGTCGAGTTAGGCGAATCCGAAGATTTGCTGGTCGGGCAGCGCGTGATCGCCATCGGCAATCCATTTGGCCTGTCGGGGTCGATGTCGGTGGGGATCGTCAGCGCGATTGGGCGCAGCCTGCCCTCCGGCGAGATCAGCGATACGGGAGTCTTCAGCAACCCCAAGATCATCCAGACCGACGCGGCGATCAACCCCGGCAACTCAGGCGGGCCGCTGGTCGACTCGCATGGGCGGGTGGTCGGTGTCAACTACGCCATCCAATCGCTGTCGGGCCTCAACACCGGCGTCGGGTTTGCCATCCCGGTGGACACGGTCAAGCGGATCGTCCCGCAGATCATCGAAAACGGCAGCGTCGAATACCCGTACCTGGGCATCAGTGCCAACACACAGGTTACGCTCGCCGACCTTGCATTAGAATATGATCTACCGGTGACGGACGGCGTATTGATCGCCGAAGTCGTTCCCGGCTCCGGCGCGGATCGGGCCGGGCTGCACGGCGGAGACGAACAGACCGTTTTCCGGGGATTCGACGTTCTCCTGGGAGGTGATATCATCACCGCCCTGGACGGCTACCCGATCCATAACTTCGACGAGTTACTGGGCTACCTGGTCAGCAACGTCAGCGTCGACCAGGAAATCACAGTGACCATCATCCGTGACGGCGAAACGCTCGACATACCGGTCACAGTTGGCTCACGCGAGGATTAAATCCAGATCATCAAGGCGGGCCGATTCGGGGAGACCGGTCCGCCTTCATCTTCACAATCCCGACACCAACACTAAACCTTCCACAGCACGTTTTTATCTTCAGCTCTGAAGGGAGGAAGCCATTCTATGTTTGAACGCAAAGACCTCGAAACGCTTGCGGCATTCAGCGGCACCCAGCCGGTAACGAGCCTTTACCTGAACATGCCACCGCGTCTGCGCACCACGCCGGAAGCCTACCGGACACGGCTTAAGAATTTGCTCAGATCGGCTGCCGGGCGCGCCCCGGACAAAGACATTGCAGCGTTGGAGAATTTCTTCGAGAAGGAATTCGATTGGATGGGGCGGGGAGTCGCCGTCTTTTCCGGGCAGGGCGACGGATTGTGGGAGGTCGTCCCGCTGGCCGTACCCCTGCGCCACAGCTCGATCCATGTTGCCGACAAACCATTTATCCTCCCCCTGGTTAATCTCATCGACAGCTACGGGGCGATCACCGTTGCGCTGGTCGACCAGCAGGAAATCCGGATGTTTCACTTCCACCTCGGCGACCTGACTGCTTCCGACACACTCGAAGGGGAGGAGATCAAGCGCATCAAATCAGGCGGCGGGGCAGCAGGCCGCGCACGCGGCGATGAGTTAGACGGACACCGCCACGAGACGGTCAAGGGCAACCTGAAAGACTTTGCCGATGCACTGACAGCCTTTTGTGCGCGCCACAAACCCGATCATATCCTGCTGGGTGGATCAGAACCCACCTGCCAGAAATTCAAAACGGTGATGCCCCAGCCCTGTGCCTCGCAGGTCGCGGGAATGTTCCCGATTTCGTTCCATGCACCAGAAAGCGAAATCCTCGCCCAATCGCTGGCCGTGATCCAGGCGAACGAAGAAGCCGCCGAGAAACGCCTCGTCGAGGCGATCCAGACGGCGGCGGCCAAAGGATCGAACGGGGTGGTCGGCCTGAAGGAAACCCTAAAAGCGCTGAAATCGGGACGGGTGCAAACCCTGGCGGTGATCGAGGATCACCACGACCCCGAAGCAATCGACAACGCCGTAACGAAAGCGGTCGATTTCGGTGGGAATGTCACCTTCGTCAATGTCGATTCGCCGCTGGTGAAATCGGAAGGGATCGGAGCCTTGCTGCGATACTAAATCTGGATTTCGGGCCGCTTTTCTGACCTGCCCAAGAACTTGATTCCGTCTTGTAGGGGCGACCCTTGTGGTCGCCCTCCTGTTTTTTTATCAGCTAAGCCCTCGCCATCTTCAGCAGCCGGAGACCCGCCAGTACCTCCCAGACCACCAGCGGTATCGCGCCGACGGTGTGTGGAAGCCAGGTGAGCGCCGGAGCGAAGATCAGCGTGGCGAAGTAGCACAATATACACGCATTGCCCACGATTCCTATGTAAGCCGTCAGGCGGCTGAAGACGCCGCCCCGCAGCATGACGACTGAAAACATCAGGGCAGCGAAGGTCACCAAAAATAGACCCAGGTAGACACCCGCGCCCTGATTTCCGACAGCAAGCAGCGCCTCGCCTGCGGCCAGAAACGCCGCCCGATCCGCTTCTGCGGCGGCTGCATATTGATTACTGAGGGACAGTATGGCAAAGACCTGGTTTGACGCGAAGTAGACCGCCACTCCCATCAGGCCGGAACACAGGGCGATCAGCGTGGCGCTCCTGTTGATCTGCCGGAGGGCGACATACAGCGCGATGAACAGCAGTCCCAGCAGCGCATAATTCACAAGGTCGAAGAGATTGAGATAGGCCAGCCCAATAAAGCGGCGGCTTTGCAGCAGGTCGAACCAACCGCCCGCAGTGGCGGGCGGCATCTGCGCGCTGGCGAGCGAGACCTCCGCGCCGATGTTTCTCCTGAAACCAAACGCCGCGATCAGGGCGGCCACGCCGCCGATGCGGTAGAGCACTTTCCAGGCAGAGTCCTCGATTTGAACAGCAGCATTCTGGGTCATCATAGCGCCTCCTGAATATCCATGTGTGATCTAATCACCGAAGCTTCGCCGGTAAGCTGTTCGCCCAATCGCGGATCGCCGCCCAATCCCGCAGATCGGTTGCCGGTATCTCCTTCATAAACATCCGGTAGGAAAAGTGCAGATTCTCCAGTTCGAATTTGCCGCCGAATATCACCACATCGACCGGCGCGAACCAGGGAAACTCGGCAAGCTCTTTGTCGAGTTGTTCGCGCGAACCCTGAAACTCCGCTTCATCGCCGGTATAAAAGGGGCCGAGCGCGAAAACCGCCGCCGGTCGTTTGACAAGGGCTTTCTGGTGCCGGGCCAGAAATCGACGTGCATCCTTGTGCCAGCGAAACATGTAGAGCGGTGCCCCCAGCACAACCGCGCTGTACCCTTCAAGGGAACGTACTTTCCGCGCAGGCTGAATATCCACCGTAAGTTCCATTTCACGCAGGGCAGCGGCGACTGCTTCGGCGACTTCCTGTGTTGATCCGTGACTTGTCGCATAAGTAACGAGTATAGTATCTGGCATCACCATCTCCTCTATGTGATACACGGCCCTGTACCCCATATACACAGGACGGAGAGGAGGCAAAAAGTCATGCGGCTTTTCACGTGGGTACAGCCCCCGGATACCTGACAGCTAAGCTTCCTATGAAAATGTAGCCGAGCTGCCTGTTTATGACAAGCGATTTAAGAAGCAAGCAGGAAGTTTAGCCTGGCGGCTTCAGCCCCGGGCCTCGTCAGCCCTGTCAGGTCGTTCATACTTATTGCCCTTCCACCGGCTGATGTTTGTCACAATCCGGTAGTTAGTGCTACACTGCCAGGTACCAGATAATCGGTTCCAGTCCTTATTTGCCACAAAACATCCCTTTGATTCTCTTATCGTGTTCATCGAGAAATCCACATGAGTGAACCAGAAAATCATGCTGCACGAAAAGCCTTCCCTATACTCCTGGCCGCCCTGCTGCTGGTGATCCTGTTCGGGCTGGCGGTCGACAGTGCGCTGAAAAAATCGCCGACGCTGCTCGAAGGGCCAGGGATCGCACAGGGGCGGGCTTTGTTGCGCGGCGAATACCCCGAAAATGCCGAACTTCCGTACCTGATGAGCATCGTCTCTGGGGCGTTCAGCCTGCTCGAAACAAACCTGCCGCCGGTCGACACACTGCCCGGTTATAGATCGGCTGATTGGCGGCGGATCAGCCAGGCGCTGTTCTGGCACAGGGAAGCGCCTCCCACGCGCCTTTTCTTCCTGGCCCGCCTGCCGGTGATCGGGCTGACACTCCTCCTGGGCGCGGTCACCTGGCGCTGGGCACGTGACCTCGGCGGCTCCTGGAGCGGACTGCTGGCGCTGGGCTTGCTGACTTTCTCGCCGAACATCCTCGCGCATGGCAATCTGGCAGCGCTCGACCTGGCGAACGCAGCCTTCTGGATCGGCGGCCTGTGGTGCTGGAGCCGGTATCTGCACCGCCGGAAAACCGGGTGGGCGGTAACCTGCGCGGTGCTGCTCGGCCTGAGCATCGCCAACGGTTTCCCGGCGCTGATCGTCATCCTCGCGCCGGGTCTGATGATGCTGCCGTCGCTGGTCAGGCCGAGATCAGGCACGGGCAAATCCGGGGCAGGCGTTGTGATCATGTTTCTGGCCCTGATCCTGGGGATCGTCCTCACCGGGTGGCTGGTGCGACCAATCCCAATCGATGATTATTTGAACCAGTTGATCCGTTTTCAAGCGGCGGCTCCACCGGGGCTGGCCGAAACCGGTCAGCGTGTTTACCTGCTGGGACATTTCTCTCAAAATGGGTGGTGGTACCAGCCGTTCATTCTGCTCGGAACCAAGCTGCCACTGATCACTTTGATGCTGCTGGGGCTGGCCTTCGCGCTGGCGATCATCAAAGGGCAGGAAGTATGCCGTTGGGAAATCTGCCTCCCGCTGCTGTTGATCCTGGCCGTAAGCGCGTTTACCCCCCTGGGGCAGGAGATGCGCAGCCTCCTCCCGATACTGCCACTGGTGTTCATCTTCATCAGCCGCCTCGCCCATGATCTGGTCGACGAACCCACACAACGGCCACTCGCCACCGGGCTGGCGATTCTCCCGGTGATCCTGAGCGGCCTGCTGATCCATCCCCACTACCTGAGTTTCATCAACGTCATCGGCGGCGGGTTGGAGAACGGCGCAAAGATCACCGCCGGGTCGAACCTCGATTGGGGTCAGGATTTACCGGAGCTGGCCCGGTATATGGATCGGCGCGGAATCAACCTGATCTACCTCAGCTATTATGGTGACGGCGATCCGGCAGCCTACGGGATCAACGCGCTGATGCTGCCCTCGGAAACCACCCCTGCCGGGTATCCTCCACCGGCCACCTTTTACCCGTTGAACCCGGCTCCGGGCATCTATGCGATCAGCGCGACCAATTTGGTAGGGCGTCCGCCCGAACTGGACGGCGCTTTCGGCAGTTTTAGAAACAACACACCGGTCGATGTGATCGGGGGCAGCCTCTACATCTACGAGGTGCGGCCCGAAGCGCTGCCCGAAAGCAGCGTCCAGCCGCCCTGGTTCGCCCGCTGTGCTGCCGATCCTCCGCTCGAAAGCCGCACCGCACTGATCGAAGGCACCGGGATCGACGATCTCCAGGTCTTCGATTTCGACTGTACGCAGAGCCTTGCGCTGAGAGAGGGGGCAGGCTGGATCATGCTTCCCGCCAACATTGATCCGATTGTCAACCTGGGACCGCCCGACACTATCGCCCGGCAGAATGACGGCAGCCCGCGCAGCGTCATCTGGCAGAACAACATTTCATTCGATCTTCCCTACACCACTATCGAGTACCCGGCAGTGCCGCTGCCACTGCCAGTCGCCGGTTATATCGACCTGCTGGGATACGATATCAGCGCCGCCGAAATCGCACCGGGCAACTCGCTGGTTGTCACCACCTGGTGGTGGGTGCGCGAACGCCCGGAGATGCCAGTCACGTTGTTCGTCCACCTGCTCGATTCGGGCAACATACCGGTAGTGGTGGTCAACGGGCTGGGGGTGGCGACAGATGATTGGACAGCGGGGATGATCGTCGTCCAGCGGCACATCGTACCCACCGGCGATCTCCCACCGGGCAGCTACAAACTGACGGCAGGGCTAATCGACACCGGGACCGGGCAGCGGCTTGTCGTTTCCGAGACAGGAGACCGGGTAGTCGACCGGATCGTGCTGCATTCAATCAGTGTCGCCAATAGTGAGCGGTAGTCGTTTTGAGCATCCTATGCTAGGATAACTGGCGGGTTTTAACCTTGATTCTCAAACGCGGGGCAAGATCATGAAGCGACAGAGATCGACCTTGATGTTGATACTCATTCCGGCGGCGGTGTCACTGGCCGTCACGCTGCTGGTGCTGTGGATATGGGAACGCCAGCAGCCGGAACAAATCGAAGTCGTGCTGCCGACGACGAGCGGCACGGCGCTGATTGAGCCGCGTGCTACGCTGCCCGATATCGTCGAGGAGTCGCCCGAAGAAGGCGGCGAAGAGGTACCCGCCGAAGAAGCCGAAGTGGTACCCACCATCGAACCGGGCTGCGAAAACCCGGTTCACGTCGTTGCCAGCGGCGAAACGTTGGGGAACATCGCTGAACAATACGAGGTTTCAATCGATGACATCGCCACCCTCAACCTGATGCTCGATCCCGCATTCTCGGTCGATTTCCTATCCATCGATCAGGAGATCGTGATCCCGGTGTGCGGCATTCCCACCGCCACGCCCAGCGCCACCCCAACCACTACCACCGTGCCGACGCGCAACATCCCGACCCCCAATCCGACCGCCACCGATCCGCCGGAAGGCGTGGTGATGGTCGAAGTGGCGCGGGTGCTGAACCCTGGCGACGTGACTTCGGAGGCAGTCGAGGTGATCAACCTGGGAACATCGGTCGCCCGGTTGGGTGGCTGGAGCCTGGTCAGCGAGCACGGCGACCGCTTCGAGTTCCCTCCGCTGAACCTCTTCCCGCAGGGCGCGGTGACCGTCTACACCGGGGGCGGGGAGGACAGCGCCATCGACGTTTACTGGGGCCTCGATACCGCTGCCTGGGAAGTCGGTGGGACAGTGCTGCTGTATGACGCCGACGGGTTGCTCCAGCACGAATTCGAGATTGAAGAGGACTGACGCCGCTCCCCAGAAACCGATACATGTACACCCGAATCCAAAGCCGTTCAATTTGCTGGGGAAATTGCTGCTGGATAAGGTGAATCAGGAACGCGGCGGCCCGGATTAAAACACCAGCCACGACGCCCGGCGGCGCTGATCGAAGCGGTGCAGCCCGGCAGCACGGGCGATCTCGTATGCTTCGGCAATCTCATCAACCGTCACCGACCGGCTGAGATCGCCTAAATCCCCACGGCGGGCCTTATACTCCGGCCTGTACTGCCCCATGACATTGATATACGTATCGGTCGAGATTTCTTCGGCAAGGAAGCGGGCGACCACCTCCGTCCCTGCCAGCCCACCCGGCAGCACCAGGTGACGAACCAGCAGGCCGCGCTGCGCGATCCCCCGTTCATCGAGTCTGAGATCGCCGACCTGACGGTGCATCTCCCTGACCGCCTCCTGGTTGACCCTCACATAGTCTCTCACCTTGCTGTATTTCTGCCCGATGGCTGAATCGCCGTATTTCATGTCGGGCATATAAATATCGATGATTCCGTCGAGCAGTTTGAGCGCCGGGAGAGAGTCATAGCCGCCGGTGTTATAGACCAGCGGGATATGCAGGCCGCTTCTGGCGGCGATTGCCACTGCCTCGATGATCTGCGCGACGACGTGGGACGGGGTTACAAAGTTGATATTGTGACAGCCCATCGCCTGGAGAGTCAGCATTTGAGCGGCCAGCCCGGCTGCGTCGATGGGCTGACCCTCGCCTTCCTGACTGATGGTGTAATTCTGGCAGTACTGGCAGCGCAGGTTGCAATACGAAAAGAAGATCGTGCCGGAGCCGCTTCGACCGCTCAACGGGTCTTCCTCGCCCCGGTGGGGGAAAGCCGACGATATCCAGGCATCGCGGCCTATTTTGCAAAAGCCGATTTTTTCCTCAAGCCGGTTGATGTGACAGTCCCAGGGGCAGAGATCGCAGGCGGAAAGGTGTTCGACGGCCTCTTTTGCACGCTTCTCCAACACGCCGCTGCGAAGCAGCGCCAGATAACCGGGTTCGAAAGCTGGTTGAGCCGCCATTCTTCATTCCCAAACAAAGGTGCCGGTGCGCGTTCTGTTTGGAGTCTCCGATACAGGACAGCCGCTAAAAGCTGTCATCTCCGGAAACAGGTAGATTTAAGTCCCTCTCCATGAGGGAGAGGGATTTAGGGTGAGGGCTAAAAAAATCTACTGATTAACTGTGGGCCGCCACTGCCTCGTTGACCATCGCAGCAAGCCGCGCGGAGGCCGTGTCTATATCGAATTCGGGGCGCAGCGCCAACTCCCCGGCCAGAAGGTTTACTGCCTCGGCTTTGAGCTTTTGATCGCGCTCGGTCAGCGAACCATCGTGTCCACGCCAGGCCAGGTCGCGCAGCACTTCGGTCACCTGAGTCGGTTCGCCGCTGCGGATTTTATCAGTCAGCGCAGCCTGACGCTTCCGGTGATCATCGTCAAGGGGTTGGGGATCGCCAGCCAGTACTTTGGCGATCACTTTCGGATCGCGAATGGCGTGCCGCAGCCCGGATTCATCAGCCTGGTCGACGGGGATCATCAGGGTGCCGTGATCGTTGATCAGTTCAATGGAATAGTAGCGACGTTCGATGCCCGCGATCTGCTGCTCCTGAACACTGATGATAATGCCCGCACCATAGTTGGGGTGAAAAATGCCGTCGCCTATTACGTAGTCAGACTTTCTTTTCTTCATTGACCGTCCATCTTGCCGCTTCGGCAGCCTACCTGATACCCGGCCATTACGTTGTTCGAGTCAGCTATCGCGGCGGTCACTCATGCGCTACAAACAAAAAGTTGAACCGCCCCAGGAAAACCCCAACATGAAGCGGTGAAACGAAGAAACTATCGAAGATGTAGGGGTGCGGGTCGAGGTCCCAATGTATCGGGAGCGTCTGAAATCACCGCTTTCAGTGTTTATGCCGGAGAGTTACCCCGACTCTTTAAGTATACTTCGGGATGGCATTCCCGGCAAAAACAGTTCAACCAACGGGCCATAACACGTTATAATGAACGCATGCTGCACAAAAAGAGATTGATCCGTCTGATCGCCATCGCCGCCGCGCTGGTTGTCGCTGCGTGCTTCGTGTTCCGTGACCGCATCGCCGGATGGGCTTTCAACCAGACCGGCGAAGAGGATTTTTTTGCACAGGTGCGTGGGATAGCGCAGCTTGGGCTGAACATCACCCACCCATCTCTTGAACTCCAACCCTACGCCGCCGTCGATTACACCGGGCTGAACCCTTACGGGATCAACACTTTTCTGAACAGCGAGGTCGAGCCGGAGAAACGCGAGCGGCAGATGCAGTTGATCGCCGAAGCGGGCTTCCGCTGGATTCGTGAGGAATTCCCCTGGGAGGATATCGAGATTCACGGGCGCGGCGACTTCGTCGACCGGCGCAACGATCCTGAAGGGATCGACGCCTGGGCCAAGTACGACCAGATCGTCGACCTGTCCGAGAAGTACGATATCGAGATTATCGCCCGGCTGAGCAACCCGCCAGCCTGGAGCCGAGCCGCCGGAGATGAAATCGGGGCGTTTGCCCCGCCCGATGATTTCCACGACTTTGCCGACTACGCGACAGCAGTCGCCACACGCTACAAGGGACGCATTCGTTACTACCAGGTGTGGAACGAGCCGAACATCTACCCCGAATGGGGTGAGCAGATCGTCAACCCGGAAGCCTACACCGATCTCCTGTGCCAGACCTACGACGCGCTCAAAGCGGTTGATCCCGAAATCGTGGTGATCAGCGGGGCGCTGGCCCCCACCTCGGCCCTCGACGGGCGCGATTTCAACGATTATATTTTTCTCCAGCGCATGTACGACGCCGGGGCCGCTGACTGCTTCGATATTCTGGCGATGCAGGGCTACGGGCTGTGGTCAGGCCCCACCGACCGCAGGATGCGTCCCATTACCGTTAAC
This sequence comes from Anaerolineae bacterium, assembly GCA_016926255.1. Lineage (GTDB taxonomy): Bacteria > Chloroflexota > Anaerolineae > Aggregatilineales > UBA3940 > JAFGOY01. The sequence continues at coordinate 168,802 of JAFGOY010000010.1, read as the reverse complement.
TATGGGCGCAACCAGTTTATCCGCGACATCATGGTCAGGAATGGCGACGCCCACAAGCCGATCTGGATCAGTGAGATGAACTGGAACGTCGTACCGGAGGAGGTGGCCGATGCCCGTTACGGGCGGGTGACGCTCGATCAGCAGGCCCGTTACGCGCCAATGGCCTACCAGCGCGCCCAGGAAGAATGGCCCTGGGTCGGGGTGATCAATCTGTGGTATTTCAAACGTGCCGATTACGAATGGCTCGACGGGCAGCGTCCGGAAGCCTACTTCCAGGTGGTCGACCCCGATTTTAATCTGATGCCGATCTATGATTCGATGAAAGACTACATCCACCTGCCCCCGGTGATGTATCCCGGCAACCACTGGGCTGATCACTGGGCGGTGACCTACGATAGGGGCTGGTCGCCCTGGCTCCACGGCCTCGACCGGGCGCGGGTCGCCTCGAAGCGGGCCGGACCGCTGGCCTTCACTTTTGAGGGAACATCGTTGAGTATTGCGCTTGGCGCACACGAAACACCCGACTATGGGCTGGTGATCAGCGTGGATGGCGGGCCGAAACAGACGATCACCGGCTGCTGCGAGGAAACCGTCTGGCGCGGCAGGAGCGGTCTGCACACAGCAATCATCGAGCCAATAGGTGAGGTAGTGATCACCCATTTCATTGTCCGTGACGACCCGCGCGTCACACCGGGGGCACTGATCGGCGGATCGCTGCTGCTGACCGGCGCGTGGTACGTCTCGCGGCGGCGAGCCTTACACGAAGGCACCACCAGCGAACCTTCTGAACCTGACAAGGAACCCATTTCCTGATGATCTCTTATCTTAAGCCTAACTTGATCGCCCCCCGTGGGGGAGATGTCGCGCAGCGACAGAGGGGGTGCTGCATCACGCACAAAATCGAGCGCCTCTTGTTCGCCCCCCGTGGGAAAGGCAAGCATCCGCAGGTCACCGCAGACAACCAATCGATCATAGCCCGGCGCTTTAGCGCCGGGAATCAGCACAACAAACAAAAAGAAAAAGTATCATCCTCGCCCCCCTCCAGGGGGAGATGGGCGACACAGTCGGCCAGAGGGGGTGGATCGTTGCCTTTTCCCCCGATTCTCTTTCTCCTCCTCGCCGTCCTCGTCCTGATCCTTGCCGCCGGGCTGCGCCTCCACCGCATCGATCACCAATCGCTGTGGTACGACGAGGGTGTATCGGCAGGCGAGACCACCCTCCCTTCCGCGCAGATCGTCGAGAACGCCTCCCACGATATCCACCCACCGGGCTATTATCTCCTGCTCAAAGGCTGGGCGGGCATCGCCGGGCGCAGCGAACTCTCACTGCGTTACTTCTCCACGCTGGCGAGTGTAATCGCCGCTGCATTGGTGATCGCCATCGGGCGAAAGCTGTTCGACGCCCCCACCGGTCTGATCGCCGGGGCGCTGATCTCGTTCAATCCTTTTCAGGTGTGGTACGCGCAGGAAGTACGGATGTACGCCCTGCTGGGAATGGTCAGCGCCGCATCGATCTTTCTGTGTATTCGCGTGCTGGAACACATCACCGCGCCGCGTAGACGATCATGGCCGGTGTTTGGCGCGTACGCACTGATCAACGTGCTGGGGTTGTACACCCACTACACTTTCCCTTTCGTGCTGCTTGCCGAATCGCTTGTTTTTTTGATCGTCTGGATTCGACGCGGCCACAAATGGCAGCCGCTCGGCCTGTGGGTCGGCATTCAGATCGCGGCGCTGATCGTCTTTGCGCCGTGGATGCCCGCCGCTTATCGACAGATCACCACCTGGCCTACTGATCTGGGCGAGCGGGTCGGCTGGCTGCCGTTGATCTCGACGATTGTCTACGGGCGCACCCTGCCCCCCGAATCGATGCTCAACAGCCTGATCCCGCTCCTGCTGCTGGCGATAGTCGGGTTGTTCCCGCCTGTTGACGACGAAGAATCCCCGCATGGGTTGGCTTACATTGAGAAGATCGGCCTGATCGTCCTCTGGCTGCTGATCCCTGTCTTGATCCCCACCGCAATGGGAGCGATCCGGGCGACCAATCTAAAATTCTTCGTCCCCGCCGGGCTGACATTTTACCTGCTCGTCGGGCGAGGGATCGTCACCGGCTTCCGGATCGCCCACCCGGTGCCCGGATCGAACCACTTGAATGCCTGGATGGTTCGGATTGTAGTGCTCATCCTGATGATCGCCGGGCTGTTCCCGCTCTGGCAAAGTTTGAATAACCTGTACAGTGATCCCACCTACGCCCGCGACGACTACCGAGGGCTGGCCGAACGGATTCGCAGCGAGGGCGGGGAAGATGCGACGGTCGTCCTCGATTCGCCGGGGCAGGCGGCGATCTTCGGATACTATTTCGACGGCCCGAACGTCACCCCGCTGCCTAACGCTTCGACGGAGGAGACGCTCGCCGGTCTGATCGCCGCCCACGACCGTATTTACGCGGTCTACTATGGAGAGAACGAGCAGGACCCGGAAGGGATCGTCGCCCGGATGCTGAGTGAAAACGCCTTCGTTGCCAGCGACGAGTGGATCGGGAATGTCCGGCTGGTGCGCTATGTCGTCCCGGCGCAGGCCTCAAACGAGATAGCTCAGATCAGTGGAGCCGTGTTCGGCGAGTCGATCCGGCTGGCAGGTTACACGATCAGCAGTGAATCGCTCGTCCCCGGTGACGCGCTGGCGGTGACCCTGTTCTGGGAGACGGACGCCCCAATCGAGAAGCGCTACCGGGTGTTCGTCCACCTCTACAAACCCGACGGCACCATCGCCACCCAGCATGACGGCGAACCGAACAGCAGCCTCACCCCGACCACCTCCTGGGTGCCGGGTGAAACGGTGATCGACAATCACGGGATGCTGCTGACGGGCGATGCGGCAGCGGGCGTATACCCGCTGATGATCGGCCTCTACGACGCGGAAAGCGGCGACCGGCTGCCTATCGAGCTGGCTGGCGAACCGGTCGGGGATCGGCTGTTGCTGGTCGAGATCGAGGTCGGGCCGTAGGCAGCAAATAGAAAGATTTGCACCTTGCCGGAATTTCGGTACCGGATGATAATGGTTAAAACATACTGACCAGAAAAGGAATCACGGAGAAACTACCATGTACGGATATCCACCCCCTCAACCGCCAATGTACCGGCAGGAAAAGGACTACATCGGGCAGGCGTTTATCGCCCTGCTCCTCTATTATGTCGGCTTGTGGTTTGGCGGGTTGATCGCCAACATCATCTTTTTGAACAACGCCAAAAGAGACGAGCAGATGGGCTACCTCGTCCGCAACAAGGGCTGCCTGACAACCTTATTATGGGTACAGGTGATCCTGGGTATCTTGAGCTGCATTGGCACCGTGATCTGGCTCTTCGCGATGGGTGGCCTGGCGATTATCGGTGCGGCCAGCGGGGGTTATTGATCTGCTCCGCCGCTGCAAGCCCTGCCCGCAGGATTTGATCGGCAACGTAAACCCGCTGCCGCCAGAATGCCGGATCGTCGTCGGCGGTTTCGGCGGCCTGCTGACGGGCCTCATCATCGGCAATGGTCGATAAGTAATGGTCGGGGGTTTCCCATTCCAACCCTTCGACTTCCTCATGGCCGAGCGTAAAACCGCCGTCGACCAGCAGCAGCGGCCAGGCGGCATCGAGTGCAAAACAGCCCGCTTCCGGCGGGCTTTTTTCTTTGAGATATTCGACCGCCGCCCGGCTCAATCCCCGCGACCCCGCGCCGAAGTCCATCGGCGTGTTGAAAATCCACGAGAAGGTATGATTGAACAGCGCCTCCGTCTCGAACATCGCGCGGGGATGGGTTGCCCAGGCGCGGACCGTCCGTCCCAGAATCAGGCAGTCCTCGCCCCCCGCTTCGATCCGGGCAGCGATCTGTTTGAGTTCTTCCGGGTAGGCTTCGATCCAGTGGAGCAGTCGGTCGAGATCGGCGTACTGGATCGCATCGGTGGGAGCGTCGAGCGCCGAGAAAACGGCGATATGCCGTCCGGTCCGCCAATCGTCGACACGAATCGCCTCGACACCGGGAATTGCTTGCAGCGGGTCGAAAACCTCTGAAGGTGTATCAGGCGGCACGGTGACGAGAATCGACTGGTATAGATCGCACAACTGCCCCGCCAATCGTTCCAGGCGAGGCAGTTCTCCTCTTGGCTGCCATGTCGTGGCAAGCACGGGTTTCATGGTCACTCCAAAAATCTCTCAACACCCTGACAGACAGATCTCAAACCTCGATCCCATCTGTAGGAGCAATCCCTTGTGGTTGCTCAATCGCCAGTCAACCTATCGTTATTAGCCCGGCGGCTTCAGCCCCGGGAACCGCTCACCGCAGGGCATCGAATTTGTCGCGGAACAACTGCGTGACGATCCCCGCGTTGGCCTGCCCGCGTGTTTCGCGCATCACCTGCCCGATAAAGAAGCTCATCAGCCCCTCTTTTCCGCCCAGATATCGCTCGACCTCATCCGGGTTGGCAGCGATGATCCTGTCGACCAGTGCTTCGAGTTCGCCCGTGTCGCTGATCTGGGCCAGCCCGCGATCCTCGACAATCGCCGCTGCCCCTTCACCCGACTCAAACATTGCGGCGAAAACGTCTTTGGCCGTCGTTGAGTTGATCGTCCCGGCGTCGACCAGTTCGATCAGTTCGACCAGCGCGGCGGGGGTGATCTTCACGTCTTCGACGGCGACCTCGTCCTGGTTCATCAGCTTGAACAGTTCGCCGGTTACCCAGTTCGCCACAGCCTGCGGATCGCCGCCCGCGTCGAGCGCCGCCTCGTAATATTCGGCAATGGCTTTGTCGGTGGTGAGGATCGTCGCGTCCTGCGAACTGAGCTTGAATTCAGTCACGAACCGCTCGCGCTTCGCGTCAGGGAGTTCGGGCAGCGACGCCTCGATCTCGTCGACCCATTCCCGCTCGATGTACAGTGGCGGCAGGTCAGGGTCGGGGAAGTATCGATAGTCGTCGGAGTCTTCTTTGAGACGCTGGGTGTAGGTCTTGCCGGTTTCCTCGTTGAAGCCCATCGTCTGCTGGCGAACTTCGCCGCCCGACTCCCACACCTCGATCTGGCGGGCGATCTCGTATTCGGTGGCGCGGACCATCGCCCTTATCGAGTTCAGGTTCTTGATCTCGGTCCGTGTCCGGAGTTCGTCACTGCCCACCGGTCGCACCGATATATTCGCTTCGAAGCGCAGCACGCCCTTGCTCATGTCGCCGTGATTCACGCCCAGGTAAACCAGGATCGCCCGCAGCTTGCGGGAGTAGGCTTCGGCCTCTTCCACCGACTGCATATCCGGCTCGGAGACGATCTCCAGCAGTGGCACGCCCGCCCGGTTCAGATCGACCAGGCTGTAGCTGCCCATGTGGGTGTTCTTCCCGGCGTCTTCTTCAAGATGCGCGCGGGTGATCCCGATCCGCCGCGTTTCGCCCTCGACCTCGATATCGAGGTAGCCGTCGCTGGCGAGTGGATATTCATACTGGCTGATCTGGTAGCCCTTCGGTAGGTCAGGGTAGAAGTAGGATTTACGGGCAAAGACGTTGAACTCGTTGATTGTGCAGTTCAGTGCCAGCCCGACCTTGATCGCGTATTCGACCGCCTGCCGGTTGATCACCGGCAGCGTGCCCGGTTGGGCCGTGCAGACCGGGCAGATAGTAGTATTCGGCTCCGCCTGGGTGCTGTCGACCACCGGGCAGGAGCAGAACATCTTTGAATGGGTAAGCAGTTCGGCGTGGACTTCCAGTCCGATCACAGGTTCGTATTCGGTCATGCGCGTCTTTCCGTTTTCTTCAGGGTTCAAATCGCGGCGATTATAACGCGTTTTGACGTTTCGGCACGCACGGAGCAGATTTATAAGAGCGTCAAATTGTCTGGAGGTGCTGGCACACACAGGTAAATATCTGCCCCCTGGAAGGGGGAAGTGCCGCGCAGCGGTGAAGGGGGTCGGCCAGTCTTAATGGCACCAACTCCACGCAATTTGGCACTCTCTGATTTATAGCACACCCTCGAACGACTGATCCCCGTCCTCACCGGCAACGAACCGCGCCCAGGCCGTCCCGTCTTCCGGATTGTAATCACGCGATACACTTGCTTCAAGCATCAGGTCGTAATTTATCTTGAGCGCCTCCTCGTCGGCAGGTGAATGTGTGCTGATCGCCATGTGGCAGCCCTCGCCGCCGGTCGAAACACGGATCAACCGGTACACACACGGGTAGCCGGTCAGGGCACCGGTGCAGACGTGCAGCCGCCCCCCGCGCCGGCGAATCTGCTGGGCATGGTGGTGCCCGCTGATCACCAGCTTGGCCTGTGGATAATGATCCAGCAGCGCCTCGACTTCCGCACCGTTGTCGCAGATGAAATTCGACCACCACTCGCGGGTATTGATCGCATCGAGGTTGTGCAGCGGGTGATGGAGCGCGACGATCACACAATCGTCGCCGCTGGCGTCGAGTTCCGATTCAAGCCACTCGAACTGCGCCGGGCCGATCTCCCCGCTCCAGTCTTCGCTGCGCCGGGAATCCAGTCCGATCAGCCGCACGCCCGCACCGGCCTCGCGGCTGAAATACGCCTGCTGGATACCTGCCGTGGCCGGTGTGAACCGCCGGTCGATCCGGGCGACCGCTTCCGCCGGGGGAAGTGCATCGGGGTGAGCTGGATCGATGAAACCGTCGTGGTTGCCGGGCACGAAATGCCAGGGCGTTTTGAGCCGTGCCAGCAAATCGTTGAAATGGTCGATCTCCGCCTCCGTTGATCCGTCGATTACATCGCCGGTGATCAGCACGAAGTCGAGATCGGGGATCGCGTTCAATTGGTCGATGGTTTCGACAAGCAGGCGCTCAGGCAGTTCGCCCATCGATCCCCACCAGGTTTGTTTATGCGTGATGTGAATATCGGTCAGGTGCGCAAAATGTAAAGTCGTCACAAAGTTTTCCTCGTTGATGGTTCGGTCGGGCTGATCATACCGGGGAAATAGTAAGGGAGTATGACGAATCTTCGACAATTACCATCTTTGATTAGAACGACCCCACTACACGGAAACCCCGGTTGTGGCCTTCATCGCGGGGTGAGCCAGTGCCACGAGTTGAACAGCGGGCCTTTACAGCATCGTAGTCATGGGAGCCGCCGCGCAGCACCCGGACGGCATCGCCTTCGGGATCGTTGTCTTCGGGATAGGTGTATGGAGCCGCCCATTTCGACAGGCACCATTCCCAGACATTCCCTGCCATATGGTACAGGCCGTAAGGCTGTCGGCGAGCCTGTTCCGGGTGACTGGTGACCGGGCTGGTGCGGCCCATGTTCCCCTGGAAATTACACAGTTCGTCCGTCGGCGGATCATCGCCCCAGGGCCAGATGCGTGCCGGGTTAGGGTTGTTCTCCAGTCCGCCGCGTGCCGCCTTCTCCCATTCGGATTCGGCAGGCAAACGATACTTGCGCCCGGTGACTTCGGACAGCCAGCGCGTGTAAGCACAGGCTTCATACCATGAAACGCCCACGACCGGCAGATTGTCATCCCCGGCCCATTTCTGATCGTCCCAGTAGCGGGACTGCGTCCAGCCTTTCAATTCGCGCCGCTGCCAGCCCGCATCCGTCCACCAGCGATCTTCACGATACCCGCCTGCATCGACGAAAGCACGGTACTGCCCGACCGTCACCGGGTACCTGCCAATGGCATAATCGTAGTCGAGGGTCAGCTCGAACTGCTCAGACTCGCGGTTGATGTGCAGGCTATCGTTCTCAGAACTGCCCATCAGGAACGCCCCGGCGGGGATCAGTACCATCTCAGGTTCAAAGTCAAAACTGGCATCAAGGTTTTGCATTAGATTATTCCGGGTCAGGGCTAATGCCTGAAATGTCTCACGCCGGTAAACACCATCGAAATTCCCAGCTTATTGGCCGCCTCGATCACCACGTCATCCCGGATCGATCCGCCCGGCTGAACGATGGCGCTCACCCCGGCCTGGGCTGCCACTTCCGGCCCGTCAGGGAATGGGAAGAAGGCATCCGAAGCCAGCACCGCCCCCTTGACGCGATCTCCCGCCTTCTCGACGGCGATCTTCACCGCGTCGACCCGGCTGGGCTGCCCCCCGCCGATGCCGAGCGTGGCTGTTTCATTCGCAATCACAATCGCGTTGCTCTTGACGTGCTTGACCACTTTCCACGCGAAGCGCAGCGCCGCCATCTCCTGATCGGTAGGCTGCTTCTCGGTTACGATCCGCCATTCCGCATCCTCTGATCGATCCATCGTCTGGATCAGCATCCCGGCCCGCACCGAGCGCATCATCACCGCCGGGTCTTCGAGCGGCTTCATTTTGAGCAGGCGGCAGTTCTTGCGGCTTGCCAGCATTTCGAGCGCCTCCTCGGTGAATTCCGGCGCGGCGATGGCTTCGACGAACAGCTTGCCAAGTGCTGTCGCCGTCGGCTTATCGAAAGTCCGGTTGCAGGCGATCACGCTCCCGTAGGCCGATACCGGGTCGGAAGCCAGTGCCGCATCGAACGTTTCCGGCAGGTTCTCGCCGACCGCGATCCCGCACGGGCTGAGGTGCTTCACGATCACGATAGCCGGGTCCTCGAAATCGCTCATGGCTGTCCATGCCGCGTCGATGTCGAGCAGGTTGTTGTAGGAAAGCGGCTTTCCCTGCAATTGATCGGCCCCCAGTGGCCCGACGCCGGCCGGGGTGTAGAGGGCCGCCTGCTGGTGGGGATTCTCGCCATAGCGTAATATCATTTCCTGTGGCATCGTGATCGATAGCGCAGCGGGCAGCACTTCGCCAGACTCGCCCGCAAAGTACCCGGCGATGGCTGTATCGTAGGCCGCCGTCACCGCGAATGCCTTTTTGGCCAGCCTGCGCCGTGTTTCTAATAACGTGTCTCCCTCTGCCTCGATCTCTGCCAGCACCGCCGCATAATCCTCCGGGGTCGTGATCACCGTCACCCGCTTAAAATTCTTGGCCGCTGCCCGGATCAGCGCCACTCCGCCGATGTCGATCTGCTCGATGGCCTCGACCTCGGTCACTCCGGCTTTCGAGATCGTCTCGACGAAGGGGTAGAGGTTCACCACCACCAGGTCGATCCAGCCCCAGCCTGATTCTTCGAGCGTTGCCGCGTCTTCGGCAGTATCCTGCGCCAGGATTCCCCCGTGAATCGCCGGGTGCAGCGTCTTGACGCGCCCGCCCAGCACGCTCGGCAGCCCGGTCAGATCCTCAACCGTTGCCACTTCAAGACCTGCCTCGCGCAGCGCCTTCCCGGTGCCGCCGCTCGATACCAGTTCGACGCCTGCCCCGGATAATCCCCGTGCAAACTCGATCAAACCCGTCTTGTCATAAACGCTTAATAATGCCCTGCGTGTGGTCACTGGTTGTATCTCCTTTCGAGTTCCTGGGAAATGTCGGCGGGGGAAAGCCCGCGAGAAGCGAGCAGCACCAGGCAGTGATAGGTCAGATCGGCCACTTCGCTGATCAGCCGTTCGTCTCCTTGCCCCTTCGCCGCGACGATCACCTCGATGGCTTCTTCGCCCACCTTTTTGACGATCTCGTCTTCCCCGGAGTCAAAAAGGTGATTGGTATACGACCCCTCTTTTGGATTCGCTTTGCGATCTTCGATGATCGCAAAAACCTTTTCAATCATGTCGGCCATCGGCCCTCCAACATTCACGGAAGGACAACCACCCGGTCGCCCTTTTCCTATAAATCAGTTGTCAGATTCTTCTGATCGACGACCCGTTGTAACGAAAGGGATGAGCCGGGCGGAAAACGTAACGATTATGTGTCCCGTAATTCCCCATTTCGTTACATCGCCGCCGTCCGGAAATGGTCACGAAATGTCCGTTACGATTTTATTTCTTCGGCGCTTTGATCGTCCGGAAGAAGCAGCTGAATTCGTTGGTATGACAGGCAGGCCCGGCGGGGTTGACCTTCACCAGAATCGTGTCTTCGTCACAGTCGATCCAGATACCGGTTACTTTCTGGGTATTGCCGCTCGTCGCACCCTTGTGCCAGAGTTCCTGGCGGCTGCGGCTCCAGAACACCGTCTCGCCCATTTCGAGCGTCATACGCAGTGATTCGGCGTTCATATAGGCCATCATCAATACCTGCCCGCTGGCCTCGTCTTGAACGATTGCCGGGCACAATCCCCGGTCATCCCAGCGCACCTGTTCGATTTCAATCAAGGTCTGCCTCCTCCGGTGATCGAACGATCACGCCTCGTTCCCGTAAATAGTGTCTCAAATCGCTGATGGTCATCTCCCGGAAGTGGAACAGGCTGGCCGCTAACGCGGCATCGGCATTACCTGCGGTCAATGCTTCGTAGAAATGCTCCATCGTTCCCGCGCCGCCTGACGCGATCACCGGGATATTGACCGCATCGGCCACGGCACGAGTCAGCCTGAGTTCGTACCCGGCCTGGGTGCCGTCGCCGTCCATGCTTGTCAGCAGGATTTCGCCCGCGCCCCGATCTTCGGCTTCTTTCGCCCACTTGACGGCGTCTTTCCCGGTCGGGATGCGCCCGCCGGAAACATAGACCTCGTAGAACTCGCCGTTCCACTTGGCGTCAATGGCGACCACCATGCACTGGCTGCCGAAGCGCTCCGCCCCGTCGCCGATCAATTCCGGCGTCCGCACCGCCGAACTGTTGATCGAGGTCTTGTCGGCCCCGGCCAGCAGCGTCTCGCGGATATCGTCGATGGTGCGCAGGCCGCCACCCACGCAGAAGGGGATGAAGATCGCATCGGCCACGCGGCGCACCACGTCGAGCATGGTGTCGCGTTCCTCGTGTGTTGCAGTAATATCCAGCAGGGTCAGTTCGTCCGCACCTTCCTGATCGTATACCCGCGCATGTTCGACCGGGTCCCCGGCGTCGATCAGGTTGACGAAGTTGACTCCCTTGACCACCCGTCCATCGTGGATATCGAGGCAGGGAATGATTCGTTTAGCCAGCATAAAGCGTCCTTCTCCAGTTATTCCTATTCAGTGGCGACTTTCAATGCTTCGGCCAGGTCCATCGACCCGGTGTAAAGCGCCTTACCGATCACCACGCCCTCGATTTCGTTCCTGGCGGCCTTCACCGCGCGAATGTCGTTGAGGACGGCCACACCCCCGGCGGCGATCACGTGCATACCGGTTTCACCGGCCAGTTCCGAGGTTGCCTCGACGTTAATGCCGGTCAGTTCGCCGTCGCGGGTGATGTCGGTATACAGCGCATACTTCACGCCCATATCGGCGAAACGCTGCCCCAGTTCGATGGGCATCCAGCTGCTGATCTCCGTCCAGCCGTGCGTCCAGACCCGCCCGTCACGTGCGTCGAGCGCTACTGCGACCGCATCCTGTCCGAACCGTTCTACCGCAACCCAGGCCAGCCGGGGGGTATGAACGACCAGCGTCCCCAGGATGATCCGCGCCGCACCCGCGTCGAGCGCCTTTTGTGCATCGTCCAGCGTACGCAGACCACCGCCAAACTGGATCGGCAGGCCAACTTTGCTGAGATTAGCCAGCGTTTCGAGGTTGTGAACCGCCTCGCCAAGCGTCCCATCCAGGTTGATGACGTGCAGCCACTTTGCCCCGGCTTCCTTCCAGCGTTCGGCCACGGCCACCGGATCATCGCCGTAAACAGTTTCTCGTGTGGGGTCCCCCTGCTGCAAACGGACGACTTTGCCGCCGCGCAGGTCTATTGCCGGGTAAACAATCATAAATCACGCTCCATTTCCACAAAGTTGCGCAGGATACGCAGGCCAACTAACTGGCTTTTTTCCGGGTGCGGCTGGATTCCCATCACATTGCCACGTGCAACAACCGACGCAAAATCGAAGCCATAATCGGTCGTGGCGACGATATCGCCGGTGTCGGCAGGGACAGCATAATATGAATGGACGAAATATGCGAAACTTCCCGGCTTCACGTCCTTCATCAACGGGTGATCGCGCTTGATGTGAAGCTCGTTCCAGCCCATATGGGGGATTTTCATCCCGGCCAGCCGGGGATCGCCCTCCGGGAAGCGCGTGATGTAACCGGGCAGCAGGCCCAGCCCTTCATGGCGGCCCATTTCGTCGCTCCACTCGAAGAGATATTGCAGGCCCAGGCAGATGCCCAGCAGCGGGATACCCGCCTTCGCCGCCTCTTTGATCGGCTCCTCGAATCCCGACTTGCGCAGGTTCGCCATCCCCGCGCCGAACGCCCCCACGCCCGGTAGCACGATCTTCTCGGCGTCTTTCAGTTCACCCGGCGTGCTGACCGTCTTGCTGTTCGCGCCCAGATAGCGGAAGGCGTTGGCGACGCTTCTCAGATTCCCCGCGCCGTAATCGATAATCGCAATCATGTACAGGTGTCCCCCCCGTTGGCATATATAGGTGCTTCTTTTATTGTGCTTTGTCATTTCCAGGGGTCCTGCCCCTGGAACCCCACAAACTTTTGAAAAAGTTTGATCAAAACTCATATCTATTTATCGGGCTGTGCCCGATAAATAGGTGATAGGGTGAAGGGAAATTATTTCCCTTCCGGGGTGCGGGGCAGCGCCCCGCAATGCTAGGCAGTTAACGTACCTTTTGTGCTGGGCACGCCTCCGCGACGCGGATCGAGCCGCGTGGCCTGATCGAGTGCCCGGCCCAGCGCCTTGAACAGCGCCTCGGCCTTGTGATGATCGTCGCGCCCGTACAGGACTTCGGCGTGAAGGTTCATCTTCCCATGAATGGCAATCGTCTCCAGAACGTGGGGGACGAGCGTCGTCGGCATCTGGCCGAGCATCTCGAAGTTGAAAGTCCCCTGTATCACAGCATAGGGCCTGCCGCTCAGGTCGACAATGACCCGTGCGAGTGTTTCGTCCATCGGTACGGTTGATTCACCCATCCGCACGATGCCCTTACGATCACCCAGCGCTTTGTCGAGCGCCTGCCCGAAGACAATTGCAATGTCCTCAACTGTATGATGTGCGTCGATCTCCAGGTCGCCGCTGGCTTTTACGTCGAGATCGAACAGGCCATGTACGGCGATGTGATGCAACATATGGTCGAAAAAGCCGACCCCCGTATCAATCGATGCTTTGCCGCTGCCGTCAACGTTCAGCGTCAGTTCGATCTGTGTTTCGTTCGTATTCCGTGTGATCTTTGCCTGTCGCATGCTCATAATGACTCTCCAATCGCTTGCAGCGCCTCGATCAGCCGGTCGGTTTGTTCGGGTTTGCCCACGCTGAACCGCACATGATCAAACAGCCGCGCTTTCCGATAGTAGCGGACCAAGATGCCGTAGTCTTCGGCCAACCGATGTTTGAGTTCGCCCGCCTCGATACCATCCACCCGGCACAGGATAAAGTTGCTCCGGCTTGGATAGGGCGCAAGGTAAGGGATCGCGGCGAGTTCGGCTGCTAGCCGTTCGCGTTCGGCTTTTAACAATTCGACGGTTGCCATCAGGGTTTCGACGTCATCGAGCGAGGCCCGCGCAGCAGCATCGGCGGCGACGTTGACGTTGTACGGCTGTTTGATCTTCCACAGGTGTTCCATGAAGTGCAGGGGAAAGACGCCGTAGCCGACCCGCAGCCCGGCCAGCCCTGCCCACTTGCTGAACGTTCGAAGCACGATCAGGTTGGGCGTCTCCGAGACGCGCCGCGAGGCGCTCCCCACCCCGCCGAACTCGATATAGGCTTCGTCCACGACGACGATCAGCGGCAGCCGGAGCAGCCGATCCAGGTCGTCGGGGGCGATCAGCCCGCCGTCGGGGTTGTTCGGCGAGCAGACGAGCAGCAGTTTGACGTTCTCCTGCGCCGCCGCCCACTCGATCCCTTCCACATCGAGCGAGAAATCGGCCCGGCGCGGTACTTCGATCAGGTTTGCGGCGTGGAGCGCGGCATCAAAGGGGTACATCCCGAACGAGGGCGGGCAGTTGATCACCCCGTCGCCGGGCTGGATGAACAGCCGCATCAGCAGGTCGATGATCTCATCGGCCCCGGCCCCGGCCATGATGTATTCCGCCCCTACCCCGACGTAATCCGCCAGTGCTTCCCGCAGCTTCCGTGCTTCCGGGTCGGGATAGATGTGGGCAGTCGCATCGAGCTTACCCATCGCCGCCAGCGCTTTCGGTGATGGCCCGTAGGGATTTTCGTTCGCATCCAGCTTGACGAGGTCTTCCGGCCTGCGCCCTAATTGCTCGCTCAGCACCTCGAAGGGCACGATTGGCGTGTACGGTTCCATCCCGGCGATGTCGGGCCGGATCAGGTTGAGCGCGTCTTCTATCGTTGGTTTCATTGGCCTATTCCGATTTGATCCGTGCTTCCGCCGCCGCCGCGTGCCCGTCGAGTTCTTCCGCGTGGGCGATGATCGCCGCCGACCTGCTCAACTCGGCGGCTGCGCCCGCTTCCAACCCGATCACGCTGGTGACCTTGACGAAATCCAGCACATTGATCCCCGACGCGTAGCGTGCCGATCCACTGGTCGGCAGGCTGTGGCTTGGCCCGGCGACGTAATCGCCCAGCACTTCGAAGGACGATTCACCCAGAAAAACTGCCCCGGCATGTTTGACCTTCCCCAGACAGGCAAAGGGGTCTTTCACCGAGAGTTGGAGATGTTCCGCGCCGTAGGCGTTGGCAACCTCGAAGGCTTCGTCCAGGTCGGCGACGATCACCGCCCCACCCGCACGGGGCAGCGACTCGGCGATAATATTGGCCCGGCTGCGCTGTTCAACCTGCCGCCTGATCTCGACCTCGACAGCCATTGCCAGTTCGCGGCTGGGAGTGATGAGTAATGCCTGAGCCAGCACATCATGTTCGGCCTGGGCCAGCAGATCGGCAGCGATGGTCGCCGGGTGGGCCGATTCATCGGCGATCACCATTGTCTCCGTCGGGCCAAGCAGCCCGTCGATCCCCACCGCGCCGTAGACCTGCCGCTTGGCGAGCATCACGAATAAATTCCCCGGCCCCACGATCTTATCGACCTTCGGCACCGATTCAGTTCCGTAGGCCATCGCTGCGATAGCCTGTGCGCCGCCCAACCGGTAGACCTTTTCCACACCGGCGATCTTCGCCGCCGCAAGAATCGCCGCCGGGATGCTGCCATCTTTAGCCGGTGGGGTGCAGGCGACCACCTCGCCGACTCCTGCGACCCAGGCGGGGATTGCGCTCATCAGCATCGACGACGGCAGGGGGGCAGTGCCACCCGGCACGTAGACGCCCACCCGGTCGATGGGGCGCATCAACTGGCCGAGCGTCCCTTCCGGGCCGGGGTCGATCCACGAGGTAACCGGCTGTTTGCGGTGGAATGCCTCGATCCGTTCGGCGGCGAGTTCAAGCGCTTCGTAAACTTCGGGCGGGGTCGCCTCGACCGCCGCCTCGAATTCTTCCGGGGTCGCGGCTAATTCATCGAGCGTAACCTTATCGATCCGCTCCGACCACTCCCGCAGGGCGGCGTCACCCCGCACCCGCACATCGCCGATCACCGTTTTGATCGCCTGCTCCGGGGTCAGCCGCTCGCCGAAGATCGACTCGATGCTATCCAACAATCCTCCGGTCACCTCGAACTCGTCCGGCGGCACGCGTTTCAAAATGCTCGTCTGTGCTTCGTCCAGCGAATAGATTTCGAACAGTTCACCGCTCATTCTCCCAACTCCTCCTGTAGTCCAAGATTGTCCAGCAGCCTGCGGAAGCGCTCCGGGTATTCCTCGAAGATGTAAACCACCGGAGTGATCACCACCCCGCTGCCCCCGGCGGCCCGCACCTGCCGCACGCAGTCGTAGAGTTTGTCATGGGCAATCACCAGATTGATCGCCCACCAGCCGCTGTCGCCGTCACGGGTGAGCACCTGCGAGATGGTCGGGCCTTGCAAGCCGCCCAGGTTGGGCTGCTCGAAAATCCGCCGGGCGATCTCGTCTTTGCTCTCGCCGCGCATATTGGCGAACACGAGATACTGGCCTCTGGCTCTCAGGTGCGCCTCGATGAATTCCAGCAGTTGGCGCGTCGTTTCACGCACCGCCGGGCGCGATTCCAGCGCCTTTCGATTGCCAACCAGCACCGCCTGCGACTCGACTATCGTGCCGCCATCGAGCAGCTTGAGGAGGTTTTCGCGCAGAGTCGTCCCGGTCGAGGTGATGTCGGCGATCAGCTCTGCATAGCCAATCGAGGGGGCAGCTTCCAACGCGCCATCCGCGCTGACGATCCGAATCTGGCTCAGGCCGTGCCGGTCGAGGTAGCCGCGAGTCGCGTTGACGTACCTGGTTGCCACGCGCAGCCCTTCCGGTGAGCGGGACGCCCGTTCGCCCAGCGATTTCATGTCGCTCACATCGTCCCATTCATAGGGAACGGCCAGCGCCAGCTTGCAATGGCTGTATCCCAGCGCCTCGTGGATCACCACCAGTTCCGGGTGATCCTCGCCCAGCGTATCGACGATGATATCGAAGCCCGTGATCGCCAGATCGACGTCACCAGCCTCAACCGATCGGGCGATATCACGCGCCCGCTGGAACAACACCTGAACCTGTGGCAGCGCCGGGATTCGGGCGAAGTACTGGCGCGGGTTGGTGATCTCGATCCGCATCCCGCATTCATCGAGGAATGCCTTCGTTTCTTCTTCCATCCGCCCCTTGCTGGGCAGGGAAAGGCGAACCTGTGACTCGTCCATTTGACGTTTTCCTTTTTTCAGGCCACTAAAAAAGCCCCCCGGACCTCGGGGGGCTTTGGTTTTGCCTGCTCACACTGGAAGCTGCTGGCTTCCTTATGATTGTTCGAACGCACGCAGCAAAATCACCACCGGGTCTCTTCGATGCTGGTCTTATGATGATGGTGCTGATGGTGAGCGTGAACAGTCATTTTACTCATAGTGCCCTAAGTATAACGTCCTGTCGGATGCTGTCAAATTTGCGCCGGGGGGCGATGCTACCCACCCTGATTCGCATAGTGAGCCTGCAAAGAGCGCGCACTCAGCGCCTTTTCCTGGAGCCGTTTTATCCCGTGTACCGCCGCCTGCGCCGCGCTCAGGGTCGTCAGCAGGGGGACGTTGTAGCGCACCGCCACCGTCCTGATCTCTTTACCGTCGCTGTGCGAAACCGGCCCCAGCGGGGTGATGATGATCAGGTCGACCTTGCCCTGCTTGATCAGGTCGACCACATGCGGCGGCCCCTCGCTGACCTTGTTGACCGGCTGGATCGGCAGCCCCGCCCCCACAAAGAAGGCCGCCGTTCCCCGCGTCGCCACGATCTGGAAGCCCATCCGCACTAAATCGCGCCCCAGCTTCAGCGCCGCGCTCTTGTCGTAATCGTTGACGCTGAACAGCACCGTCCCGCTGGTGGGGAGTTTGTCCCCGGCGGCGATCTGCGCCTTGGCGAAGGCATGGCCGAACCCAGAGGCGTGCCCCATCACCTCGCCGGTGGATCGCATCTCCGGCCCCAGCAGCGCGTCGACTCCGGCAAACTTCTTGAAGGGCAGCACCGCCTCCTTGACGAAGAAGCCATCCACGCGCGGCATCTCGACCAGCCCCAGCTCGTCGAGCGTTTCCCCGGCGATCACCCGCGCGGCCAGCTTCGCCAGCGGCACGCCGGTCGCCTTGCTGACGTAGGGCACCGTCCGGCTGGCACGCGGGTTGACCTCCAGCACGTAGGCCACGTCATCCTTGATCGCGTACTGGGCGTTCATCAACCCGCAGACGCCCAGCGCCTTGCCCAGCCGGGCGGTGTAATCGTAGATATGGCTCAAATGGTAGGACGAAATCTTGTAAGGCGGCAGCACGCAGGCCGAGTCGCCGCTGTGGACGCCCGCTTCCTCGATGTGCTGCATGATCCCGCCGATCACCACCCGGTTCCCGTCGGCAATCGCGTCCACGTCGACCTCGTAGGCATCTTCCAGGTAGCGGTCGACCAGGATCACCTGGTCGGGGACTTCGGCGATAGCGGCCTTCATGTACTGTCGCAGCGAATGCTCGTCGTAGACGATTGCCATTGCCCTCCCGCCCAGCACGTAGGAAGGACGGACGATCACCGGGTAGCCGATCTCGTTGGCGATCTGCACCGCTTCATTGGCGGTCGACGCTATCCCGTTCTCCGGGCAGGGAATATCGAGATCGTCGAGCAGTTTCCCGAACTGCCCCCGGTCTTCGGCCATGTCGATCGCTGCCGGGCAGGTGCCCAGGATCGGGATGTTCATCTTCGACAGCCCATCGGCCAGCTTGAGCGGTGTCTGCCCGCCGAACTGCACGATCACGCCCTTGAGCGGCTGCTCGCGCTGCACGATGTTCAGCACGTGCTCGAGCGTCAGCGGCTCGAAGTACAGCCGGTCGGACGTATCGTAGTCGGTGCTGACCGTCTCCGGGTTGCAGTTGACCATCACCGCTTCGTACCCGGCCTTACGCACCGCCAGCGCCGCATGCACACAGCAGTAATCGAACTCGATGCCCTGCCCGATCCGGTTCGGGCCGCTGCCCAGGATCACGATCTTCTCGCGCTCGCTGGGCGGCGCTTCCGATTCCATGCCGTAGCTGCTGTAGAGATAAGGCGTATACGATTCGAACTCCGCCGCACAGGTATCGACGATGTGATAGGTCGGCAGGATGTCGAGTTCGGTGCGCCGGGCACGCACGTCCAGCGCCGAGAGGTCTTTCGCGCTGCCCGCCGATTTCCGCTTCGGGGGGAACTCGGTCTGGCGCAGCAGCCAGGCAATATGCTCGTCGCCCAGGCCCATCTGCTTGGCGGCCCGCAGCGTCTCGACCGGCAGCGCGTCGAGCGAATTGTACGCGGCGATTTCGTGCTCCATCGCCGCGATTTCGGCCATCTGCGCCGTAAACCAGGGATCGATATCGGATACCGCGTAAATCTCGTCAGGTGTATGCCCGGCACGCAGCGCTTCCCAAACCGCAAAGGCCCGTTCCTGTCGCGGCGTTGCCAGGCTTTCGAGATCACCATCCCAGGCGGCGTATTCGGGTGTCGGATAGGGTGGGCACGAAAGTTCCAGCGATTGCAGCCCCTTCAAAAACGACTGCTTGAAGGTGCTGCCGATTGCCATCACCTCGCCCACCGATTTCATCTGTGGGCCAAGCGTCGGGTCGACGCCGGGGAACTTGCTGAACATCCAGCGCGGGATTTTGGTCACCACGTAGTCGATGCTCGGCTCGAAAGCGGCGACCGTCGTCCGGGTGATATCGTTCTGAATTTCATCGAGTTTATAGCCGACCGCCAGCAGCGCGGCCAGTTTCGCGATCGGGAAGCCGGTCGCCTTGCTTGCCAGCGCCGACGAACGGCTGACGCGTGGATTCATCTCGATAACCAGTACCTCGCCTGTTTCCGGGTGGACGGCGAACTGGACATTCGAGCCGCCCGTCTCGACGCCGACCGCGTGCATCACCACCCGCGCCATATCGCGCAGGCGCTGGTATTCCCGGTCGGTGAGCGTCTGCGCCGGGGCGATGGTGATCGAGTCCCCGGTGTGGACACCCATTGGGTCGATGTTCTCAATCGAGCAGACGACGACGAAATTGTCGGCCCGGTCGCGCATGACTTCTAGCTCGAATTCCTTCCAGCCGACCACACTCTCGTCGATCAGCACCGTGTTGACCGGACTTTCCCGTAGGCCGAATTCAACTTTGGTGACGAAGTCTTCTTCGTCGGTGGCGATGCTCCCTCCGCTGCCGCCCAGCGTGAACGAGGGGCGGATCAGGATCGGGTAGCTGCCGATCTCCCCGGCGATCTCAAGCGCCTCGTCGAGCGAATTGGCGACGCCGCCCTTCGGCACACGCAGCCCGGCTTTTTCCATTGTCTCGTTGAACAGGCGTCGGTCTTCGGCAAGCTGGATCGGTCTCAACCCGGCCCCGATCAATTCAACACCGTACTGATCCAATACGCCGCTTTCGCTCAATTCGACGGCGGCGTTGAGCGCTGTCTGCCCGCCGACCGTCGGAAGGAGCGCGTCGGGCTGTTCCTGCTGGATGATCAGTTCCAGAACTTCCTGCGTAATCGGCTCGATGTAAGTGGCATCGGCCAGTTCCGGGTCGGTCATGATCGTCGCCGGGTTGCTATTGACCAGCACCACGCGGTAGCCCTCGGCTTTGAGCGCCTTGACCGCCTGCGTACCGCTGTAGTCGAACTCCGCCGCCTGCCCGATCACAATCGGCCCTGCGCCGATAATCAATATAGTTTCAATATCAGTTCTTTTCGGCATGTTTTCTTTCCGTTCGGCCAGTTCTGCCGCCTGACAAAAATACCGGGGACTGACTGCTACTCTGTCTTTCCCCGGTGGGTGATCATATTCTGAACAAACTCTACGAACAGCGGGTCGGCGTCGTGTGGGCCGGGGGCCGCCTCCGGGTGATACTGGATGCTCAGGACAGGCAGCTCTTTGTGCCGCATCCCCTCGCAGCAGTTGTCGTTGAGATTGATGTGGGTGACTTCGACCTCCGGCGGCAGCGATTCGGGATCGACCGCGAAGTTGTGATTGTGGGCGCTGATCTCCACCCGCCCGGTCGGTAAATGTTTGACCGGCTGATTTCCCCCGTGATGTCCGAATTTCAGCCGGTACGTTTTTCCCCCGAACGCCTGCCCTAATATCTGGTGCCCCAGACAGATGCCGAAGACCGGCACCCTGTCGATCAACTTGCGGGCAGCGTCGACCCCGTAGGTGATCGCCGCCGGGTCGCCGGGGCCATTGCTCAGGAAGATGCCGTCCGGGTGCAGCGCCAGCACATCCTCAACGGGGGTCTTCGCCGGGACGACCGTCACCCGGCAGCCGTAGCTCGTCAGCCGCCGCAGGATGTTGTGTTTGATCCCGAAGTCATAGGCGACCACGTGCAGGCCGTCTGCCGGAGTCTCAATTCGTTCAATCTCCATATACTGTCGGAATTCCCATTCATTATCGGTGGGTTCTTCCCAGTGATACGGATCGGAACAGGTGACTTCCTGTACCATGTCGACGCCGTCCAATCCAGCCCAGGCACGTGCCTGCTCGATCAGGTCGCCGTCGCCGCGCTCCGCGTCGGTGGTGAGCACCCCGCGCAGGCTGCCCGATTCGCGGATGCGGCGCGTCAGCGCCCGCGTATCGATCCCGGTGATTCCGGTGATCCCCTGTTCGTTCAGCCAGTCTGAAAGGGTAGAGGTCGCCCGCCAGTTGGAGACGCGCGGGCTGAGTTCGCGGATCACGAAGCCGTTCAAAAACGCCTGCCGCGACTCGTGGTCTTCCTCGTTGATCCCGGTATTGCCGATCTGCGGTGCGGTCATCACCACGATCTGCCCCGCGTAGCTGGGATCGGTCAGAATTTCCTGGTAGCCGGTCAGGCTGGTGTTGAATACCACCTCACCGACCCGCGTTCCCTCCGCGCCGAAGGCGGTTCCGGGCCACACGCTGCCATCTTCCAGCGCCAGCCGCGCCGGACTCCCGCGTTTGCTCATCGAAGCTCCTGTTTTGGGCCAAACACATCATTGGATGATAACGATCAAGGTATTATAGTAGTTGCGGCGGGGGCGGCAAAAAATCGTGTGGCGAAAGGGGTGGAGGAAGGGAAAAGGATTCCCGGCGCGGAAGCACCGGGTCAAATTTTTGCTTTTGCCCCCTGATTCTATTTTCACTTCGCGTTCTCTGCGTTCTTTGCAGTTTGATAGTAGAGAAGGACAGCTAACCAAAAACTTACAACCCCCGATCAGCGGTTGTGCTGGTTGTTTTCAGCCGTTAAACTTGATTCAATTGGACACACTTACCGTGTTATTGGAGTATCCTGGAATAATGCCCCGTCGAACCTGGTTGATTGCTGGTATGCTGGCTGCTCTGGCCCTCTTTATTACATTTGGAGTCGCTCCAGTCTCTGCCCACCCCCTTGAGCAGGATGATCGCCCGAATTTACCCAACCCGCAGACTTATGGAACCACCCATTTCCTGATCCACTACACGCTGGAAGGCCGCCAGGCGGTCGACCCGGCTGACGGTGACAGTTCAGGTGCGCCGGATTACGTTGAATTGATCGGCGAGACGCTGGAATACGTCTGGCTGGTCGAGGTCGACCAAATGGGCTGGCCCGCTCCCGCCAATGATCGGGGCGAAGGGGGCGACGAGCGGATCGATGTTTATCTCGAAGAATTATTGCTCGATGGCTATGCCGGGTATTCCGATACTTACAGCGGGTTCCTGGGCGATAACCCCAATTCGGAAGAGCAGGAACGCCATGCAGCCTACGGCTATATGGGCCTGGACAACGATTACTATGAAGTCGAAGACGATTGGGACGAAACGCCTACGGAACTGATGCAGGCGACCGTCGCCCATGAGTTCAACCACCTGATCCAGGCCGGAATCGACGACAATGACCTGCATTACTGGCTCTACGAGGCGACCGCCACCTGGATGGAAGACGTGGTTTACCCCGACGTCAATGACGGGGTCTATTATCTCGACAGCGTTTTCAAATCCCCCGATGTATGCCTTGTTGCCGAATACGCACGCGGCGACGATCTGCACTGGTACGGCGAATGGCTGCTGCTGCGGCTGATCTCCGAGCGCTATGGAACCGATATCGTTCGGGTAGTCTGGGAAAACATGCGCAAGATGAGTGGCTTCGAAGCGCTCGATGCGGCTCTGTCGCCCTACGGCAGTTCACTCGAAGCGGAAATCCATGATTACGCCGTTGCCAACCTGCTCCGGGCTTATGAGGAGGGATATCTATATCCGACCGTCCTGATCGAAGGGACGCTCGAAAACGGAAGATACACACCCGAAAACGGCGTGCAAAGCCTGGGCGCGGACTATATTCGATTGTCAGGCAGCGGGGCGCTGTCGATTTCACTGGATTCCGCCGAAGTCCCGATGACCATACGCGTGGTGGGCGTTCGCGGAAGCGAAGCCATCATGGTCGAGATGACCAACGGGCACCTGGTGATCGATCCATACGTTTACGACGAAACCTATCTCATCGTCCACAACGACGAACGCGCGGCGAATACCGGGGCATGTTATTTCGCTGATTATTCGATCTCCGCCGAGCCGACAGGCGAAAGCCCGACCCCGGCCAGTGTTGCCTGGATAGCTGAATATTTCGTTTCGCCGTCCGATGCACCGGTTTCGTCCACCGGCGGCCTCGCCGACAGCCTCCACCCATCCGATCAGCCTTTCGTCAGTGAGAGCGATCATGTCCTGTCGCCCACCGAACTCGACGTGCCTTTCGAAATGATCATCCCGGAACAGCTTCCGGTAGGCTATGCATTCGACTACGCCTATATCATGACTGCCTCGGAGTTTGGCGACAATGCCATCTACTATGTTCCGAACGGGGGCGATACTGCCAACTTTGACTATCTCGACAACAAAGGGAACTGGCTCAGTGTCGCCGAGAGCGCCAGCCCCTATGTGACTCTTCAGCAGTGGATGGACGATATCGAGTACGAGTCACCCGGCGAGATTCGCCCGGTCGCCGACGTGCTCGTGTTGGTCGAAGACCTCAGCGATTCGTCCGGAGTCTGGGTAAGCGCCACATTGATCCTCGACGACCTGTTCATCGTCGTCGATAGTGATCATAGCCAGGCGGTGGTGATCGCCGTTGTAGAGGAGTTGGTTCGGGTTTCGAAGGAAGGGAGCGCATCCGCAGCAACGGTTGAAGGGCCAACAGGCCAACCACAGGTGGACGAACCGGCTGAAAAGCCGCCGGTTGACAATACAGCCGCAACGCCATCTACCGAAATGGCTCCAATCGGGCAGATCAGCACGCTAACGAAAACCTCGTTTGTGATATGTGTCGCAGGGACTTGCCTGGCAGTGGTGGCCGTGCCGGTGGCCATTATCGCCGCCATTCGCCGCCGCAGGCGCAATCGCAGCCTTTCCTACCGGATGTAACGACATTCAGCCAGGATATTCCGGCTTTAATATCCCGTTATTTTCTTCGCCATTGACCGCCGCGCGTTCCATGTCGGCGATGATCGCTGCGACTGCCTCGATTGCCACGCGCTGCTTGCGGTACAGGTCTGATTCGCTCATCGCCAGCCTAAGAGCAACATCTCGCACTTTTCGCCCCTGAATGAACCGCATCTCCAGAATATTGTAGAGAATCCACTCGGCGGTGGTCATGCTGCGCTGACCTTCCGGGCGCAGGCTTTCTATCGCCTTTTGCAGCACCGCCCGCATTGCTCGCTGTGGGTTGCCGTCGTTGTCGTCGAGCGCCTGCCGGACGACCGCCAGCCTCAGCAAAGTCGAATCGGTGAGCTGCGGGCCGCCCCAGTAATGCGAGAGCGCATCCTTGATCTTCTGCGAGAAGTCAGGGTCGGAAAGCAGTTCTTCGTTCGACATTGCCAGCGCTTCGAAACCACCATGACGGGTTGCTTCACGCAGGGTTTCGATGGTGGTCAGTTCGGGCAGCAGACCTTCCAGCGAGGCGAAAACCTGGGCCTGGATGCGACGGTCTTCCAGCACTTCGGCGGCACGGCTGGCTAAGGCCATCAGCATTGCCCACTGCTCGTCGTCCAGGTTGCTTTCCTGCGGCTCAGGTGCCGACACTCCCAGCAGGCCGATCAGCCGGGGCTTTGGCTCTTCTTCTCCCTGCACGTGGAGCGGGATCAGCCAGTAATCGTGCCACTTGAAAACGTCGCCGTTGACCGTGATCTCGTCCGGTTGGGGGAGATCGCCGTTCTGGGCGCTTTCGGAAAGATCGAGGGCCGACTCGATTTCAGCCTCCATCGGGTGAGGCAGGCCGATAGCGCGCTCCAGGCGGGGGCCATTTCCGGCAGTCACCGAGGCGACGAAGGCGGTTTCAACACGGACGTAATCGCAGACGGCCATCAGGATCGTATCGAGCATCTGCTGGAAGTCAGCGCCGGTCAGGAGCCGTTCTTCAAGCTCCTGGATGCGGCGAATCTCAGCCTGATCGCCGACATAGATCAGACGGCGTTCAAGCATCGGGCGTATAATGGTGATGAACCACTGCAACAATAGAATGGTCGCCACGACCAGCAGGGGCATCGCTTCCCGACCGGGCAAGCCGAGAACTGCCCCCGCGCTCGGAATCCACAGGATCATCCCCAGGACAACGATGGCAACGACCGGTCCACGCAGGAGAAACTGGAGAAGCTGGGCCTTGATCATCCGGTCGGGCATCACCGACCCCACGAAGGCCATCGCATAGGACATAAGCAGGAACATAATTGCCAGCGCCGCGTCGACCAGGATCAGCACCCCGTAGAAGATCACGGGCCGCGCCAGCGTCTGGCCTGAGATCAGCAGAAACGGGAACACGGCCAGCGCCGGGGCAAGATACTGCGATAGCAGATAGGTCAACCGGCGGTGGGTGGCTTTGGTGAGCGTTCGCTTCCGGGCGCGTAGCAAAAACCAGAAACTCAAAACGACCGAACCGATGAAATAGGCGACGAAGACCGGGAACAGCGGGCCGGGAACGAAATGCGGGGCCGGGTCATAAACCAGGTCGGTGACCAGCAGGTCTGAAAAGACAACCAGCAGCAAAAAGGCCCCGGCTAACAGGTAAAGAGCGCGAACCGTCCAGCGGCGGCGGCCACGCGAATGCAAACCCGTCATCGAGAGGATCACATGGCCCAGGTTGACATACGTCGCCGGGACGAAAGCGATCCCCAGCCATTGGAAGCGCAGCCAGGCCCCGGTCGTTACGTCGGATTCGCTGATCCCGACACCCAGGTCACTGATATAGGTGATCAACACAAATAACAGCAGCAGACTGTAGACCCTGGCGACCCGGCTCCCGATGCCTTTCACAAGGCTGTACAGGAAGAAAGAACCCGCAATCGTCGCGATGGCAGCGCTCAGGCTTTGATTGATTAAAGGTCCGGCGGAAATAAGTAAATTTCTTAACATAGGTAATCAGGTTGAACGGTGTATCTATTCATAATAACTGGTGCAATTGTATTTTGGTTTTTCCATCCGAGGCTCACGGGGAGACTCTACGGACAGGCTGTTAGCGTAGTATCTGCCCAAAAAAGACGGCGATATCCTGGCTGGGGTAGTAGTGATCGTTAAAACCACAGAAAACCATCCCCCGCCGCTGTAAGAAACGGATCGCCGGGTAGTTTTTGGTTTGCGCTTCGGCGATGATCCCCCTCAGGTTATGTTCGATAGCCCAGCCCCGCGCCGCTTTTAGCAACGCGCTTCCGACGCCTTGCAGCCGCTGCGAGCCATCGACCGCCATATCGGCGATCCAGGCCATTTGCTGCGAAGGCTCTTCCCGAACGTTGGCATACCCAACGATCAGCCCCTCGGATTCGGCAACCAGAAACGCGGCGTGCTGCCGCCACGATTCGATCAAGGTTTCTCCCTGGCGAGGGTAGAGCACTTTCATCGAACGCGGCAGGCGGGCCGCCCGGAAGGTGACCGTAAATTCACCTTCGTTCTCGTCCAGCATCATTTGCCAGACATATTCGGTGCTGACGGTATGGTCGAGTTCCAGACAGATTTCGTAATCGCTGGGCGTAGCCGACCGGATCGTCAGCGTTATGGGATCAACGTCGTCCATGCGAGGGATTGTATCAAAGGCACGGGCGACTGACAATCAGCCAGTTTCGCACGTGGATCATTCCGCCGGGCTTTCCGGTTCGGCAGTCGGTTCGACAGCCGGTTCGGGCATGACCGTCGCCGTGCTGACCACCTGGGGGTTGCGCTCACAGCTCCTGTAGTCCTGCCCCAGGATCACAATGTAGTCGTAAGTCCGGTTCGGGTCAGGCTGAATGATCACGTGATCGCTGTCAACGCGCAGCGCGGTCTGCATGATGCGTAACTGGCTGTTGCGCGGGTTGCCGGTCAGGTCATAGATCGTTGTCTTTTCGTAGAGCGTCGTATCGGCTGTCCCGGTTGCGGTCGCACGCACGCCGTACCACAGCAGCCTGCTCGCAGCAACCTCGTCCAGGCGCTCGGTGGCCGTGCCATTGCGCACCTCGACGGTGATCGTGTTAGCGGTGATGTAGTTCCTGGCCGGGGGCTGCATCGCCTCGAACATCAAGGCTCGGATCGCTTCAGGATCGGGGACGAGATAGTAGTCGTTTTGCTCCGTTTGAGGATCGTCCCACCCGGTCAGGTAGTCGGAGGTGAGGACGAAGCTGCGCACCCCGATCTCGTCCAGGTCGGCGGCGATGGGGGCAAACTGGATCAGGTTGCCGACGTCCATGCTCGTCTTGACCAGCGAGTTGTACTCGCCCCATAGTTGGGGAATGCGGGCAAGGTTGAGCAGCCCGTCGTCACGGGCCTGATCGACGATGGCACGGAGTACCTGATGCTGGCGGTAGGCCCGGTCGAAATCGCTGGTGCCGGAGCGATAGCGTGCGTACCACAGGGCGGTATAGCCATCCATCTCGTGGACGCCGACCGGCAGGGTGAACCATTCCCAGTTGCCCGATTCAGGATCCGTGTAATCGACCCACTCATCGTAGGTTTCGAAATCATCCTGACGGAGACGCGGTTCTTTAAGCACATAGCCCTGCATCTTGCAATCGACCGCCACTTCGATGGTGCCCAGCACGTCGACGGCATCCTGAAAGCCGTTCAGATCGATCAGGGCGTAATGCCCCACATAAATCCCGAAGTTGTAAAGCAGTGTCTCCTGCATCAACCCGAAACCGCCATTCGACCAGCCGACCTGTTCCCCGTGTGCGTAAGCCTGGTTGAGCTTTGCCATCGTGTAGCCGGGGATATAGACCAGCATGTCGCGGGGCAGAGAGAGCATGTTGACCGTGCCCTCCTGCATATCAATCGAGACGATGATCATGACATCCGTGTTGCCGATGGTGCCGATACGGTGGTCGCTGCCCAGCAGCAGGACATTGATCACCCCTGCGGGGACGGGGACTTCGGCGGCGGGTTCGGGAATGGCGGTCGGGGGAACACGATCCGGCGGGGCAAATTCGCCCGTGTTATAAATCTTCAGGGTGGGGATGGCGGTTGGCAGCAAATCCGGGTCAGGTGTCCAGGCGACAGTCGGCCAGGGCGTCCGGGTAGGAGTCCCCTCAACGGTGACACCGGATTCGAGCGTCGCGGTTGGTTCGGGGGTCTCGGTTTCGGTGGGCGGGATGGGCGTATCACTCGGCTCCGGCATCGGCGAATCGGTCGGCTCCCGGGTGGGGGCCGGGGTTGTGGGATTGGGTGTGGCCTCACTCACAGTGATCGGCTGGCCGAACTGCTGCCGGATGAATATGCTCCCGGCGATCAGGACGAGGCCTACACTGATCCCTGCAAATATGCTGCGGAGGCGTTTACGTCGTTCGAATCTGGTGAAGTAGTCTGACACCATCTACGCTCCAATGTTGTTCTGGCCCGCGATTATACCGTACCGGCGGAACAGGGCACACCGGCACTCAATTACTGTAATTAAACTGATCCCTACAAGAACTTTGTCGCACCGCCGACTACGACGAATACACGTGATGTTGTATAATATGGGAAGCCAAATGCAGACTTAAACACCCTAGCGGTGACTTTTATCCACTCAAACCACCTCAGGGATTTAACGTGTAAGAATATCCCGGCTGCGACATCTCAAAGGCACATAAATCAAGCCCGGCATCACCTGCCGGGAAATGAACTACGCTGCCAGCTTCTGCACCGGTACTGCTTTTGGGACTGCCTATATCTACCATCATCGCGGATCACTCGCGGCAGATCGTTAACCGCTCGATGAAAGGAAATGCCAATGCACAATGAGATCACCGGACTGCGAATTGCCATCCTGGGAGCCGGACATGGGGGCCGCGCGATGGCCGCCGACCTGGCCGCACGGGGGTTTTACGTCAATCTGTGGAACCGCACGCCAGAACATATCAAAGCGATCCAGACACGAGGCGGTATCGAGCTACAGATCAAGGAGGATCAGCGCGTCTTTGGCCCTCTTCAGATCGTCAGCAGTGATATCGAGAAAGTGATCGACGGGGTGCAGCTGCTCATGGTCGTGGTACCCGCATCGGCGCACGAGTATATTGCACGGCAGGTCGCACCATATCTCCAGGACGGGCAGATCATCGTCCTGAACCCCGGACGCACCGGCGGCGCACTGGAATTTCGATGCGTGCTTAAAAGCGAAGGCTGCACCGCCGACGTCATTATTTCCGAAGCGGAGACGCTGCTGTTTGCCAGTCGGGCCAATGGCCCCGCCGAAGCGCGTATCTTCCGGCGCAAGAACACAGTTCCCCTGGCTGCGCTGCCTGCGATCCGAACACCGGAAGTTCTCGACATTCTGAGCGAGGTCTACCCGCAGTTTGTCGCGGCGGACAACGTGCTGCATACCAGCCTGAACAACATGGGAGCGGTTTTTCACCCGGCGATCACAATGTTGAACGCAGGATGGATCGAGAGCACCCAGGGAGCCTTCCAGTTTTACGTCGAGGGTGTTACCCGTTCAACTGCCCGCATGCTGGAAGTTATCGACCGGGAACGGGTGACGGTTGCCGCCTCGCTTGGCATCCGCGCCCAGACGGCGCTGGAATGGCTGGCGACCGCCTATTCGGCCAAAGGTGAAAATCTCTATGAAGCCATGCACGACAACCCCGGCTACCAGGGGATCATGGCCCCCCGATCACTGCGCCACCGTTATATCATGGAAGATGTGCCGTGCAGCCTGGTGCCCATCGCCGAACTGGGCCGCAGGTTCGGGGTGAACGTGTGGGCCATCGACTCGATGATCCAGATGGCCTGTTCGGTTCACGGCACCGATTACTTCCACCGGGGAAGGACTCTGGAGCGAATGGGACTGACCGGTTTGCGGATCAACGAGATCACCAACCTGGTGAATTTCGGCGATATCGCTCCACCCTGCGACGACACGGAATCCGATTTGCAGGCCGAGACGGCCCTATAGACTATCGGAGCACCCTGGGGGATAGTTCAGGGTTAAAGAAGGTAAAGCCATACCCGGCCAGATCGAAAAATGCCCGTAATGGTCAAACACCATTCATTGCGCTAGAATCAGTCGAAACGTATCAAGTACGAAGGCAGCAACCATGAAGAAAAAGAAGCCAAACATCATCCTGCTCGTTCTGGACACCCAGCGCACCGACCGGATGTCGATGTACGGGCATCGCCATGACACGACCCCCGCCCTGGGCGAGTTCTCCGAAGGGGCGACCGTTTTCGAACAGGGGATCGCAACCGCCCCCTGGACGATCCCGTCCCACGCTTCGATGTTCACCGGGCTTTACCCAACCGTTCACCAGACCGTTCAATCCTATACGGCAATGCCCGATCAGATTCCCTCCCTGGCGGAAATCCTGGGCAGGAACGGCTACAAGACACTTGGCTTCTGCAACAACCCGCTGGTCAGCGTTTTAGACAACGGACTCAAGCGGGGTTTCGACGCGTTCTATAACTACAGCGGCACCTTCCCGGATATGCCGGAGTTTGGCGAGATGCCGCCGCTGAAACGTCTTCAGAAAATGGCGAACGACGCGATGCAGAAGATCGCTGCGCCAATCGAGAAGCAGTTCGGGCGCTCCCCCCTGCTGCTCAAGCTGGCAACGCTGCCGGTCATCGTGCCGATCTGGTCGCGCACCTTCAATTTTAAAGGCGATACGAAAAAATCGCTCAACGATATCTCCCTTTACCTGCGCCATCATCTCACCACACATACCGATGAACCGTTCTTCATGTTCATCAACATGATGGAGACACACCTGCCTTACTTCCCGCCGAGCAACTATGTCGACCGGTGGGTGCCTTATTTCAAGAAAGACCGCGAAGCCCGCGAGTTCTTGAGGCTGTTCAATACCCAGAGCTACCGCTGGATGGCCCCAATGCTGGAGCCGTTCACCGAATTGCAGGAAACCGTACTCAACGATATGTACAACGCGGAGGTCAACTACCAGGATCGCCACCTGCGGCGTATGCTGCGCACATTGAAACGCTATGGCAACCTGGAAGACACGATGGTGATCGTCACCTCTGATCACGGCGAGAGCATCGGCGAACATGAATTCATGGGCCATGCCTTCGTCGTCTACAACGAACTGGTTCACGTCCCATTGATGATCAATTACCCGGAGATGTTCCCCGCCGGGAAGCGCGTGACTCATAATGTTTCGAACCGGAGGGTATTCCACACTGTGCTGGAAGCCGCCGGGGTGGAGCATGAAGCCTACGGACACAAAGTACACGACCTCAGCCTGGCGCGCAGCGTCGAAGGGCCGGAGAAAGAACCCGCCGACGAAGTGGTCGTTGCCGAAGGGTTCCCGCCGGAGAACTTCATCAACGTCATGGAGATGACCAACCCCGAAGCAATCGAACAGTACCGGGTACGGAAAATGCGCCGATCGATCCACGTCGGCGATCAAAAGCTGATGTCTGTCGGCGGGCAGCCGGACGAGTTCTTCGACGTAGGGAAGGACCCTGCCGAAACGGTCAATCTGCTGGATAACCCATTTGGCTACGAGAACGACATTATCCGCCTCGAAAAGCAGCTCCAGGACTATGTGATCGTCTCCGAGGCGCACCGGGATGGCATCGCCCCCGGAGGGCAGATCGACTACAGCGACAACCCGGAACTGTTAGAACGCTTGCGGGGATTGGGCTATATCGAATAGAATAGGCGGCGCATTGAGCGTCGGCTGTACACACGTCAAGACGCCCTTTGCCCGAGCGGCTTCAGGTGTACATACACTGCATCCCGGTTTATGTGCAGTGGCTTACTACCCTGACCGTCCGCCCGCTCATATTCATAAAATACAACATCATTTGAAGGACAGAAGCGACTATGTGGCAACAACTGCTTGACTGCATGGGACAGCGGCGCGTGGCTGTCTGCATCCCCTGGAAGGGCGAACCCCTCGAACTGGTCTACTGGTACGGCATACTGGCCGCGCTGGGCATCGCGCTGGGCGCACTGTATGCCAGCAAACACATGCAATCGGAAGGGGATGACCCGGACCTCGTCTGGGACGCCCTGCTCTGGATATTGATCCCGGCCCTGCTTGGCGCGCGGCTGTGGTATGTCGCCCAGGTAGCGATGAGTGGAAGCACCTACTATTCGCTTTCCCGTCCGCTGGAAATCCTCAATCCCCGACTGGGGGGAATGAACATCTTCGGCGGCGCGATCTTCGGGATGCTTGCGATGATCGTTTTTGCCATCGTGCGGAAGGTCAATTTCTGGCTGCTGACCGATGGCGCGTTGATGGGGCTGCTGGTCGGGCAGGGGATCGGGCGGTTTGGGAACCTGATCAATATCGAACTGTACGGCCCTCCGACCAACTCCGACTGGTTCGGGATGATCGTCCCGGCGGCCTACCGCATGGCGGAATTCAGAGACCTGCCAGCCGAAACGCGTTTCCATCCGACGATGCTCTATGAAGCCTTCTGGCTGTTATTATGTTTTGGCGTGCTGTACTATCTCTTCCGCCGCTACCAGGAGCGTTTCATTCACGGTGTCCTGACCGGCTGTTACTTCGTACTGGCCGGTATCGGGCGGTTCATCATCGAGTGGTGGCGGCCCGACCAGCCGGGCATCCAGTTGGAAAGCGGTGCAATACTCAGTTATTCACGCATCCTTTCGATGGTCTACGTGGTGATCGGCATTATCATCGTGCTCGACCGGATGGGCTATCTCAGGATACCGGGGATTGCCCGGCCCCAGACGCAGAAGCAGCGGGCAAAAGCCTACGAGGAACTGATGCGCGAACGTGATCGCCAAGAACGCGCCCGTGAGCGTGAACGCCAGCGCGAAGAGCGCCGCCTTCAGCGTGAGGAACGCGCCCGGATAAAGGCCGAAGAAGAAGCCGCTGCGCTGGCAGCAGCAGCCGAAGCTGAAGAAGAATAAGCCAGAATAGAACCCCAATCAAAACATTCAAAGGCACAGCCGACTGGCAGTGCCTTTTTTGTTATTTGGTCGGTATTCGTGACGCCCGGTTCGTGGACAGAAAGAGCAGCACCAGGACCACGGCAATGCGGATCAGCACCACAGCCAACAGCCATCCATTCGCCAGCAGCGCCCCGGCAGTAGCCAGGACAGCCGGGCTGATCCGGGCAAGCTGCTCCTCGAATCCAATCGGCGCGGTGTACAGGGCCATCAGTGGGAAGGTAAAAAACGAAAACATCGTCGAGACGACCTGACCGGACACATAGCTAATCGACCACAGCCCGATCCGCAAACCGGCCCCGACAACCAATCCGTTCGCCCGCGTCCGCGCCCAGGCAGAGGCCAGCAGGCCGACTGCCGCGAACAGCAGTATCTCCAGCACCGGCGAAAACAGGAAATAGAGAAACCAGAGGAAAAGAGCCAGCAGCATCAAGATGCCGGCGATCAGGTAGGGAATCAGAGAAGTGGTCACCAGGGAGAGAACATCGGTTAGAGAGAGGCCAGGGAACAACGGGGCCGCATAGCTGACGGATGAAGACATATCAGGCAGTGCAACGACAAACGCAAGCATAATTATCAGTAATAATCCGGTAATCAACAGGAAGCGGGTCAGGGCGACGACGATCAGCGGGACTTTGAACTGCCGGACAGCCGCACCGTATTTCGCCAGGACGATCTCCCGCATCGGGATGGGTGTCAGGCGGAGCAGGCCAACCGTCTGCGCCTCGACTTCGGCGCTGAGCACGGTGGCGGTCAGGGCGGTGGCGAGCAGTCCGACCAGCCAGCGGACAAGTTCGCCGCCGATGTAGAGGCCGACGAACATTGCACCGACAACCAGCGGCCACTCGTCGACGCTGGTGCTCGACAGCAAAGTGACCACACCGCAGCAGCCAGCCGATCCGAGCACCAGCAGGGCGATCAGCGGGAGGCAGCCCTTGCGCAGGGAACGCCAGATGCGCAGATACGACCAGCCCTCCATCTCGTGGGCGACGATGGGGTGATCGCGTTTGCCGGTCGTGAATCGCCAGACATCTCGAATGAAATCAAGCATGGATTGAATTATAGTCGGTTTGGAGGCGGGCCGAAACCGGCGCAGAACGATCACAGGGGCAATACTGGCAGGAAACAAATCGGCGCGCTATAGTCTGTTCACATTGACAAAATGATATCCCATCACGGGGGAGCCTGCGTGAAGCAAGCTGAGAGGGTGCATAATCCTGCATCGACCCCTGAACCTGATCCGGGTAATACCGGCGGAGGGAGTTGAAGCCATCTGTGTCGAACATCACACTCCCCAGCCGGGGAGTGTTTTTTTATGCCACAAACAACGATCATCCTGGCGAACGGCCAGCTATCAGACCCCGATATCATCCTTCGCCGTCTGGCCGATCTTGATATCGGGACGGTGATCGCCGCCGACGGGGGCAGCGTCCACGCCGGGGCGCTCGGCCTGACGCTCGACGCGGTGATCGGCGACATGGACTCGATCCCCGGTTCGCTGCGCGAAACGCTCGAAGCGCAGAGAGTTATCTTCAGGCAATCACCGCGCCACAAAGACGAAACCGACCTTGAACTGGCGCTGCTCCATGCCATCGATCAGGGCGCGGAGTCGATTGTGATTCTCGGCGCGCTGGGGGGTCGGCTGGATATGTCGATAGCCAACATCATGCTGTTGAGCCATCCCCGGCTGGCGGGAACCCCTATCGAGATGTGGGCGGGGGACCAAACGGCGTGGCTGATGCGTCCGCCGGGCCAGGATTTGACCGGCGAGCCGGGCGACACGCTGAGCCTGATCCCGCTGGGCGGTGACGCGCAGGGCGTCTCGACGCACCGGCTGGCCTATCCGCTGATCGGCGAGACGCTGGTTTTCGGCCCGGCGCGCGGGGTGAGCAACGTTTTCGAAGAGCGTACGGCACGGGTCGATCTGCGAGAAGGGCTGCTGCTGGCGGTGCATACGCCGGGGAGGGCGTGAAACCTATCCAAAATTCGCTTCGCGAACTTCGGATAGGTAGTGTACCAATTATTGGACAGGTGCTAAAGCATGAATGAACACAGAACAGTGAACGTATCGGTGCAGGTGCTTCCGCTGGTCGAAGACCTGTACCCGGTGGTCGACAAAGCCATCGAGGTGATCGCGCAGAGCGGGGTCAAATACGAGGTCTGCCCGATGGAAACGGTGATGGAAGGGCCGCTCGACGAGTTGATCGAGGTGGCGAAAGCCGCGCACCGGGCCTGCTTCGAGGCCGGGGCCGACAAAGTGGTGACGATCATCAAAATCGGTGATGCGGCAGGCGGTACGACCATCGAGGAGAAGGTCGGGAAGTACCGGGAGGCGAAGTGAGCGACAGCACAGAGCATCGAACGAGGCCCCCGCGCTGGCTAAGAGAGGCCTTCCCGCCCGCGCTGCTGATCGTGCTGGCGATCCTCACGTGGCACGCGGCGGCGGTCGAGAGCGGGCTGGCGTCGTTCATCCTGCCGACCCCGGCACAGGTCATCGCCGCCGGGTGGGAAACGCGGGCAATCCTCGGACAGGCGATCCTCACCACGATGATCGAAACGGCGCTGGGGCTGGGGATCGCGCTGGCGTTTGGAATCCTCATCGCCGCCGCAATGGACCTTTCGCCGTTTCTGCGGCGGGCGCTCTACCCGATCCTGGTTGCCTCGCAGACGGTGCAGATTCTCGCCATCGCCCCGCTGCTGATCATCTGGTTCGGATTCGGGCTGCTGCCCAAAGTGATCATCGTCGTGCTGATCTGCTTCTTCCCGCTGGCGGTCAGCACCGCCGACGGGCTGGCCTCTTCCGACCCGGATTTAATCGCACTGCTGCGCTCGATGGGCGCATCACGCGGGCAGGTCTGGCGGATGGTGCGGCTGCCTTCGGCGCTGCCCGCCTTTTTCTCCGGGTTGCGCGTCGCAGTGACCTACAGCGTGGTCGGGGCGACGATCGGCGAGTGGGTGGGCGGATCGCAGGGACTTGGACTCTACATGCTGCGCTCGAAGAACGCGCTGGCAACCGATCAGGTCTTCTTCGCCATGCTGATCACCTCGGTGTTGAGCATCGGGTTATTTGTTCTCGTTTACCTGATCGAGCGGCTGGCGCTGCCCTGGTATTACTCGGCACAGCGGAAAGAACAGTGGGAAGAGACAGGGATTTTCTAGGGATTTTTCGGGGCTTTGCCCCGTACCCCAGCCGGGAGATGATCTCCCGGCACCCTTCAACACATTTATCGGGCTGCGCCCAATAAATGGATACACAAGTTTTGATCAAACTTTTTCAAAAGTTTGCGGGGTTCCAGGGGCGGAGCCCCGGTAAGTAACAGGAAAAGGCATTAAGGATAAGGAACGATTTACCATGAAAAAAACACTGATTACCATTCTGGTATTTATACTAATTGGGTTGATGCTATCAGCCTGCGGCGGGAAATCGCCGGAAGCGGTTACGCTGATGCTCGACTGGGTACCGAACACCAACCACACCGGCATCTACGTGGCACAGGCCGAAGGCTACTTCGAGGACGCCGGATTGATGGTCGAGATCATCGAGCCGGGCGAGGTATACGCCGAACAGGCAGTCGCGACAGGCGTGGCTGATTTCGGGATCAGCTTCCAGGAATACGTGACACTCGCCCGCGCCGACGACGTGCCGATTGTCTCCATCGCGGCGATCATCCAGCACAACACGTCGGGGTTTGCGGCGCGTGCCGAGGACAATGTGACGAGCGCGGCAGATTTCGAGGGGCTGCGCTATGGATCGTTCGGCAGCGCCTTCGAGGAGCCGACCCTGCGCGAACTGATGGCCTGCGCGGGCGGCGACTATGATCAGTTGGAGATCGTCGATACCGGCTACGCCGACCCGCTGGCGCTGCTTGACGAGAAGCAGATCGACCTGGCGTGGATTTTCTACGGCTGGCAGGGATTCCAGGCCCAGCAGCAGGGGATCGACCTTGACATCGTCATGATGAACGAACACTTTGACTGCATCCCCGACTACTACACGCCGGTGATCATCGCCAACGAGGATATGATCGCCAATCAGCCGGAGATTGTCACGGCGTTCATGGGGGCCATCTCACGCGGGTACGAGTTCGCCATCGAGAATCCCGACAATGCCGCCGATATTCTGCTCGAAGCGGTGCCGGAACTCGACTCCGAAACCGTCAGGGCCAGCCAGACGTGGATATCACAGCAGTATCAGGCCGACGCGCCGCGCTGGGGTGAGCAAAAGCTGAGCGTCTGGGAAGGCTATATCGGCTGGATGGCCGACAACGTGATCATCGGCGAATCGATCGACGCCAAAGCCGCCTTCACCAACGAATTCCTGCCCTGATCACGATGACGATACCAAAAGTCGAACTGAAACAGGTCAGCAAAGCCTTTCACGGCAACGGGACGACCGTCCAGGCGCTGGCAGACGTGTCGCTCAGGGTGATGGAGGGCGAGTTCGTCACCGTGATCGGCCCGTCGGGGAGCGGAAAAAGCACGCTGTTCAACCTGATCGTCGGGCTGCTCGACCCGGACAGCGGGGACATCTGCCTGGACGGTGACGTCTGCGCGAACCGCGCCGGGAGGGTCGGCTATATGCCACAGCGCGACCTGCTGCTGCCCTGGCGCTCGGCGCTCGACAACGCGATCATCCCGCTGGAACTGGCCGGAATGTCGCGCGACGAAGCGCGGGAAAAAGCGCGGGCGATGCTGCCGATGTTCGGGTTGGAGGCGTTCGCCGATTCGTATCCGGCAGCGCTCTCCGGGGGGATGCGTCAGCGGGCGGCGCTGCTGCGGACGATCCTCACCGAGCGGGACATCCTACTGCTCGACGAGCCGTTCGGGGCGCTCGACGCGCTCACCCGGCGCGATCTACAGGACTGGCTACTTAAAGTCTGGGGACGGTTCGGGCAGACGGTGATCTTCATCACCCATGACGTCGAGGAGGCGCTCTATCTCGGCGACCGGGTGATCGTGTTGAGCGCGAGGCCGGGCCGGGTGGTCAAGTCGCTGACCGTCGAACTGGATCGGCCCCGCCGCCGGGGGATGATCGCCGGGGGCGCGTTCGGGCGTCAGATGGCGGAGCTGTTAGAGGCGCTGGGGGTAACAGTCTAACCGCAAAGTTTGCAGAGAACGCGAAGGGATTAAAAAGGGATTTCATGAGCGAACCGATTACGGTGATCAAGAATGATCACGAGGGTAAAGAGGTGTGGCGATACGAGGGCATGGTGACGGAGCGCCGGGGGAACAGCCTCGTCATCGAGGCCCCGTTCAATATGGGTGAGCGGGATTTAGGCTATGTCGTCTTCCGGCAGGGCGACCGCTTTGTCGAGTATCACTACACCGACCGCTGGTACAGCATCTCCGAGGTTCACACGGTGGGAGACGACTCACTAAAAGGCTGGTACTGCAACTTCCAGCGCCCGGCGATCACCGGGAACGGCACCATTGAGGCCGACGACCTGGCGCTGGATATGTTCGTCCGCCCGGATAGGGAGATGCTGGTTCTGGATGAGGACGAGTTTGAGGCATTGGACATCAGTGAGGCAGAACGCGCTGCTGTGCTAGCTGCGCTTGATGAGGTGCAGTCGATGGTCGAGGCGGGTGAGAGGCCGTTTGATACCAAAGAATGAGTTATGAAGGTCGCCCCTACGACACGGAATCGCTTAGGAGAGCAGCCGATTTCTTCTGCCGGGAGTCGATCCACAGGGCGACCGCCGCCAGCACAGTCGAGACAGCGATGATCGCGGCAGTGACACGAAACGTCCCGGCTACCCCATAGACGAGCACATCGGGCGGCGCGGTGGTCACATCGGCCCCGACAGGCAGCGAGACCTGCGTCAGCACCAGCGCGGAGAAAATCGCCCCGGCGAGCGGCAGGCCGGAAGTCTGTCCGAGTACACGTGACAGGGCCATCAGCCCGGAGGCGACGCCCAGCCTTTCACGCGGGGCGGTGCCCATGATCGCGCTGTTGTTGGGCGAGTTGAACATCCCCATACCCATTCCCAGTGGAGCCATCCGCCAGACATACCCCCACATACCTACCCCGGCATGCAGCGTAGACAGCAGCAGGCAGCCGATCACAATTGCAACGAGGCCCAGAAGACTGATCATCCGCGAGCCAAAACGATCAGACAGCGCCCCCGATACCGGGGCGAACAAGCCCATCATCACCGGGAAAACCATCATCAGCAGTCCAACCTGCAAGGGGGAATAGCCTTTGACCAGTTCAAGATAGAAGGGGATGACAAACTGCCCGCCAATCATGATGAACACCAGGAAGCCCATCACCAGGTTGACGCCGAACAAAACATCCTTGAACATCGACGGGTCGATCATCGGATCGGCGACACGCTTTTCGACCAGAACGAAGGCAATGAGGCCAACCAGTGCCGCCGCTATCAGGCCGAGGATCAACGGGTGCATGAACCCGGTCTCCTGGCCGATGGTCATCGCAAGGGCGTAAGCGCCCAACGCCACGAACATGATCAACGCTCCCGACAGGTCGAAACGCTGGTTCGATTCGCCCCGAATAGATGGCGGGACGACTTTATAGACAATCACAGCGGCGAGGATACCCAGCGGCACATTGACCAGAAATACCGACCGCCAGCCGACAGTGCCGATCAGCAGGCCGCCGACCGCCGGGCCAAGCGCGATCCCTACCGACACAATCCCCCCGCTGATTCCCAGCGCACGGCCCCGCTCGGAGGACGGGAACACCTCGGTGAGGATCGCCGAGCCAAGCGAGGTCATCATCACCGCGCCGCAGCCCTGGAGTGCCCGGAAGCCGATCAGCCAGCCAACGCCCGGCGACAGGCCGCATAGCAGCGAACCAATCGTAAACAGCACCAACCCGACGTTATAGACCCGGTTCTTGCCCAGCATGTCGCCGAGACGGGCGACGATCAGGATCAGGCAGGCGATCACCAGCAGGTAAGACAGCACCACCCATTGAACAATGGCAAAGGTCGTATCCAGTTCATCAACAAGGGTGGGCAGTGAAACATTGACGATGCTGGAATCGAGTGTGCTCATCAGCACGCCCAGGCCAATGCCAAGCATCGCCCACCATTTGCGGGAATGGATGTCGCTGTCGTCGGGGTGCATGATGCCTCTTTGCCGGTAACAGATCGTGAAACAAACAGAAAAATCCCCCGGAGGCCGGGGGATGTATTGTGACGACAGTTCAGGGGGATGTCAAATCGCGGGCGGGCTATGGTTTGGCCGCTTTGCGTTCGTGGCGGCGGATGCGCCAGAGCAGGAAGATCACGATGCCAATCACGGCGACGAGCATCACCATCCAGGGGAGAAGCACCGCAAGCAGCGACGTGACCGCCGCGATCACGTCTTCGATGGTGCTGACGACCACATTGCCGGTGCCCACCGTCGTGGTGGTGACGACCGGGCGGGCGAGCGTTTTGCCAACGTGGATACCACCCGCAACGAGCAGACCGAGGATCATCGCCAGAACCGGGCTCATCTCGGAGATGATATTGGCGCTGGCAGCAAACAGGATCGCCCCGGCGATGGGGCGAATAAAGGTATTGATCACATCGTTGACCGAGTCGACGGCGGGAATTTTATCGACGAAAATTTCGATCAGTGTCAGGGCGATCAGCACGCCGATCACCC
The DNA here is from genome assembly GCA_016926255.1 of Anaerolineae bacterium. GTDB lineage: Bacteria > Chloroflexota > Anaerolineae > Aggregatilineales > UBA3940 > JAFGOY01. Next base: position 128,486 of record JAFGOY010000010.1, on the reverse strand, counting down.
ACCAACTGGTCATCACGTCAAAGGGTTCGTTCAATTCGAACGCGCCCAGCCGGGCGCTGACAGCAACGATCAGCAGCGGCAGGTAGGCATTTAACCCAGCGCTGGCCGAAAGGCCAAACGCAGCGAATACATTGACCATCATCTACTCCTCAAATAACAATAACCAGACCATCATCCCGATTCTATCATATATAGGGCCTGATTTGCATCGCCCGAAAGTTCCAACTCAATAATAACTGGTCAGATCGAACCCGTCCCAGGAGCCGAACATTGCCAGGCGTGAGAGGTCGATAGCCCCGACCATCAGGATCGCCCCGGCGAGGCCAAAGAAGAACAGGGGCAGCGCGTCGCGGAGCGTGTAGGCGAGATTCTCACGCTTGAGAAAGATCGCCGCCATGACGGTCATGATCGCCGCCAGAATGGTCAGCGTGCCGATTGCACTGAGAACGGCCAGCGGGTAGAGAAACACGCCCTGGTGCGTCAGGATCAGGCCGTTGACGGCCAGCCCGATGGCATACAGCACCAGCAGATGCCACCAGCGGTCGAGCGTGGGATCGTTTGTGGCGTCGGCCCAGACCGTCGAGTTGACGACCGGCAGCACCAGGCTGCCCATCGTGATGCCGTGCCCCATGCCGGTCATCAGGCGCAGGAAATTGGTCGGTTCGTATAAACGGGGAATCCGTTCGTAAGGCAGCAGGTGAGCAAAGGAGTTGGCCCCGTCGAAGGCCCAGACCGCGCTGGCTACGATCAGAATGATCAGAATGACGGGTTTAGGAAAACCCGCTGCGCGACGCTTCCCGAACAGCAGGCGCGGCGTAAATAACCCGATCAGCACGCCAAGAAAGGTACCCGAACAGCGGGCGCACATCGGGAGTTGGCGACCATCCGGGAAGGCAAACGAACGCACCGTGATCCGGTGACAGACGGCATAACCAACCGAGTCGGCCTTACCGATCAGGCCACCGGGGGCGATGATCAGCCAGGCAATGGTGACAGCAATCAGTACCAGCAGGGAGATAGTCAGCAGGCGATTACCGGGAGCAAAAGGATAGCGAATCCAGGACAGCCGTTTAAGTTCGCGTGTTTCGGGAGGAGCAGGTTGCGATTCTTCCACTATACCACTTTCTTTTCGATACTGAGATAAAACCAGATGGACACGTCACGAAATTGATTATAGGCGATCTAAATTAGCACGGCGACAAAAAAACAGCCGCAGGCTTGAGACCTGCGGCTGTGGCTTATAACAGGTGGATATTATTCTAAACTGCCGCTGCCGCGAGATTGCCTTCCATCAGGGCCTCGAACTGATCACGGTCGACGGTTTCAACTTCGAGCAGAGTCTGGGCCAGGTTGACCAGCTTGTCGCGGTTATTGGCCAGGATTTTCCGGGCGCGGTCATAGGCTTCGTGGATGAAGCGGCTGACCTCCTCGTCGATGTCACGGGCAGTCTGCTCACTGTAATCGCGCTGCTCGGAGATGCTGCGTCCCAGGAAAACCATGTTATTGGAGTCCTCACCATAGACTCGCAGGCCGAGCTTGTCGCTCATCCCGTAGCGGGTTGCCATAGCCCTGGCAATCGAGGTCGCCCGTTCGAGGTCATTGCTGGCCCCGGTGGTGATCCGCTCAAAGGTCAGTTCCTCGGCGGCGCGGCCACCCAACAGCCCGGTGATCATATCTTCAAGTTGATCCTTGCCCAGCATGCCGTTGTCCATACTTTCCGGCAGCGACATGGTAAAACCACCCGCCTGCCCCCTGGGGATGATCGTAATCTTGTGAACCGGGTCGCTGTGAGCAAGGTGGTACATCACCACCGCGTGCCCGGCTTCGTGGTAAGCGACGATCTCTTTTTCCTCAGGGCTGACGACATGCGACCGACGTTCCGGCCCGGCGACCATCTTTTCCATTGCATCCTGCATCTCAGCCATACTGATCCCGTTCCTGCCGCGCTGGGCAGCCAGAATCGCGGCCTCATTAACGAGGTTCTCAATATCCGCGCCGGAAAAGCCGGGGGTCAGTTTTGCCATCGTTTCGAGATCGACATCAGGGAGGAGCGGTTTGCCCCGCGAGTGAACTTCGAGAATCTCCCGGCGGCCTTTCACATCAGGCCGGGAGATGTAGACCTTGCGGTCGAAACGACCGGGACGCATCAGGGCCGGGTCGAGCACATCGGCGCGGTTGGTCGCGGCGATGATGATTACATTGGTGTTGTTATCAAAGCCGTCCATCTCGACCAGAATCTGGTTGAGGGTCTGCTCGCGCTCGTCGTGGCCGCCGCCCAAGCCGGTGCCGCGCATCCGGCCTACCGCGTCGATCTCGTCGACAAAAACTATCGCTGGGGCGACCTGCTTGGCCTTGTCGAACAGGTCACGAACGCGGCTGGCCCCGACACCGACAAACATCTCGACGAACTCCGAACCGGAAATACTCAGGAAAGGGACACCTGCTTCACCGGCAATCGCACGGGCAAGCAACGTCTTACCGGTGCCGGGAGGACCGATCATCAGAACGCCTTTGGGTACACGCGCGCCTAACCGGATGAACTTCTCAGGTTCCTCCAGAAACTCGACAATCTCCGAGACTTCCTGCTTGGATTCTTCCATCCCGGCCACGTCATCGAAGGTGACGGTCGGGCGGTCGACGTTGGTCAGTTTGGCGCGGCTACGGCCAAAGCTCATCGCCTGATCCTGGCTGCCGCGCATGGAGCGCATCATCGTAAAGGCCAGCCAGCCGATCACGACGATAGGAAGCAGGGTCAACAGCACGTTGCCCATCACCGACATAATGCCGGGGCCAACGACCTCGACATCGACACCGGCCAGCGCCGAAGACGGAACACCCAGCAGGTCGAGCGTTTCATACAGGCTGGTATTCGGCTCCTTGCGTGATATGGCAAGATCGCCGTCGGAAAGTTCTATCTCCAACTCGTCGCCACTGACGACAATGCGATTGACTTCACCCTCGTTGACCAGTTCTGCCAGTTCGGACATCGTAATCCGGTTGTCGCCGGTCAATTGCCCGGCCAGAAACTGAAACGCCAGAACGGTCAGGATGATCAGCCCGACGATCAGCAGGATGCGGGAGAAATTAATACCTCCGGGCATGTTTTCAGGTTGATTATCCACCAGTAAAACCTCACACTTAAAATCAATTAAGCCAGCAAGACTGGCTGTACAATCGAACTAGTGAACGGAGTGTACCACAAACACCGGGGAGTCACACCGAACGATCAACCCATGCAAGCACAATTTATACTTTTCTTATATTTCGGAATGCCCACAAGAAATCAATGTCAAGGCCGCAATCGCGTGATAGAATCGCGATTATGGTTCAATAATTACCAGGAAAGAGGAGTCATGGTCGAAGAGCCTACACATGAAAACGAACCGGCTATTGAGCCGCACCAGCAAACAACTCAGCGTGCGCCGATGCCTCCCAACTACCAGCCTGACTATTACCAGCCCATCGCTGAAGCGCCGCCGCCGCGCAAACGCCGCCGGAAAGGGCGCTGGGGCTGCTTCAAAAGCGGGCTGGCGATCACGGCGATGGTACTGGCTGCGCTGGTTGGATCAGGGCTGGTGATTGCCTTGATGATCTACAACTCGATGAAAGACGAAGTCGCCGAAGATATCGCCACGCTCGAATCAATGGAAGGGGTCGAGGATTTCGAAACGACCCGCATCCTGGATCGGAGTGGCACGGTCGAGTTGTACCAGGTGATCACCGAAGGGCGGCGCACCGAAGTTCCCATCGAACAGATACCATTTTCGCTGCGCTGGGCGACCATCGCCACCGAGGACGATACGTTTTACGAGAATCCCGGATTCGACCCGGCTTCAATCACCCGCGCGGCGATTCAATGGCAGCAGGAAGGCGAGATCGTCTCCGGCGGCAGCACGATCACCCAGCAGTTAGTCAAGATGATCGTCTTCGAGCCGGAAGAACGCCTCGAACAAACGCTGCGGCGTAAGCTCAAAGAAGCCGCCCTCGCCTATGTGATGACCCGCGAATATTCCAAGGACGAAATCCTTGAGCTGTACCTGAACCAGATTCCATACGGGAACCTGGCTTACGGGATCGAAGCTGCCGCGCAAACCTATTTCGACAAACCGGCGCGTGACCTGACGGTCGCCGAAGCCTCCTTCCTGGCCGGGCTGCCACAGTCTCCGGCTACTTACGATCCGTATTCGAACTTCGCCGGGGCAAAGGTCCGCCAGCGGCAGGTACTCGATTTGATGGTACGTCACGGTTACCTGAGCATCGCGCAGGCCGACGAAGCCTTTAACCAGCCGCCGACATCGGTCAGCGATTTAGCCAGCCCGAACATCTCGCTGCTTGCTCCACACTTCACGGTCGAAGTACGGCGGCAGCTTGGCGAGATTCCCGGCATCGAGCCGGATATGATCGAACGCGGCGGGCTGGTCGTCTACACGACCATCGACATGGACATGCAGGCCCTGGCCGAGCAGATCGCCGCCGAACAGGTGGCGGCAGTACGCGACGAATACAACCTGACCAACGCGGCGATCATCGCGCTGAACCCGCACACAGGCGAAGTCCTGGCGATGCTGGGCAGCGTCGATTACGCGAACGACGAAATCGACGGGGCGGTCAACAACACGTTATCAGCTCACCAGCCGGGCAGCACGATGAAGCCGATCACCTATGCCGCCGCGATGGAGCAGGGCTGGAACCCCTCCGACGTGCTGTGGGACGTGCCGATGGTCTACGATACCGGCGTCGGCGCTTACGAACCGGTCAACTACGACGAACGCTTTCACGGGCCGGTGCGCCTGCGCGATGCACTGGCAAACTCATATAACATCCCGGCGGTGACGCTTGCCCGCGAGGTCGGCGTGCCGGGCATTCTGGAGATGTCGTCACGGCTGGGGATCGAGAGCCTGGGCGATGACGCTTCCCTCTACGGCCTGTCACTGACACTGGGCGGCGGGGAGGTTGAGCCGATAGAAATGGCAACGGCGTTCAGCGCGTTCGCCAACGGTGGGAAGGCCATCGAGCCGATTTACATCACCCGCATCACAGACGATGAAGGAAACGTTCTCTACGAAACGCCTTCACAGACACAGGAACAGGTGATCGACCCGCGCATCGCATTCATGATCAGCGATATTCTCTCCGACAACACCGCCCGCACCCCGGCGATGGGGGCCGAATCGGCGCTGCTGCTCGACTTCCCGGCGGCGGCCAAAACGGGTACCACCAACGATTACCGCGACAACTGGACGGTCGGCTATACGCCGCATCTGGTCGTCGCCGTGTGGGCGGGCAACACCGACAACACGCCGATGGCCGAAGGGACTTCCGGACTGACCGGTGCGGCACCGATCTGGCATGACTATATGACGGCAGTCTATGCACTGCCCCACATCGACAGCCTGATCGGTGGGGAAGGACTGCCGCCGCTGCGGAGCGGTTTCAGCGCCCCACAGGGATTGGAGAAGCAGCCGGTGTGCGTACTTTCATCGCTGCGCGATCCCCGGCTGGCCGAAGAGGGCTGCCCGCTTGAGCGTGACGAATGGTTCCGTATAGGCACCTCGGAATGGGACCCGGAGCCGACGCCAACTCTCGAACCGACTCCCAGCCCGACGCCGGACGAGGAAGCCGACGAGGGCGACGAAGAAGAGGAACACCTCCCTCCGCTCCATGAGGAAGTCAGCGAGGGTCTGTGGCAGATCAGCGTGCTGGCAATGAACGAGGATCAGCAGGCGGCGCTGGTTGAGTTGATGGCTGACAGCTGGGACGCGCTCCCGGACGATCTCCCTACCCCGGCGACGCCGAAATACTGTGTGATGTCCGCCGACATCGAGGATGTGGAAGGCGCTGCCGTGCAGTTGTTCATCAGCGCGCCGGACGACGAGGGCGATGCGATCCGCGCACGCAACTGGGCGCTGGCAAACGGCATCCCGATTGAACCCGGCATCCTCTGCCCGACCGAAGACCTGGGGGACACCATTCCCGCCGACCTGTTCGTCGACGCCGATACGGGGTCGATGTATGCCATCGACGATCCGAACCCCGGCGACGAGGTCTACGGCATCCACCCGATCATCGGGACGGCGATTTTCGACCCGGCGGAGATTCAATACTACAAGCTGGAGATCGGCCCCGGAGAGTTCCCCACCGAGTGGATCACCTTTGGCGGGGTGCATACAGAACCGGTCGAGGACGGCGTACTGGAAGAACTCCACGCCGACGCCTCGGACGTGTTCCCGCCAGGACCATATGTGGTCAGGCTGGTGCTCGTCAGGCAGGACAGCAACTATCTGACACCCTTCACCGTGCCGATCACGATCGTGCCGGTGCCGGAAGACAGCGGCGAGTAGCTTGACGGTTCACTGCCGCCGTGCTACTCTATGCGCAAGATCGAACAGAAGGCAGGCCGACATGCTCAGGAATAGCAATCTATACTATTATTCCAAAGCCATACGAGTGAGCATGGCTCGCGTCTCAGGGAGATAATCGGCCCCTGCCTTGCAGATCGATAACCCGGCGCGGAGCACATGCTCCGCGCTTTTTTTGCGAATTGACATCGACGAGAGAAAAGGAGATTGACCTATGGGCACTCTGGCCCCCAACCTGATCGAAGAACTGCGCTGGCGCGGCCTGCTCTACGATATCACCGAGGGCGTGGAAGACGTCGTCAAGAAGGAGAAGATCGCCGGTTACATCGGCTTCGACCCATCCGCCGACAGCCTGCACGTCGGGTCGCTGCTGCCGATCATGGTGCTGGTACATATGCAACGGCACGGGCATACACCTATCGCGCTGGTAGGCGGCGGCACGGGGATGATCGGCGACCCAAGCGGAAAGACCAAAGAACGTCAACTGCTTTCGCTGGAACAGATCGATCACAACCTGGAGGGTATTCACGCCCAGCTTGAAATGTTCCTGGCGTTCGAAGGCGTCGATAACCCGGCAGTGATGGTCAACAACGGCGACTGGCTGCGCGAACTCAACTTCATCGAGTTTCTGCGTGACGTGGGCAAGCGGTTCACGGTCAACTACATGCTGTCAAAAGAATCGGTGAAGACCCGGCTCGAAAGCGAAGAAGGCATCTCCTTTACCGAGTTCTGCTACATGCTGCTGCAATCCTACGACTTTTTGACACTGTACCGCGATTACGGCTGCACCTTCCAGTTCGGGGGCAGTGACCAGTGGGGCAACATCACCGCCGGAGCGGAACTGATCCGCAAGATGGATGACGGCAAAGCCTACGGCGCGGTGGTGCCGCTGGTCACCTCGTCGACCGGGGTGAAGTTCGGCAAGACAGAGGCGGGCACGGTCTGGCTCGACCCGAACCGGACGTCGCCCTACCGGTTCTACCAGTTCTGGCTGAACACCGCCGACGCGGACGCGATCACTTACATGAAGTACTTCACGCTGCTCGATCAGGACGAGGTGGCCGAATACGAGAAGGCAATCGAAGAAGCACCGCACGAACGCGCCACCCAGAAGCGGCTGGCCGAAGAAGTCACGCGGAACGTTCACGGCGAGGAAGGGCTGGCCGCCGCGCTCAAGGCGACCGAAGTTTTGTTCGGCGGGGAACTCGAAGGCTTGAGTGCCGCCCAACTGCTCGACATCTTCGCCGAGGTGCCGTCGAGCACCTTCGCCGGGGCCGATCTGGAAGGCAAATCGCTGGTCGATCTGGCGGTTGAGTGCGGATTCGAAAGCTCGAAGAAACGCGCCCGGACGCTGATCGATGGCGGAGGGGTAAGCGTCAACAACGAGAAACGCGACGACGTCGAGGCGACAATCAGCCTGAGCGATGCCATCGATGGGCAGGTGATCGTACTGCGGAAGGGCAAGAAGAAGTATCACCTCGTGCAGGTCGAGGGCTAATGGACTATCATAGGGGCAGCCCATCCTGATCCGAGATCGTCACCAGGAGTATCAGCCCATGAAAAACAACGAATTATTCCAACGCGCTTTGCGTGCCTTATCACACCCGGTGATGCTGTGCGCCATCGGGTTGATGCTTTTGAACGATCACCTGCTGCGCCTCAACTGGCCTTCATGGTGGACGGGCAAGCTGAGTGATGTCGCGTGGCTGGCATTCTTCCCGCTGGTGCTGGCGGCAGTTCTTTCCCTGATTTTCCCCCGGCGCGAAAAAGCGGTCGAGATTGGGGCCATCACGCTAACGGGCTTCGTGTTCACACTCGGAAAAACTATCCCGGCGATCCATGCGCTGATCGTCGCCGCGCTTGAAATGGTGTTACCCTATCCGATTGGGCTGCGCCTCGATCCAACCGACCTGATCGCTTTGCCCGCACTGCTGATCGGCTGGTGGGTGTGGGAACAGTCAGCCCGGCGGCAGCGATCAACACGGTGGGGATGGGTGCCGCTGGCGGTGGGCGTGATCGGATCGCTGGGGAATGCGCCAATGCCAATGTACGGTGCCGACTGCCTGACCGTGCTCGATAACGGTGCGCTGGTCGTCCCACAGGAGTATCCTAATTCTTATCTCAGCAATGATGGTGGGATCACATGGGAGGCAGTCCTGCCGGAATCGGTGCCCGGCTATGAAAGCTGCGAAAGCCACCCGGACGTGTGGACGATCACCGATCATCAGCAGGTGATATACCGCTTTACACGAGGCGGCCCGGCCATCGAGGAATCAACCGACGGCGGCGAAACGTGGTCAGCATCATTTAGCTTTACCGGCATGGAAGCCCGTGTCGCGTTGTACAGCCGGATGCGCAGCGGAGCCTATGCCGCCAGCGCAGGGCCATTCGACGCGATAGTCGATCCGGGAAGCGGCAACCTCGTCGTGGCGATGGGCTACGACGGAGTCCTTGTCCGCGATCCATCCGGCGAATGGCAGTGGGTGACGGTCGGGCCGTTCTACCACGATAAAATCAACACAGCAGATGAACTATCGCACCTGCTGTTCTGGGAAGCGATGCTGGCACTGATCATCGCCTTCGCCGCAGCCGTCGGGATTTATGCCCTGCGTGCCCGCCGCCGCTGGTGGGTGCTGATCCTTGCTGCCGTATCGCTGATCGCCGCGCTGATCCTCTCGCTGACCTCCCCCGCGATCAACTGGACACCCAGTAATTACCTGGCGATCCCCTTTGCCGGGGTCATGATCGTCGCCGGGATCGTCGAGCTTGTCGGCGTGGGTTTTGCCCTGATCGATACGCTGAAGAAGGAAGCCGTCGAGAGGAAGGGGCTGCTACTGGCACTGGGCATTCTCACCGTCCTGATCGTGATCGTGTTCATCGTGCCGTTTATCCTGTGGGCGCTGGGAACGATTGCCCACTACGGCACGGCTCAATGGATCGCATGGCTGCCGGTGGTCGCGTTGATGATCGGCGGATGGTTCGTCATCCGGCGCATTTTCCCGATCCCTTCTCGCCCGGAGAAGACTGATAATGGCAGCAGTGAGGAGTCGTCAACCCGGTAATTCACTATCGCCCGGTGGCAGGATCACTATAATGAGAAGAGGAATTGTCCCTACCTTTTCAAAGGAGAACCGCAATGTCGCCTGAAGATATTACCGGAATGGTCGGAGGATTGACCGCTTCTATTATCGCCATTACCTGCATCGGGATACTGATAACAACCGGCATTACCGTGCTCGCCATCGTATTGATCAAACGCGCCGTTGGGCCAAATAAGAAAGTGCTCAAAGAGGGTGTGGATGGTGAGGCAACGATCCTCGAAGTCGGTCAGACCGGGATGATGGTCAACAACCAGCCGCAGGCGGCGCTCAAGCTCGAAGTGCGCGTACCGGGCTGGGAGCCTTACCAGACCGTGATCAAGATGGTGATCCCCATCGTCAACATCCCCCAGTTCCAGCCGGGGGCGGTGATGCCGGTGAAAGTTGACCCGAACAACAAAGCCAAGGTCGTATTGAACGTTTACGGATAACAGTGAAGATCCGCGGGCGGTTGAAATATACCGCCCGTTTTCACCTCAGCTTCCACGCCAATCACTCAACCACCAATACTTCATTCTGTAACTCAACCATCCGACGATAAACCCCGCCCGGCACGGTGATCAGTTCCGCGTGTGTGCCGCGCTCGACGATTCTGCCTGCCTGCAAGACCAGTATCTCGTTGAAGGACTCCAACCCTACCAGCCGGTGGGTGATCAGGAGCATAGAGCGTCCCGCCGACGCCTCGACAAGCGTGTGCAGCACGGCCTGCTCGGTGAGCGCGTCGAGGTTGGCGGTCGGCTCGTCGAGCAGCAGGATCGGGGCCTGTTTGAGAAGCGCCCGCGCCAGCGCGATCCGCTGGCGTTCCCCGCCGGACAATCGAACCCCCTGCTCCCCAACCCACGTCTCATAGCCATCTGGCAGCGATTGGATGAATTCGTGAATCCGGGCCTGCTTTGCCGCATCGATCAGCGCTACGTCGGGCGCATCGGGGCGGGCGAGCAGCAGATTCTCACGGATGGTAGCATTGAACAGGTAGGTCGATTGATCAACGAGGGCGAACAGGTGGCGCACATCGTCAGGATCGTAGTCCCGGATGTCGGTGCCGTTCAGCACGATCTGCCCTGGATTGACATCCCAGAAGCGCAGCAGCAGCGCGGCAAGCGTCGACTTGCCTGCGCCGCTCGGCCCGACGATGGCGATCCGCTGGCCGGACCGCAGCGAAAAGGTAACTCCGTTCAGCGCGGGGGGATCGGTGGGCGAATAGGCGAAGTGGAGATCATTGATAGCCAGCGCAGGCACAGCCGGAATATCAGACGGCGATTCAGGTGAAGCAATCTCCGGTTCGGCATCGACCAGATCGAACAATCGCCGCCCGGCTTCGAGATTCGTTTCGAGGTGCTGGAAAGCGACAGGCAGGGGTAGTACCGCCTCGAAGCTGGCGATGGTCGCCATGACCAGCACGGTTAGCTGGATTCCGGTCAGATCGCCTGACCTGACAAGCGGGACACCGGCGATCAGCACCGCGAGGGTCGTCAGGTAGAGGAGCAGATTCCCCACCATATCGCCGAAACCCTCGATGCGGGCCATTTGCACGCGAAGATTCGCCAGTTCTTCCGACAATTGACCGACCTGTTCCGCCTGCCGATCCGACTGGCCGTAGGCGATCAGATCGGCGGCCCCCTGCACGCCATCGACCAGCAAGACATTGAGATCGGCACGCCCGGCGATCAGCGCCCTGCCGGGAGCGCGGCTCAGCCAGCGGGTGATCACCGGGACGGCGACACCAGCCAGCGTAAGGCCAATCAGCAGGACGAGCGCGAACGACGGATCGTAGCGCAGCATGAAGGCCGCCGATCCGAGGGAGACGATCAGCGCGACGACCGGCGGGGCGATCACCCGGATGTAGAAATTCTCCAGTGTTTCGATATCGCCAACCACCCGGCTGAGGAGATCGCCGCTGCGCATCTGCTGGAGCCGGACAGGAGCAAGCGGCTCTATCGAGCGGTAGAACCAGACTCTCAGCCGGGCTAATAATCGAAACGTGACGTGGTGCGAGACGTAGCGTTCGAGGTAGCGAAAGACGCCGCGTGAAATACCAAAGAAACGCACCCCGACAATCGCCACCTGGATGTCGGCGAGCGGCGGCTGGAGCGCGGCGCTGGCAATAATGAAGGCCGAGGTGGTCATCAGGCCAATGCTGCTGCCGATGGTCGCCACGCCGAGCAGCACGGCCAGCGCCATCCACCCGGCGAGCGGGAAGGCCAGGCGGAGCAGGCGGAGAAAAACGCTGGGGGATCGCTTCATGATTCACCCCCGTAGGCGGCGATCAAGCGCCGGTAGGCCCCATCGACCTGTGACAGCGCGGCAGGCGACCCAACCTGCACCACCCTACCACCGTCGAGGACGATCACCCGGTCCGCGGCGGTGACGGTGTTCAGCCGGTGGGCGATGATCAGCGCGGTGCGGTCGGCAAGCAGGCGGCGGATCGACTCTCGGATCAGGGCTTCGAGGGCCGGATCGAGGTTGGCCGTCGCCTCGTCGAGCAGGACAAGCGGCGAATCTTTGAGAAAGGCACGGGCCAGCGCGATTCGCTGGGCCTGTCCGCCGCTGAGACGCGCCCCACGCTCCCCGATGGGGGTATCGTAGCCCTGAGGCAGCTCCTCGATGAATTCGTGCGCGTGGGCGAGTTCGGCGGCGCGGCGAATATCGTCAGGGTGGGCGTCAGGGCGAGCTAGGGCGATATTGGCGGCGGCGCTGTCGTTGAACAGGTAAGGGCGCTGCTGCACCCAGGCTACATGTGATCGCCACCAATCGGGCGACAGTGATTCGAGGGGGCGCCCATCGACGGTGATCGACCCGGATGACGGATCAACAAAACGCAGAAGCAGATTGATCAGCGTACTCTTGCCCGCCCCGCTCGGCCCGACCAGCGCGATCTTTTCACCGGGGTGGATGGTGAACGAAACCCCATTCAGCGCCGGGCGCGTGCCATCCTCGTAGGTAGCGTACACATCATCGAAGCGGATAATCGGCTTTGGCCGATTAATAGGAGTTTGGGATACCCCAAACTCCCGATCAATTGGAAGACCAATTATCGGCGGCGCGGGGCGATCCAGCACTTCGAAGATGCGTTCGGCGGCGGCCACGCCCGACATCCCCGCGTGGAAGCTCGCGCCGAGCGCCCGCAGCGGCAGGTAATATTCGGGGGCTAGCAGCAGGATGAACAACGCATCGACAAAAGCCATCCGCGCATAGAGCAGACGCAGACCGATCTCGACGGCGACGATGGCCGTGGAGATCGTGCCGACCATCTCAAGCACCAGCGCCGAAAGAAAAGCGACCCGCAGCACACCCATCGTCGTATCGCGAAACTGCCCGGTGATTCGCTCGATGGCCTGAACCTGGTCGCGGCTGCGCCCAAACGCCTTGAGCGTGGTCAAGCCTTGCAGCACGTCGAGGAAATGGGCGCTCATCCGGCTGAGGGATCGATACTGCTTGCGAGTAAGCGCGTCGGCCATGTTGCCGATCAGGATCATGAACAGGGGGATCAGCGGAGCGGTGACTAGCAGCACCACCCCCGACAGCAGATCGTGGGGGAAGACGACGATCAGGATGGTCAGCGGGACGAGCGCGGCAAGCGCCAGACGGGGGAGGTACTGACTGAAATAGGCGTCGAGCGCATCGATACCCTGGACAAGCGTCGAGGCCAGCTCACCCGACCGCTCGCTCCCGGTGAAAGCCGGACCAAGAGCCATGATGTGATCGAACAGACGGCGGCGGAGGCGAGTCTGCATCCCGGCGGCAACCCGACCAGCGGAGGATTCGCCCAGCCAGATCAGCAGGGCACGGGTTACGCCGACGATCAACAACATCAGCAGGGCAGACTGCTGATCGGAGAGGCCCGCACCGCTCAGAAACACCCGGTCGATGATGCGGCTCAGCAGCCACGCCTGCCCGACCATCAACACCCCGCCGATCAGCCCGCAGACAATCGTGAGGATCAGGTACAGGCGAACCTGCCACGCTTCAGATATCAGGCGACGATGGGGAGTCATAGGCAGCAATCAGCGGGGCGACCGGTCTGGTCGCCCCATTGTGTTTTTTCGAACGGTGGAGCGCACTCAGTACTTCAGTTCGGATTCACGCCCGATCCGCTTGCGGAATACCCAGTAGGTCCAACCCTGATAAGCAAGAACAATCGGGACGAAGATCAGCGCGACCCAGCTCATCGTGCGCAGCGTATAAGGACTTGAAGCCGCGTTGTAGATCGTCAGGCTCCAGTCGTCGTTGAGACTGGAGATCATCACGCTGGGGAAGAGGGCGACAAAGAACATGACATTCGAGAAAACGATAGCAAGGCCGGACATAATGAAGGCCAGCCCGTCGCGCTTCTGACCGGACATCAACCCGGCCAGCATCAACAGGACTTCCACCAGCGGGATGACGACAGGCCACAGGCCGGGCCGGGAATCCGGTGAGAGACCGAAAAATCCGACCAGAAAGACCGCCATCACCAGCGTACCCACAACCATCCAGAACCAAGAGGCCAACTTGCGGGCGCGATTCTGAACCTCGCCCTCAGTTTTGAGTACGAGGAACATCGCCCCGTGCAGGACAAATCCGACCAATCCCGCCAGCCCACCCAGCAGGGAGATCGGGCTGATCAGGCTCCAGAAATTGCCCTCGAAGGCCATTGTCTCGCCAATCGGTACGCCTATGAGCAGATTGGCCAGCGCCACGCCCCATAGCAATGCAGGGATCAGGCTGCCGAAAAAGATCGCCCAGTCCCAGACCGCGCGCCATGTGGGATGTTTATCAGCGCTGCGGAACTCGAAAGCCACCCCGCGCACGATCAGCGCCAGCAGCATCAGCACCAGCGCCACGTAGAACCCGCTGAACAGGGTTGCGTACCAGTTGGGGAACGCGGCGAACATCGCGCCGCCTGCCGTGATCAGCCAGACCTCGTTGCCATCCCAGAACGGGCCAATCGTATTGATGATCACCCGCCGATCGGTGTCATCTTTACCCAGGAACGGCAGCAGGATACCGACGCCGTAGTCGAAACCTTCGAGGAAGAAAAAGCCGGTAAAAAGTACGGTGATTAAGATAAACCAGAGTGTATTCAGGTCCATGTTATCCTCCCTGTGCGCTCGCCGCCGCAGCGACAGGCTGATCATCATCAGACGGTGCTTCCGCTTTCGGCTCGTCGTCCGGCAGTTCTTTAGCATATTTGACCAGCAGATAGATATCAACGACCATCAGCGCCCCGTACAGCAGGGTAAAAGAAATCAGCGAGAACAACAGCTCCCCGCTGGTAACGCTCGGGGAAATGGCATCAGTCGTTTTTTGCAGCCCGTAGACAATCCAGGGCTGGCGGCCCATTTCGGTCATCAGCCAACCGGTCGAATTGGCGACGTACGGGGCAGCAATCGCAAAGGGCAGTATTTTCAGGACGAGGGGGATGTCGGCGATCTTCTTCTTCCAGACCATCCAGACCGAGACGAGCGCGAGCAGAATCATCAGGCCACCCATGCCAACCATGATCCTGAAGGACCAGAAGATCGTCATGATGCTTGGCGTGTAATCGTCCGGGCCGTACATCTCATCGAATTCCGCTTCGAGGTTGTTGATCCCCATCACCATGCCGGACATCTTGTTATACGACAGAAAACTCAGCATCATTGGGATGGGTAATTCGACAATATTGCGCCGCTCCGCCTGGTTGGTGATGGTAAACAGCGACAGCCCTGCCGGGTCTTCCGATTCCCACAGCGCCTCGGCAGCCGCCATCTTCATCGGCTGGGTACGCACCATGTGCTGGCCCTGCAGGTGCCCGTTGACGGCAACCCCGAAGGAGGCGATCACTGCTGCAATCGAGCCAATGGCAAACGACCTGCGGAAGAACTCCGGCACATCCTCACGATTCTTGAGGATGTGATAGGCGCTGATCCCCAGCACGAAGAATCCCGCCGTCGCCAGCCCGGAAAGGAAGACGTGGAGGAACTGCACGCCCAGGTTGGGGTTGGTGATCAGCGCCCAGAAATCGACCAGTTGGGCGCGCCCGTTGACGATCTCATAGCCGACCGGCTCCTGCATGAAAGAATTGGCGATCAAAATCCAGAGGGCGGAGAGGTTGGAACCAATCGCCACCAGCCAGATCGTCACCGCGTGGAGCTTTTTAGGGAGCTTGTCCCAGCCGAAAATCCAGACACCCAGGAAGGTCGATTCGAGGAAGAAGGCGAGCAGCGCTTCGATGGCGAGCGGCACGCCGAAGATATCGCCGACAAAGCGCGAATACTCCGACCAGGCCATCCCGAACTGGAACTCCTGGACGATGCCGGTCACAACGCCCATCGCAAAGTTGATCAAAAACAGCTTACCCCAGAACTTTGCCATCTTTTTGTACATCTCGTCATCCGTGCGGATATACTGCGTTTCCATCACGGCGACAAGGATCGAGAGGCCAAGCGTCAGGGGGACAAAAAAGAAGTGATAGACAGTGGTGACAGCAAATTGCAGGCGGGCCAGAATCAAATTGTCCATCCGAGTCTCCTTGCACTAACCAGCGAACGAGAGTCACTTCAATAGAGTGGAAAACCATCAGGCCAATAAAACTGGATCAATACCGGTAAACTGCAGAATGTTTCGACGCGATCGGCACGCAGCCTTTATCACAATACAACACCCAACCGACCACCACAATTGTACAGTAGATCGATAAAAGACGTAAATATGACAAATGTGACTAAATTAGTGGGAGAAATGGCATAAAAAAGGCCCGCCGTCATAGACAGCGGGCCTTTATACTCCAGGATCATCCAGGCTTACAACGACACACAGACCCACACAATCGCGGATGACCTGGTGTATTATTGGTCTCTGGCGTCAATACCATCATACCCTCGTTCGCATATTGATGACGCCAGAGTACACCAGCCGACAGGTACTCAGATTACCAACAATGTCCGTCTATGTGTGCAATAAAGCCTACTCTTTACTCCAACCATCATCCTCAAATTGACCAATACAGCACAACATAACCTGCCCAAATGCATCTATATTGTACGAACAAGAGCTATTAACTCTCAATAGTTCTCGCTTCCTATTCCGGTTTCTGCCAGAATCCGGTCACTTCTATCGATAACAACAGCGCAGCACCCTTCACTAAACACAACATTGTCTTTAACGCTCCTTCACAAATTCTACATATCCCTGGGTTATAGTTCGGCTAAAGTGATTTTTTCAATAGGAGACCAAGTTGAGTAAGAGAAGAACAGCAGCATTAGGATTGGCCTGTATTCTCCTGGCAGTGATGGTCACAGCCTGTTCAATAACTACAGACACACTATCACCGGTCGAGGAACAGGCATCGAGTAGTGAACAGGTTGTCGATACCGCAAACAATTCTGTGGCAGATGAAGAAACAACCGTTTCCGAGGATGCAGGAGCCGAATCGGTGGCGGATGCGGCGGCAGAGAACAGTTCAAATCATGACGACGCAGAGGATTATGTCTGGGACAGCGCCGACATGATTCTGATCGGGTTGAACGGCAGTTCGATCACCACAGACGGTGACGGCGTCACCGTTGAAGGCAGCACAGCGACGATCTCATCAGCCGGGACGTACAGCCTGAGTGGTTCACTGACCGATGGGCAGATCATCGTCGATACAGAAGATGAAGATATCGTGAGGTTGATCCTGAACGGGGTCGATCTCAACTGTTCCACGAGCGCCCCGATCTTCATCGCAAGTTCCGAAAAGGTGATCATCGTTCTGGCCGACGGTACCGAGAACCGAGTATCGGATGCTGCTTCGTATGTTTTCGAAGACGCAGAAGAGGACGAACCCAACGCGGCAATCTTCAGTAAATCCGATCTGACGATCACCGGCAGCGGATCATTGACCGTCACCGGGAACTACAACGACGGGATCGCCAGCAAAGACGGCCTGATCATCGACGGCGGCTCGATCACCGTTGACGCAATCGACGACGGCATCCGGGGGAAGGATTACCTGATCGTCAAAGAGGGATCGATCACTGTCAACGCACAGGGCGATGGATTAAAATCCGATAACGAAGAAGATACCGAGAAGGGCTACATCTCCATCGAGGCAGGCACCCTGAACATCACTTCCGGCGGCGACGCGATCCAGGCTCAGACCGATGTCCTCGTAGCCGGGGGGAATATCACTTTGTCATCAGGGGGCGGCAGCGGTACCTATATCGACGAAACGACCTCGGCGAAGGGGATCAAGGGGACGGTCAACGTCAACATCGACGGGGGCACCTTCAATATCGACTCTGCCGACGACGCCATCCACTCGAACGGAAGTATCACGGTCAACGCAGGCAGCTTCGTGATCGCTTCCGGCGACGACGGCATGCACGCCGACTCCAGCCTGGACATCAACGACGGCGACGTGCAGATCACAAAATCGTATGAGGGCCTCGAAAGCGCAGAAATCACTATCAATGGAGGGACTTTCCACATCGTTGCAAGCGACGACGGGATCAATATCGCCGGGGGGAATGACGGCTCCGGCATGAACTGGGGGCCGGGTCAGGGTGGTCAAATGCCCCAGGGCGACGGAATGGCACCTGATGGTGCAGCGGCTCCTGACGGTGGCATGGCTCCCGGCGGCGGCCCCGGTCAGGGTGGCAGGCCCGGCGGCGGTGGTATGGATCAGTTCGCGGCTTCGGGTGATTATCATCTGACGATCAACGGCGGCATGATTGTGGTCGACGCTGGCGGAGACGGGCTCGACTCGAACGGATCGGTTGATATGACCGGCGGCGTGGTACTGGTCAACGGCCCCACGAACAATGGGAACGGAGCTCTGGATTGCGGCACGTTCAATATCACCGGTGGATTCCTGATGGCAGCGGGCAGTTCCGGTATGGCCGAAGCGCCCGATGACTCTTCAAGCCAGTATTCTGTGCTGATAAACTTCGACTCTGCACAGGCGGCGGGCAGCCTGGTCCATATCCAATCCAGTGCAGGCGATGAAATCCTGACCTTTGCGCCCACCAAGCAGTACCAGTCGATTGTGTTCTCGTCGCCGAAACTGGCCAACGGTGAAACCTATGATGTTTACCTGGGCGGCAGTTCGACCGGCACACCGAACGACAGCCTGTACGAAGGCGGCAGTTATACACCCGGCACCCAGTATACGAGCCTCACCATCTCCGGGATGGTGACGAGGATCGGTAGCAGAACCAGATAACTGCTGGTAACCGGCAGATAGGAAACAAGTTGCTAAAAAAGATATGCGAATAGATGAAATCCATCTGCGTTTCATAGTTTGACAGCCTCAACCCCCTCCCTGACCTTGCCTCAAGCGGAGGGGGTTCTATTTGTATTGTGATACGGCCTCTACAACCCAGCCGACCGCAGAATTTTTAATGGGGAAAACGCTCAGAATGTGGCATACTCTCTGGTTGTTTGGAGAGCAATGGAGGAGTATCGAAAATACGATGATCATTCCCGATTCTGTAGAACAGATTCTATTAGACGAGGAAACTATTGCCAGACGCGTTGAAGAACTAGCGAAGCAAATCAGCAAAGATTACGCCGACGTCGAAAACCGGGTCGACATCGTCCTGATCGGCGTGTTGAAGGGCTGTTTCATGTTCATGGCCGATATCGCCCGCCGGTTGGAGGTCGCTCACCAGGTCGATTTCGTATCCGTGTCGAGCTATGGCGCGTCGGGAGCGGTTCACAGTGGCGCGGTGCGCTTCATCCTGGACACCCGCGTCGACATCACCAACCGGCACGTGATCGTCGTCGAGGACATCATCGACACCGGTTACACGCTCGACTACCTGATGCGCACCTTTGAAGCTCGCCAGCCCGCGTCACTGAAATCCTGTGTGCTGCTCAGTAAACCGGATCGACGCGAGGTCGATGTAAAGGTCGATTACATGGGCTTCGAAATTCCCGACGTGTGGGTGGTCGGCTATGGATTGGACTGTGCTGACCGGTTCCGCACGCTGCCCTACATCGCCGCGTTGAAAGCATCGTTCACGGAAAGTATATAACCGGTGATGCCGGTACGCCTTAAAACAGGATACCGGCAGACAGCGCCACGCTGAAAAACAGTGCCAATTGGGCGGTCCCGGCGAGCGCTTTGTTCATCGCCGGGCCGTTGTCGGCATACCGGCTGATGATCCTGATCAGCATGATGGGCAGCGGAAAGGTCAGCAGCGGGAGCAGCATCGCCAGCGTAAACGGGCCAAGCAGCCACATCAGCACCGGAACGATGTAGGCAATCACCAGCAAAACGACGAAATAGATCACCGTTCCGCGCTGCCCGAAGATCACCGCCAGCGTGTTTTTCCCTGCCCGGCGGTCGGTTTCGATATCGCGCAGGTTGTTGACGGCCAGGATCGCGGTGATCAGCAGGCCAACCGGCACCGCCGCGACGATCACCCACAGGGGCAGATCGAGCGCCTGCACGTAGTACGTGCCACACACACCCGCCAGCCCGAAATAGATAAAGACGAACAAATCGCCCAGCCCGTGCGAGGCGAGCGGCCACGGCCCGCCGCTGTAGGCCAGCGCGGAGAGAATCGCCGTCAGGCCGATCAGCAGCGCGAACCAGCCGCCGAGGATGACGAGATACACCCCGATCAACCCGGCCAACGCAAACACGATGATCATCCCCAGCCGCACCCGCTCCGGGGGGATCAGCCCGCTCTGGGTGACTCGCGTCGGGCCTTTCCGATCCGGCTGATCGATGCCCTTGACGTGGTCGAAATAATCGTTGGCAATGTTGACCCCCACCTGCAACAGCAGGGCGATCAGCAGCGCGGCAGTCGAGGGGAGCCAGCGAAATGCGCCATTGCGGTAGGCGAGGGCAATCCCGACGACGACCGGCGAGAGCGCGGCGGGGAGCGTCTTGGGGCGGGCGGCGAGCATCCATGCTTTGAAGGGTGAAACGGTTTTAGAACGAGCCATAGATTATTCCTCCGGGCGCGTGCCGACATGGAGCGCCATCGTACCGAACATCAGGCGGCGATAGTCGACATCAACCAGGCCCGCCTCGCGCATGATCGCAGCAAGCTGTTCCGGCGTTTTGAACGATTGGATCGAATCGGGCAGGTAAGTATAGGCGGACGCATCCCCGGCGATCAAGCGCCCCAGCAGGGGAATGATCACGCGGAAATGAAACATGATGAACGGATAGAGCAAGCTGCGCTTCGGGGGTGCGGCGTCGAGGCAGACGACCCGACCGCCGGGCCGGACTACCCGCACCTGTTCGCGGAAAACGGCGGCCACATCATCTACGTTACGAACGAGGAAGCCCGACACGACCGCATCGAACGAGGCATCCGGGAATGGTAAATGATAAGCATCGGCCCCCACCCAGTAGATACGATCACCGCCGGGCCGCGCACGCCCGGTGCGCATCATCCCCTGCGAGAAATCAGCACCAATCGCCTGGATCGACTCGTCATGACGCAAGGCTTCGAGGGCAATGTCGCCGGTACCAATCGCCACATCGAGCAGACTACCGCCGGGCGGCAGCGCGGCTTTTTCGACAACCATACGCCGCCAGGCACGGTCGCGGCCCAGGGTCATCAGGCTGTTCATCAGCACGTAGCGGCGGGCGATGCGGTCGAACATCGCCTGAACGCAGCGGGCGTGGTCGGGGCTGTCGCGGTGAACCATCACGCTTCCCGGTGATAGTAAGCCAGCGACATATCGCGGGCGACAAACTGCGGCAGGTTGGTATGGCCGAGCACCTGGCGGATCGCGCTCGCCTCGCCGATGTGGTACCAGTAGTGGAAGATCACCCGCGTGAGCATCGTCCCGACGTTCTCGGCGCGGGGCCTGCCGTCCTTCTGCTGGTGCGCTTCAAGGCGATCCGGGGTGAGCGTATCGAGGTATTCGTCGGCGGCGGCGGTGGCGATCTTCCAGGCGTCCCACATCTCATCGAGCGGCGGGGCGCTGGCGGGCTGGCCGTAGCCGACCAGCGCGTTCAGATCGGGGAGGACGTTTCGCCCCTGCGCCTCGATCACAAAGTAGCGGTGTTCGTGATCAGCGAGATGCCCGACGATCCAGCTCAGACAGTTCATCGGTTCCAGTCGGCGGTGGGCATCTTCGTCAGAGATGCCCTGTAAAGCACGTACCAATTCGGTGCGCGAAAATCGCAGTTGATCGACCATCAGGTGGGGCATGGAGTGATTTCCTTTAGCCGTTTAGCCCTCATCCCCCGCCCCCTTCTCCATGATGGAGAAGGGGAGAATGCTTTCGATTGAACCCGGTTTTAAGTCCCTCGCCCTGAGGGAGAGGGATTCAGGGTGAGGGCATCATTCCAGGTTTTCCAGCGCCTCAATCGTCTCAGCGATATTCTCCGGGTTGAAGTTGTCGCCATGGCCGGGAATTGCCAGATCGGCATCGAACTGCTCAAGGCTTTTCAACGATACCGGCCACGCGTCGAGATCGGCATCGTCGGTGCTGCCGATCCCGCCCCACCCGCTGACCATGCAGCCGCCAAACAGCAGATGACGATCCGGGAAATAGACGACCACGTTATCGAGCGTATGGGTCGGCCCCGGATAATACACCCGGACGATCTCGGAGCCAAACGTCAATTCCAGCCCTTCGTCAATCGGGTAGAGATTGGTCGGCGGGGCGTTGGGGCTGTTGTGCTCCTTGAGCAGATCGGCGGTGAGGTCGGCCCCGAAGACGGTCACGCCCCGGCTGATCAGGTAGCTGTTGCCAGCAAGGTTATCGTCGTGGAAGCCGGTGTTGATCTCGATCAGCTTACGGTCGCCATACTGCTCGATGATCCAGCCGTGAAGCTCGCGGGTAGCGTCGATAGTATAGGGCGTATCGACCAGCACGAGGGTCGAATCGGCCATTTCGACGAGCAGCGAGTTGGCCGCGAACTCGGTATCCTGGGTGATCACATACGCGCCGTTCTGCACTTCACGCAGGTAAAGATCAGCGGCGATATCGATGCGTTTATATGGATCGCCGAATGTTTCATAGGTCGGAACCGGCTCTACCGACTGACCGGGCTGAGAACATCCAACGATCAACAGACCGATGACGAGACTCACAATAAACAATTTTCGACCAGACATAACGACCTCCTTTACACAGGAGGCCAGCTTACCGGCTGATAACACGATCCGCATGACGGCTACTCCACGTAGAGGTGACGGTTCACCTGCCGGTCGAGAAAATCGAGGATGAAGTAGAGAACAAGACCCAGCAGGCTCATCGCCAGAATTCCAGCATACATCTCTTTGTAGAGCAGCACCTGATAGGTCTTGACGACGATGTAGTAGCCCAGCCCGTAGCGCGTCAGCGACTGCTCAGCGATGAACAGCACGGCAATCGAGAGGCCGACCGAAACACGCAGCGAGGTCAGGACGGCGGGGAGCGAAGCGGGCAGATAGACGTATCGAAACAAGGCCCGGCGGCCCGCCCCCAGCGAACGCACCGAGAGGATCAACTCCGGGCGGAGATTAGCGGCTTCATCACGCACGACGATCAAAATCTGGAAGAACAGAATAAAAGCGATCAGAAATATTTTTGAGAAGTTGGAAATCCCCAGCAGCACATAGATCACCGGCAGCAGGACGATCTTGGGGATCGGGTAGCTGATCGCGATCAGCGGGTCGAATATGCGATCCAGCTTGCGCATCTGGCCCAACCCCAGACCAATCGGTGCGGCAGTGATTGTCGCCAGCGCGATGGCGGCGAGTACGCGCCCGGTGCTCGCAAGCAGGTGCCGCCCCAATTCGCCGGGCAGCAGGCGGAAGAACACGGGGATCACCTCGCCGGGCGCGGGCATGATCGGGCGGTGGATCAGCCAGGCGAGTATCTGCCAGAGCGCCCCGAACATCAGCAGTCCGATCAGGATGTTGGCGAGTTTAGACGGCTGCTTCATGGTGATTCCCCAACTCGGCACGAACCCGGTCGAACAGCGTTTGATAGCCGGGCTGCTGATACCGATCTGCCTGTGTGGCAAATGGATTCTCGAAGACGATCGGCGTTCGGTTTGGCGGATGGCCCAATACCAGCAGCTTCCGCCCCAGATACAATGCCTCATCGATGTTGTGTGTCACGATCACCGAGGTCAGGTTCGCCTCGCGGCGCAGCTCGACGATCAGGCGCTGGAGGTCTTCCCGCGTGGGCGCATCGAGCGCCGAGAACGGCTCATCCATCAGCAGCAGATCGGGTTCCAGGGCAAGCGTGCGGGCGATGGCCGTCCGCTGGCGCTGCCCGCCCGATAGCTGCCCCGGATACTTGTCGCGTAGATCGGCGATCCCCAGACGATTCAGCCAGTGATCGATCCGCTGCTGGGCGATGCCGGGATCGAGGGCGTCACCGGCGGGCGCGTGGCGTCCGTCAGGGCCGTACAGGGTGCGGATAGTCAGCCCAAGCCGGGCATTCTCGGCGACGGTTGCCCAGGGCAGCAGGCCATGATCCTGCAAGATCAGCCCGGATTGCGGGCGCGGACGTTCGACCACCTGCCCGGCGATCTGGATCGAACCAGACTGCGGCTGGCGCAGCCCGGCCAGCAGGTACAGGAGGGTCGTCTTGCCACAGCCTGACGGGCCGATCACTGCCCAGGATTCGCGCTCGGTGACTTCCCAGGAATAGCGATCAAAGACTGGCTGGTGCCGCCCGTAGGCAAAGGTGATCTCTTTTAGCTCAATCATCGATCCGGCCAATACGTCTCCTTAATGGCAAGAAAAGGAGCGCAACAGCCTGCGCTCCTCTGATCAGTCAGTGAACAGTTTCACGACTGTCAATCGGTCAGGGCAGGAAATCGCCGGTCACCGATTCGTCGTAGGCCACCGCCGATTCTACCAGACCCTTCTCAATCAGCCAGTCGATCACGTCGTCCCACTGCCCGGCGGTAGGAAGCTCGGCGCGCGGGAAGGGTGGAATCTGGTAAGTTTCCTGAATGTTGGGGGGGACACTGACCTGTTCGAGCAGCAGGCCGCGATAGGCTTCCGGGTCGGCGTTGATGTCGCCCGCTGCCCGATCCCAGGCCCGCAGAAAGCGCCGAAGTGCCTCCGGGTTGTTTTCGATAGTACCGGTGCTGAAAGCTAATACACTGACCGCCACCTCCGGGTAAGCGGAGTCGTCGATCACCGGCACCGCACCGGATTCGATGGCGCTCTGCGCGAGCGGATCGGGCAGAGTCGCCGCCGCGATCTGACCTTCCATCAATAACTGGTATCGCTCCGGGATGGCGGGAACCGATTCGCCGACGATCTGGTCAGCGGGCACGCCTTCGGATTCGAGCAGGCGGTCGGTGACATATTCGATAATCGTGTTCTCGGCGATAGCAACCGGCACCCCGGCGAGGTCAGACGCCGACGTAATATCACTGCCCGGCGCGGCCAGCACGCGAAATAGGGGCGCATCCGGGTAAGCCTTGCGCGACATGATCAGCGCCTTCAACTGGATTTCGTCGCGGTTAAAGGTGGCAACGGTCGAGAGTTCGGCCAGCATCCCGTCGATCTCGCCGGACTGCATCAACTGGTTGCGCTCAATCGCGCTGACGACCACCAGCGGCTCGACCTCGACGCCTTCCTCAACGAAATAGCCGTTCTGCTCAGCGACGAAATACGGGAGAGAATCGAGGATGGGCAGCAGGGCAATTTTGAGGCCGCCGACTTCGGCAGTTTCTGCCTCACCCGAAGGCGCTCCACACGCCGCCAGGAAGACTAGAAAAGCAGCCGTTAAACCTATCAACAAACCTTTCTTGAGCATCATGACACCCTTCCACCCGGCCAATCGCCGAGACAACTTTTAATATTTTTTGAAAGATATAGACGGATTTTAGCAAGGGCCGGCCTTACAGACAACCAGGATTAGCGATTTTCAGACTTCAGGCTATACTTTTGTCGGTGTCCGGCACGATTTCACCAACAGCAAGGCAGGGACATATCATGAAACACCAGACCAGCACAATCGAAACGACTAACGGGCTGCACCTGTTTACCCAATCCTGGCTGCCGGATGGCGACCCAAAGGCAATTGTCGTCTTCAGCCACGGGATCGGTGAACACAGCGGTCGATACGCCCACATTGGGCAGGCGCTGGCCGATCACGGCTATGGGCTGTGCATGGACGACCTGCGCGGGCACGGGCAAAGCGCCGGTAAGCGCGGGCATATCGATTCCTGGGGTGATTATCGCAGCGACTTCATGGCAATCTATGACGACACCCACACCGCTTATCCCGGCATCCCCGTTTTTGCCGGTGGGCACTCGCTGGGCGGGCTGATCGCGCTCAATGCTGCCGTCGTCACGCCGAACAACTGCGCCGGTATCATTGCCAGCGGTGCCGGGCTGGGGCTGGCCTTCGTGCCGCCGCAGTGGAAAGTATCACTGGCTAAAACCCTCTCGAACCTGACTCCCGCGCTGGCGATGAGCAACGAAATCAACCCGGACTGGCTCTCGCGGGATAGGGCAGTGGTCGAAGCATACCGAAGCGATCCGCTCGTCCACGACCGGATCACCGCCCGCTGCTTTGTCGAGTTTACCGCCGCGCAGGAAGAGACGATGTCGAAGGCGGGAAATATGACTCTGCCGCTGTACCTGATCGGCGGTGCGGAAGATCAACTGACTTCGACACAGGCCATCGAGAAATTCTATACAGCCGCAGGATCGAAAGATAAGACACTGAAGATTTACGAGGGTCTATATCACGAAGTATTCAACGAGCTGGAGCAGGAAACGGTCATCGGTGACCTGATCACATGGCTCGACCAACACCTTGACCGGTAAACACACCAAAAATGTCAGACCGCATTGGATAGGAGAACATCGAATGGCAGCCTATGAACTCGAACGCAAAGCCGCCTGTGAAGCAGCACGGCTTGCCTCCCGGCTTTGCCTCGCCGTTCGCAGCGAAATGCTGCACAAAGAAAATCACATGGAAAAAGCCGGGCACGAGCCGGTAACCATCGCCGACTATGGCGCGCAGGCGCTGATCTTGCAGCACATCGCCCAACAGTTCCCCGGCGACGGGACACTGGCCGAGGAAGGCGCGGCGGATTTCGACCGGCTGGGCACCGGCGAGCAGCACGAACAGGTCAAACGACATATCGAGCAGGTGCTTGACCGCGAAGTAGACCTGGATACCATCCGCGAGTGGCTGGATTTTGGCAAAGGGAAAAACGTATCGCGCATGTGGCTGGTCGATCCGATTGACGGGACGAAGGGCTTTGTACGCGGCGACCAGTTCGCCATTGCTATCGCACTGGTCGTCGATGGGGAGCCGGTCGTTGGTGTGGTCGGCTGCCCGCTGATGCCCTTCGGCGCCAGCGGCGCAGCAGATGCACGCGGGGTGATCGCCAGCGCGGTTCGCGGACAGGGCGCGATCATCGAGCCGCTGGGCGAAGGCCCGATCCGCCCGGCAGTCGTTTCGGAGGAGAAGCGGGCTTCGGCAGCGCGCACTGTCGAAAGCGTCGAAACCGGCCACACCGATCACAGCTGGTCGGCGCAGGTGGTCAGGGCGGCGAATATCGGCGGGCAGCCGGTGCGCATCGACAGTCAGGCAAAATATGTCGCCGTCGCCGATGGCCGCGCCGAAATCTACCTGCGAGGGTCGAAAGACGGCGTCTACCGCGAACGAGTCTGGGATCACGCGGCGGGTATGCTGGTGGTCGAAGAGGCGGGCGGACGGGTGACCGATCTGAACGGACAGCCGCTCGATTTTTCTGTAGGTGCCAAACTGGAAAACAACCTGGGTATCGTGGCAACAAACGACGCATTGCACGACACCCTGCTGAACGCCATTCAAAGTGTTGGCGAGGAATCAGGTCGATAACCGGCAGCGGATGGCGATCAAACGATCTCTATGCCGCCCCCGTCCGTAAGAAGCGATCCGTTTTCGGACTTCTCGACATGATCTGACCATTTCTTCGTCATCCGCACTTCGCGCTCGTCGATATCGGCGGACAGCTGCGAAGAGACCTGCTCGGAGATAATGCCCCGGCGGACAAGGCGCAGAAGCGCCTGTTTCTGCCGGTTGATGATCTCGCGCTGAACCAGGTTCACATTGTCGTTGACCAGCGACGGCTCATCGATGATCAATGCACGAAGGTGTTCCCACTCCTCGTCGATTTTAGTTGTGTAGACATCCCGGATCTGCTCACAGATCGGCCCGGACAGCGCCTGTTCATCGTTCATACACTCCAGGGCATCGAGGGCCGCCTGCCCCATTGCGATCCGTCCCCGGTGCTCTTCATATTCGCGACGTTTCCCACTGATATGTATCATCCCCAGCGCATTCAGCAGCGGGCGGATCGTCAATCCCTGGACGACCAGTGAGAACAGCACATACCCAAAAGCCATCACTTCCAGCAGTTTACGAGAAGCAAGGGTTTCCGGCAGGCTCAAGGCCAGCGCCATTGCTACCGCTCCACGCAGGCCGCCCCAGGCGATCACATGCGTCCAACGCATGGGGAGCGGACGCACAAAGCGGTTGACGATAAAGCGCATCGGGTAGACAACGATGAGCCGGGCCAGCAGCGTTATTCCAATGGCGATCAACACCGGGACGGCGTTGTCGACCAGCGACATCGGTTTCACTTGCAGGCCGATCAACAGGAAGATCGCCGAGTTTACCAGGAAGACAATTACCTCCCAGAAGGTGATGATCGTGACGTGGGAGGTTGCCGTGTAAGCGCCGCTCGATGCGTAGTTGCCCACGTAAATCGCAGCGACGACCACCGCGATCACCGGGGAAACCGCGCCGTGAAAAACTTCTTCCGCGAGCAGGTAGGTGCCATAAGCCAGGATGATCGTCAGGGCGATATCAAGCAAGTGGACATCGGTACGCTTCATCAGTTCACCGATCACCATCCCCACAACCAGGCCAAGAACGCCGCCCCCGGCCACCGTTACGAAGAAGCTGGAAAGGCTCTGGGAGACGCTGAAAGCCTGGTCACCGGTTGCAACGCCAAGCAGGATGCTGTAGAGGACAATCGCCACGCCGTCGTTGAAAAGGCTTTCACCCTCAAGCACAATGCTCAACCGCTTGTCGACTCCCAGCTCTTTGAACAATGCAACCACCGATACCGGGTCGGTGGCCGAGATCAGGCTGCCGAACAGCAGCGCATCGATCAGCGAAAGACCAAGAAACCGGTGAAGCAAAAACCCGATGATCCCGGTTGAAAGGATCACGCCGGGGATCGCCAGCAGCAGGATCGTGCGGAGATTCTCGCGCAGTTCTTGCAGATCGATATGATAGGCAGCTTCAAATATCAGCGTGGGAAGCAGTGTCACCAGGATCATGTGCGGCCCCAGTTTCAGTGCATCGGACTGCGGGCCGAGCTTGAGAAAACCAACCCCCAGCCCGGTTACTACCAGGGCGATAGTGTATGGCACACGGAAGCGCCGCGCTGTCGCCGCTACGAACACCGCGACGATCATCAGGCCGATGATTTGCGATTCGATACTCATTGAGCCTTCCATAGAATTCCCTCGGTCCACTTGAAACAGATAGACACTCTGGATTATAGCGAATCAGCATTAACAAAATATCAGAAGGCCAGAGGCAGCACAAAAGCAAGGATTCTCTGTGCAAAAGTCGCCAATTGACAACTATGAAAAAGCGAAGTAGAATTCCGCCAACCAATTATAGACCGACCGGTCTAGACCGGTCGGTCTATAATTGTTATCAACGTCAAAAGGATATATCGGTGAAAACAAGATTTCTTGGAGTTGGAAGTATACTGCTGGTTATGGCCGCTATGCTGATCGGCGGTTACGCCATCTTTCGCGCATCATTGCTGTGGGGATTTGTCTTCGTAGCCGCATCACTGGCCGGGTTTGGTGCGGCGATTTTCCTCTTTTGCTCCCGCTGCCCCTGCCAGGAATGCTGCCCGCATGTCATCCTCGGCTGGCTGGCATCGAAGCTGACCGACAAAGAACCGAGAGCGTACCGGCTCTCCGAACTGCTGGCAATGGCGATCCCGCTCAGCGGAGCGCTGATCCTCCCCCTGTTCTGGCTGTGGCAAAACTGGCTGCTGCTGGCGATTTACGGGGTGCTGATGGCAACAGCACTGGTGATGATCCTCCGGGGGGTCTGCCCTGGCTGCAAGAACACGAACTGCCCCATAAGGAACTCGATAGTCACAATAGTGGAGTAGGCAATCACTAACTGGGGCAGAGGAAACGGCAGGCACCCAGTGATACAATCAGCAGGCCGAGGGAAATCAACAGTACAACCACCGGTTTGACCGACCGTTCTGGTTGTGCCTCAAAGAGTGACCGAGTCCGGGCGGTGTTCACTTCGAACGAATCCCCATCGGGCAGCACCGCCTGAACCGATGCGGCCATCACGGGCCAATCCGCCAGATCGACCGCCGCTGCTTCGACCAGCACGCGCGGTTCGCCCCCCATGAAGCACCCCAGGTCTGGATCACAGGATGCGCCGGGCAGGTCGAGCGTGTACATGCCGCCGTGCGGGTAGATAACAATCTCCGCACCGGTTTGATCAACGAGCAAGGCCGATTCGGACAGCGCGGGCACGTCGATCAGCAGCCCGGCGGCGGTTCGCGCCCAGAAAACCCGCGTGGTCAGATCCCCGCGCGAGAGAATCACCTGCTGAAAATCATCACGCGGAATATGGAATGCCTCGTCTGTATCGGCAAAGTGGGTGGTCATCATGCGGAAGGTGTCATAGGCCGGGCGCGGGGAGCGATCATAGCGGAGCAGGCCGTAGGGCTCGAAGCCCGGCTGGGGCATTGGCTCGTCGATCCACTTGTAGACGGCGATCCGCTCCACCCCGGCGGCGAGCGCCAGTGAAAATTCCTGGATCAGGTAAGAAGCCTGCATCTCCTGGGTGACCGGGAAGCCCGGATCGTCCCAGGGCTGCGCCGGGTCGTCATAGGGCGGCGCATTGGTTTCGTTGATCCAGATCGGCCTGTCCTCCAGCCCGTATTCGGTGAGCGTCTCCCGCAGCGACTCGACGATATCGAGCGTCGATTCCGGCTTGAAATAGATGTGGACCGACACCACATCAAAATAATAATCATTCTCGGCGGCGGTGGGGTCTTTGCTCATAAGGGCCAGAAATTCCGAGAGGTAATCGGGATTGTGCCAGTAGGTCAGCCCACCCAGGTGAATCTTGACGTCGGGGTTCACTTCGTGGGCGGCAAGATAAGCAACCCTGACCAGTTGGACGTAGTCGGCGGTGGTGCCCTGCCAGTCCCCGCCAAACGTCTCCAGTTCGATGTCCGGCTCGTTCCAGATCACCCAGCGATCCACGCGCCCGCGATAGGCTTCGACCAGTTCGCGGACGAACACCGCCCACAGGTTACCGGGGTCGTCGACGGGGAGATACAAACCACGCGGCACCCCGGCCCCGGTGATGCCGTCGGTAGCGAAAGCGGGCGTATGCTTGATCACCCCGACGATCTCGCGCCCTCCCTCGATCTCGCGGTCGATCCGGTAGATTGGTGCGTGAAACCAGTTCCACTCGTCGGGGCCGTCTTTCTTTAACTCGCTCCAGTAGAAGATGATCCGCGTCCAGCCGACATTGGCTTCATCGGCCAGTTCGGGCGTGTGGTAGGTTTCGACTGCGCCAAACCGTCGGTCAGGTGGATCGGCAGGCGGTTCGGGCGGTGGGGGGATATCATCATCGGCGCGGGCAGAACCAGCAGCGGCGAAGCTGAAGATCGCCGCGAGAAGCGCGGCAAACAGGGCCAGATTCAATTGGCGGGTTCGGGTGTTCATAATCTGCCGGTTCGCTGCTTGAGGATGTAGTCGACCGGGTCCTCGCCGGGTTTGATGAGCACTTCACGCGTCCGCCCGCCCGTTTCTTCCGGGCCGACCACCCCCAGCCGGAACAGCGAGTCGACGATGCGACCGGCACGCGGATAGCCGACGTTGAGCTTGCGCTGGAGCTGCGAGGCCGATGCTTCACCATCATTCTGAACGATGCGAATGGCCTCGATCAGCATTTCATCAGTTTCCTCGATCACCGCCTGCCGCCGCAGCGAACGCTCCCAGGGAGCTTCAGAAACGTCCTCCTCCCATTCCCAGTTATCGACCCAGTAATCGACAATGCGCTCCATCTCGTTATCGCCGACAAAACAACCCTGGATACGAGCCGGGGCCGCCGCTTCGGGCGACTGGTAGAGCATGTCGCCCCGCCCGATTAAATCTTCAGCCCCCACCGTGTCGATGATGACACGCGAGTCGGTGCCGGAGGCTACTGCAAAGGAAATACGGGCCGGGAAATTGGCCTTGATCAAACCGGTGACCACGTCAGTGCTGGGGCGCTGTGTCGCCACCACCAGGTGAATACCGGTGGCGCGGGCCATCTGCGCCAAGCGGGTAATCAGGTGCTCGGTTTCGTCGGGGTATTCCATCATCAGTTCGGCCAGCTCGTCGATCAGCACCACGATATGCGGCATACGGTGTTTGTAGTACCGCCCGCGATTATAGACTTCAATATTGCGGGCCAGCGCCTCTTCCATCAACTTATAGCGGCGATCCATCTCGCGGGTGATCCAGCGCAGCACCCCGATGATCCGGTCGAGCTGCACCTCGACGCGTCCCAGCAGGTGGGGCAGACCGTTGAATCGCACCAGTTCGACCATCTTCGGGTCGATCATAATCAGGCGCAGTTTATCGGGCCGGTTGTTCGACACCAGACAGGTGGCAATCGAGCGCAAACAGACCGATTTACCGGAGCCGGTTGTCCCGCCGATCAGCATGTGGGGCATCTTTGCCAGGTCGACGGCAAACGGTCTGCCATCGACTTCACGCCCCAGAGCCAGAGCCAGGGGACTTTTAATCTCGTAGAACTGTTCAGATTCTATCACCGGGCGCAGCGAGACAACCCCTGGCTGCATGTTGGGTACTTCGATGCCGATATAGCTGGTGCCGGGAACCGGGGCCTGAATACGAACACTCGGCGCAGCCAGCGCCAGCGACAGGTCGTTGGCAAGACCGGCCACCCGAGTCACCCGCACCCGCTGGATAACCTTCTCCCCGTCGCGCTCGACTTCGGTGAAAGGCTGCACGGCATATTGGGTGACAGTCGGCCCGGCTTTCACACCGATCACCTTCACCTGCATGCCAAAATCGGCGACGGTCTCCTCGATGATCGTCGCGCTGATGTTGATCTCCTCATCACTGGGGCGACCAAATTTAACGTCGTCGAGCAGATCGAGCGATGGCAGTTTGTCGCTGCGCTTGCGGGTCTTCCGCTGGTCAATCATCTCTTCCAATTGGAAACGGATTTCCATCTCGTCGTGTTTTTCGTTGTGACGGGCCTTGAGCCGCTCGATTCGCGTGGTCGGGCGATCTCCACCCTGCCGGAAGGGAGTCTGCCCACCGTCCATTCCCCCCGGGCGGGCAGCGATAACTGCCCCTGCCCCGCGCTCGCCGGTAACAATCGACGGGCGGCCCGGAAAGGCTGGCAGTTCGACCATCCCATCACCGACCATCTGGGGGCGAGGCAGCGGAATCTCCTGGATGGGTTTTCTCTCAGCGCTCGGCTCCGGCGGATCAGGTGGTTCCCATTGATCGGCAAGTTTGAGCGCCCATTCCTGAAGGTGATCCAGGCGTTCGAGAAGCTGCCTGCGGCGCACGCCGATCATCATCAGGCCACTCAATACCAGGGCCGATATCAACACAATCCCGGTGACCATGTCGCCCAGCAGCAGGTGGATCAAATACTGGATCGCCCATCCGACCAGCCCGCCGCCGCGACCTTCCATCGCCTGGGCAAAAGCTTCGATCCGTCCGGCTTCGCCGCCGATACCAACCCGAATCTGGGAATGAATGATGGCCAGCAGCAGCACAAAGAACACCTCGCCCATCGCAAACCGCCACCAGTTGATTCTGATCACAACCCCCATCTTCGGAACCAGCAGGATCGCACCGGCGGCCAGCACCAACGCAGGGATGACGAACGCTCCAACCCCGAACAACTGCCGTAGGAGAATCGACCAGAACGTTCCCATCTCGCCGCTTTCAGGGCTGAGAAGGATCAAAAAGGAAAACAGCCCCAGGCCGATCAATATGAAAGCGAGCAGTTCGTCGGCAAAGGGAGGGAGTTCTTTCCAGATGCGCTTCGCCCACGGGGAAGGCGACGTCGGTTCGGCATCTGCCGGGCGCGCGGGACTCCGTGATTTGACCTTCACTCCCTGAACGGAAGGCAGCGTGCGGAGGCTATTATTGTTTGAATTCTTCTTGCTGCTTGAGGAATTCGTCCGGCGCGAAGAGGACGACGGTTTTTTCGAGTTGGCCGATTGGCTCTTCTGCGACGAGGACCGAGAAGCAGACGAACTCGAACGCGTTGAACCGGCCTTCGACGGTGGGCGGCTCGCCTTTTGATCGGCAGCGCCAGAACCGGAAGATTGTGTCTTACTAGGAGAAGCCTGGCCCGAAGGAGAGCGCCGTTCACTCATCAATTACCACCAGGTTATACCAATACAGCTTCGAAAGAACCGGCAAAAAACATAGAAGCACTTTATCACACCCTCGCCGAAAACACGAACAGAAGTCAGGTAAGGAGTACGCCCGGACAGCTATCGCGCATAACCCGGCGATATCCTGCCGCGCTGAACACAAAAAGAGAAAAAGGGGCCGCCTGATCATCACGCAGCCCACAGTCTGCTATCCAGTTGCGAGTGAAAAAGGAAACTCTCACCAGTTTAATGGGATGAGCTGCCGTTGTTTATATTCTCACGCAAACTAAGCCCCAACCGGCGGGCCGAACCATCGATATTCAGAATACGCGCTTTCACGCGGTCGCCTTCGTTGACCACATTACGAGGGTGCAGGAACTGGCCTTCAGCCAACTCGGAGATATGAACCAGCCCTTCGAGGCCTTCCTCGATGCAGGCAAACGCGCCGAAATCGACCACGTTGGTAATCACCCCTTCGACGATCTGCCCAACCTCATAACGATTTTCAACCGAGGCCCAGGGATCGGGCTGCATGCGTTTGAGGCTTAATGCCACCCGGCCCTCATCAGAATCAACCGACATGATATGGACTTTGACCTGCTGTCCGCTTTTCAGCACATCACGCGGGTGGTTGACCCGCCCCCAGGATAACTCGGAAATGTGGATCAGGCCTTCTACCCCGCCCAGATCGACAAATGCGCCAAAGTCACACAGATTGGTCACCTGCCCCTCGACTACCGTCCCCGCCACCAGCGTGGTCAACACTTCGGCCCGCTGGCCGGGCTCGGTGTTTGCCGCCCGCTCTGACAGGATCAGGCGATCAGCCGAAGCGTCGATCTCGATGATCCGCAAATCTAGCATTTTGCCGACGTACTTTGCCAGCAGCGAACGCCGGGAATATTCGTCGACATCGACCGGGAAATCGATCAACTGGCTGGCGGGGACAAATCCTCGCAGGCTGCTCCAGGAAACCAGCAGGCCGCCCTGATTGTACCCACGCACGACCAGGTTGACCGAGGCGTCACAGTCACAGGTTTCCTGAGCAATACGCCAATCCTGAACATCAGAGCCTTCACCGACTTCATAATCCTGGCTGGCTGGATGATTTCGAATCGCGTGATCCCAGCCATTTCCATTCGAACTCTGTTCGTTCACACCGGCGGTATATTCACCTTCATTCAGCAGCGCAGACCAATACCCTTCATCCAGTTCCATATGTGTTTGCGAGTTCAAGTTTTTCGCGTCTTTCTCGGGCGTCGAATCTGTAAGCATCGGTCAGAACCTTCCTTCGAAACCGCCGGGGCAAGCGCCGAATACCTAGGCAGTACATCTCACATCACAATTCTCTCGCCATATCTTCTGGCAGCATTGCCACGGCTAACCAATTTCACACCATTACGATTTGCATCACTAAAAAGCGATTACCAGATAATTCTAGTAAATGCTGCTTACTTTACAATCAGTCTATGTAATGGAACCACCCTACAGTCTGTAGGCTTTTTGCCAGCCACTCAGGGGTGCATCTGAGCCTGCTCAGACGCGCAAAATGTGTTCAAACAGTTGGCGATAGCATCGCCATGCAGCTTTCACACAGTTTTGTCCATATAGTACTCTGATACTATCCACAAGCATGCCAAAAGAGTTCCGAAATGTCAAACGGCACAAGTAAGCGCTGCCGTCAGATTTTGCTTAACGAGAATCAGGGATAAAAAAACACACCGGCATGATAAATATGCCGGTGTGTTGATCCTGAAAAGTCGCGGGTTACGGTTTCGGCCCGGCTTCGCATACATCCGAAGCACAATGTGAAGCATACTTCTCGAAATTTTCGATGAACCGCTGCGCAAGCTGGCGATACCTATCCCAGTATTGGTCTTCGCTCGGCCATGAAGCCGCCGGGTGAAGCACATCGTCGGGCACACCGGGACACTGTTCGGGCACTTCGAAGCCAAAGAGCGGGTCTTTATAAAATGTCATATCATTCAGAGCACCGCTTAGCGCCGCATTGAGCAGGGTGCGCGTATACTTGATACTGATCCGCTGGCCCACACCAAACGGGCCACCAACCCAACCGGTGTTCAACAGCCAGCAGTTGACGTCATAGCGAACGATCTTCTCACGCAAAAGATCGGCGTAGACCGCCGGGTGGTGAACCATGAACGGCGCACCAAAACAGGCACTGAAGGTCAGCGCCGGGTCATCGCCTACCCCCGCCTCAGTCCCACCGACTTTCGACGTGTAGCCGGAGATAAAGTGATAGAGTGCCTGGGCAGGGGTCAGCCGGGCAATGGGCGGCATCACACCGCGCGCATCACACATCAGCAGGATGATATTCTTCGGGTGCCCACCCATTTTTTCCGGGACGGCGTTGTCAATGAACTCCAGAGGATAAGACCCGCGCGTGTTCTGGGTTATAGCCGCGTCATCCAGGTCGATTTCCCTGGTCACAGGATTATAGATCACGTTTTCGAGGATTGTCCCGTAGCGGCGGGTTGTGGCGTAAATCTGCGGTTCTGCTTCTGGGGACAGCCGGATCACCTTGGCGAAACAACCGTTCTCGAAGTTGAAGATGCCATCATCACCCCAACCGTGCTCGTCATCGCCGATCAGACGGCGTTCCAGGTCGGCGGAGAGGGTTGTCTTGCCGGTACCCGACAGCCCGAAATACAATGCAACATCTCCATCCTGGCCCATGCTCGCCGAGCAGTGCATGGGCAGCACACCCTTACGTGGCATGAGATAGTTCATCACGGTGAAGATCGACTTTTTGATCTCGCCCCCGTAGGCCGTATCGCCGACCAGACAGAGCTTGTTCTCGAAGCTGAGGGCAATCACTGTGGTGCTTTGCGTCTTGTCGATCTCCGCGTCTGCATGGAACGAAGGGACACAGATCAACGTAAACTCCGGAACGTGGTGACGATACGCCTCAGCCGAGTCCGGTTTGACGAACATATTCTGGCAGAACAGCGAATGCCAGGCATATTCGGTGATGATCCGGATCGGCATCCGGTGCAGGGGATCAACGCCAACAAAGCAGTCCTGCACAAAGAGGTCGCGCCCCTGCACAAAGGCACGAATCCGGTCGGTCAGCCCTTTGAATACCTCCGGATCGTAGGGGCGGTTATATTCTCCCCACCAGATTTCATCCTCGGTCGACGCTTCTTTGACCATGTACTTGTCACCGGCAGCTCGGGAGGTATGCCTGCCCGAACGCACAACGACCGGGCCATCACGGGTGATATGCCCTTCCCCGCGAAAGATAATCTCTTCGTAGAGCGCTTCAGGCGGCAGGTTCCAGTAGACGGTATTCAGGTTGGTCAGTCCGTGATTGGAAAGATCGTAATCGCTTTTCAGCGCCTCCGCCTGATCCATGGCTGGTGTTTTGAGATCCAGTATTTTATTCATAGCCAATCCCTCACTAGTTTACGGTCACCGGCCTTGATTTCGGCAGGTGAATCAGGGTCGAGCGCCCAAACGATGCGCGCTGCGCCCTGTTTGACATCATCAAGCGAACCAGAGTAGCTGATCCGCAAATGGCCTTCCATACCGAAGTCGACACCCGGTATGGTAACGACCAGTGCTTTTTCGAGTAGGAAGCCCGCTAACGCATTCGAGTCTTTGTTATAGGCCGAGAAGTCCGGGAAGCAGTAGAACGTTCCCCCCGGTATATTGATCTTGAGATCGGACAGAGCTTGAAGACCTTTTACCAGTTCGTCCCGGTTTCTCTTCAGTTCTACCCGCAGGTCTTCGACTATCCCCTGCCCGCCAAGCAGTGCCCCCTCAGCGGCTACCTGGGAGAGTACCGAAGCGCACGAGGTCGTTTGTCCCTGGAGCTTGCCAATCGCCGAGACAACCTCGCGGCTGGCAACCGTCCACCCGATGCGAGCACCGGTCATCCCGTAGATTTTCGACACGCCGTTGATCACGATAATCATTGAGTCGTCGATCGCTTTGCCGGTATAGCGATATCCCGGAGCGGGAAGCGCATCGCCATAAGCGAGCTTGTGGTAAATATCGTCCATGATCAGGTAGATATCGCGCTTTTCGCACAGCCCGACTATCTCACCAATAAAATCATCTGAATAGACTCCCCCGGAGGGATTATTAGGGCTGTTCACGATGATCGCTTTGGTCTTTGGCGTAACCGCCCGCTCGATCTCTTCAATCGTCGGCTGGAAAGTGTCACTCTCCGGGGTCACAAAAACCGAGACTCCCCCAACCATTTTGGCCATCTCCGGGTAGCTCACCCAGTATGGTGCGATCTGAATGACCTCGTCGCCAGGATCGACGACTGCCAGCAAGACATTGTAGACAGAATGCTTGGCTCCATTCGAGACGATCACATTCTGTTGGGCCGGAGTTCGACCGTAATTCTCCTCGGTATATTGAATGATCGCGTCCTTCAACGAAGGAAGCCCGCCGGTCGGCACGTACTTTAGCTGGCCTTCCTCAAGTTTCGCCGCCACAGCCATCAACGCCGTGTTTGGCGCGGGATTCTTCGGCTCTCCCGTCCCCAGGTGGATCACCGGTTCACCCTTTGCCTTCAACACGCGCGCTTCTTCATTGAGCTTCATTGTAGGCGACGGATTGACTGAACTGGCTAACTGGCTGATACTCATATATGAATGCTCTCCTCTCCTCAGTATGTAAGCCTGGCGGGTGTTTGGTGTGTAAAAAGACTCCCTATCGGCACTTTTAAGAGTTCCGAAGGGAGGCAGTTGTACCTTCCTGGCGATGCTGCGGACTTCTCGTCCAGACGGCGAATTTTTCCCCAAACACCAGACAATTACACCGATTGTAGGGGAAGCGTTATAGCAATGTCAAGTCCTTTTTATGAATTCATGGTAAAGTCCCAGGCTGGCAATAACAAAATGGGTATAATCTTTATTGGCGAATCCGGCTGTCTCTACACGAACAGTCGAGCATATCATGAGGAATTTCGTGCAGCGATTCTGGGAAAACCACTCCGACAAATTTATCGGCTTTATGCTGGGAAGCCTGGTAGCTCTGGCCGGTGCCTGTCTTGTCGCGGCAGTGGTCAACACCGCGCTCAGCAAACCAATCGACAGCCCGGCAGCAGAAGCCACGCCGACGCCTGATCCCTACATCACCGAGAACCCGGCAGCGCCAACCATCACGGTGCCAACCGAAAGTATAAGCGAAGGGGAATCAGCGCCAACGATGACTCCGACCCAGCCCGCCGACGCTTATCCCTATATCTCCAATATTACGGCGACCTCGCAGTCGATCTACGAAACCGGCCAGGAACTGGGCAATCGACCCAATGTATTTTCGAAAGTCGGGGACAGCATCACCGATCACCAGGCGTTTCTCACCCCGATTGGCTACGGCGAATACGACCTGCACGATCACGTCTACCTCGCATCGGTGATCGGCTACTTCTCGACCGTCGACGCGTACAACAACAACAGCTTTGCCAATACGTCCCTGGCCGCCAAAGGGGGATGGTCAGCCTGGACGGTTCACAACCCGAACGCGGTATTTTCGTCGAACTGCCTGACAGACGAAACGCCGTTGGAATGCGAGTACCGGTTGGTCAGGCCATCTATCGCCCTGATCATGCTCGGCACCAACGACGTGCAGACTACCCCTATCGATCAATATGAAGAACTGATGCGCCGGACGGTCGAGGTATCCATCGAGAATGGGGTGATCCCGGTGCTCAGCACCATTCCCCCGTTTCAACGGGAGGGGATGCCCGAACGTGTAGACGCGATCAACGCCGTGATCGTCAGACTGACCGAAGAATACGATATCCCTCTCTGGAATTACTATGCCGCGCTGCTGCCGCTCCCGAACCTGGGCATGTCAAGCGACGGTATCCATCCATCGTGGAATTACGATCCGGGGGATTTTTCAGAAGACGGGTTGAAGTATGGTATGACGGTGCGCAACCTGACCGCTCTCCAGGCATTGGACGCCATCTGGCGGACGATCATCCTGCCCGATATGTGAGATCAGTTACCGGCAAGGGGAAGCACGAACTTGAAGTCGGCCCCCTCCCCTACCGCGCTCTCGGCCCAGATTTGTCCGCCGTGCATATCGACCAGTTCCCGGCAAATCGCCAGCCCCAACCCGGTTCCATGCTGACGATGGACCATATCCTGATCACCCTGCCTGAAACGCTCGAATATCGCTTCCAACTGCTCAGTGGGGATGCCAATCCCGGTGTCGGCCACGCCGATCAGCACCGTCTCTTGATCGGGCAATGTGTGAGCATAAAGTGCCACTTCCCCGGATTTGGTGTATTTGCAGGCGTTCGTCAGCAAGTTCAATATCACCTGGCGGATCCGTATCGGATCGATCACCATTTCAGGCAGATCATCGTCGATATCGAGGTGAAACATCACTCCTTCGTTCCATCGCAGCATATTCCCCACCGTGTAAACTTCTCCCAAAAATGTGTGGAGATCGATTCGCTCCGGATAGAGTGTTAGCTGTCCCATATCGATCTTGGCAAGATCGAACAGATCGCGGATCAAATCGAGCGCGTGACGTATCCCCGTCGACATCTGATCGACCCAGGAAAGCTGTTCTTCGTCCAGGTTGCCAATCGTCCCATCTTTGAAAAGTGACAGCGCCGAAACCGCCATCGTGAGCGGGGAGCGGATGTCATGGGCGACATTGCCGAGAAAAACGGTGCGGAGACGATTCGCT
Source organism: Anaerolineae bacterium (assembly GCA_016926255.1). GTDB lineage: Bacteria > Chloroflexota > Anaerolineae > Aggregatilineales > UBA3940 > JAFGOY01. The sequence goes on along the minus strand of JAFGOY010000010.1, from coordinate 88,002 downwards.
TCGACGGCTTCGAGCCAGCTTCGTTCCAGGTTCTCTTTGGCCCGTTCCAACTCCGCAGTCCGGACAGCAACCCTGGCTTCCAGATCATCGTTGAGCATGGCATTGACAATCGAGACGGCAGCCTGGTTAGCGAAAAGGATCAGCGGGGGGAGATCATCCTTTTCAAAAACGCCTTTTGCCAGCCGGTTCTCCACAAAAACCGCACCGATGGTAATGCCCCGCGAGATAAGCGGCACGCACATCACCGAACGCAGTTTCAGCTCGACGACACTGATCGACTTGCCAAAGGACTGGTCGCTCATGGCATCTTCGATCAGGATCGGCTCTCCACTTTCCACCACCCGGTTCATAATCGAGGTGCTGATCTGGTCTTCGCCATCCTCGACAAGATTACCGTCCTGGTCACGCTGAACACGGAAATCGAATGTCCCGTCGTCGCTGAGCAGAACCAGGTAACCGCGCTGCGCCCCGACCAGTTTAATCGCCTCGCACATTGCGTAATCGAGCAGTGGATCAAGCTGCCGCGTTTCGGCCATCTTCCGGCTGATATCGAGTACACGTTCAAAAACAATCGCGTCCATGCACTTTTTCCCCCAGGCAAGTGGATTTCAGACAGTCTGAAAGACTCGCATACTGTAGTCAACTCTCCCTGAGATCGCAAAAAGCCAGAATTAAAAAACGCCCCGGCTGGGGGGCGTTTTGCATTTCAGAATGATCGGCTATCTTTGAAAACCTCTTCCGGACGGATCGGGCTGCCAGGATTGCAGAACCTTCATATAGTTGGCACGCTCGAAAGCGGCAGGTTCGGCAACGTTCTTCTGGCTCATGCTGCCCTGCATCTGCTCGACCGACTCGTACTCGTGTTCTTCCATCCACACTTTGACCGCCTCAAGCGTCTCGCCGATCCGAGCGGGGCCGTTGCGCAGCAGCGCGGAGGCCATCATCGTGACGCTCGCACCGGCCATCAGGCCCTTGATCACATCTTCGTGAATATGCACGCCACCGGTGATCGCAATGTCGGAGGCGATACGACCATAGAGGATCGCCGTCCAGCGCAGCGGCAGGCGCATTTCGTAGGATGTGCTCAAGACGAGGCGCGGAACGACTTCGAGGTTTTCGAGATCAAAATCCGGCTGATAGAAACGATTGAACAGGACGAGCGCGTCGGCCCCGGCGTCAGAAAGCTGCTTTGCCATATTCGCCATCGCGCTGAAATACGGGCTGAGCTTGACCGCAACCGGAATATCGACGTTCTTCTTGATGTATTTGACAATATCGACATACACCTTCTCGACTTCGGTGCCGGTCATATCAATCGAGGTGGGTAGATAGTAGACGTTCAGTTCGATTGCATCCGCCCCGGCTGATTCGATCCTTTTGGCGTAGTCAACCCAACCGCCGAGCGACACACCGTTCAGGCTGCCGATCACCGGGATATCGACTGCGGCTTTGGCCTCACGAATCAGGTCGAGGTATTCTTCCGGGCCTCTCTTATAATCCTCCATTTCAGGATAATAACTGAGAGCTTCGGCGAAACTCTCTGTGCCATAGGACAGGAAATGATCGAGGGCTTCGCTCTCTTCGACGATCTGCTCCTCGAACAGCGAATACAGCACCACCGCCGACGCGCCCGCATCTTCAAGGTGGCGGATGCTATCGACGCTTTCTGACAGGGGCGAAGCCGATGGCACCAGTGGATTTTTCAGTTTCAACCCCATATAGGTTGTCGTCAGGTCCATTTTTGTTTCCTCTCGTTACTATAAAATACGGCGATCAAACAGATTTCAATTCTCCAGAACTTACCTGAAGCTGTGCAGAGTATGACTTGGCTCGTCGCGCTCCTGCTCTGGCAAAAACAGGGGGGATAAATTCCAACTCTCCTGTAAACAGTATATCTGTTCAAGCTGCGGAGATTCAAGCGGATGCAAGAACAGAGATGCATTTCAGATTTGCAGGCAGAACCCCCTCCTGACCTCTCTTCGTTCGGTCTTTCCTCCCCCTTGCAAGGGGGAGGTGGCCGACCATAAGTCGGACGGAGGGGGTTCGGAGGTGGAGGTTTTAAGCTCGATCAACTTACTTGCCACCAGATTGAAATACATCCCAAGAACAACCTCGGAAGACATGCTATTGACCATACAAAAAGGGGCGCTCCGATATTAACCGGAACGCCCCCTGATTTCGTCGCGACGATTACGTGCGGCGTTTATGCCTCGGTTTCAGGCTCGTACATCTTCAACATCTGCTCGTACTTGTGCCAGCGCTCATTGACGAACTGCTGCGCCTCGTCCATGAGCATCTCGGCGCGCTCCGGCATGCTGCGAACCAGCATGCTGTAGCGTGTTTCCTTATAGGCGTAATCCGAAAGCGGGATGGTGGGTGCCTTCGAGTCGAGCTGGAAGGGGTTCTTGCCTTCGGCTTTCAGGCGCGGATCGAAGCGATACAGCGGCCAGTGACCGGACTTGACGGCCAGTTCCTGCTGATCCAATCCCCTGGCCAGATCGAAGCCGTGAGCGATGCAGTGCGTGTAGGCAATGATGATCGACGGGCCGTCGTAAGATTCGGCTTCGCGGAAGGCCTTGAGCGTCTGAACGTCGCTGGCCCCCATCGCAACCTGGGCAACGTAAACGTTGCCGTAGTTGACCGCCATCATGCCCAGGTCTTTCTTGGGCAGCGGTTTACCGGCAGCGGCAAACTTCGCGACGGCACCAAGCGACGTCGCCTTTGAACTCTGGCCGCCGGTGTTGGAGTAAACCTCGGTGTCGAGCACCAGCACGTTGACGTTGCGCCCACTGGCTAACACGTGGTCGAGGCCGCCGTAGCCAATGTCATAGGCCCAACCGTCACCGCCGACGATCCAGACGCTGCGTTTGACGAGCACATCGGCCAGGCCGCGCAGGTCGAGCGCCGCCGAGTTGTTGTTGCCTTCGAGCGCCGCTTTGAGTTGTTCGACACGCTCACGCTGGGCGGCGATGCCGGATTCTTCGCTCTGGTCGGCATTGAGCAGGCCGTCGGCCAGGTCGCCGCCGATCAGGTCACGCAGGCGGTCGACCAGTTCACGCGCATACTCGTTCTGCTTGTCGATGGTCAGGCGGAAGCCCAGGCCGAACTCGGCGTTGTCTTCGAACAGCGAGTTGTTCCAGGCCGGGCCGCGCCCATCGGCATTGACGCAGTACGGGGTGGTCGGCAGGTTGCCGCCGTAGATGCTGGAGCAGCCGGTTGCATTAGCGATGACCATCCGGTCACCGAAAAGCTGGGTCGCCAGCTTGATGTAAGGAGTCTCGCCGCAGCCAGCGCAGGCCCCGGAGAATTCGAACAGCGGGCGGAGAAGCTGGACGTTCTTGATATTCTTGAACTCGAAACCGTCGGTGCGGGGCACGTCGGGGATTTCGTTGAGGAAGAAGTCCCAGTTTTCGCGCTCGGTTTCACGGATCGGGATTTGCTCGCCCATGTTGAGCGCCTTGCGGCCAGCCTGCTCTTTGTCCTTCGCCGGGCAGACTTCGATACATAGACTGCAGCCGGTGCAGTCTTCGACCGCCACCTGGATGGTGTATTTCCAGTCTTTGTTTTCCTTGAAGCGGGAATCGGAAGACTTGAAGGTCGCCGGGGCATTTTCCAGCACGGCCCCATCGTACAGCTTGGCGCGGATGCAGGCGTGCGGGCAAACGAAGACGCACTTGCCGCACTGGATGCACAGGTCTTCTTCCCAGACCGGCACTTCGAGCGCCACATTGCGCTTTTCCCACTGCGTGGTAGCGGAGGGATACGAACCATCATTGGGCAGCTTGCTGACAGGCAGCAGGTCGCCATCGCCCTTGATGATCGTCGCGGTGACTTCCTGGACGAATTCAGGCGCTTCCGCCGGGACAACCAGCGGGACTTCGATGGTGCTGGTGGCCTGCGCCGGGACATCGACCTGATACAGGTGGTCGAGCGCAGCGTCGACGGCGGCAAAGTTCTTCTGAACAACTGACTCGCCGCGCTTGCCGTAGGTCTTCTTGATCGCCTTCTTGATCTGAGCGATGGCCTCGTCCTTCGGCAGCACACCGCTGATTGCGAAGAAGCAGGTCTGCATGATCGTGTTGATGCGCACGCCCATGCCAGTTTCCTTGGCAACTTCGTAACCGTCGATCACGTAGAAGTTGAGGTTCTTGTCAATGATTTGCTGCTGGATGGGGCGCGGCATTTTGTCCCAAACTTCATCAGCCGGGTAAGGGCTGTTGAGCAGGAAGGTCGCGCCTCTGGCTGCCGCGTCAAGCACGTTGTAGGTTTCCAGGAAACCGAACTGATGCACTGCAACGAAGTTCGCCTTCCTGATCAGGTAGGTGCTGTTGATTGGGCGCGGGCCAAAACGCAGATGCGAAATTGTGCGTGCGCCGGATTTCTTGGAGTCGTAGACGAAATAGCCTTGGGCGTAGTTATCGGTTTCTTCGCCGATGATCTTGATCGAGTTCTTGTTTGCACCGACCGTACCGTCAGCGCCCAGGCCCCAGAACATCGCCCGGACGACATCCTTGGGTTCAATGTCAAAATCGGGATCGTACTCGATGCTGGTGTGGGTCAGGTCGTCTTCGATGCCGACGGTGAAGTGATTCTTCGGCTGGGCTTTGGTCATTTCGTCGAACAGGCCCTTGATCATCGCCGGGGTGAATTCCTTCGATGACAGACCGTAGCGGCCACCGATCATGCGCGGGCGCTCATCGAAATGAGCTGCGCCGGAGACGTAACCTTCTTCGATTGCCGTCACCAGGTCGAGATAGAGCGGTTCACCGGCTGCGCCGGGTTCTTTGGTGCGGTCGAGTGCGGCGATGACCTTGACCGTCTTCGGCAGCGCGCCCAGGAAATGTTCGACGGAGAAGGGACGGTACAGATGAACTTTGACCACGCCGACCTTTTCGCCCTGGTCGGCCAGGTATTGAACCGTCTCGTCGGCAGTCGACGCGCCGGAACCCATCAGGACGATCACGCGTTCGGCGTCGGGAGCGCCGACGTAATCAAACAGGTGATACTGACGCCCGGTAGCTTCGGCGAATCTGTCCATCGCCTTCTGGACGATCTCGGCGGCGGCGAGGTAATAGGGATTGACCGACTCGCGCGCCTGGAAGAAGACGTCGGGGTTCTGAGCCGTACCACGAACGACCGGTTTTTCGGGGTTGAGGCCGCGCACCCGGTGCTCGCGGATCTTCGTCTCGTCGATCACGGCGCGGATTTCGTCGTCGCTCAGGCGGAAAATCTTGTTGACTTCGTGCGAGCTGCGGAAGCCATCAAAAACGTGCAGGAAAGGAACACGCGACGCCAGCGTCGCAGCCTGGGAGATCAGGGCATTGTCCATCACTTCCTGGATCGATCCTGAAAACAGCATCCCAAAGCCGGTGGCGCGCGCCGTCATCACGTCACTGTGATCGCCAAAAATCGAGAGCGCCTGGGCAGCCACCGAGCGAGCCGCAATATGGAAAACCGTGCTGGTGAGTTCACCGGCGATCTTGTACATATTGGGGATCATCAGCAGCAGGCCCTGGCTGGCGGTAAACGTCGTCGTCAGCGCACCGGTTTGCAGCGCACCGTGAACGGCACCCGATGCCCCGCCTTCTGACTGCATCTCAACAACCTGTGGAATGGTTCCCCAGATATTGGTAAGACCCATCGCGCTCCACTGGTCAGCCCATTCACCCATGTTAGATGACGGGGTGATCGGGTAGATCGCGATGACCTCGTTCGTTTTGTGGGCAACGTAAGCCGCTGCTTCGTTGCCGTCAATAGTTACTATTTCAGCCAAGATCATGCCTCCTAATTCGCACAAAAAATATCGGGCTGCTGGTAGTCGAGAACCCGATTTACCGACAATCTGAACGTTTTGCAAGTAAAGGGGTGAATGATCGTGCCGGCAGCCGGGATGTTAAACGGCCAGACATACCATTCAAGCGCAATACGTTGTAACATATTCATCCAGCTTCTAGATTACCGGGCCTGGGTCAAACTCCATAGTGATAAAGATCACAGGGGCTATTGATAAACGGTACAATTCATCCCCGGTAAAAATCATAAGCGAATTTTCAAAAAAAACCAATGGTTCCAAAGGGTATCATTGTCACGAGAAACTTGCCCTCGCACGGCTCTCACGGCACAATTGCAGCGTTGGCCCTGTCAGCGTGGAGAAAACCCGTGACGAAAACCCAATCGACCGAACAACCGGTTATTACGCGCATCGTCCTGCTGGCGGCGCTGGCAGCCAGCCTGCTGGCGCTGGGACTCTACCTGCTGACCCTCCATCCCGGCGTTGGCCCATCGCTGGACAGCATGGAACTGCAAATCGCCGCGCTGGTGCGCGGGGTGATCCACCCACCGGGAAGCCCGCAGTATTTGATGCTGGGCAGTGCCGCGATGTCGGTGCTGCCGGGGCCGAACCCGGCCTACCGGTTGAACCTCCTCTCGGCGATCTTCGCGGCGACAGCGGTGGGAGTCACCTTTTTGCTCACCTACCGGCTGACACACGGAATGGCCGTCAGTCTGTTTGCCAGCCTGCTGCTGGCCCTTTCGCCCCGATTGTGGTACCAGGCCAGCATCGCCGAACTGTATTCACTCAATGCACTTTATGTTTCGTTGGTGCTTTACCTACTCGTCACCTGGCACCAGACCCGGCAACCCGCCGCTTACTGGGCGGCGACCACCGTCTATGCCTTCAGCTTCGGCAACCACCTGACGATGCTCCTGCTGCTGCCTGTGTTCCTCTACACTGTCGAATCCACCGACCGGGCGATACTGACCCGCCCGCGCAACCTGGCGATCACCACCGGGATCGTCCTCGTGGCGGCGGCCCAGTATCTCTATATCCCGCTCCGGGCGGCGGCTGTTTCCCCTTTCTGCAATTACTGCCCGAATACGAGCGGCACCTTCATCGAAAACGGGCGGGCGCTCCTCGATTACCTGACCGGTGGCCCGTTCAAATCGCAGATGTTTGCCCTGTCACTGCGTGAAATCCTGGAACGCATCCCGGAGGCCATCGGACTGATCGGGCGCCAGTTCATGCCCTGGGGCGCGGCACTGCTCGTCGTCGGCATATGGGAACTGTTTCAAAAACAGGTGGAGTACGCCTGGATGCTAGTGCTGGGGATGGTCGCCGAGATTATGTTCGTGCTGGCCTACGCGATTCCAGACTGGCATGACTTTCTGACACCTGTTTACGTGATCGCCACGCCGCTGATCGGCTACGGCACGCTGCAATTGGTCGAGAAAATTCACCCTGAAATCGAGACCCTGTTCAAAAGCCGCCCATCGACCAGAAACCTTACGGTGGTGGGGATGGTCGTGTTGATGGCGGCGGCCCTGCTGACCAGTTTCTATGCCTACTTCCCGGCAGTCGATCAGAGCGAGGATACCGGGTACATGGTCAACAGCCGGGCGCTGCTTGAGCAGGCTGAGCCGGGTGCCTGGGTGCTGATGCCCCACCCCAATTCACCCGCCTTCTATTACAGTTGGGCGGTTCGATATACCTCGCTGGCCGAAAACCTGCCGCCCGACCTATCGCTGGTCGCCGCGCCGGAAGTCGATCCACCGCCGGGGCCGGAACCGACCTATATCCCCTGGTCGGCAGCAGAGGATGCGTTGATCCTCGACGCAATGAGAGAGGGCGATCAGCAGGTCTTTGTCCTCGACTGGGCGGACGACCGATTCGAAGACTGGGGACTGCTGCCGGTCTGCGTGCCGGATACCGATGCGATTGCCGGGTACGAGGTCGCCGCCGTGATGGAAGACGGCCACCCTACCCCGCTGGTCGATTCAACGCGGTGGGCGGCCATCGAAAGCACCGTCGTATTCGACGGCAGCGAGCCGTTTGTCTGCCCGGCAGAGTGATTTTTCCGGGGCGCTGCCCCGTACCCCGTCCGGGAGATTATCTCCCGGAACCCTGATACTCAACTGTCGTGCGTTACACGCACGACAGTCGGGGATAACGTATCATCATAACCTTGCGATCAACGCGTCCCGGTTGAAGGTCTTCACGCCGAACCAGAAAATCAACGCATCGACCAGCCAGACACCGGCCCCCAGTCCAATCGCCAGCAAAACACTCAGCGACAGCACGCCCGCGAACTGCCCGATCATCAGTGCGACCACCGGCAGGACGATCATGCTGCCAAGCTGGTAGGCTTCCTGAAACGTATTGACCCGCGTCGAAAGCAGGACGGTCACGCCCAGCCCCAGCCCGGCAACCGCAGGCGAAACCCAGAAGACCAGCACCAGCCACATCAGGTTCGGGAAGGCAATCCCATCGACCACCAGCCAGCCGATCAGGTTGACCATCACAATATACAGCAGGAAGCTCCCGACACCGACCACGACCGCCGCCAGCCATGCCGTCAGTATCTTTGCCAGCAGCAGCTCCGAATCGGTGAGCGGGGTGTAAAGCAGCGCCTCCAGCGTTTTGCGCTCCCGCTCCCCGACGAAACTGTCGGCGGCGACTACACTGGATACCATCATCGGGATGATCAGGTACATCGGCGCAAAGGCATAGACCAGCATGATCTCCAGGAAAACCTGCCCCGGCGACTGCGCCGCCAACCGGCCCTGCACTTCGGCGGGCAGCCAGGCGATCATCACTTGCAGGTCTTCAAGATCACCCGCAATCGCATCCCCGGCGAAGTAAGCAGCGATGCCAAACGCAGCGGGCATCAGGACTTGCAGCATCACCGGCAGCAGGATCATCGGCAGCAGGATCATCTTGCTGCGCAGGACGACGGTCAAATCTTTGGTCATCACGGCGCGAATGCCGCGCCAGTTCAATCCGCACAAGTTCATGACTGCGCTCCCTTCGCCGCGTGCTCGTGCAGCGCAAAATAGACATCCTCAAGCGACGCTTCAAGGGGAGTCACCCGGACGATCCGCACTCCCCCGGCGACCAGCAGTGCAACGATATCGGGGATCGTCTCCTGGGTTGCCCCAGAGCACGAAATGACGCTGTGATTCTGCGCCTCGACGTCTTCGATGCCGCTCATCTTGTTCAACGTTTTGAGCGCCAGAGGCAGCGTGGCAGGCGTGGCTTCGATCTCCAACCGCTGCGACCGGGCATAGCGGCTGGCCAATTCATGCGGCGTCCCCTGCGCCAGCAGATGACCATGTTCCAGCACGGCGACCCGGTCACAGAGCCGCTGCGCTTCGTACAGGTTGTGGGTACACATGAACACCGTCCGCCCTTCCGCCGCATACCCGGCGATCAGTTCATGCACCTGGTGGGCGATCATCGGGTCAAGCCCTGACGTCGGCTCGTCGAGGAACAGCAGCTCCGGGCGATGGATCAGGGCGCGGGCCAACGCGAGGCGCTGCTTCATCCCCTTACTGAACTCACCGGCCCGGCTGTCAGCCCGCTCCGATAGATCGAACTGTCCAAGCAGTTCATCCACCCTCGCCGATACGTCGGCGGCAGGCACGTCGTACAGTTCGGCGTAGATTTTGAGATTCTCGCGGGCGGTCAGCCGCTCATCCAGCGAGGGCGATTCGGTCAGCACCCCGACCCGGCGGCGCAGGGCCGGGCCATCCTCCACAGGATCGAGATCGAACAGCCGCATCGTTCCGCTGGTCGGCGACAGGACACCGTTCAACAGCCGGACGGTCGTCGTCTTGCCCGCACCGTTATGGCCGAGAAAGCCAAAGACCTCCCCGCGTTCCACGTCGAAGGTCAGGCCGTTGACGGCGACGACATCCCCAAAGCGGCGAACCAGGTCTTGTGTCGAAATGACAGTCATAAGCACCTCCTGTAAAAACCAACACCGTCATTGTATATCTGAATGGAGGCAGCCAGTCACCCTAATAATGGGGGATTCGCTCAATCGAACAGGGACATCTGGAAGGCGGGCCGACGCCCGTCGAGAAGAATATACGGTGCGCAGCGTTCGACGCCTCGAACACCCAGCGCCCGGAGCTGCGCGAGGTCTTTCAGCCGGGTCTCACGGCGGGCGCGGATGATTGCATCGGCGGTCTTTGGCCCGATCCCCGGCACGCGCATCAATGCCTGCCGGGAAGCCGACATCATATCGACCGGCTGGTGCAGCAGGTGAAGATCGGCCCAGGCGCGTTTCGGGTCGACGTCGAGACGCAGGTTGCCTTCACCCTCGAAAGGCAGGTCTTCCACGTCCCAGAGGTAATCGCGCAGCAGGAAGCTCGCCTGATAGAGCCGGAACTCGCGCCGGGCGGAAACTGCCGGGAGATTCTCGAAGGGCGTATCCGGGATCGGATTGAAACGCGAATAGTAGGCCCGCGCCAGCCCCATCTGGCGGTAGAGGCGGTCACTCAGGCTCAGCAGTTCGAGATCGGTATCGCCCACCGCGCCGACCACGAACTGGGTCACTAGGCTGGCGCGGATCGCGCCGGGCATCTCCGCCTGAGCCCGCTGCCTGATCTGCGCCGCCCATTCCATCGGGCGGAATAACTCACCGTCGAAGTCTTTGCGCGGTGCCAGCGCTTCGAGCCGCCGCGCGGTGGGCGCCTCGAGATTCACCGAGACGCGGTCGGCAAGCTGCATCGCCCGTAAAATCTGATCCTCTTCGGCCCCCGGCATGATCTTCGCATGGACATAGCCCTGATAATGGCATTTATTGCGAATGATCTCCAGTGTATCGATAATCCGATCCTGCGTGCGAATCCCGCCCCCCACCACACCTGAAGAGAGAAAGATTCCATCGACCAGCCCCGCCCGCTGGAGGCGATCAAAAGCCAGCGCCATCTCGTCCGGGGTGAAACTCACCCGGTTCATCCCCGCACGCCCTGCCCGGAACGGGCAGTAGTTGCAGTTCTTCTCACAGGCAGAAGTCGACATCGACTTGAGCACCGGTTTTTTGCCGGTCGGGGTGGTCACATGACTGATGCACGAGCGCAGATCGTCGGGCCGCCAGGTGTGCGAACGCTCCGACTGCGGGCGGTCACCGGCAGGCTCGTAGTGGTTGGCATCGCCGATGAGGGCGAGCTTATCGAATACGTCAGGCGATGATCGAATGTTCATACCCTGATTATACGAACATACGTTCTTTTACGCAACCAATCCTGGCATTTGAAGCCTGCCGCCGCTTGCGGTAGAATGGCCCTCCCGACCGAAAGACGACTAACACTTACACCAGCTCAAATCATCTATGGCTACCAGACGATCAAACAAACAAAAAGACCCTGCACGAGGCGTACCGGGATCCACCCGCGCTATCCAGGCCATGATCCTGCTGCTGGGTATAACGCTGCTATTCAGCGTTTTCTTCGGTGCACGCTGGGGACCGACAGTGTCGGGCGTGCTGGTCTTTGCAACGACCCTCCCCCCGATGCGCCGCACCGTCGATAAGTGGATGGTCGGCAAAGTCCGGGGGGAAGAAGCGAACCAGTCGGCGATCATCCGGATGGCAGTTGGCATGTTGATCGTCGTCCTGGCCCTGGTGGGCATCTTCGGGTAGCATGTTTCCAGGCACAATCAAGCCCATCATAAGGTGACAACATGCACGTTGCGATCAATGGTTGGTTCTGGGATCGGCCTGACACCGGCAGCGGGCAGTATCTGCGCCGCACGATCGACGCATTTGCCCACCGCTATCCATCTCTGCAAATCACGATCATCACACCCGGCGGCGGTGAGATCGCCCTACCCCCGGCATCGATCACCGTCCACCAGACCGGCCAATCCCGGCGCGACAATCTGGCAAAACTGCGCTTCGAGCAGCAGATTTTCCCTGCCGCCGCTGCCCGGATCGGCGCAGACCTGATCCACATTCCCTACTGGGGAAGCCCATTTCGCAGCCCTATCCCCATTGTGGTGACGATCCACGACCTGATCCCGCTGATCTACCCGGCATACCGGGGAAAACTGACCGCCCGGCTGTACACATCACTGGTCGCGGCGTCGGCACGGGGCGCACAGGCTGTAATCACCGATTCGGAAGCATCCCGCCGCGACATCCTCGATCATCTCAAACTGCCGGATGAACGGGTCAGCGCGATCCTGCTGGCGGCGGGTGATCGGTACCAGCCAGAACCCGATACGCAGCGCGATCAGGAAGTGCGAGCGCGTTTCGATCTGCCGGGCGATTACGTTCTGTATCTCGGTGGCTACGATGTGCGGAAGAACATTTCCACCCTGCTGAAGGCCTATACCTATCTACAGGAAAGTACCGGCAGTGATCTCCCGCTGGTGCTGGCCGGTCGGCTGCCGGAGAAAAGGAATCCCCGCTTCACTGATGTCGCGGGGCTGATCGAGTCGATGAAATTACAGGATACCGTCCGCCCCATAGGCTGGATCGATGAGGAGGATGCACCATCTCTGTACCGGATGGCTCGCTGTTTCGTTTACCCATCCTGCTATGAAGGCTTCGGCCTTCCCCCACTCGAAGCGATGGCCTGCGGGACGCCCGTCGTGGCGGCCAACACGTCATCGCTGCCCGAAGTCGTCGGCGAAGCCGGATTCCTGGTCGCGCCGGACGACGCTCGCGGCATGGCCGGGGCGATCCTCTCTATCTATAATCAGCCCGATCTCGCCGAATCGCTGCGTGAAAAGACGCTCCAACGCGCCGCGCTTTTCACCTGGGAGAAGACCGCCCGCGAAACTATCGAGGTCTACGAAACGGCACTCAGCGAACGGTAACCGCCCCGACCCCGCCGTCGATTCGCAGGTCGATCTTGTTCTCAGCGGTGTCGTAATCCGGCGAGCGGTAGGTATCGCCCTCCCGGTTAAAGCGTTCACGCGGGACAGAAATCGATCCCAGCCCCGGCTGAACCCGTATCCGTGCGGCGACGCCCTGCGGGATGATCAGCGTCAGGGTGCCGACCCCGGCTTTGACCGTCGCGGTCGTCAGCCCGGCATGGGCGGGCAGAGTCACCGAAGCCGTCCCGACCCCGGCGTCGTAACGCAGTTCCGTGACGCGCAGGTCATGCATATTGAAGTTCAACATGCCCGCGCCACCTTGCAGCCGGATCGTCATCGGGATCGATCCGTTCAGCCGGAAATCCCAGTTAAAGCTCTGATGCCACCAGGGGAAACCCGGATCGGCCATCTTCATCCGCAGGTGTTGGACACCGTCCCGCAGCCGCGTCGAGTAGTTCAGCCCGGCACCGAAGGACCCGGACATCAGGTCGCCGCCTTCGACCACACCAGAAAGCGTCGCCATACCGATCCCGTGTTCGATGTGAACATGTGCCCGTTCGGCACCTTCAAGCGGAACGCTGATATACTCGGCTTTCTCCGAGGCCACGCCCCACATCCCCCGCATCCCAAACAGCACCCACACACCCGCCAGGATCAACATCAAAGGCCAGACCATCCCCCAGACGTTGATGGCAATGAATCCCAGGTTGCGCAGCAGAAGCAGACCACCCACAAGCAGGATTAACACTCCCCAGAACAAGCCACTGCTTTTTCTCATGTTTTTTCCTCCAGACTCATCCTTACGTTCACTCCATTATACGTATAGAACAGGATCAGGTTGTGAGCAAAGTGCCAACCACCTGACAGCGACTCGTCTGGTGTGGTACACTCCCAGCATCCTGACGATTGAGGAGCTTAATTTTTAGAATGTCTGCCATTCCCGGCCAGATCATCGACATCTCACTGCGCAGCCGGGCGCTGCTAAAAACCATGCCGGTCAGGGTCTATCTCCCGCCGTTTTATGACGACTATTCGATGCACTACCCGGTCGTCTATTTGCTACATCCCTGGGAATCCGATCACACCTTCTGGACGGATCAACTCGGGCTTCACACTCTCGCCGATCACCTCGTTCACACCGGGACGATCCCGCCCTTCGTCGCCGTGATGCCGCAGGGCGACAAGAGCTTCTTCATCAATGCCGAAGACCCCGGCGGCGATTTCAGCATGGTGCTCAGGCTCGATCCCGATCATTTCGAGGGTGCGCTGGACGGCTATGGCGATTACGGCGATTATCTCATCCGGGACGTCATTACAAACATCGAGAAAGTCTACCGGGTGCGCGGGGAGCGAAACTGCCGGGTGATCGCCGGGATCGGGATGGGGGCGACCGGCGCAGCGGTGCAGGCGCTCTCGGTACCCGACCGTTTCGGGACGGTTGGCATCCACTCGCCGACCCTCTTCACGACCCACCGGCTAGGGCCGCCCTGGATTTTCGGCCTGGGCGATGCGGCAGCGTTCGCCCCGCGCGACCCGATCACCCTGGCCCGAAAGCTCGATCAATCGACCGACCTGGCGATCTATCTCGACTGCGGACTGGACGACGACCGGATCGATCTGGCCGGAGCGCTGCACAACGCGCTCTCCTATCGGGGGGTGCAGCATATCTATATCAACCGTCCTGGCCATTATGATGTATCCTACTGGCAGGCTCAACTGGCCGAATACCTGGGTTTCTATGCGGCTCGCTGGTAGCCACTATCTATCCGCAAATTCACTACGTTCATTTCGGATAGATATAAAATCGAACCGTTCGAATTGATTTCTGGATAGATTGTATATAAATGCGCCGATCAAAAATCTTTACCAGACTGTTGACGATTGCCCTGCTGCTCTCCGCCTGCCGCACACAAACCGCCGCGCCGGTGCCGCTGCCTACTTCAGCCCAACCGGTGCTCCCTACCGATGCCGCTGCACCGCAGATCGAACCGGTAAGCACGCCCACGCCAATCATCCCTACACCCGAACCGGCCCGCTATTGGGTTCAACCCGGCATCCCGGAAAGTCTCGTCGGTCAGATCACGCCGCTGTTCGCTGCAGCCGGGCTGACGGAAGCCGCCAGCGCCGAGGAAGCGATCCTCCGGGTGATGGCCGATCCCGGCCCGGAAGCAGCGCTCACCACCGAATGGGTCTACGCACTGGCTGCACCTTTCCCGACCGTGCCAGATAATATCTCCTGGGCGGCCTTCGAAACCTACTGGCTGACCGGTGACTCAAGCGGCCTGCCCGATTTCGGCGTTACGTCGCCGCCGTTCGTCCTGCGTTCCGGCGAAATCGCCCTGCTGACCGAGATCATCGGGCCGCCCGCCGGGGGGCTGCCGATTCAAACCAGCTACGATGACATCAACATGCTGACCGAATTCGCCTGGAACGTCCGCCCGGCAATCAGCATCCTCCCCTTCGACCAACTCACCCCACAGTGGAAAGTGCTTACCGTCGACGGGGCCTCGCCGCTCGACAAATCACTCGACACATCCACCTACCCCCTCAGCGTCCGCTTTGGCATTCTGGCTGCTGACCCACGGGGGGAGCAGATCGCCGCCGGGTTAGCCTCGCAGAATGCGTGGGCAGTCACCAACCGCGATCCGTCAAAAATGACGGTGATCGTCATGACCGGCGTCACGGCACTGGCACGCGCCACCGCCAGCATGATGGAACTCAAAGGTTACGATTACCCGGCCCAGGCGATCCTCCCCTTCTTCGCCGACGCCGATATCACACACACCAGCAACGAAGTCGCCTTTGCCCCGAACTGCCCACCCCCGCAGTGGGAAGGCGATCCGCTGTTCTGTTCAAGCATCAATTACCTGTCACTGCTCAAGCTGATCGGTCTGGATGTCGTCGAACTGACCGGCAACCACGTCAACGACTGGGGGCGCGACAATCTCAGCTACACCATCGGAGTATATGAACAGAATGGAATCGCCTATTACGGCGGCGGGCGCGATCTCGAAGACGCGGCATCCGCGAGGATCATCCTTGCCCCGGACGGCACGCGCATTGCCTTCATCGGCTGCAACGCCGCCGGGCCTACGCTCGCCTTCGCCAACGAGGAACTACCCGGCTCCGCCCCCTGCGGCGACTGGCTGGACATCACCTCGCGCATCCAGCAGATCAAGGCCAACGACCAGGCCGACATTGTAATCGCAACGCTGCAATACTGGGAGCGGCAGCGTTACAATGTCGATGAACAGCAGATCGCCGATTTTTCGGCGCTGGCCGCCGCCGGTGCCGATATCGTCAGCGGAAGCCAGGCGCACCAGCCGCAGGGGTTCAATTTTGCCGGTGAGTCGTTCATCCATTTCGGAGTGGGCAACCTCTTTTTCGATCAGATGCAAACACTCGGCTACCGGCAGATGTTCGCCGACAAGCACATCCTTTACGAAGGCCGCCACATCTCAACGATCCTGTTCACCGGCCTGATGGAAGACTACTCCCAGCCCAACCCGATGACCCCGGAAGACCGGGCCGCCTTCCTCCAGCTGATCTTCGACGAAAGCGTCTGGTAGGATGCCGAAAGTGACCCTGTTCCTTGTGGGAAACCGGTCAACAAGCTGGTATGATCGTGGTGGATAGATTAGGAGAGTATTACCATGCCGCTAAGAAATTTTGGGCTGCCGGAACTGATCATTATTCTGGTTATCGTTCTGCTCGTGTTCGGTGTCGGGCGCGTATCGAAGGTGGGCAAGGAACTTGGCACCGCGATCAGCGAGTTCCGCACCGGGCTTAAATCCGGGATGAAGGACGATGACACCGAAGACGAAGACGAGTCCGGGCCAACCGAATAAATGAGCGATGGCCCGCTGACCGGTCATCCCTGATCGCTACCCCCTCAGGAGCCGACCATGTTTTTCGACCTGCCACTCGAAGAGTTACAGGCTTACAGGCCGCCGCGCGAAGAGCCGGATGATTTCGATGCCTTCTGGCAATCTACTCTGTCCGAATCCCGCGCCCATCCCCTCGACGCCCGGTTCGAAGCAGTCGATGCCGGGCTAAAAACAGTCAACGTATTCGACGTCACCTATGCCGGTTACGGCGGCCAGCCGATCAAGGGCTGGTTCGTCCTGCCCGCCCATCGATCCGAGCCGCTCCCCTGTATCGTCGAGTATATCGGCTACGGCGGTGGGCGCGGCCTCCCGATCGATTGGCTTCAGTGGGCCAGCGCAGGATACGCCACACTGGTGATGGACACACGAGGCCAGGGTAGCCGGTGGCGGACAGGCGACACCCCCGACATCGCAGAAGAAGCTGGGCCGCATCACCCCGGTTTCATGACGCTGGGGATCACCGCACCCGAAACATATTATTACCGGCGCGTCTTCACCGATGCCGTCCGCGCCGTCGAAGCCGCCCGCAGCCACCCGGCGGTCGACCCGGCCAGGATCGCAGTCACCGGCGGGAGCCAGGGAGGTGGGATCACGCTGGCGGTTGCTGGCCTCGCACCCGACATCGTTCTGGCGATGCCCGACGTGCCTTTCCTCTGCCACTTTCGCCGCGCTGTTTCGATCATCGATACCGATCCCTATCACGAGATCGTCTACTACCTCAAGAATCACCGGGTAAAGGTCGATATGGTCTTTCACACCCTCTCATATTTCGACGGCCTGAACTTCGCCGCCCGCGCGAAGGCCCAGGCGCTGTTCTCCGTCGGGCTGATGGACGATACCTGCCCACCCTCGACGGTCTACGCGGCTTACAATCATTATGCGGGGCCGAAAGACATTCGTATCTGGACCTTCAACCAGCACGAAGGCGGAGGGTCTTTCCAGGAATTCGAAAAGCTCAAACTGGTCAATTCCCTCTGGCAAGAATAACTCGACCCGGCAGTTTTCTAGCCGGTAATCTATAGAGCAGGCGATAACACCCGCCTGCTCTGCGTTTTGCTGTTTTTTTCTCCCTTTTTTCGGGTTGAGAAACGATACCGATATCTCCCGGAAAACATGCCCGGAGCACCTGAATCGACCCGGCCAATAATGGTATTTACCCCCCTGCTGAAGTATAATAATTCTTCAGATGCCACTGTAGTAGCTCCTCAAAAATGACCTGAAGTTAAGAGCTACTGACAAGAGAAAATCGAGAAGATTGGCCTGACTGTTTACTTATCGATTTTCATCAATTAACACGTTTACTGACTGTTTGGAGATTTATGGATGGATATTGGTGATGTAAGGCCCGTCGACATTAATACGGAGATGCGCGACTCGTACCTGGATTACGCGATGAGCGTGATCGTCTCGCGTGCGCTGCCTGACGTCCGCGACGGGTTAAAACCTGTCCACCGGCGCATTCTTTACGCAATGCACGACATGGGCATACGGGCTAACTCATCTTATAAGAAAAGCGCCCGAATCGTCGGTGAGGTGCTCGGCAAGTACCATCCGCACGGTGACAGCGCCGTCTACGATGCGATGGTTCGCATGGCCCAGCTTTTTTCGATGCGCTATCCGCTGGTCGATGGGCAGGGCAACTTTGGCTCGATTGACGGCGACAGCGCCGCCGCAATGCGCTACACCGAAGCCAGGATTGCAAGCCTGGCCGAAGAGCTTCTGGAAGACATCGATAAAAACACCGTAGACTTCATCGACAACTTCGATGGCACGCTGCAAGAACCTATCGTTCTCCCGTCTGCCCTCCCGAACCTGCTCCTGAACGGTATCTCCGGCATTGCGGTAGGCATGGCGACTAATATCCCGCCCCACAACCTGGGCGAAATCGCCCAGGCCGTCGATTTCATGATCCGGCAGATGAACGCTCCTGAAGGCGACGACATCAACGAAGAACTGGAAAACGTCACCGTCGAAGACCTGATGCAGTACGTCACCGGCCCTGACTTCCCCACCGGCGGATTGATCACCGGGTCAGAGGGGATTATCAATGCCTATGCGACTGGCAAAGGGCGCATCGTCATGCGGGCCAAGACCCATGTCGAAGAGATCAAGGATGACCGCTTCCGGGTGGTCGTCACGGAAATCCCTTACCAGGTCAACAAGTCCGGGATCATCGAGCGGATCGCTGCGCTGGTTCGTGATGGACGGCTGGATATGATCTCCGACCTGCGCGACGAATCAGACCGCAGCGGGATGTCGATTGTCATCGAATTGAAGCGCGGCGCGCAGCCCAGGACGGTGATCAACCGCCTGTACAAATACACCAGCCTGCAAACCACTTTCGGCGTCCAGATGCTGGCCCTGGTCAACAACAACGAACCGCGCCTGCTGTCGCTGAAATCGGCGCTGAAGTATTACATCAACCACCGGAGAGAGGTCATCGAGCGGCGCACCCTGTTCGAACTGGAACGCGCCCGCAAACGCGCCCATATCCTCGAAGGGCTGCTGGTGGCGATTTCCAACCTCGACGCGATCATCCGCCTGATCCGGCAAAGTCCGGACGCCGACGACGCCAAAGAGCGCCTGATCGTGACCTACAAGCTCTCCGAAGAACAGGCCCAGGCCATCCTCGACATGCAGCTCCGTCGATTGGCTGCCCTGGAACGCCAGAAAATCGAAGAAGAATACCAGTCGCTGCTCGAACTGATCGCCAATCTCGAAGACCTCCTGATACATCCCAAGAAAGTCCTCGACCTGATCCGGGAAAACCTCAACGAACTGGCCGAGAAATACGGCGACGAGCGCCGGACAGAGATTGTGCCGGGTGCCATCGAAGAGTTCAACGAGGCCGACCTCGTCCCCGACGAAGACGTATTCATCTTTATCACCAACCGGGGATACGTCAAGCGGGTGGCGGCGCAGGCGTATCGAATCCAGGGACGGGGTGGCAAAGGGTTGACCGGCATCACCACGCGGGACGAGGATTTCGTCGAGCATTTGTTCGCCGCCGGATCACTGGACAATATTCTCTATTTCACCGACCGGGGAAAGGTCTACCAGGAGAAAGCCTACCAGATACCCGATGCGAGCCGCACGGCCAAAGGCATCCCGCTGGTCAGCGTGCTGGCACTCGATCCCAACGAACACGTCACCGCGGCACTGGCCGTTCCGAGCTTCGAAGAAGTCGAATACTGCACGATGGTGACCCGCAATGGGCGAATCAAGCGTGTTGAAGTAGCGGCTTTCGAATCGGTGCGACCCAGCGGCCTGATCGCAATTGGCCTCGACGAGGGCGACGAATTGGGCTGGGTCAAGCTGACCAAAGGCGATCAAGACCTGCTCATCGTCACTACCGATGGCATGTCGATCCGCTTCAACGAAAACCAGGTCAGGGCGATGGGACGCAGTGCGGCAGGTGTCAACGCGATCAAACTCAAAGGCGGCGACCGGGTCGCAGGGATGGATGTAGTCGAAGATCCGGATGACGAACTGCTGGTTGTAACGCAAAACGCCTACGGCAAACGCTCGCCGGTCGATGAATATCCCACCCAGTCGCGCTACGGGTTGGGCGTACGCACACTGGCCCACAATTCGAAGACCGGCCCGGTGATCGCAGCACGCACCGTCCAGCCGGGCGACGAAGTGACCTTCATCACGACGGGCGGGATGGCGCTGCGCACCCGTGTCGAGACAATTTCGCTCATCGGGCGCAACACGCAGGGCGTCCAGTTGATGAACCTGGCAGATGAGGATACACTGGCATCGGTAGCGCTGCTTGAAGAAGATCGACGCCTTCAACGCGAGCAGGCGCTGCAAGCAGAGAGCAATGAGCTGACACTCAATCCGTCTTCTTTCGCAGATGAAGAAGATGAACCACCTTTAGACGACGTTACCGCTCCATAGCACGTAGCGTAAGGACGAGAGCATGTTCGCCACACTGGCGCTCGCAGCGATATACCTCATTCTGTTAGGGCTGGCTATACTTCGACGTTCCCGTCGCGATCCAGCCGAGGGATGGATGCTTGTCTACTGCATCTACTCGGTGCTGTTGATGGTGCTCTATGGTTTCGCCGCGGAGGGCCGGATCAATTTCTCCCCACCGCTGACGATGTCGACGGTTATCCTGGTCGGGTTCATGATCAGCACCGCCTTAGCCGGGTATCTGACACTCTCATACCTGACCATTGACAGGCAGATTCAGTTGGCCAGTGTGATTCTGCTGCTGATCTGGTTCGGTGCGGTCATCACCGTTCAGATCACCGGGACGCCCCCCTTCATCGGCACGCAGGCCTGGTTCAGCGATACGCTCGGCCTGGATATCACCCTGGCTATCGAACTGGCTTTCATCGGGTGGCTGGTGATTACGCTGCTGCTGCTGTTTGTTTCCTGGTACGCATTTACCACCGCACCGCTGCCCCTGTATGCCAATCGCATCCTGTTCTGGACGGTTGTTCTTCCCCTCCTGCTGTTCGGTGATGCCTTGAGCGCCGCCTGGCTTCGCGAACCCTGGAATTATGTTGCTTATGCGATCCGTCTGGTGGGTACCGTCGGGGCGGTCTATGCCGTGATCACCCACCGGGTGATTGACCTGCGCGAGGCGATCCGCCAGTTTATCAGCCGCTTCATCATCACGGTGATCTACGGCTCGCTGATTGTCGGCGGAGTCATGGCAACTGCCTATATCAGAATCCCCGGCACAGAACATCTGCCAAGCTATACTCAGCGCTGGATCGTCGGGATTATAGCTGCCCTGATCATTGCTCTGCTGATCCCACCGATCACCAGCCTGATCCGCCTTCTGATGCGCAACCTGATCAGTCGTTCGGCCACCGATCCCGCCGAGGCAGTCAGGCGCTACGGGCAGCGGATCAGCGGGATGATCGACCTCGAAAAACTGGCCTCAGTTGCGGTCAAGACAATCAACGAACTGCTGGCAACACGGCGCAGTTATCTCCTCCTGGCAACGCCCAAAGAGGATCAGGTTGCACTGGAAATTGTGGGTGCTTCCGAGAGCAAAGCAGACCTTGTCGGTTTTCTATCAACCGACAGCCCGATCTACAAGCACTTTTCCAACATCCGACATCCGCTGCTTCAATTCGATATTCAGTATCACAAACGTTATATCACTGTCCCCGAAAGCGAGCGCAGTTTCCTGAATCGCCTGGAAACCGATATTTACGCCCCGGTTGGGGATAACGATAAGCTAGTCGGTATTCTGGCAGTCGGCCCGAAGATCAACGACGATCCCTTCCGGCCCAACGAAATCGAATTACTGGAAGCACTCGCCACACAGACGGTTGCCGCATTGGAAAATGCCCGGCTCGTAACAGATTTACGCTCATTGAACGAGGAGATGCTAACCCTAAACGAGAACCTCCTCGAAACAAACGAACGGCTCGAACGGATTGACGAGGTAAAATCAGATTTTATCACCATCGCATCACATGAGCTTCGCACGCCGCTGACACAGGTTCAGGGCTATTCGGACCTGTTGAAAGAAATGGCCGAGCGCCGAATCCTCGATCCAAACGAGACATCTGATATCACCCAGAACCTTTCTCGGGCCAGCCAGCGAATGGCCGATATCATCACTGCCATGCTGGAAGTTTCACAGCTTGATGTTGACAAGCTCGATCTCACCTTCAGCGACACCAACCTCTCGATGGTCATCAAGCTGGCCGTCGAGCCTTACGCCGAGGCGATCCGCAAACGGAAACAGGTTCTCGTTGGAAAGGGCTTGAGCAATCTTCCCACGATTCAAGGTGATTTAAAGCGCCTCGTTCAGGCGTTCCAGAACCTGATCACCAATGCCATCAAGTTCACCCCTGACGGCGGCAAGATCGAGATCACCGGCCAGGTTTACGACAAAGACAACGAAGGGAATCCGCTCAGTGTGCGAATATCGGTCACCGACAACGGGATCGGGATCGACGAGAAACACCACGAGCTCATTTTCGAGAAGTTCTACCGGGTTGGCGCAGTCGAACTCCATTCTTCCGGAACCACGAAGTTCAAGGGAGCCGGGCCGGGCCTCGGCCTGCCGCTTGCCCAGGGCATCGTCGAGGGGCATGGTGGCCGGATCTGGGTTGAGAGTGAAGGCTATGACGAGAACAAGCGTCACGGCAGCACTTTTCACGTCGTGCTGCCCGTCAAGCCGCCTCAGCTAAAAAAGCAGCAGCCGGAAAAAGCGTCGGAGAAAAAGACTAAAGAAGCAAAGCCAGAACTGATTTTACCCGGCCTGAAACTCGAAGGTCTTGAAACCGAACCAACCGGCGACGACACCATTCAGTTATAGTTTCCCCAATCAACAGAAGGTCAACACATGGCATTTTCGGCTTTTCTATTCGACATGGATGGCGTCATCGTCGATACCCAGGAAGCAGTGACCGCATTCTGGGAGAAACTGGCATCCGCTCACACCGTCACCCTCACCCAGGCTGACTACGCCGATCACATTCACGGCTGTCTTGCTAACCATACCCTCGACGCTTTGTTCTCATTCCTCTCACCCGAACAGCGCAAAGATGTTCTCTCCGACATGGTCGCATACGAAACCGATTTCACTTACCGGGCGATTCCCGGCGTCCTGCCGTTTATAGAGAAACTGGGGCATTGCGGTGTCCCGATGGCACTGGTGACCGCCGGAGCCAGGTGGAAAGTCGATACGGTGATCGGGCAGCTTGGGCTGGAAACCGCTTTCGACGTGCAAATCACCTTCGAGTCGATCAAACAGGGCAAGCCGCACCCGGAGTGCTATTTGCTGGCCGCCGAAGCACTCGGCCAGGCACCTGAATCATGCATCGTGTTTGAAGATTCGGTCGCGGGGACGCAGTCAGGCGTTGCATCGGGGGCTTTTTGCGTTGGAGTCAGACCCGCCGAGATCGCCCAGGCGCTGATCGATGTCGGCGCGAAAACGGTGATCCCTGACTTCACCCGTGTCAGGATCGAAGAAAACGGGGACAATCTCGATTTGTGGTTGGACGAGGAAACCTGTGTCCCTATAGGACAATCCGGCCAGCCTGCCAGCTAACGGCGGCAGCCTGTTCAGGTCGCACCGGTTCTCCCAGCAGCCGGGGGGCCAGCAAGAGAAATGCATCCTTATCGCCGCTGGTGAAATAGCTCATCTGCCCCTCGTGATCGGGATCATTACGACAGCCTGAAATCACGCGCCCCACTTGCCGGGCGACCGCCGGGGCAGGATCGATGATCTCGACATCCGGCCCAACGACTTTTTGCAGCACTGGCGTAAGAAACGGGAAATGCGTGCAGCCCAGGACTAACTCATCGATCCCGGCTTCGAGCAGCGGTTTCAGGTAGCGGCGGGCCGCATCTTCGGCGGCAGGGGTATCCAGTTCACCTTTTTCGACCAGTGTAACGAAATCCGGACAGACCTGGGTAGCGACTTCGACATCGCTGGCGTACCGATCGATGAGACTGGCGAACAGTTCCCCCTGAAAAGTCGCCCTGGTCATAATCACGCCGATCACGCCGCAGTTCGTGTTTTCGGCTGCCGGTTTCACCGCCGGTTCCATCCCCACAAATGTCACCGATGGAAACTCGTGGCGGAGGGTGTGCAGGCTGGCTGCCGACGCCGTGTTGCAGGCGACGACGATCACCTTGGCTTGATTGTCTAACAGAAACCGGGTGATCTCCAACGAGAACCGGTGGATTTCTTCGATAGGGCGCTGGCCGTAGGGGACATGCCCCTGATCGGCAAAGTAGAGGATGTCTTCATTGGGAAGCTGTTTGTGTACTTCCCGCAAAACAGATAAGCCCCCCACACCGGAATCGAGCAGTCCAATTGGACGTATATCAGGCTGCATGGCTGACCTGTTCATAATTGTGGCAATCTCTGATCAGGTGATGATCTTCGAACCTGTCCATGCCATTATCCTATCAGGCATTCGCAAGGTGAATTTGCGGACAAGTTTTTAACACAAACAATCCCGCTTCACACTGCGGGATTCAAGCTGCCACCCCCATCGAGAGTTGGCAGCGTCCGGTTTTCCCCACACATAGTCGATTCCCTGTGAGAAAATCGACCATGAAGCGCTACCGCTTTTCCTTCAACTGCGCCTTGCGACCGGTGCGTCCACGCAAAAAGTAGAGCTTGGCGCGTCGAACATGGGCATGGCGAAGGACTTCGACCTTCTCCACTCGCGGTGACCGCAGCAGAAAGGTACGTTCGACGCCAATTCCATGCGAAGCGATCCGGCGAACGGTAAAGCTGGCATTATTGCCGCCCCGCTTGATGCGGATCACAGTACCAGGGAAAATCTGAACACGCTCGCGATCACCTTCTACGATGAGGGCATGAACTTTCACAGAATCGCCTGGGCGAAGTTCGGGAATATTGGGATTTTCGGGTGCTTCCAGTGATTTAATCAGCTCGTCCATTCAAATCATCAGCGCAGCTTGTGTCGCGTGTGACAGTTCACTGCGCTGCCTCCTATATTTCACTTATATTCAAACAATTGCTAAAGGATTTTACGAAAAGTTTTTTCTCTCGTAAAACCACAACCCTCTTGAAAAGGGTATTTGAGAGTCAATTCTATCAAAAACCGCTACATACCAACTGAGTGATTTTTGGGCCAGTAGACGGAGAGGGATTATACCGTTAGCTATACGGGGCGGTCAAATAGAAATGCCTTTTTCGGCAGGATTAGCGGCAGCACCCCAGGAATATCGTCAAAAGCTGCTCTATAACGGCTCCAGACCATCGATCTCCACGACCACCCGGCCTGCGGCTGCCCTGACCAGCGGCTCCGTGTTAACCGACTCACCCTGTTCATTGATCTCGATGCCCAGGTAGCGGGCATACATTCGATTGACCCGCGCCAAGACGCCCAACCGCTCCGAGACCTCCTGCTCAACCTCGAATACCCGGCCTGTGCCGCGATAGGTCTTCCCCTTCATCACGATCTGTACTGGCTCACCGCCGCGCAGATTACGCCACCAGACCCGATCCGCCATGCTAGTTGAAAGCAGTCGATCACCGTCACGCACATAATTGACCGGTATGCAGTACTCCTTGCCGCTCTTGCGCCCAGTGTAGGTAATCAGCATCGTCGAGCGGTCTGCCAGCCAGTGCAGCGGCGAACGCAGGACGGCCTTCATGAATGGGTTATAAACTTTTTGCCAGTTCATCACCCTCTCCAATCGAACAATATAGTAGCGCTATTATATCTTATGTGGAGAAGAACCTGAGCCTGGTGTATAGTTCTGGGCGGATTCTGTTGATCGCCTCACCACCGATAGAAACTGGAGAAAACCGCGCATGGCAGATCAATCTCACGATTTCTTTACCCTTTCGGTGCATGCCGGAAGCGCTGTCCGGGTCGATGACAGCACACCGGCTGTGCCGCCCATCGTTCCATCGGTGGGCTATATCCATCCGGGCATGGAAGAAACCACCGCAACCTTTGATTATCCGGGCGGAACCCCCTACGATTCGTCCAAGCATATCTACTCGCGTTACAGTGCGCCCAATCAAGCCCTGCTCGAAGAAGCCATTACCGCGCTGGAAGGGGCCGAAGGCGCAGTCAGCTTCAGCAGCGGCATGGCGGCGATCCACGCTGCGCTGCTGGCGCTGCTCGAACCCGGTGATGTCGTCATAGCGGCCAACCAGCTCTATGGCCTGACTCGCTCCCTGCTCAACTGGTTCGCCGAAATGATCGACATCGACCTGTACTTCATCGATTTTCTCGACACCGGTGCGGTGCAGTCGGCGCTGGAAACGTTCACCCCTGACCTCGTCGTCTGCGAAGTGTTGACCAACCCGCTCGTGCGCGTGGTCGACTTGCAGGCGATTGCTCAAATAGCCCACGATGTCGGCGCGGTGGTTCTGGTCGACAACACCTTCGCCACGCCCTACCTGCTCAAACCGCTTGAGGTCGGCGCGGATATCGTTGTACATTCCACAACCAAGTTCATCAATGGGCACGGCGACGTATTGGGCGGCATCGTGCTGGGTTCGCAAGAACCGATGCAGAAGGTTTACGGGTTCCGCAAGATGCTTGGCGCGGTGCCCGGCGCTTTCGACGCCTGGCTGACACTGCGAGGGATGCGCACGCTGGCCCTGCGGATGCAGCAATCCTGCTCGAATGCAGCCAGAATCGCCGCCTGGCTGGACGAAAACCCGGCCATCGAACGCGTCTACTACCCCGGACTGGGTGACGATCCCTGCCACGCGACAGCGACCAAGCTGTTCCCCGATGGACTGTTTGGCGGCATGATCGCCTTCGAGATCGCCAATGTCGACCGGCAGGGCGTATTCAAATTTGTCGACGGGCTGAAACTGATCAGTTCCGTCACCAGCCTGGGCGATATTTGCAGCATCCTCCTGCACCCGGCCAGCTCGTCACACCGGACACTCACCCGCGAACAGTGCGAGGCACAGGGGATCACCGAAGGCGTGCTGCGGCTGTCGGTGGGGATAGAGAACGCCGACGACCTGATCGCCGACATCGACCAGGCATTGAGCCGCTGATAGACATTCACCACCATCGAGGCTGATCATGCAACTCACTTTCCTCAACTGGCTGCTCGCCTTTTCTCCCCTGGCCGTGATGCTTGTCCTGATGCTTGGCTTCAAGTGGGGCGGGAGCAAAGCAGGGCTGGCCGGTTTCCTGGCTGCGCTGCTGGTATCCGTTCTGGCATTCGGTGCAGGGCCGCGTCTGCTGGGCATTGCTGCGGGCAAATCGCTGCTCCTCAGCCTCGACGTGCTCTACGTCATCTGGATGGCGCTGCTGGTCTTTCAAGTCACCGACGAAGCAGGCGCGGTGGATATCATCGCTGCGAAACTCTCCGGGCTGACTGGCGACCGCACCATGCAGGGGTTGATCCTGGGCTGGGTGTTCGTCTCACTGCTGCAAGGCATGGGCGGTTTCGGCGTGCCGGTTGCGGTCGTCGCGCCGCTGCTGGTTGGCCTGGGCTTCGGTTCGATCCAGGCGGTGATCATGGCCTCGATTGGGCACGGCTGGGCGGTATCTTTCGGATCGCTGGCAACATCGTTTCTCGCGCTGCTCGCCGCCACCAATCTGCCCGGCGAAGTGATCGCACCCGATGCGGCCCTGATGCTGGGGATCGCTTCGTTTTTCTGCGGTGCGATTGTCGCCGTCATCGGCGGCGGGTGGCGTGGCATGCTGCGCACCCTCCCGGTGATCGGTATTCTCGGCGCGGTGATGGCCGTCACCCAGTATTTGCTGGTGACCAACGGCCTGTGGACGCTCGGCGCGACCGGCGCTTCGCTGGCCGGTTTGGTCGTCACCTTTGCGCTGACCCGCCTGACCCGCTTCCGGCAGGATGAGACAGAATCAACTGAAACACCCGACTCACACTCGCTGTGGATATCCCTCTCGGCTTACCTGGTGCTGATCGTGCTGGCCTTCACCATCAACCTGATCCCCGCCCTGAAAAGCCTGTTCAACACTATCCGGCTGACCGTCCCCTTCGCTGAAGTCTCGACCACCGCCGGGTGGATCACCCCCGCCGAAACCGGGCGGCAGATCAGCCTGTTCGGGCATCCGGGGGCAATTTTGCTCTATGCTTCACTGATCGCCTTCGTGATCTATCAACGTTCCGGGTATTACGAACCTGGGGCCGCCAGACGAATCCTCTCCCGCGTGGCGAAAAACGGCGGGAAATCCAGCCTGGGCATCCTTGCGATGGTCGGTATGGCGGTGATTATGACCCACGCGGGGATGACCAATCTGCTGGCACACGGGATCAGCGAAAACGTCGGCGCGACACTCTACCCGCTCGCCGCACCGTTCATCGGGACGCTGGGTGCATTCATGACCGGCAGCAACACCAGTTCAAACGTCGTCTTTGGGATGCTCCAGCGGGAAACCGCCGAATATCTCGGACTGAGCGTCTCGCTGATCCTGGGGGCACAGTCGGCGGGCGGTGCGCTGGGGAGCGTTCTCGCCCCGGCCAAAGTGATCGTCGGGTGCAGCACGGTCGGGCTGGCCGGAGAAGAAGGCAAAGTAATCGGCAAAATGCTGCTTTACGGCCTGATACCGGTTGCCATCGTCGCGCTGGTCGGCTGGTTGATGGCCATAGTCTAACCGACCACCGCTTTTCGCTGAACACGGATCGCAGCCAAGACCGCCGATAACCCATACGCCGCCAGGATGATGATCGGGCCGCTGACCGGTGTGCGCATCCGCGTATCCATTGCACTGGTCTGGGCAACCAGCGTCAGCCCGATCATATAGACAATCGGCACCCCGGCGATCAGGAACAGGGGCCAATCCCGGCTTCTGATCGAGCACCATACGCCCCAGAGCATAAGCCCATACAACAGGAAATGATAGGCAATCTCGACCGGCTTGAACCAGCCGGGGAAGACGTTGGTAACAAACAGCACCCGCCACGCGCCAATCCCGGTAGCGGCGATGGCCGCAGGCCAGTACTCGATCAACTTGGCGCGGGCCATCTGTCCCATTGCAGCGTAGATTTCCGGAGAATCGGCTACCAGGAAATGCCAGAGGTCCTCCGCCTCAGCCTTTGCCGCCGACTCCTCATCACCCACACTTTGATATAGTTCTCGGACATAAGTAACATAAATATCGTCCATAGGGATATCGGTCGCCAGGTGTTCTGCCGATGCCGCCCGCAGAAAAAGCAGGCTGAAATTCGCCTGAGTTGAATAGGTGTAAAGGCCCTGATAACGCAGATTCCGCACGCTCCATCCCAGGTAAACTCCCAGGCTCACCACCATCAATACCAGGGCGGGACGCCACCACTTCTTGACCAACGGCACCAGAATAAACGGTGCCACCGCCCAGAAATAAATCATCGTGGAACGGGTGAGCATTGCCAGCGCCAGCCACAACGCAGCAAAAGCCAGGTGCCACCAACGCGATTCCTGGATAAAGATGGTCAGGTGGAGAAGGGTGGCGATGAACAGAAGGTTGAACAGTGGTTCGGAAAGCAGAACTACGCTGGACGATACCGATGCCGGGTCGAACGCCATGACAATCCCGGCGAGCAGTGCAAGCCGGTGTGGGTTTACGATCCGAGCAGAGCGTGAGAACAGCCGAAGCGCCAGCAAATAGCCCAGAACCGGCGTCACGACGCCAAAGAGCGTTTGTAAAATCGCCGCGTGAACTGTATTTCCGCCGAGTCTGAGCACCAGGGCTACCGTCGCGGGGAAAAGGGGAGGACGCAGCCCCATCAGCCAGTAGGAGAAATCGCCAACCTGATTCAGATGGCGGGCCATTCCCAGCCAACCAGGGACATCACTGCCGCCAAAAGCGGTGATCGCATCACTACCACCGGACAGCAGGTACTCCCGGTAGCGCAGATAAAACAACACGCCGCGCAGCACCAGCGAAAACAGGATGACAATCAGAATATCGGCATGAGGTTTACGGGCTGACTGCGTTTCGGTTTCGATAGTTGAGATCATTGGGCATCCTCCACATTCAATGAGTGAGGTTTTTCCAACGGCGATCCCCGGAGAACGAGGTAAATCCCGCCCAGGGTCACCATGCCGCCGAGTATCTGCCAGAGCGTTGGGAACTCACCCAGGATCGGCATCGCCAGCAGCGCCGTCACAACCGGCTGCGCAAGGAGCGCCACCGACAGGTAGTGCGTTGGAATATGTCCAAAAGCATAGCTGATCAACAGCCAACCGGTCACGTGAGCCACCAGCGCCAGCCCGACCAGCGCCAGCATACTCCTGACCGGCAGGTCGATCAGCGAATGACCCAGCACCGACGATCCGCTCAGGAACAGGACGGCACTGATCATCGTGAAGCCCCAGGTATAAGTCAGGCTGTCGATCTTCTGTCGGGCGCGCCCGGTCACGATCTGAACCAGCGCATAGGTCAGCCCCGCCGACATTGCGATCAGGTCACCGGGGTTGATCCCCGCGCCCTGGAACGATTCTACGCCAATGAGCAGGATCATTCCTACAATCGATACCGCCGTCCCGATCCAGTAAGTCGAGTCCAACTGTTCGTGAAACAGCAGCCACGATCCCAGCGCCACCCAGAGCGGGGTGGTGTTGCCCAAGAGAGTCGCCTTAGCCGCGCTGGTCATGTTGACCGACGTACTCCAGACGAAAGCATCCAGGCTGAAGGCCAGCCCACCCAATACGAGCAGCCCAATCGCCGCGCGGGGCAGCCGGACTTTCCCGCGCCGCCAGTGGATCAGCATCGGGACACCCAACACCACCGCCCCGATGGTCATTCGCCACGCGCCGACAAGATCGGCGGTGGTGTTCGCCAGTTTGATGAAGATCGCGGCGAAGCCCAGGCAGAGAATCCCGGCGATGAGTGCCACATAAGCCCATCGCGAAGGTTGTTCTTGATCGGTTTGATTGGAGGAAGAAAAGGCCATCGGTACGCTTTCAGGGTTTTAGATATTGGGCGAAAAACAACGTCGAGGAGTATATCTCAGATCGAGGTTTTCCTATAGGCTATCAAAACCCTTTCAGTGTATTACAATGCTTTTCCCCGCCTATAACCTGTGGTAAGATGACTTTGTCAGCAGTACACTCAGAACAGTAATAATTTTAGAATGGTTCTGATACTAAGGTAAACAAAGATGCGTTATCTCGTCATCTCAGATCTCCACGCAAACCTGACGGCGCTCGAAACCGTCCTGGCCGATGCCGGGCAGTTGGGCCAGGATTATGACTTTGTCTGGTGCCTGGGCGACGTGGTCGGCTACGGCCCTGATCCCAACGAATGTATCGACCGCCTGCGCAGCCTGCCCCATCTGTGCATCGCCGGTAATCACGACTGGGCTGCACTGGGCCGGTTGGACATAAGGACATTCAACGCCGATGCACGCAAGGCAGTTGGCTGGACGCGCGAAACACTCACCGACGAGAACCTCGCCTTCCTGGAAGCCCTGCCAATCACCTTCGTGCTGGGCGATTTTACACTGGCACACGGATCGCCCCGCGAACCGGTCTGGGAATATATCCTCGACCCACTGATCGCCGCCCTCAATTTCTCTTACTACCAGACGCCCTACTGCTTGGTTGGGCATACCCATACCCCTGTTATCTTCAGGATGGCCGGAGATCGCGGCGAGTGTGACGCCGTCGCCCCGGAATACAATATGCGGGTCAGGTTGAACGGCTCGCGCCAGATCATCAATCCGGGCAGCGTCGGCCAGCCCCGCGATTCAGACCCGCGTGCCTCGTATGCCATCCTTGATGTCGACAACATGACGTGGGAGTACCGGCGTATTCCTTATGACTACAAACTGGTGCAGCAGCGTATGGAACGCTCCGACATGCCGGAGCGATTGATCAACCGGCTGGAACACGGCTGGTAAGCCGAACGATATCGATTATCCAAGACGCCTGAGCAATCAGGCGTTTTTTATTGATACGGATCGTCCATCGCACAGCGAATGCCCGCATCGAAGTGGGCGAGGTCAGCCGGAAGATAGGCATTGTTTCGGTTCGACGACCGGTTGCGATAAGCCTGATTCCAGAACGAGCCGCCCCGCGCGATCCGCCAGCCGCCCTCGTCGGGATTGGGGCCGGTCGGATTTTCATAGGGCGACCGCGAATAATAATCGACGGCGTAAACGTCCTGTACCCATTCGTAGACATTGCCAGACATATCGAGAACCCCATACGGACTGGCTCCGAGCGGGTAGCTGCCAACCGGCGCGGTGACGCCCAGCGGCTCCCGGTCGAACGCCCCGGACTCCCAGTTGAAATTCAGGTGTGCCGGGGTCGGGTCTTCATTACCCCAGGGATAAGTCCTCCCATCGGTACCCCTGGCCGCCTTCTCCCATTCCGCTTCGGTTGGCAGGCGAACACCACGCCATTCACAGTAATCGATCGCATCGTACCAGTTCGTCCAGGTGACCGGGTAATTATCGTAGGCCGGGTTGCCGTAGTAGTCGATGATCGTTCCAATGGATTGATGAGCGCAGCAGTCGAACTGGCGCGGCGGCTCACAGGCACCATCTGCCACACACTGTTGATATTCCGCGTTGGTCGTCTCGAACCGGTCGATGTAGTAGGTATCGAGATAGACAGTATGAACCGGCACCTCGTCGGGGAAGCCTTCTTCGCTGCCCATGATGAACTCGCCCGTCGGGATGCGGATCATCTCGACGCCGTGCTCATCGGTCAGACGATCCGGCGGCAGGTCGGGAGTTGGAGTCGGCGCTGGAGTCGGCCAGTTGGTCGCCGTCACCGGCGCGGGCACCGACGGAAATGGCGTGCTCGTACCGATCCAGGTCAGCCCGGGGGCCTGATCTTCCGGTTGAACCGTTTTCACAGGTTTCTGAGGAGGATATTCAAAACACCCGGCAGTCGACAGCAGGCAGAGCAGCAGAATGATGGAGAGAAGAGCCGGTTTTTTCATAAGCCTTCAATGGATAGAATCGATTTAGCTAACACTCGCAGGATTATACCAGCAAGCCAAAAAAACACAGGCAGGGCGTGTCCCTGCCTGCGCTGAATTACTCCGAGAAATACCAGTTCGCTATGCCCCGGTCGGTACCCACACGTTCTTGACCTGTGTCGATTCGTGGAGGAACTCTTCACCCTCCCCCTGCTCCCGATCCATCCAGTTACGCGATTCACCATAGCTCACCCAGGTGCGCTTCATATTGACCGTCGACAGGTACTCGACGTGATAACTCCCTTCGGCGCTGCCGAAATACCACATCGAGTCGACGTCTTCATGTTCGACCAGTGTCTTGGACAGGTGATCGCGATCCCCGGTGACGATATTGACCACGCCCGGCGGCATGTCGGAGGTATCGAGTATCTGGTAGAAATCAGTGGCGCTCAGGGGGTACTTCTCCGAGGGAATGACCACCACCGTATTGCCCCGCGCAATCGCCGGGGCGACCAGCGACACGAAACCCAGCAGCGGATACTCGTCCGGGCAGGCGATCCCGATCACGCCGACCGGCTCGTTGGCCCCGACGGTCACACCGCGCAGCGGGGTCTCCTGCACCGTTCCGCCGAACTTGTCGGCCCAGGCCGCGTAAGTGAACAACCGTGACACCGACTGCTCGACCTCGGCTCTGGCTTCGTCGGCGGATCGACCGGTCATCGCTTCGATGCGTTTTGCGAACTCGTCGGCACGCGCCGATAGATTTTCGGCGACATAGTAGAGAATCTGTGAGCGGTTGAACGCCGAGCGCGCTGCCCAACGATCTTTGGCCCACATCCCGGCGACGGTATGTGCAGCTTCCACCGCATCGCGGATATCCTTGCGGTTACCATCACCGACCTGCCCGACCAGCGCGCTATCAGACCCCATCACCGCGCGGGTGTAGTGGCCATCGGGCCGCTTCTGCTTCCCACCGATGTACATCTTGGGAGTGCGATCCACTTTCGGGCTGCCGTCTCCCGGTTTGTTGTCCTCGATGACCACAGGGCGCGCCGGGGTATATTTGCCCCATTCGGCTTCCTTCGCCGTCTCGTCGAGTTTGGGCCGAGGACGCGGCTGCCACTTCGGGCGCAGATATTCAAACAGGCCCTCACGCCCGCCCTCACGCCCGTAACCGCTCTCGCGGTAGCCGCCGAAGCCCGCCGCTGCATCGAAAAGGTTCGTGCAGTTGATCCAGATGCTCCCCGCCTTGATCCTCAAGGCAACGTCAAAGGCAATGTTGATGTTGTCCGTCCAGATGCTGGCGGCCAGCCCGAAGCGCGTGTTGTTCGCCAGCGCGACCGCTTCAGGAGGCGTACGGAAGCTCATCGAGACGAGCACCGGCCCGAAGATTTCTTCCTGCGCGACTGCTGCGGTCGGCTCGACCCGCGTCAGCAGCGTCGGGCGATAGAAGTAGCCCTTATCGGGCAGCGGGCACTCCGGCTGGAACAGTTCCGCACCTTCTTCGACGCCGCGCTTCACCCACCCATCGATGGTTTCCCACTGCGATTGATCGACAATCGCACCGATGTCGATGCACTTGTCGAGCGGTTCGCCCACGCGGAGATGTTCCATCCGCGTTTTCAGTTTGTCGATGAACCGGTCCTCGATGTTCTCCTGCACCAGCAGGCGCGACCCGGCACAACAAACCTGCCCCTGATTGAACCAGATCGCATTGATGATTCCTTCGACCGCACTGTCGAGATCGGCATCATCAAAAACGATAAACGGCGATTTGCCGCCAAGCTCCAGCGACATCCGCTTGCCTGATCCGGCAGTCTGGCGGCGCAAAATCTGGCCCACGTCGGTCGAGCCGGTGAAGGCGATCTTGTCGATATCCTCGTGATCGAGGATCATTCCACCCGCCTTGCTGCTGCCGGTCACCACGTTGACCACCCCCGGAGGCAGCCCGGCCTCAGCAACAATCTCGGCAAACAGCAGCGCGCTCAACCGCGTGTACGAAGCCGGTTTCAGGACGACCGTGTTGCCCATCGCAATCGCCGGGGCGATCTTCCAGGCCAGCATCAACAGCGGGAAGTTCCAGGGGATGATCTGCCCGATCACACCCACCGGTTGATAATCGCGCAGTTCGGACTCCATCAACTGCGCCCACCCGGCGTGATAATAGAAATGACGGGCAACCAGCGGCACGTCGATATCGCGCGATTCGCGGATTGGCTTACCGTTGTCCATCGTTTCGATCACGGCCAGCAGGCGATGATGCCTTTGAATGTTCCGGGCGATGGCATAGAGATACCGCGCCCTGACGTGTCCGGGGGTCTTGCTCCACGATTCAAAGGTCGTGCGGGCCGCCTCAACCGCTGCGTCGATGTCGGCCTGCCCCGCCTGGGCGGTCTGGGCCAATCGATCACCCGTTGCCGGGTTGAGGTTGTCGTAATACTGGCGGGTGCTCGGCGCGACCCACTTGTTGTTAATAAAGAGTTTAAACTTACGGTCATGCTCATCCAGCCACGCATCCGCCGCCGACGGCGATTCGGGGGCCGGGCCGTAAGCCATCGTCTTGAAATCATCCGCTACCGACATTTCGTACTCCTATGTTTGCTCAATAGAAGGAATTTCAACCCATTGGCATGTGATGCCGCGCCGCGTAGTGACCCGTCACATGGTGTGATAACTGCCGTTCGATATCTTCAACAAGGCTGCTTGCCCCAATTCGGAACAGAGTGTTATTCAGCCATGCGTCGCCAAGTTCTTCTTTCATCAATACCAGCCAGTAGAGCGCCTGCTTTGCCGTGCGGATTCCCCCTGCTGGTTTGAATCCAACTTTATGACCCGTCCGCTCGACGTAATCGCGGATCGCACGGGTCATCACCACGCCGACCGGCATCGTCGCGTTGACCGATTCTTTCCCGGTCGAGGTCTTGATGAAATCGGCACCGGCCATCATGCACACCAGGCTGGCCTGATACACATTCCGCAGCGTGCCCAGGTCGCCGGTAGCGAGGATCGTCTTGATGTGGGCATCGCCGCAGGCCGCGCGGAACTGTTTGACCTCGTCATATACCGCAGGCCAGTTACCGGTCAGGACATACTCCCGGTGAAGCACAATATCGATCTCTTTCGCCCCGGCTTCGACCGACGCCTTGATCTCGCCGATCCGCTCCTTGAGCGGACTCTGACCCGCCGGGAACCCGGTCGATACGGCGGCGACGGGAATCCCCGATCCTTCCAGAAAGCCGACCGCTTCGGCTACCTGGCTGTGATAGACACAAACCGCGCCGACCTTGATCTCGTCCAGGCCGAGCGCCCGGACAAGGTCCTGCCGAACCGGCTGTTTTGCTTTTGCACACAACCGCTCGACGCGCCCCGGCGTATCATCACCGGCCAGCGTCGTCAGGTCGGTGCAGGTGACCGCCCGCGCCAGCCACGCCGCCTGCTGATCCTTCTTCACCGAACGCCGGGTCAGGAGTGTCGCCGCCCGCCGTTCGACCGCGCTGCGGTTGACAACTGTTTCATTCACCCATCCCATATCGAGCGGGATGCCGGGATTTCTTCCATTCGATTCAGACATGAATTTACCCTCCGCGTCGTCGGGCGAAATCGCCAGACAAGAGGAAACAATAGAGGAACAAACTTGCTTTTCGATTATAGCACAAGCGGCTTTCAGCCGAACGCAGCTACTCGACGATCACGATCGGGATTTCGTATGAATCGCCAACGGAGCCAAAAGCTCCGTCGCCGACCGGCAGACGGACACCCGTCTCGAAGTTGTATAGACCAACCAGCAGCCGGTAATCGCCGGGGGGAGTGCCCTCCGGGATCGTCAGTGCAAATTCTGGGCTGATCAGTATTTCGGTCGGCTCGTCCCAGGTCCGGGTCAGCCGTTCGGGAACCGCCGGGTTGCCATCGGCCTGAGTGATAACTCTCACCTCGTCGGCGGGCATCAGGTGAACGAACAGCGAGTAGTTCTCCGGAGGCGTCGATGTGGCCTGCCAGTAGAATCGCAGTGTCACCACATCTCCCGGCCTGGCCTCAACCGTGCTGATGTCATAACCCTGAAGTGTGATCATGTCTCCGAATCGAATATCGACCTCGTGCTGCATCTTCCACAGTCGATATACCGCCACTTCCGGGCCGCGCATCTCGGGCGGCGCGTAGAAGTCACGCAGATGCAGCATTTGACCGAAGTAGTCCTGTCCGTCTTCGGTTGCCTCCATCGCCTCGACTTTCCAGCGTGGAAGAATCGCGTAGGCCATGTAGCGCTCGTCACGCCATTCCTCGACGGAATACTCCATGATGTCCTCGGTGCGCCACCAGTCGAACCACTGGCGGCCCTGAAGCCCACCCCAGAACGGGTTGAAGGTCTTTTCGTTCTCGTAGGTGACGATCACCGTCCCGGCTTCGAGATTCGTATCGAACCATTCCCGGATCGCCACCCGCCGGTCGGGGGGCATCCGCTCCGCCACCAGTTCCCAATCGGCCTGCGTCTGCGGGATCATGATCGGCAGGACGGCGGCCAGTGGGATCACCACCTGCCCGATGGATCGCCACCGCTCCGGGACAATGTAAACAATCTGCGCGACTGCTGCGCCAACCAGCACACACGCTGCGGCGGTGGCAGGCAGCACGTCTTTGATCCGTTCGAGGCTTACCTGGGCGAAGATCGCCGCCAGCCAGGGAATAGAGATCACCAGCAGCAGAGCTAAAACGACTGTTCCCCTGTCGATCCGTTTACTCTCCGATCGGCTGGCATACCAGTAGGCCAACCCACCCAGCCCGACAATCACCAGCGCGATCACTGCCCCAATCGGGATAAATGTATAGAACAGGTTGTTGGCTACCTTCCCCACATTGAACAGGTTCTGGAAGATATTCGAGGTTGCGTCACCGGCATGGCGCTGCCACTTTTCCATTGCCTGAATCTGGGGAATCATCCACAAGCCAACGGCAATTGTAGGGACAACCCCGGCGACCAGGTAGCGCAGATTCTTGCGCCGATCCCGGATCGTATAGATGAGGGCGACC
Source organism: Anaerolineae bacterium (assembly GCA_016926255.1). Lineage (GTDB taxonomy): Bacteria > Chloroflexota > Anaerolineae > Aggregatilineales > UBA3940 > JAFGOY01. The sequence continues at coordinate 50,161 of JAFGOY010000010.1, read as the reverse complement.
AGCAGCCCCGGCCCAACTGCCGTGATCACCGGGTACTTGAACAGGATCGCCACGATCCCAACGGCCACGCTCCACAACATCCAGTGCCGACGGCTCTCGTCAATCCACGCCTCGATCGCCAGCCACAGCGCCAGCGTCACCCAGAAATAGATGAATGGGTCTTGAATGGCGTAATATCCGACTTCCAGCACCAGAGGTGAAACACCCCACAGCGCCGCCGCGATCCACCCGGCCAGGTCGCCCCCTGCCCGGCGTGCCGCCAGGCCGATCAACAGCATCGTCCCCAGGTTGACAATCACCGCAACATGGCGCAGCAGGCGTACTGTTTCGGCCAGCCCATTGATACCCAGCGGCTCGCCGATCACCTGTGCCAGATAACTGACAACCAGGTATCCCGGTGGATAACCTTTGTAATATTCTTCACTGGGATGCTCATACAGACCACGCCATACCTGCGCTGCTAAATACTTATTTGGTTCGTCCGGGTGATCCACATAGGGGAGGCTATAGTCACAACTCAAAAACCGGGGAATGGCAGCGATCACAATCAACAGACCCAACACAACCCAGAACCAGGGGAAAGAATCCCGTCGACCAGATGTCACAAAAGCCTCCAGCTCTTCATCACAGGAAAAGTTACGTAAACCAGACGCCGGGCACAAACAGCAGCATCAGGTTGATCGTCACCTGGCAGATATACGAAGCCGCCAGCCCGTAGCGGGTGCGCACAAAGCTGTAGATTCCCGCCAGGACCGTCGAAAACAGCACCGCCGCGATCAGGTATGTCCAGGCCGTCACTGCGACGGGCCAGAAGAACAGCAGGCTGCTCAATCCCGCCGCGATGACACTCGCGGCAAACCCGCGCCGGTCGAGGATCGCACCGCGGAAGAACAGCGTCTCTCCCATCGGGCCGACCACCGCCAGCGATTGGAACAGCAGCGCCGCGCCTGCCTCCGGGAACAGGGCCGTCGACAGGTTAGACAGCCCCGACCCCACCAGGATCAGCAGCGGCAGGCTGAACACCAGCCCGATGCTGAATCCCCATCCCAACCCGGCAGGCGTGATTTCCTGAGGCTGTTCGGTCGAATCGAGCAGGCCCAGTACCCCGCCCAGAATCATCAACACCATCCAGAGAATCGTATAGCGGGTCACCGCGTCAAGGTTGATATAGAGCGTTCCAAAACCGAGCGCCAGATACAGCAGATATGGATAAACCGGGTCGAAGCGCTGCGCAGGTGTTTCGGCAGCCGGGGGTTCGGCAACCACACGCACCGGTTCGGCAGGCGGCTCGATCACTGAGGTCGATTCGATGGGCGGCGGGCTAGCCGGTACCCCGGTCGATATCGGCTGGATTCCCGGTGAAGGCGCGACCGGGAACGCGACGCGCTGCCCGATCAACAGCTGCCGGTTCGTCTGTATCGGCTGCTCGACCGATCCCTGGGGGACAGGGACTTTCCAGGCATCAGGCGGCGGCAGCGGGATATGCATCAGCAGCGGCATACCGGGTGTGATCGGCTTATTCGCCGCCTCCCGGTCAACCGGGGCGATCACCGGTTCGACGTATTCACCAGCCTGATCGCCACCGTGAAACAGCGGCCTGATCGGGATGATGGAAAATGAGACAGGTTCAGAATCGCTCATTGGCCCCTGCCCTGGTGGACGGCATTGCACTGTTCTCGTATCGCCTCAACAACCGTATCGACGGTCTGCGCCTTGATCCAGTAATGGGTCACTGCCCGGAAATGCCGCTCCCCAACGATACACAGTTTGATATTATAGTCCTTCTCAAGCCGGTCGCGCAGGCCAACCGCGTCGAAAGGCAGCGTCTCATCCAGCGAGAAGAAAACCATGTTCGTCTCGACCGGCAGATCGATTTGGATGCCCTCGATCCCGTCCAACCCGTCGGCCAACCGGCGAGCATTGGCGTGATCTTCATCCAGCCGGGTCGTCATCTTTTCGATGGCGATGATCCCCGCCGCAGCGAGAATCCCCACCTGCCGCATCCCCCCGCCGAGCATCTTGCGAATTCGCCGTGCCCGCCGGATGAACTCCTCCGAGCCACACAGCATCGAGCCGATGGGGGCGCACAGCCCTTTCGAGAGGCAGAACATCACCGAATCGACCGGGGCGGTCAGTTCCCTGACATCACAGCCAAGCGCGGTCGCCGCGTTGAAGACCCGCGCCCCATCCATATGAATGAGCAGCCCGTATTCATCGCACAGCGCCCGCAGCGACCGCATGTAATCGGGTGATAAGGGGATGCTGCCCAGGTCGCCCTGCGGGTTTTCGATCTCGATCAGGCGGGTGATTGGGTTGTGCATGTCGGAAATGTCGCGGATCGCCGCACGAATGTCGTCCAGGTCAAGGACGCCATCGGGCTGAACCGGGATAGTGCAAGGGTGTACACCTCCCAGTGCCGCCGCCCCACCGACCTCGTGCAGGAAGGTATGCGCCCGCCGTCCGGTGATCATCTCGTCGCCGGGCTTGCAGTGCGTCAGGATGGCGATCAGGTTCCCCATCGTCCCACTGGCGACGAACAGCGACGCTTCTTTGCCCGTCCGTTCGGCAGCCAGCTCTTCGAGCCGCAGCGTGGTCGGATCGTCGCCCCATACATCATCGCCGACTTCAGCATTTGCCATCGCCACACGCATCTCAGCGGTCGGCCAGGATACTGTATCGCTTCGCAGATCGATGGAGTCCATAAGCTCTCGTCCCCCAGGTTAGTTTACAGAAATCGTCTCGATAGGTGCCAGCCATCCGAAATGAACGAAGTGAATTTACGGATAGCTAAGTATATCAGAACGGCGGCCCTGGGGCCGCCGTCAATTAGAATCAGAAAGAAATACCTGGTCGACTTAGTAGCGCCGGACAAGCGTCCGGTAGATCGATGGCTGGCGGGTTTGCAGCGTCTGGCGCTGCTCACGGAACTTCTTGATCTCGTCCAGGTCGATCCGGGCAACCGCGTATCCTTCGAGTGCCTGAGTCTTTGGTTTGCTCTTTTTCGTTTCTTTTTCCGCGTCTTCGCCTTTTTCTGCGTCGTCCTTCTTTTCCGACTTTGCCTTATCCTCTTTGACTTCTTCCTCGCCAGGCAGATGAGCATGGACTCGACCGCGCGGGCCAACGATCATGCTTTCGCCGCCAAAGGTGATCGTCACGTCCTCGCCGACCCGGTTTGCCCCGGCCACGAAGCAGGCGTTCTCACAGGCGCGGGCTTTGAGGTAAGTCTTCCACTCGTCGACTTCGTCCTTCTCCCAGTTGCCAAGCGCGCAGAGCAGTTCGGCACCGTCCAGCACAAGGCTGCGTGAGACTTCAGGAAAGGACAAATCCCATCCCAGCACGAACCCCAGGTTACCAAATTCGGTTTCAAAGACCGGCAGCTTGTAGCCCTCACGGAAGGCCATCCGCTCCTCGCCTTTGAGATGCGTTTTGTGATACTGCCCGATCAGTTCACCGTCGGGGCCGACCAGTACCGCTGTATCATACAGGATGCTTTCGACACGTTCTTTGGTGACCATCCCAAAGCCGATATACACGCCCAGTTCCTGGGCCCGCTGGGAGATCAGGTTGGCGGTTGGGCCGGGGATCTGCTGGGCGACCTGTGTAAACTTGACGCCGAGTTCGTAGCCGCTGGTTGCCAGCTCCGGGAACAGGATCAGGTCGACCTTCTGCTGGCTGGCGATCTTCGAAATGAAGTCCGACATCTTGACCAGGTTGTCTTCTATCTCGCCTAGCCCGGGATTCATCTGGACGGTGGCGACGGTGATTTCGCGCATACGGTGCTCCTTGCTCGTCTGATAACTCTAAAACACAATTAAACGGGCAATATGGTAACATCTTGCCCGTAACTGGTTCAATTATACCAACAACTTTACTTTGATGCCTCGGTAAGAAATTCGAGGAAATCTTCGTTTGTTTCGGTTCGCCGAAGCTGGTCAATAATTGCTTCGGTCGCTGCAGTCTGATCCATACCGGCGCCATTGGGCGGTGGCGATACCATCTGGCCGAACATACGGCGCATCAGCCACACACGCTGGAGCACATCCGGCCCCAGCAGGAGTTCTTCGCGGCGGGTACTGGATCGTTCTATGTCGAAAGCCGGGAAAATGCGGCGTTCCTGGAGCTTGCGGGAAAGATGGAGTTCCATGTTCCCGGTACCCTTGAATTCCTCGTAGATGACATCGTCCATACGCGAACCCGTATCGACCAGGCAGGTGGCGATGATCGTCAGCGAGCCGCCCTCTTCGATATTGCGGGCCGCACCGAAGAACCGCTTCGGCGGATACAGGGCGCTGGGGTCGAGGCCGCCCGACAGCGTTCGACCGCTGGGAGGCACGACCAGGTTATAGGCACGTGCCAGACGGGTAATGCTGTCCATCAGGATCACCACGTCTTTGCTGCTCTCGACGAGCCGCTTGGCCCGTTCGAGCGCCATCTCGCTGACCCGCACCTGGCTGACCCATGTCTCGTCAAAGGTTGACGCGATGACTTCCGCCTCAACCGAGCGATCCATGTCGGTAACCTCTTCCGGTCGCTCGCCGATCAGCAGCACCATCAGGTGAACTTCGGGATAGTTGTAGCTGATCGAGTTGGCAACTTCCTTGAGAACAGTCGTCTTACCCGCTTTGGGCGGTGACACGATCAACCCACGCTGCCCGCGTCCAATCGGCGCGATCAGGTTCAATAACCGGGTTGATATGATGCGCGGAATAGTTTCCAGGTTAAAACGGCGTTCGGGGAAAATCGGGGTAAGATGCTCGAAGTGAGGCCGGTATTTCCCCTGCTCCGGGTCCAACCCGTTGACGGCCTCCACGCGCAGCAGCCCGAAGTATTTCTCGTTTTCTTTAGGCGGGCGAACCTGCCCGATCACCATGTCCCCGGTGCGCAGGTTGAATCGTTTGATCTGCGTCTGGCTGACATAGATATCCTCTGCACCGGGGAGATAGTGTCCGCTGCGGAGAAAACCGATCCCGTCCTCTATGATGTCCAGCACACCGCCGCGCAGTTCAAATCCCTGCTGTTCGGCTTTGTGACGCAGTAAAGAGACGATTAAGTCCTGCTTTTTTAACCGGCTGAACCCTGCGATCCCTGCCTCGCGTGCCAGATCGCGCAGGTCGGTCAGCACCATGTCCTCAAGTTCGACGATATTCAATTCTTTCATAGCTTTAGGTACCGTTTGTTGATTTATGTAATGGCAACAGCCCGGCAACCGTGACAAAAGTTGTTCTCGCCACGGCACCTATCCCCTCAAGACAATCTCTTGAAGTCGACTGTGGAATGCCTTTGTTTGGCCTGTGTGAATTTCTTTCCGGTCGTTACTGATTGATACTCAATGATCAGGCAGACATATCTTGCCGAAGCGCTGTCCTGACAGACACTTATAACTCGCCGCTTCCAGGTCCTTCAACCGGATGTATATTGTTAAGTGCATTGAACCCCACAAACGTTAGCAGGGAAGGTGATGATGACATACTCTGCAAACACTTATGCTGGGGTGAAATTTAATCGTGGATACGCCTTCTTGCCAAAGCCCCTGGCGTTCAAGCTACCGGTTGAGTTTATAGCAGGAAGCACCGGCTTGTCAAGTACGCCCAAAGTATAGCATTGGCCTGATTATACGTCAATTTCGAAAAAATCGCTGTGTATTGGTGTTTCAAGTTTGTCGATGCGCGTGCTATAGTTACTGTGCAGCCGTTGGTGAGCAAATGCTAAGGGATAAGAAGATGGAAGACGACAAACAATTCGACCGATCTCAAAATGGCGAACAGGAAGACGAACCGGAGCGCAAGAAAAGCACCGGCGGCCTGGATCACCTGATGGAGGCCAAAGAAAAGGCCGAACAGGAGGCCGCCCGCTGGAAAGAGATCGAAGACCTGGGGATGCCTGTTCCCAGCCAGGATCAGACGCCGCCGCCCGGCCCATCCCGGCCCGCCGACAGCAGCCCGCAGCGACCGTCTCAGAGAAAGAAAGGTCCGCCCCCGTTTCCACATCCCACCGACCAGCCTATCGCGCCCTCCCAGTCTTTTCGCCAGGAGGCGAGCGGGCAGAGGCCCGAACAGCAGCCGAGGCCGGTTTCACCTGATCTTTCCGTCGAGCCGCCCCTGCCGAACACCGACGACGACTGGCAGCCTGGGCGTGCAGCGCCCCGGCCCGGTCGCCAGCAGCACAACCAGTACCAGCCTCCTCCGGAGGATTTGGATGAAGTGCGCCTTGACGAATTCGGGATGCCGCTTCCACGCCATACACCCCGTGAAGACCTGGGAGCGACAATGGCCGCGCGGAGTTCCTACCGGGACGAAATCCCGCCCACTCCCGATGAGGAGTACAGCCCGCCCTGGCCCCCGGCAGCACCGGAGCCGACCTACAGCCCACCATCCAGGGCCTCGGTTAGTGAGCAGCGGCCACCTGCGCGGCAACCCGTGCCGCGACCACCGGCCCGCGTTCAGGCCGCCCAGCGCCCGCGTCCCGCGAAGAAGAAACAACGCTCCCGCAAACGGCTGACCGGACGCAGCGTCCTCCAGGGTATCGGGCTGGCGCTCGTCGCCGGGCTGGTGCTGTTCATGCTGACTGGCGGTGGAGCCGCGATCTACTATTCACAGGTAACCGCTCCCTCGTTCCAGGGCATACGCGAAATCGAAGACCTGCAGGCGCGATCGCTCCAGTTCCAGACGACCCGCATCCGTGACCGGGAAGGGCATATCCTCTACGAGATCAACGATCCCGAAGGCGGCTTCCGTGACTACGTCAAGCTGGAAGATATGTCCCCCTGGATCATCGTCGCCACGATTGCCACCGAGGAGCGCGATTATTTTGTCAACCCCGGCTTCAGCATCCCGGCGATTGTCCGTGCTTCTTATCAGAACCTCCGCGAGGGCGAGATCGTCTCCGGGGCCAGCACGATCACCCAGCAGTTGACCCGCTCATTACTCCTCCCCGAAGAGGAACGCCTCGACCGTTCCTACCAGCGCAAGCTGAAAGAGGTTTTCCTCGCTGCCGAGCTTGGCCGCCGCTTCTCGAAAACCGAGGTACTGGAACTCTATCTGAACCAGATTCCCTACGGCAACCTCGCCTACGGCATCGAGGCCGCCGCACAGACCTATTTCAACAAAAGCGCGCGTGACCTGACACTGGCCGAAGCGTCATTTCTGGCCGGGCTGCCCCAGGCACCGGCGCTCTACGACCCGGTGACCAACAAGGAGGGCGCGGTCATCCGCCAGCAGCAGGTGCTCTCGCTGATGCTCGAAGCAGGCTGCATCGACATGGGTAAAACCGACCTCCAGCTTCCGTGTACCACATCGGCGGAGATCGAGGCCGCCCGGCCAGAGCTTGAGGCGGTTGCCCTGCGTGAGTTCGACGCGCCCGATCTCCAGATCAGATACCCGCATTTTGTCGTCTACGTCCAGCAGCTTCTTGAAGCCGACCCGGCTATCGGTTCGGCGATCTACACATCGGGGTTCGATGTCTACACCACACTCGACCCCAACCTGCAAAATCTCGCCCAGCAGCAGGTCGAAGAATCGCTTGCCGGGCTAACCGACCGCAATGTCAACAACGCCTCGACGGTGGTGATCGATGTCGATACCGGGGCGATTTTAGCGATGGTCGGGAGCCGCGACTTTCACGATGAAACTATCGACGGGCAGGTCAATATCGCACTGACCCCACAGCAGCCGGGCTCGTCGATCAAGCCGTTCACCTACCTGGCGGCTTTCCGCGAGGGATGGTCACCGGCGACCGTCATCTGGGATGTGCCCATCGAATACGAGATTCCCGGTTTTGGGATATACGCCCCGGTTGATTACAGCGGAACGTTCCGGGGGCCGGTTACCGTGCGCCAAGCCATTGCCAACTCGCTCAACGTCCCGGCAGTGATGACGCTCGATCACGTCGGCGTTCCGGCCCTGTTACAGGTGCTCAACGACGTGGGGATATCGTCACTTGGCGACCCGACCAACCCGAACAATTACGGCCTCTCGCTGACGCTCGGCGCGGGTGAAGTCTACCTGCTCGAATGGACCAATGCCTACGCCACCATCGCCAACGGCGGCACGCTGCGTCCGCCCTACGCCATCGAGCGCATCGAGCGCGACGGGGAGGTGATCGAAGGCTACCCGTACACCGTTCCCGAAGGCGAGCAGGCCCTCGACCCCGCCCATGCCTACCTGATGCAGGATATTTTATCGGACAAAGAAGCCCGTGTGCCCTCCTTCGGAGAGAACACGCCGCTCAGCCCCACCTACCCCGCCGGGGCCAAGACCGGCACCACTAACGACTTCCGTGATAACTGGACAATGGGCTTCACGACCGAGATCGCGGTTGGTGTGTGGGTCGGCAATACCGACAACTCGCCGATGATCAACGTCACTGGCGTTACCGGGGCCGGACCGATCTGGCGGGGGATCATGGACGGGGCCGTTGAATGGTACCCACCGCATGAGTTTACCCCCCGGTCGGATGCGCACGTGTTCCCCCAGAATGTCTGTGTGGACGATGGTGCGCTGCCCTCCGATTACTGCCAGCAGCATTCAAGCATAGCAACCGAACTGTTCGCCTCTGATCCACCGGGGACCAACGAGGGACTTTACCAGGTGCTTCGGGTCGATCCGTTCACCAATCTATTAGCCAACGAATACTGCGAAAGCGGCGCGACCGACCGCCTGTATCTCGTGCTGCCCAACCAAAGCCAGTTGATCGACTTCCGGCCCTACATCCGCAATTGGCTGATGAACACCGAGGGCGGGCAGGCTTGGCTCAACGCGCGCGGCATATCTGCCGACATGGCAGTCCTGCAGCCGCCGGAGGAGAGCTGCGGCCCGGATGTCACCCAGCCGACGCTGGTCATCAGCGAGCCGCAGGAAGGCTCGACGCAGGGCAATCTGATCACCGTCTATGGCTCGGTCGACGTTGCCAACTTCTCTCACTACCGTGTTGAGTTTGGCGTCAGCCACGACCCCGAAGCATGGGGCGTCGTGCAGGGCGACACCGCCGTCCCGATCAGCAATAACGCGCTGGGACAGGTCGATCTGTCGCCTTACGAAGATGGCCCGATGACCATCCGCCTGATCGTCTACGACACCGAAGGCCACAGCGCCGAAACGCGGGTGCACTTCATGCACGCAAAGCCCACCCCGGAGCCGACAGGAACGCCAACCGACACGCCGGAGCCAACCACAACACCCAGGCCAACCAGAACACCAGAGCCAACCGAAACACCAGAACCCACCGCAACGCCGACCCTCACGCCGACCCTATCCGGCCCGGTGCCGGTCGAAACCGAAGAAAACGGCGGCTAATTCATCTATCTCCCAAATCGAAAAGGACGAGGGTCTATGGGCTCTCGTCCTTTTTCGTTTGAAGGGTTGATTTCTCAACTGGGTTTGTGGTGGCCGTTCACGTTGATCGGGCGGAGGGCTAACCCGGCGATGATCTTCGGGTAGAAATCGGTGCTTTTCTGGGGCATGATTTCCCCGCGTGCAGCGCAGGCTTCGACCTGTTCGATCCTTGTCGGGCTGAGGAAGAACACGAAGTTTCCCTTCCCTGCATCAATCGCGTCGATAGGCACCTGCGGGTAGCGATGGTAGCGGATCATCGACCGGTCTTTAATGCCCTCGTAGGGTACTTCAGCGATTTGTTCGAGGAGGATTTCATGAAGCACGCTCACCGTCAGCATCTTCCACTCCGCCGACTGTCCATTGCCAATCAACGTCAGCGCCAGGTCGCTATCTTTGAATGACAGAACGTGAAAGCCGACTTCCGGCCCGCCATAGAACCCGTATGAGTGACCACGCGGATCGGCGTTGATTGTCCCCAGCATCGTGTCGAGGTCAGGCGATGGGGCGATGTCGAAATACTCGGCGGCGCGTTCCAGAACCTCCTGCGGTGTGTGCCCGCTGAAATCGCAGATTTCCCGGTGCGCCGGGCGGATCACCAGACCGGGGTCGTTCATGCTGAGCAGGGTCGCAGAGATATAATTGTATGGCTCATCCGCCGAAGCATCGGGATACTTCTCACGCATCAATTCGCGGTAATGCAAACCGGTCGCATAGCGGTGGTGCCCGTCGGCAATGATCAGATTCCGCTTGGGGGCCATCTCAGCCTCAATCGCCTCGATGATCACCTCATCCGTGATCGCCCACATCCGCTGCCGAACACCACTTTCGAGAATTTCTTCCACATCGATATCCGGCTCCCGGTCACCGATTACTTGCCGCATCAGGGCATTGACTTTATTTTCCGGGTCTGGGTAAAGCATGAAGATCGGTTCCGCGTTTACCTGAAGCGTGTTCAACAGGCGCAGCCGGTCGGCTTTGGGACCGGGATGGATGCGTTCGTGGGGCAGGATGATCCCCTCGTCGTAATCGGTCAGTTCAACGGCGGCAAGCATCCCCAGCCGGACGTAATCGACGCCATCGACCGTAAAGGTCTGTTCATAAGCATAAAAAGCGGGTTTCTCCTCGCCGATCAGGACACTCTCATCCATCCATTGATGATAATAGTCCCGCGCGCGAGTATAGACGTTAGGGCCATCGGGACACAGCGGATCGTCACCTTCTTCAACCCGTCCCCGGATCACATGCGCGATATTGTACGGACTTAGTTCATAATAGCGGTCAAGCAGTTCATCGTTGATCCGGTCGTAGGGCTGACTCACAACAGCTTGCAGGTCTACACATCGTTCAGGATTGTAGCGAACCCCCTTGAATGGTTTCACAACAGCCATATCTTATCGAACTCCTTAGCGTAATCGTCAGGTGGCAAGACGCGGTCACGGCAGCAAGACACCGTGACCGGCCTGCCCTATACAAAAAAATACTGGCGACTACTTTTTCGCCAGTACGTCCTGGTTAACAACATTTTTATACTCTGCATTCAGCAGAGCATCGACGGTTTGTTGAGCGGCATCGACCGCTACGGCAATCTGGGCATCGACAGTGCTGGCTGCCAGGTGCGGGGTATGGACGACCCCCGGCAGCCCCACCAGCGGGTGATCTTCCGGCGGCGGTTCGGACACATATACGTCAATGGCAGCCCCGGCGACCTTCCCGTCTTTGATGGCAGCGGCCAGCGCCTCGTCATCGATCAGCGCCCCACGCGCCGCATTGACGATCCGAACACCGTCTTTCATCTTCGCAATCGCTCCGGCATTCACCATACCGCGCGTCTCGTCGGTCAGTGCCGCGTGCAGCGAAATGAAATCGGCCTGCGCGTAAAGCACATCCAGGTCGACCAGCTTCACGCCGAGTGCCTCGGCCTGTTTTTCCATCGCCTCGTTTTGATAGGCATCGTAGGCGATCACCTGCATTTCGAAACCAACGGCTCGTTTGGCAAGCGCCTGCCCGATCCGCCCGAAGCCGACGATCCCCAGGACTTTGTTGCGCAGTTCGACGCCCTGGTACTTCTTCCGATCCCAGCGTCCCTCCAGCATACCCACCATCGCCTGCGCCGTATGGCGGGCCAGCGCCAGCATCAGGCCGAAGGTATGCTCGGCGGTCGAGACCGTATTGCCGCCCGGCGTGTTCATCACCACGATCCCCCGTTTGGTCGCTTCGGCGAGATCGACGTTATCGACGCCCGCACCGGCCCGCGCAATGGTCTTCAATTTAGTGGCCGCCGCCAGAAGCTCGGCATCGGCCTTTGTCGAGCTGCGAACGATCAGTGCGTCGGCTTCCCCGATAGCAGCAAGGGTCTCCTCACGCGGCATGCTGCCGGGCGCAGTATAGGTGATACCCTCCGCTGCCTCGAGAATGTCCAGCGCAGCCTGGTTGACATTATCTGGGACAAGAACATGGTAAGCCATAGGTGGATCAATCCTCCATACTTGATAATAAGGGGCCAGCCCCGGTGGATAAACCTGCGTTCAAGGCCTTTGCTACGGCGGCTGAACGCGTACTAACTTCCAATTTCTTGTAAATCGCCTTGAGATGACGCTTCACCGTATTGATCGAGATCATCAGTGAATCGGCGATATCCTGGTTGGTCACACCCCTGACCAGCAGCGCCAGCACCTGTCGTTCCCGTTCGGTGAGTTGTTCCAGCTCGCCATCGATCTGCCCGGCCGACGCCACATCGCCAACCGTCCTGATGAATGCCTGGCGGTCGAATGTCTGTTTTTCCAGGCAGGCGAAAATACCGTATTCGTCGTAGGTATGTTCGATCTCTTTGGGCGATGTAATCCCGCTAACAACAATCGTAGGGATGCCCGACGCCCGTGTCAGCCCCAGCAGGCGGTAGCCATCCGGCTCATCGCCAGCACTCCCAGGCGCAGACATCGCCCGCGACCGGGGGGCTTTCTCCCGCCCGGACAGCGACAGGTCTACCACCGCCAGCGAATAACGTTCTCGCCCCAGGCAGCCCAGGGCTTCGCCCAACCCGTTGCAGACCCGTGTTTCGTATCCCGCTTCACGCAGCAGTTCACCCAGGATCGCTCGCCACCCGGCATCGTCGTCGACGACGAGCGCCGTTCGCACCTGCTCGGGTTTTTCGCCGGTATCAAACGGAACCGCCTCATCCAGGTTGACCGGCGTGCCTTCCACCCCTGATTCTGTCCAGGGCAGAGCCGCTGCCAATGCCTCGTCGACCATTTCCCGAAAAGCCGACCGGGTGAACGTCTCTTTCCTCAGGCAGGTAAACGCACCATGTGCCGTCAAAGCATCGACTGCCAATTCGACCGTCGCGTATCCGGTCAGCATCACTGTTACGCAGCCCGGATCATAAGTTTTCACTGCATCTAACACGCGCAGCCCATCCCGGTTGCGATGATCGCTGCCATCCAGTGAAAGATCGACAATTGCCAGCCGATGTGACGCAGAACGCATCAGGATAATCGCTTCATCCAGCTTGTCGGTTACATCGACTTTCAATCCCCTGTCGGTCAGTATCTCACTGAGAATAGTCTGCCAGGAGGGATCGTCTTCGACGACCAGCGCACGCATCGTTTTCTCATCCATTGCCATCCACCCTTACCGCACTTCTACACTTGGAAGCCTGAGCTTGAACGTTGCCCCGTGCTGCCCATCGCTCTCCACCGTTACCGTTCCCCCCAGCCGGGTCATAAGCGTTTTGACCCACCACAGGCCAAACCCCAGTTTGCCGCTGAAGGCGTTCTTATGCCCCGAATAGTTGAATTCAAAAATCCGGCCCTGTAACTCTGACGCGATCCCAGGGCCGGTATCACTGACGCAAATCTCGACCCAGCCGTCATCCCGGCGGCCTTCGATGGTCACCGTGCCTTCACCCTGCATCGCATTGGCTGAGTTTTCGATCAGGTTGGCAAACACAAGTACGAGGCTTTGTTTTCCGGCCATCACCGGGGGAAGATCAACCAGCGGGTTGACCTTTACCCGAATATCCTGACTGATATTGGCGCTGCTCACTGCCTCTTTGACACAGGTATCCACGTTCACCATTGTCAGGTCAATCGGGTGCAGAATGCTGAGATTCTCCCGAACCACCGCCATTGCTTCCCGCGCTCCTTCCTCGATCTGTTCGAGGTTCTCGGCAAGGTAAGCATTTGTCTCCAATACCGGCTGACACTTGTCCTGAATGCCCTGCACCCGTACCGGTATGATCCCGATCTTGTTGTTGAGCTGGTGCAGCAGATTAGCGGCTATATCCCCCAGCGCGGCAAAAGTTTCGGCGACGGTGACCTGCTCCTGCGCGGTATTCAGCGCGTGCTGCCGTTCGTCGTTCAGAATGGAAAGCGATGCATAATCGGCAAGAATGGTCAGCACCTTGATCGTCCAGTCCGACTCATTGAAGCGCCCTGAGTCGGATTCGACACAGTAGACACCAAACGCCCCGGAGGGTTCGGACTTATTGCCCAGGTAAAGCGGCACCACCAGTGCCTGCATCCAGCCCTGGGCGGTAGCCAGGTCAGGGCGGCAGAACCGCGTATCGACCCGCACGTCGTCCGAGACAACCGGTTCGCCGTTCAGCACCGCCTGCCCGACCAGGCTGCCTTCGATGGGAATCCTCTCGCCGTGTTCATGCCCGGCGCTGGCAGCCTGTAGAACCAGTGACCCATCTTCCACCAGCCAGATCGCACTCGCCCCGGCATTGAGCAGATCGACGGCGATTTCGGCCAGTTTATGAAGCACCTCCATGAACGGCTTGACGAGCAGACACTCCGCCACTTCTTTGAGTGCGTCCAGCAGCATCACTTCCTGCAAGACAATCACTGCCTGGGTTGCCAGTGCCTGGAGAAGATGGCTGTCGGTTTCCGAAAACGCCTCGATCTCCGGACTTTCCAGGTTCAGTACCCCGTTCAGGCGTCCGCTCGCCCCGATCAATGGGACGGCCAGTTCTGACCGCATCTCCAGGTCGCGGTCGAATGGGTAGTAGATGCTCGCCCAGGGTTCCTCCCGTAGATCGGATATGCATACCGGTTCGTGATGCCGGGCGACCCAACCAGCGATGCTGGGAGCCTCAATGGGGAGATCGTTCTTTAATGGACGGCTCAAATCCTTGCCCAGCATCGCCGTCGAACGAAGGATTTGCCCCGATTTATCGACCAGGAAGAAGCTGCCGTACTGTGCTCCGGTCACTTCGAGCGCCATCTGAAGGATGGCGACCAGTATTTCCTGGAGGTGCGGCCTGGCCGCGATCAGCAGCCCGGCCCGGCGCAGCCGGAGAAGTTCTTCATCCTTGCGAGCCAGTAACCGCTGAATACTCCCCATCTGCCGGGTATGGTAAACGACAAGCGCCGCCTGGCTGACGAAGTTTTCGAGCAGCAGCAGTTCAAGCTCGTCGAACTCGCGATCCTCGTGCAGGTAGATATAAACCGTACCGACGGTTTCCTCGGCAATGATCATCGGGAAACAGGCAACAACCCTGGCCCCAGCCTCGGCCTTGATCGGGTGGATGCCCGGCACATTGCTCTCATATGAAAGAATCCGCCGTTGTTCCCTGACGGCACAGAATCCCATCCCATCCGGGCGGGGTTCGTCACCGGGCACCGGTTCCGTGTCTTCCCCGGCTGATACACGGGACATCGGATCGAAAACCTGCCGGTTGTGATCGTAGGTATAGATCACCGCCGATGAACCGGGGATCACTTTGATCGCGCTCTCGACGATCCGGTGCAGCGTAACCTCGACACTGTCCGATTCGCCCGCCTTTATACGGTTGATGCTGGAGCCAATTTCGTTCAGGCTGGCTAACGCATCGTATAGCTGCCGGTCGGCGCTTTGTTTTTCGATCATCGATCCTGCCCATTGCCCTTTGTTCAGCCAGCGACGACTATATCACCATTTGTGAAATTCGTCACTAGCCGAAAGTCCAAAAAACACAAATTCGGTGGGTTTCCACCAAACGACAATCATTGTAAATATTGCAAAACACTTTCCCAAATTACCCGATCGGGTCATTTCCTGTCTTGTAAAGTTGGTGAAATATATTTTACTTGATACCCATTAGGATAATTCTGTGTTTAAATAGTGAGGCCTTGTGCCTCCGAGCCGCAATCAACCTTTGACAGTATCCTGAAGAGCACATCGTGGGTCGGCCAACCATCGACTATGTGCTGGCGGCATAAAAAAGGAGCAAATCAAAAATTAAAAATTATCCTGCGTCCAATCTACTCTGAAATTATTGTTGAGTTTTCAATCACCATGCTAAGGAGATGTCATGACTGAAGCCAACACCAACCCGACCGAAGAACTTAATCCCTTTAAGATTGCACAAAAGCAGCTCGATAAGGCAGCGGCAGTGCTCAACCTCGACCCGGCCATTCACGCCCTGCTGCGCGAACCGCTGCGTGAACTCCACGTCACCCTGCCCGTCAAGATGGACGATGGCACGACGAAAATATTCAAGGGCTTTCGCGTCCAGTACAACGACTCACGCGGGCCGACGAAAGGCGGGCTGCGTTTCCACTCCCAGGAAACAATCGATACCGTCCGGGCGCTGGCCGCCTGGATGACCTGGAAGACCGCCGTCGTCGATATTCCGCTGGGGGGCGGCAAGGGCGGCGTAATCTGCAATCCGAAGGAAATGTCGATGGGCGAGCTTGAGCGCCTCAGCCGGGCCTATATTCGCCAGGTCGGGCGGATCATCGGCCTGGAGAAAGACGTTCCGGCCCCCGACGTTTATACCAACCCGCAGATCATGGCCTGGATGGCCGACGAATACGCTTTCCTCAAAGGCTATAACGAGTTCGGTGTGATCACAGGCAAGCCGCTGGAGATCGGCGGTTCACAGGGGCGAATGGACGCGACGGCACGCGGCGGCATGTATGTGATCCGCGAGGCAGCAAAGATACTTGGCCTGGATACCAACGGCGCGACGATGGTGATCCAGGGCTTCGGCAACGCCGGACAGTTTGCCGCCCTGTTAGGCGTCGAGTTGCTGGGCTGCAAGATTATCGCCGTTTCCGACTCAAAGGGCGGCATTTACAATCCCGACGGGCTCGATCCTCAGGCAGTGATCGACTGGAAGCGCGAGAACGGATCAGTGATCGGGTTCCCCGGCACCGAGCAGGTGACCAATGCCGAACTGCTCGAAATCCCCTGTGACATCCTCACCCCTTCCGCGCTGGAAAGCCAGATCACCGGGGCGAACGCCAAGCGGATCACGCCAAAGATCGTCGCCGAGTTAGCCAATGGTCCAACCACTCCCGAAGCCGACGAAATCTTCTATAAGAATGGCGTCTATGTCCTGCCCGACTTCCTGTGCAATGCAGGCGGCGTGACCGTCTCCTACTTCGAGATGGTGCAGAACGCCTATGACTACTACTGGGACGTCGAAACCATTCACCAGCGTCTCGACGAGAAGATGACCTCCGCCTACCATGCTGTACACGAAACCGCAGAGAAATTCCAGATCGACATGCGGACGGCGGCCTACGTCATCGCCGTCGACCGGGTTGCCAATGCTATCAAAGTACGCGGCTGGGTGTAAACCCCTGAATTCATAAAGAAAACAAAGAGGAACCACGCTCGTTCGAGTGTGGTTTTTCTTTTTCCAGACCGAATTTACTGTGGATGAATCCCGGGGCAAGCTGGTATAGTTTACAGGCTGTAGTCAACGGGTTATTGGCAACAGCCCGTTGGTAAAAGGAGCAGGCGAAACCACCATGGTTGAAACATCAGCCGAGTTTGTTGCTCATTCTTCCATCCGCACCGATCATTCCAGTCCGGGACGGTTCATCTGGTCGCACATCCGACGCCATCCCTGGGTCGGGCTGGGTATGATTCTGGGCGCGTTCAGCAACGCCGCGCTTGCCTCGGTGCTCCCCTACCTGATCGGCGAAGCCTTCAACGCGATTGTCGACAGCAAAGATATGCAGCGCGTCGGTTATCTCTCACTGGTCATCGTCGTATCACAGTTGATCCGGGGCGGCCTGCAATTGATGCGGAACTTCTCCTCCGAGACATTCGCTCAGCGCGTCGAGCGGGATGTCCGCGACGAACTCTACGCCAGTTTGCTGGGTAAGAGCATGGCCTATCACGACCTTCAGCCTGTTGGCGAGATCATGGCGCGGGTCGCCAACGACGTCCGCGAGATGAACTTCTTCATGAGTCCCGGCCTCAACATGGTTGTCGGCTCAGGGATGTTCCTCCTCATGCCGCTGATCGCATCGCCGATGATCCACCCGGCCCTGATCCTGACGCCTGCGCTGTTCATCCCGATCTATGCATTCGTCCAGTATCGCTATGTCAAATCCCTGCACCGGGTTGCCCAGGACGTGCGCGCCCGTTTTGGCCGGATGAACGCTCGCCTTGCCGAAACACTCGACGGCATCGAAGTTGTCAAGGGCACCGCCCAGGAAGAACAGGAAAGCGCCCGCCTGAGCAAACTGATCGACGATGTCCGCGACCGTTTTATCGACCAGGGCAAGATCGAGGCACGCTATTTTGCGATCCTGCTTTTTGGCATAGCGGTCGTCGGGGCATTTCTCCATGCGGCGATCCTTTACCGGGCCAATGCAATCGATATCGGCGATGCTATCGCCTTCATGGGGCTGATTAGCCTGTTCGACTTTCCGGTTTTCACCTCGTCCTTTTCGCTGGCCCGGCTGGCCTCCGGGCTTGCCAGCGCCGAACGCATCCTGAATGTGATTACGGCCAAAACCGATCTCGATCAGAACGAGGAAGGTCTCAGACCGGGGATGAAAGGCTCTCTCACCTTCGAGCAGGTCAATTTCAGCTTCATGCCGGGCAGCCTCGTTCTCCATGATATTTCGTTCAGCATCGAACCGGGGCAGACCGTCGCAATAGTCGGGCAGACCGGCTCCGGGAAAAGCGCCCTGACCAAGCTGATCAACCGCACCTACGACGTCGACGCGGGCCGCGTGCTGGTCGACGGCATCGACGTGCGCGACTGGTACTTGGCTGCGCTGCGCTCCCAGATCAGCATCATCGAGCAGGAAATTTTCCTGTTCAGCCGCACCATCGCCGACAACATCCGCTTTGGCTGCCCCGGTGCCAATCAGCAGGCGGTCGAAGAGGCGGCAAAGAAAGCCCAGGCTCACGAGTTCATCATGAGTTTCCCGGAGGGTTATGAAACGGTCATCGGGCAGCGTGGGGTGACCCTCAGCGGCGGGCAGCGGCAGCGATTGGCTATCGCCCGCGCCTTTCTGACCGATCCCCGCATCCTGATTCTCGACGACAGCACCAGCGCCATCGACAGCGCCACCGAAGATCGCATCCAGAAGGCGATCTGGGCGGCGGCGCGTGGCCGCACCACCATCCTGATCACCCACCGCCTCTCACAGATTCGCTGGGCCGATCACATCATCGTGATGCGCAAAGGCCGGATTGTCGCCCAGGGCAGGCACGAAGACCTCATCCAGCAGTCCAACGCCTACCGGCGCATCTTTGCCCGCTACGAGGGAGTTGACGAAAAAACCGTCGATTCAGCTGACGAATCGGCCCCACCTGTGCCCGGCGAAGCCATCTAAGGAGACCTTGCAATGTTCATGGGGCTGGACGCCGAAAAATACGACCGTCAGTATGCCGACTCTTACCTGTTCAAACGCCTGGGGGACTACATTCGCCCGTTCAAAAAGCAGGTGTGGGGGATCATAGGCACGAGCCTGTTTCTTGCCGTTGCGCTGTCATTCATCCCAATCCTGACGTCGAAAGGAATCGCCGCCCTCGAGGCCAATGCTCCCGACAGAACCCTGGCCCTGATCGTCGTCGGCCTGGCCGCCATCGCTGTCACCTGGTACGCGGCCAACTGGTTGCGCCGCCTGATGCTGAACAAAGCTGTCGCCGGGCTGGCCGCGCAAATGCGAAAAGACGCCCAGCGAGCTTCGCTCTACCGCGATATGGCCTTTTACGATGTCACCAAGTCGGGCAAGATTCTCAGCCGCATCACCAGCGACACCGAAGACCTGATCCAGGTGATCATGTTCACCGCCGAGATCGTCTCCCAGGTCGTCGAGGCACTGATCCTGTTTGGCGTGCTGTTCAGCCGGAACGTCTGGCTTACCCTCCTGGCGCTGGCGTTCTTCCCGGTCATCGCGGGCGCGGCCCTGTGGTTCAGGAAAACCGCCAGGGAGGTCACCCGGCACGGCTCGCGGGCAATGGCCGCCGTCAACGACAATATCCAGGAGAGCGTGGCCGGGATCGGCGTCGCCAAGAACTTCCGCCAGGAAGCCCGGATATACGAGCGGTTCGTCGACGTCAACACCCAGTCCTACCGGATCAACTTACAGCGAGGATTCGTCATCGCCTCGGTATTTCCGGCCCTGAACATCCTGTCCGGCATCGCGATTGCAACGGTCGTCTACCTGGGCGCGCAGACGGTCGTCGGCGGCCTGATCAGCGTCAGCGTCTGGTACCTGTTCATCCAGTCCATCGACCGTTTTTTCTTTCCTTTTATCAACATTGCCTCCTACTGGAGCCAGTTCCAGCAGGCGATGAGCGACCTGGAACGTGTCGTCGCGCTGATCGACGCCGAGAACACCGTCCAGCAGATCGGCTCGCGCCCGGTCGGGCAGCTCTCAGGCGGCATTACCTTTGAGCACGTCAGCTTTGCCTATGACAGTGCCCCGTCCGTGCTCAAAGACTTCTGCCTGGAGATCAGGCCCGGCGAAAGCGTCGCCTTCGTCGGCCATACCGGGGCGGGGAAAAGCACCATCGCCAGGCTGATCACCCGCTTCTACGAGTTTCAGGAAGGCCAGATTCGGATCGATGGGCAGGACATCCGCAGCTTCGACCTGACCGCCTACCGCAGCCGGTTGGGGCTGGTTCCCCAGGACCCGTTCCTGTTCAGCGGCACCATCGCCGACAATATCCGCTACGGCTGCCAGGATGCCAGCGACGCAGAAATCGATGCCATCGCCCACAGTATCGGCGGCGGCGAATGGATGGAAACCCTGCCCGATGGATTGTCTACCGACGTCGGCGAGCGGGGTGCCCGCCTCTCGATGGGCCAACGCCAGCTTGTCAGCCTGCTGCGAGTGCTCGTGCAGAAACCGGCGATCTTCATTCTCGATGAGGCGACGGCGAGCATTGACCCGTTCACCGAGATGCAAATCCAGGAAGCCATCGAGATGATCCTGGCCCGCTCGACCTCGATCCTGATCGCCCACCGACTGAGCACCGTCCGCAGCGCCGACCGGATCATTGTGCTCCGAGAGGGTGAGATCATCGAGGAAGGCAGCCACAACTCGCTGATCGCCCAGAGCGGGCACTACGCCGAACTGTACAATACCTACTTCCGTCACCAGTCTTTGAGCTATATCGAACAGGCGCGTGAGCGACTCTCTGAGTAGTCTGTTTTCCGGGGTTTCATTCCGTGCCCCGGCAAGGAGTCTGGCTCCCTACACCCCGGATACCATTTATCGGGTATAGCCCGATAAATGATTACAAAGTTTTGGTCAAACTTTTTCAAAAGTTTGCGGGGTCTCAGGGACAGAGTCCCGTATATAAAAGATCAGGAGCAGCACCATGACCGTCATCCATATCCGTAATGTCGATATCGTCACACTGGACGAACAGGGTACGATCCATCACAATGCCGATCTGGTCATCCGTGACGGCAAGATCGAGTCGGTGGGTAAAGCGCCCGCCGACCTCACCGCCGATCAAACCGTCGACGGAAGCCATCACGCCGTGCTGCCCGGATTCGTCAACGCCCACTGCCACAGCCCGATGACCTTCGAGCGCGGCTGGGCCGAGGATTTACCCTTCGACCGCTGGCTGAACGAGAAAATCTGGGTCGCCGAGAGCGCCCTGACACCCGACGACGTGTACTGGGGCGCGGCCCTCGCCGCCTGCGAGATGATCCGATCCGGGATCACCGCCTTCAACGATCATTATTTCTACATGGATCGCGTCGCCGATGTCGTCGAGCAGAGCGGGATGAAGGCGGCGCTGGCATGGTGTGTATTCGGCATCGGGGAGGACGCCGAGATCGGCCCCGGACTGGACGGCACCGCCGAATGGATCAGAGAGACGCACGGATCGGCCAATGGCCGACTCCGCACCTTTCTAGGCCCGCACTCGCCGTATATCTGCCCGCCCGAATTTCTTGAGCGCATCGTCGAGATCGCTCACGAAACCGGGCAGGGGATTCACCTGCATCTCGCCGAAGACAATCAGCAGATCGAGCAGTCACTCGAACGTTACGGCCTGCGTCCGGTTCAACATATCGACCGGCTGGGCGTTTTCGACGTGCCCGGCGGATGTGTCGCTGCCCACTGCCTGAGCCTCGACGCGGACGACATCGACATCCTGGCGGCGAAAGGCGTCTACATCCCCCACTGCCCGATCACCTATATGAAACTGGCGATGCCCTTCCCGCCGATCAAGGATCGCCTCGCCGCCGGAGTCAATATGTGCCTGGGCACCGATGGGCCGGGATCGAACGCCGACATGGATATGTTCGCCGTGATCCGGCAGGCGGTTCTCTCCGAGAAATACCAGTCCCGCGATCCCGAAAGCCTGCCCGGCGACACCGCCCTGCGCATGGCTGCTCAAAACGGTGCACGTGCATTGGGATTCGAAGGCGGCGCGATCGAAGCTGGCGCACCCGCCGACCTGATCATGGTCGATCTTGATGCGCCGCATCTGCACCCCCTCCACAGCCTGATCGCCAACCTGGTGCATTCGGCCAAGAGTGCCGACATCACCGATGTGATGGTCGATGGGCAGTGGTTGATGCGCAACCGGGAACTGCAAACACTCGATGAAGAGAAAATCCTGCAGGAAGCCGAAGCCCATGCCCAATCGATGGTCAGCCGGGGGATGAAGCAGGTTCGCCAGTATAAAGCCTGAATCAACAAGGGGCGTCTCATCGACGCCCCCGTACAATCTATCTACAGCGACCTTTAGCCCGGTGCTTCAGCGCCGGGTAATACGGCTACTCCGCCACCGCTTCCCCATTACCCACCACTGCGCGGGCCTTCTTCTCGTTGACCGTCAGCAGCAGCACAAAGCCGATCACCAGGAAGGCTATGATCGAGAACAACGCCACGCGGTGCCCCATCTGCTCGGCGAGCAGCGCTTCGAGGCCCAGCCCTTCATAGTGCCGGGTTGCCCAGACGACTAACTGCCCAAAGATCACCGGGCCGATGAACGACGAGGTTCGCCCCGCCATCGCAAAGAAACCGTAAAACTCGGCGTTTCGCCCCTCCGGGCTGAACAATCCGACCATCGTCCGGCTCACCGACTGCACCCCGGTCAGCGCAAATCCGGCCAACCCGCCGATGAAATAGAACGCCAGCTTGCTGTGGGTGAAATACAGCCACACAACCGGGACGACCATCAACAGAAGCGCGACGATCAGCGACTGCCTCCCGCCAAAATCACCGGCGTACAGCCCAAACAGGTACGCGCCGACCACGCTGGTCACCTGCACGATGATCATGAAGATGATCAGTTCCTGCTGTCCCATTCCAAACAGGATGAACCCAAGGATTCCGGCGAAATCCATCACCATCAGGATTCCGTCGTTATAGATCAGATAGGAGATCATGAACTTGAGGAACTCACGGTACTGCTTGACCGCCCGGAACGTCTCACCCAGCCGCTTGAAAGCCAGCGACAGATAAGTCTCGCCCTCCGGAAGCGGTTTCTCTGCCCCGCGCTCCTTGATCCACAGAAAGGTTGGCAGCGCCGACACGGCAAAATAGACCGCCGTAAAAACCAGCGACAGCCGGATCGTCAGCGGGTTGCTATCCGTCAGCACAATCGGAATCAGCACGAGGATCAGGCACAACACGCCGCCCACCGATCCAACCGCCCACCCGTTACCCGATACGCGCGGCATTTCTTCCGGGGAGGCGATCTCCGGCAGCAGTGCGTTGTAAAAGACCTGAGCACTGCGGTAGCCGGTTTCGGCAATCACAAAGAACAGCAGCCCGATGAACCAGTTCCCTTCCTGCACGAAGAACAGCATCGCGCAGAACAGAACCGACAGCGCCGTATAGAAAGCCAGCACCCGCTTCTTCGCGCCGGAGTAATCGGCAATCGTGCCCAGTATGGGGGCAGTGACGGCAACCAGCAGCATTGCGATCCCGGTGCCGAGACCCCACAGCCGCGATCCTTCCGCGCCGCCAACCACCGCACCTTTATAATAAGCTGAATAAACGGCCAATAAGACAACCGCAGCATAGGCCGAGTTGCCAAAATCGTAAAGATACCAGGCCCACCGCTCGCGGCGTGTGGCTTTGGGATCGACGGTTAAGGTTGCCATGAGAATGTGCTCCTTGGAGGCAAATAGATGATCGATGCGTGCTTGTGGCGCGCAATAATATCAACACTCATTTGGAAAACGAGTTACTGAAAGATAGTTGTCAGACGGGGGACAGGCAGCCGCTACAGGTGATCGCCTGCATGCCAGTCGTCTTCGGTGGCATCGGCCCAGGGATAAATCTCCGTGCCTTTGGCCGCTTCTCGAATCGCCGGGTCATCCGAATAGTGCCCGCGCCGTTCGGGGGGCAGCAGTTCAGCAATACGCGACATGATCTCATCCCCCACTTCGTCCAACTGGCGGCGGCGTTCCCGTCCGCGCCCGGTCACTTTGAAGGGGCCAAACGGCTCACCGATTTTGACGGTAACCTGCGCCCGGCGGAGCTTTTCGATCTGGGGGAAGACGTCCACCAATCCATCGAATCCCATTGGCAGGATTCTTGCCCCGGTGCGGGTTGCCAGGTAAGCGGTGCCGGGCCGGGCCGGGCGCAGCACGTGCGCCCAGTTACCGGCTTCGGGGAAAATCCCCAGTACGCCATCCTGTTCCAGCACGGCCTGAGCCGCTTTCAGGGCATAGGTCGAGCCGGTGCCACGAAACACAGGGTAAAGGTCCCACAGTTTGGGAATCCAGGTGACTACGGGCGGTGCGCCCGGATTGTTGAATCCACCTACAAATTCAATCGGATAGGGGGTAGCCAAAACCATCGCCACCGGGTCGAGAAAACTGAAGTGGTTGGCGACCACAAGGAGCGGGCCTCGTTTGGGAATATTCTCACGGCCAATGACTTTGAAGTCGGCGATGGCAGTGAAGATAACGCGGGCTGATTCCCGGAGCACCCCGCGTGAGAATTGACGGCGCGGATAGCGCCATCGGCGGTTGGATTTGTTGTTGGTCATAGTGCTGAGAGTGTATATAAATTTGAGAGCAGCGTCAACTAATTTGTCGATGCAGCTCCCGACCTGATTTGAATGAGTTCGGCCATTATGCTGACCGCGATCTCCACCGGTGACCGCCCGCCGATATACAGGCCGATTGGTGCGTGGAGCCGGGCGATCCGGTCTGCGGGTATTCCCCCCGCCCGCAGCCGCTCGCAGCGCAGTTCGTTGGTTCTCCGGCTGCCCAGTGCTCCCACATAACGCGCCTCACTCGTGAGCGCCACCCGCAGTGCCGGGTCGTCGATCTTCGGATCGTGCGTCAGAATGGCAACATAGGCCGACCGGTCAAGTGCCATCTCCGGCAGAACGTGCTGCGGCCACCCGCAGATCAGTTCGTCGGCATGAGGAAAGCGCTCCCGCGTGTTGAACGCCGCCCTCGGATCGATCAGGATCGTCCTGAACCCGGCCAGGTTGGCCATCGTGATCAGCGGGTCGGCGATATGCACCGCGCCGACGATGAGCAGCCGGGAAACCGGCGGGTACACTTCGAAGAAAAGGATAACGTCGTTGTCCAGTTCCTCAACCCGCGATCTCCCCCGGTCGAGATGCTCCAGGGCCATGTCGACAAGGTCGGGCACCTGCTCGATCAGGCCGCAGTCCCCGACCACGCTGCCATCAGCATCGACAAGAAGCTTCTTACCGATCAGGTTTTCGCTGTCCTCCAGCACGCTGATCAAAACCGCCGGGGTGTGGGTTTCAAGCCGCTCGGACAGCTTATCGTAGAGTGCAGAATAGGCAGCAAACGGCTCGACGAAGATTTCGATGGTGCCCCCGCAGGCCAGCCCGACATCCCAGGCATCGTCGTCAGCGACGCCATAAGTCAACCGCGCCGGTTGGCCGGTCTGCATGGCCTTTTTACACTCCTCGATCACCGTCCCTTCAACGCACCCGGCGCTCACCGACCCGGCGATCCTGCCGCTCATCGTCGTGATCAGCTTCGAGCCGACCGGTCGAGGCGACGATCCCCAGGTATTGATCACGGTCGCCACCGCGATCTCCTCGCCCTGTTCGATCCAGGCATTCAGCGCAGGCAAAACGTCTTTCATGATCGAGTCCTGTTGACATTTAACATGGGCACAAAAAAACAATACACCGGACAGCCGAGATTACCGCTGCCGGTGTATTATAACCCGCAATGGAGTTGTGAGAACGCCGAAAGAACGCTCTTTGTGGAATCCTGAAGCTACCTGTCCCCGTTCCTGGCTCGCTCCTGGCTCTCCGAGCGCCGCGCAGCTTCGCGCCGGATTTCCTCGTGGGTGACTTCTGACTGGCTCATCAGTTCGTTGAAGACCGCTTTGTCCAGCACCGCGACTTCCACTTCCGATGTTCGAGACGCCCTGACGGTCGCCGTCCGGTTCGAATCGCTGAGCAGCGCCATCTCGCCGAAATACTGGCCGACTCCCATCGTATCGACATAGGTTTCGTGTCCATCATGGTGGCTGAGAAAGATGTCTACCTCGCCTTTGGTAACAATATAGAACTTGTCCGGCTCGGCATCCTGGAGAATGATCGGCTCACCGGGGGCAAAGGTCTGGCACTCGATCTTGTTGCTGGCGCTGACCAACTGCTCCGGGGTCAGCGACGGCATTGCCCGCACCAGGTACTCGTTGACGATCTCGCCGTCGGCCAGGATGATCGTTCGTGAAACGCGCTGGGCCATGTCATCGTCATGGGTCACCATCAGGATCGTCTTGCCCTGCTCGACCAGTTCCTCAAACAGCGCATAGACGGCTTCCGATGTGCGCGAGTCGAGGTTGCCCGTCGGCTCGTCGGCGACGATGATCGGCGGGTCATTGGCCATTGCCCGCGCAATGGCGACACGCTGCTGCTGCCCGCCCGATACGGCGGTGGGGAGCTTGTGGGCATGTTCGGCCACGTCGACCAGCTCAAGCAGGTGCATCGCCCGCTCGTAACGTTCACGCGGGGTGAACATCCGGCAGAAATCCATCGGCAGCATCACGTTTTCGACCACCGACAGAGTCGGCAGCAGTTGGAAGAACTGGAAGACGATCCCCATGTTTCGCCCGCGCCAGCGGGCCATCTGCCCCTCGTTGAACAGGTGAATTGGCGTCCCGTCGATGAACACTTCGCCCTGCGACGGGCGGTCGATCCCGGTGATCATGTTGATCAGCGTCGATTTACCACTGCCCGATTTCCCAATCACCGCGGCAAACTCGCCCGCGTTGATTTTTAGATCGATATCCTTTAACGCCGGAAAATCACCGGCATCCGTCTTGTAGACTTTGTGGACATCGCGCAGATCGATCAGGTGGCCGTTCTCCAATCCACCGGCGTTGTTTCCGTTTTTATTTTTCTTTTTAGCCATAATCGCTCCTATGAAGAACCCACAATACCTATACGATCAACTGGCTTTTCTGTTTCTAACAAAAGTGAGCGAATCACCATTTGATTTATTCAGCAGCTTTTGACAGGCTGAAACAGGTATCATTTTTTTACAATACCTGTCGTCCTTTCATCCTGTTGATTATATCACCGGTATAATTTAGCTAACTACCTACTATCACTAGGATAAACACATCATGGTCCAACTATATGACATCAGCCGCCTGGTTTCGCCCCGGCTGACCCTCTGGCCCGGCGATGCATCGTTCAAGGTCGAGCAGATACTCGACATCGAAACGGACAACTATGTCAACCTGACCAAATTCTGCATGGGGCCGCATACCGGCACCCATACCGATGCCCCCTGGCACACCGAAAAGGACGGCGGAGATATCACAACCGTGCCGCTCGATCATTATGTCGGCCCGGCGCAGGTAGTGACCATCGACACGAAACACGGGCCGCTCACCCCGGCGGCCTTCGCCGATCACGACTTAACCGGGGCGGAACGGCTGCTGATCCACACCTGGAACAGCGAACTCCCCGACGACCAATGGCCGGAAGACTTCCCCTACCCCACCCCCGAATTGGCCGACTGGCTGGCCGATCTGGGCGTGATCCTGCTGGGGGTCGATCTGCCGACGGTCGACGCCTTCGACAGCACCGAACTCGCCTGCCATCACCGGTTGAATTACCATGGGATCAGCATCGTCGAAAGGCTGATCCTGAAGGACGTTCCCGACGGAATCTACGAATTGATCGCCCTGCCCCTGAAGATCGAAGGGCTGTGCGGCAGCCCGGTTCGGGCCGTTTTGCGAACCCTGTAAAGCTGATCACCGCCAGCGCGAAATCGCGAGTCGTAGCATAATAGAGGTGACGCGAGTCCTTGATCAACGCACGTGGAAACCGGCTGATCGCGTGACAGGGTATCCAAAAGGACGTCACCATGGATTTGTTTGAGTATGGCCGCGAGGAACAGTTCAAAAGGGAAGCGCCGTTAGCCCACCGGATGCGACCCCGAACCTTCGATGAATTCGTCGGGCAGGAGCATATCGTCGGGCCGGGTAAGCTGCTCCGCCGCTCTATCGAAGCCGACCGGCTGACATCGATCATTCTCTGGGGGCCAGCGGGCTGTGGTAAAACCACCCTGGCGAACATCATTGCCGAAAGCACCGCCAGCCATTTCGAGACCCTGAGTGCCGTCCTCGCCGGGATCAAAGACCTGCGTGACGTGATCGCCGCCGCCAAAGAACAACGCAATCTGCACGGGCAGCGCACCGTTTTGTTCATCGACGAGATTCACCGCTGGAACAAGGCCCAGCAGGACGCGCTGCTCCCGCATGTCGAACAGGGTGACGTCGTGTTGATCGGCGCGACTACCGAGAATCCCCAGTTCGAGGTGATCCGCCCCCTGTTGAGCCGCTCGCGCGTTTTCGAGCTTTACCCGCTCGATTCCGATCACATCTTCGACATCCTCGAACAGGCCCTTCATGACAAGGAACGCGGGTTCGGGCTGCAAAAGATCGTCGTCGACGACGACGCCCTGGCCCATATCGTGATGATCTCCGATGGCGACGCCCGCAGCGCGCTGAATGCGCTCGAACTGGCGGTTCTGACGACATCGCCCGCCGCCGACAATGTCGTCCATATCGATCTGACAATTGCCCAGGAGAGCATCCAGAAGCGGGTGATCCGCTACGATAAGGGGGCCGACGAACATTACGACACGATCAGCGCCTTCATCAAGTCGATACGCGGATCAGACCCTGACGCGGCGCTGTTCTGGCTGGGCAAGATGATCCAGGCCGGGGAAGACCCCCGATTCATCATGCGCCGCCTGCTGATCCTGGCCGGGGAGGACGTCGGACTGGCCGACCCGCAGGGGATCGTCGTGGCGAGTGCCTGCGCTCAGGCATTCGAGTGGACAGGCCTGCCCGAAGGACTGTTTCACCTCGCGCTGGCGACCCTCTATCTGGCGACCGCGCCAAAGAGCAACAGCGCACTGGCGATCTTCGAAGCGATGAAGGCCATCGAAGCCGGGGCCAGCACCGACGTTCCGCTGCACCTGCGCACCAGCCCGCGCGACCGCAGCGCCGATCACCCGGCCTATAAGTACCCGCACAGCTACCCCAACCACTACGTCACCCAGCAGTATCTCCCCGATGCGCTCAGGGGACAGCGCTGGTATACTCCCTCCGATCACGGTTACGAGGGCCAGATTGCCGCGTGGCTGGACATCCTCCGAGGCGAAGGCCCACCGCAAGAGTAACCTTTTCTTTTCCTCGTCGTTTTTTATACTAGCTGCTGCTATCATAGAACGCTGACTGATCAATGCTCTATATCTTTGTTCCGTCTCCATAAAAGGGAACCTCATGACCAAAAACAGCACCTCACTGAAAACTTCGACCAAGCTCATCTACGGGCTGGGCGATTTCGGCAACGCGATGGTCGTCTCCGCCATCAGCTTCTTTCTGCTCATCTTCTACACTGACGGCGCACTGGTCGATCCGGCGATTGCTGGCAGCGCACTGGCCGTCGCCAAAATATGGGACGCCGTCAACGATCCGCTGTTCGGATGGATCGCCGACCGCACCATCTCGAAGCGATACGGAAAGCGCCGCGTCTTCATGATCTTCGGGGCGATCCCGCTGGCGATCAGTATTGCGCTGCTCTGGTTCGTCCCGCCGGGCTTGAGCGACTTCTGGACGTTCATCTGGATCACCGTGACGTTCATCCTGTTCGACACCGCGCTGACCATCACCGCCGTGCCCTACTACGCGCTGAGTTCCGAACTCACCGACGATTACGAAGAGCGATCGAGCCTGACCTCCGTCCGTATGATCCTCGGCGTGCCCTCCTATCTCATCGGCGCAGCAGTTACGCCGATCATCGTCGGGCTGTTCGCCTCCGCACGCACCGGCTGGGGAATGGTCGGCGTGATCTACGGGTTGATCAACCTGTTCTCGCTGTGGGGCTGCGCCGCCGGGCTGAAGAAAGTCCCCATTGCGGCCAACGACGAAAAATCCGAAGCGCCGCCCATCAAGGCGTTCCTCACCACGCTGAAGAATAAACCCTTCGTCCGGCTGATCGTCGCCTACCTGATTGCCAACGTTTCCTTTACGCTCGTCCAAACCCTGCTGGCCTATTTCCTCACCTACCAGATCGGGCTTGAAGACCTGGAAATTTCACTGGTGATGGGCATCCTGTTGATTAGCATCGGCATCTTCCTGTTTCCGTGGAAGATGCTCTCCGACCGGATCAACAAAGGCCCGGCTTACGCCATCGGCCTGCTGATCGGTGGGCTGACCGTCGCCTCGACGTTCCTGCTCCCGCAGGGCAAAACGCCCTGGATATACGTCATCGCTTTCGTGGCCGGGCTGGGTTTCTCGACCAACTGGGTCTTTCCCTGGGCGATGGTGCCCGACGTGATCGAATATGACCGCCTCGAAACCGGCGAGCATCGCGGCGGGATGTTCTTCGGCGTATGGGGCTTCACCTGGAAGCTAACCCAATCGCTGGGGATCGCCATCGCGGGGTGGGTGCTCAAGCTCTTCAACTATGTCGAAGGCAGCCCGGTGCAGTCTACCAAAGCGCTGTTTGGCATTCGCTTGTTCATGGGGCCAATTCCGCTGATCGTCTTTTTGATCGCCCTGCCCCTGCTATTCTGGTACCCGATCACGCGTGCCAGCCACGCCAAAGTGCGCGAACAACTGGCCGCCATCGAAGCCGCCGCAGCCGCCACCGACTGACCGATGAATAACCAGCCAACGACCGTTATCTACCAGTCGGCAAAGCTGAATCACCTGCCGCAGCTTCAAAGCGATTTCGATCTGGCCCGCCGCCTCGAAGCGGAGGGCGCTTCGATAGGCCGCATCTTCGGGAATTCTTCCGGGGCGCTGGCGGCCCTTGCCCACGCGATCATGATCTCGGCCCGTACTAACCCGGATCGATTCTCCGAAAGCGCTAACTACGCCCTCGAAACCTTCGCCGCTTATTTCCGGCAGACGACCGTCAAAAAGCTGCGGAGATTCAATCTGTGGGCCTTGAAGTACGGGGCCTATCAACTCGACCCGCTCCGGCGCTGGCTGTCTGATCGTCTCCGCGAATATACCGGCCTCGATGATCTGTCGAGCTTCACCTTCGACGATCTGGCCGTGCCGGTTTACCTGTGTGTGTGCGACAAGGACGCCCGCCCGGTCTTCTTCGGCCCGCCGGATGATACACTCCAGGCCGACTATCACAACTGCCGCACCCGGATCGAAAATGCCCCGCTGCTCGATGCCTGCATCGCCGCAGTGAGCACCGTCCTGGCCTACGATGCGGTTCCGGTCAACGGCCACTACTACAAGGATGGCCGCCCGGTCTTCGCCGACATCTCGGCGATGGTCGCCGACATGGAAGCCGCCGACCCTCGCCCCATCGTCAAATCGGAGCCATATACGCCGATCCCCGACTGGAAGCCAAACGCGCTCTCGCAGCCCTTCATCATGCACCGCTGGCACGAACGCAACCAGGCGATCCTCGCCGCGTATTACAACGATCTGCTGGCTCGATACCGCTCACTGACCGCCCTAACCGCCGATCAACCATCTGCCGATCACGCCCCGCAGTGCTGGCACATCCGCCTGCCCTACATCGGCTCGACCGAGGCGGGGACCAACATGCGGCAGAGCATCGCCAACAAACTCGACCTGATGGCGACCTTCCGCGAGTTAGGCGAGCCGCAGCTTGAAGGCTGCGATTTCTCGAAGCCGACCACGCTGATCTACGGCGCGGGTGGGTTCTCCGGGATCATCGCCGGGCTGATCATGACCCGATTGGTCGACGCGCAGAACGGGAACGTCGAGCGGATTTTCGGCTGCTCGGCGGGGGTGCTGAACGGATTGTTTCACGGTGTGGTGCTGGGCGCGCGCCGCCATCCCGATCTCTACAGGCCGGAGGCGCTCGACGCACTGACGCATCTCGAAGAATTCTTCGACCAGCTTGATCCGTCGAATGTCTACCGGCTGAACCTCGCCCCGCGCAGGATCGCCCGCGCGGTCGCCAACATGGACCCGCTCAAGGAGCAGATCGCCGCCTACCTGGAACGCTGGACGGGCTGTGCCGATGGGATGACGCTCACCTTCGAGGACATCAAGCTGCCTTTTTACGCGGTCGGAGCGCGGGGATCGGATGGATTCGCCGATTTCTTTGGCATGGCCGACGATCTGCAAATAGACTTCGCCGGGCGACGGCTTAGCCCGATCAACTGCCCGATCGTCGAGGCGATTGTCGGTGGAATGGCCCAGCCGTTTTACGTCACCCCGCCGAATATCGACGGTGAACTCTATTTCGACGGCGGCGCGGCGTTTTACGACATCGAGTTGTTTGCGGCGGCGATGGCCTCACCGCTGCCCTCGCTGCTGAGCATTCACGTCGTCGGCCCGCCCGATTACAGCTTCGGACTCGACGAGCGCCTGACGATGCTCAAGGCCGTCTTCGACACCCACAACCTGACCTTCCCCGAAGAGCGCCGCCGGATGACCGCGCTGGTCAACCTGCTCTACGCACATGAGAAACTGCGCCGCGATTTTGAGTCAAGATCGCTCAATGACGATACGCGGCAGGCAATCCCAGCCGAGGGCTGGTGGCGGGAGTGGAAGATCGGATAAACGAAACGGGCGGCAGACGAGAC
Organism: Anaerolineae bacterium; assembly: GCA_016926255.1. GTDB lineage: Bacteria > Chloroflexota > Anaerolineae > Aggregatilineales > UBA3940 > JAFGOY01. The sequence goes on along the minus strand of JAFGOY010000010.1, from coordinate 17,572 downwards.
CATCTGCCGCTCAATACCCCGATCATCCCCTGTGAACTGTCAGGCAAAGGATTGTTTCAGCCTGAGCGCGGTCAGCATCCAGGCGGGCCTTGCCAACGACTTCTTCCGCCCGGCGATCATCTTCTCGATGGCCGCCGCCGCCTGCTCCGGCTCCATCGCTATCGGCGATCTGATCGCCCCCTCATCCCGGCCATCCTGGAACGAGGTATTCATCGGCCCCGGCATGAACAGCCCTACCCCAACACCCGACGACTTTAGTTCGCAGCGCAGGCCCTCCGAAAAACCGGCCAACGCGAACTTCGTCGCCGCGTAGACGCTGTTTTCGGCCAGCGCAACCCGGCTGAATAGCGATCCGACGTTGAGGACGTAGCCCGCCTCGCTCTGTTTGAGCAGGGGCAGCAGTGCCTTGATACAGTAGTAGGCTCCGAAGAAGTTCACCTCGAAGTGACGGCGCATTTCCTCGTTCGACAGGTTCTCCGATACCCGGTAAGTCCCGAAACCGGCGTTGTTGATCAGCACATCGACCCGGCTGTACTTCGCCTCGACGAGCGCCGCCATGCGTTCGACCTCGCTCTCCGAGGAAACATCACACTGAACGATCACCGGCTCATGCCCGGTCGTCTCTGCGATTTCCGCCTGAACCTGCCGCAGCATCGATATGTCGCGGGCGATCAGAATGAGGTGGGGCGTTTTCCGGCTCAGTCGAAGCGCCGTTGCCCTGCCAAGCCCTTTCGATGCGCCGGTAATGACCACTACCCTGTTCGAGAGTTCCATCACAGCGCCCCCTTGTTCTTCTGCGAATCATGCTGGCTGGCGTAGATCAGGATGCCGATCACGCAGCTGATGAAGCCGCAGAAAAACCCGCCGAAGCCGTGCCCCATTGCGTTGTCGAGCGCTGTGTTGGGGAAGGGCAGTAGATAGTAGTTCAGCAGCGCCGAAATGATCCCGCTGAGTATTCCACCAATGAGTCCATTTGTCGCTGCCGCGCCGATTACTGCTTTCATATCATTCTCCTTCTTGAACTGTTTTTTCGATATAGAAACCACACTATCGAAAAAATACAGGAGAATGAACGTCACATCATTGATCTATGTTAATTTCCCGCAAACTGGCACGAATCCGGCTCAGCGATTCGGGGGTAATGCCGAGATAGGAGGCAATGTGATACTGGGCGATCCGCCTTTCAAGGCCAGGGTAATCGGTGAGGAACTGCTGGTACCGTTCCTGGGCATCGCAAAGCAGTAATTCGGCTTCCCGTTTTTCCTTCATGATGAATATCATTTCGGCCAGTTTTTTGGCGACGATCTGCCAGCAGATATGGCCGTTCAGCAGTGCCCGGTAGGTTTCGTAATCAATGGTACGAAGTTCTGTATCTTCCAATGCCTGGATAAAGAACTTTGATTCTGCCTGCTGGAGGAACGCGCTGTAAGAGCTTGCCACGGTGTTTTCTATGCAGAAATGCTTGTTCACTTCGACCCCGTTCAGGTCGATGTAGAAAAGCCGCATCAGCCCCGCCTTCAGAAAACCGATCCGTCCTGGGACTTCGCCTGCGCGTAAGAAATAGCCGTCCTTTTTTACCGTGATCGTCCGCAGCCCTTTCAGCGCTTTTGCCAGTTCCTCTTCGGGAATTTCGCTGACAAAGTCCATTTCGTCGGCCAGATTGCTGAGGTAATTCGACATCGGCATGCCCCCTCGACAAAAGAGGCCGGTATAAACCGGCCTCTTGCTCCCACTTACTTGTCATCTCTACGGGATCACCAGCACCGGCGTGCCGAGCGGGGCCCAGTTGTACAACCACTGCGCCTCGTCAGTTCGCATGTTGACGCAGCCGTGGCTCATCGGCTGGCCGAATCGATTGTGCCAGTACGTCCCGTGGAAGCTGTACTCGGAGTAGAAATACATCACATAGGGCACGTTGGGTAAATCATAGCCGGGGCCGCTCATCCGCTGTGAGAGCACCTTACTGATAATCGTGAAGTTGCCCTGCACGGTCGGGGTGGCGGGCAGCCCGGTCGAGACAACGAACTGGCGCTGCAAAACGCCGTTCTCGTAGGCATACGTCCGCTGCAATGACAGGTCTACAACGATCTGCTTCCCCGACGTGATCGTCGCTGCGGGCGCAGGCGGAATCGGCGGGATGGTCAGCACCTGCCCCACGCTGATCACGTTCGGGTTGGCAATCCCGTTCGCGTTGATCAGGTCGACGATTGCCACCTGGTAGGTTTCGGCGATCTTGTCGAGATAGTCGCCGGGCTGCACGGTATATGTTCCACCGCCCGTCGATGGCTGTGCGGCGGGCTGGGTATCGGTGCTTCCCATCGATTCCGAGGCCGGTACCCGCGTGATGAGGATCACCTGCCCCACATAAATCAGCGAAGGGTTGCTGATACTGTTGGCCTGGGCCAGTTCCCAGGTCGTATAGCCATAGCGACTGGCGATCTGTGAAAGCGTCTCGCCGCCCTGCACGATATGGCTGATCGGTTCGCCCGATGTTTCTGCTGGCGCAGTCTCTCCCGTATCCGGCCCACCGGTGCCCGTGTATTCTGTCGTAGTCCCGGTATCGACACCGGGGATGACCAACTGCTGACCGACTTCGATCCGTGACGGGTTGATGATATTGTTCGCTGCGATGATCGACTGCATCGACACGCCGTACTTCACGCTGATCTTGAATAGTGTATCGCCCCGCACCACGACGTAAATCCCCCCGGACGGGTATTCGTAATCTGCCCCGGGAATGATCAACTGCTGCCCGGCGTAAATCCGGTCAGCCGAAGCCAGCGAATTGGCAGCCATGATATTGGCCTGAGAAACCCCATACTGTTTGGCGATTTTGTAAAGAGTCTCTCCCCATTGAACCACATGAATGACCGTCCCAGTGTCATCCTGTGCAGCGGCAGTCTGGGTTACAAGCAGGCACAGCAGCAGCGTTACCAGGAGTATCCGGACTATTCGTTGGTAGCTTTTACGCGTCATGTTGGTTTTTCCTGACAGCCTGAGCAGATGGGCATTCTGGTCAATAAGCAAATGAGCATTTGATCAACTACAAGACAATAATACACTACATCGGATTCAAATTCATAGTCATCCCGCGATTATGCATGCTGCTTATAAGAACGTATGACGAATCGATACTGTTCCCTACCTGTTTAGTGTATCCTTGCAATCATTGAATGGTTGTATACAATTAGGCCATTCCAGCCCGGCGCTGCCACTGATCAATATTGACATCAAATGGAGAGAATCTCTTGCAGGAATTAAAACAACGCATCCTCGCCGAAGGCCAGAATCTTGGCAACGGCATCCTGAAAATCGACAGTCTTCTCAACCACCAGATCGACCCCACCCTGATGATGCACATGGGCAATGAGATCGCCCGCCGCTTTGCCGGTGAAAATATCACCCGCATAATCACCGCCGAAGTCTCCGGCATCGGCCCGGCGCTCACCACTGGAATCGCGCTCAACGTGCCGGTCGTCTACGCCCGCAAGCATAAGCCGATCACGATGAAAGAGCCGGTTTTCGTCGACAGCGCGCCGTCTCATACCAAAGGCGGTGAAGTTTTCTTGATGGTATCGCCCGAATTCCTCCACGCCGACGACCGGGTGCTGATCGTCGACGACTTCCTGGCGACCGGTAAGACGATCCGCGCCCTGACCCGCGTCGTCAAACAGTCCGGTGCCGAGTTGGTCGGCGTAGCCTGCGTGGTTGAGAAAACCTTTGAAGGCGGGCGTGCCTTTTTAGAAGATCGCTGCCCGCGCATTGAATCGCTGGCAATCATCACTGACATGTCCAACGGCGAGATCGTCTTTGCCGACTGAACCATACGCCAGGTTTGAATTATGCCCCATGACACAATCGTCGTTCTGGATTACGGTTCGCAGACCGCCCAGTTGATCGCCCGCCGGGTGCGCGAAAGCGGCGTTTACAGCGAACTGCTTCCCTGGAGCGTCTCCGCCGAACGCATTAAAGCCATCAACCCAAAAGGGATCATCCTTTCCGGCGGTCCCAACAGTGTCTACGAACCCGGTGCGCCTACGCTGCCGGGTTTTGTTTTGGAACTCGGCGTTCCGATCCTGGGCATCTGCTACGGTATGCAGGCGATCACTCATGCGCTGGGTGGCCGAGTCGCTGCTTCCCAGGCTCGCGAATACGGCCCGGCGACGCTTCACACGAACGCCAGCGTATCCCTGTGGGCCGGTCTTCCTGCCGACCTCAACGTATGGATGAGTCACGGCGACCGCATCGAAGCGGCCCCGCAGGGTTTTGTCACCCTTGCCCATACATCAAATTCACCCATCGCGGCGATGGGCGACCTCAAGCGCCAGATTTACGGCATCCAGTTTCACCCTGAAGTCACCCACACCCCGCGCGGCACCGATTTCCTCGCCAACTTCGCGATCAATATCTGCCGGTGTAATCCCGATTGGACGCCCGAAATTTTCGTCGAGGAGAGTATCGCCCGGATTCGTGAGCAGGTCGGTGAAGGCCGCGTGCTGCTGGGGCTGTCCGGCGGCGTCGATTCGTCGGTCGTCGCCGCGCTGATGCACCGCGCCATTGGTGATCGGCTGATCAGCGTTTTCATCGATCACGGGATGCTGCGCAAAGGCGAAGCCCAGCAGGTGATCGACACTTTCCAGCAGTCGATGGGGCTGAACCTCGTCGCCGTGAACGCGGTCGAAACCTTCCTCGACGCACTAGATGGGGTCACCGACCCGGAACAGAAACGCAGGATCATCGGCGAATTATTCGTCCGCACTTTCGAAAAAGAGGCCCGACGAATATCCTCAGAATTGGGGGACATCGCTTTCCTGGCTCAGGGTACGATATATCCAGACGTGATCGAATCGGCAGCGGCTGACCGGCCCGACGCGCACCGCATCAAGTCGCATCACAACGTCGCCGGGCTGCCCGACGATATGCAGTTCGATCTGGTCGAGCCGTTGCGCTACCTGTTCAAGGACGAGGTACGCAGAGTTGGCGAGGCGCTGGGGTTGCCCGAAGCGATTGTCTGGCGTCAGCCCTTTCCGGGTCCCGGATTGGCTGTGCGCTGCCTGGGTGAGATCACCTGGGAGCGCCTCGAACGTCTCCGCGATGCCGACGCGATCTTTACCGGCGAACTGCGTGATGCGGAGATGCTGCGCGGCGAAACCTCGCAGGCGTTTGCCGTTCTGCTGCCGGTGCAGAGCGTCGGCGTGATGGGAGATCATCGCACCTACGCCGAAACGGTCGCCCTGCGGGCGGTGGTCACCGACGATTTCATGACCGCCGATTGGGCGCAGCTTCCCCCGGAACTGCTTGCCAGGGTCAGCGCCCGGATTGTCAATGAAGTCGAGGGGGTTAACCGGGTTGTCTACGACATCACGACCAAGCCCCCGGCGACTATTGAATGGGAGTAATTGATCGATTTACAGTGCCAGGAGGAGAGCAAATGGATTTTGTAGCATTAGTCAAACGTGGATGGGAGCTTGTCTGGAACAACAAGTGGTTGATCCTGCTGGGCATCCTGGCCGTGCTGGGCGGCAGCGGTGTGGCAATGGGGTCGAATGGTGCCAACTACGAATACCAGCAGCCGAACCAACCGCAGTACGCCTGGGAAGGCGACCAGGGCGATTTCGACCCAGAGGATTTCGACTTTGACTCGGGCGATTTTGATCCGGATGATTTCGAATTCTTCTGGCCGGAGGATGTCCCCGAACCGGACTGGGATGCCGTAGCAGCGGCAGTAGCCGCGATCGCCGCGCTTGGCATTGCGCTCGTCTTCATCAGTATTGCACTATTGTGTGTTTTGATAATTGTCTTCATCGTCCTTTGGTTGATTGGCATCATCGCCAGCGGCGGCATGATTGCCGGGATCGATGTTCTTGATTCAGGCGGCGAGTCGAGCTTCGCCCTTGCATGGCAGGCCGGTTGGAAAAAATTCGGGCGGCTGCTGGGCATCCGGCTGGTCACCTGGATCCCTGTCCTGTTGATCTTTGTGGTCATTGCTTTGATGGTCGGCGTCATCATGGGCAGTGTCGTCACAGAAGTGCCAGTAATTATGGGTACAGGGATCAGTCTTTCTGTCATCCTGGGGATTGTTCTACTCGGTACACTGGGGCTGATCATCTTCTTCCTTGGCATTCTGAGAATGCTCGCCGACCGTGCCTGCATGCTCGAAGACCTGCGCGTCTTCGAAGCCTACAAACGGGCTTTTATCATCTTCCGTGACAACATACTTGCCATCCTCCTGGTCTACTCCGTCCAACTCGGCTTCATGATCGTCATTGCCACTATCTTTGGCGTCCCTATTTTCTTCTTCACCTGCTGCTGCTGCCTCTGGCCGGTGCTGCTCGCCATCATGGGGACCTTCACCGCGCTGTTCTCCGCCGTTTGGACGCTGGCCTGGCAAAAATGGACAGTTCTACATGGAGTATGATCCCCCTACTGTTTAGGGGGTGGCGGATTGAAACGAAGTCATAGAACCAGCGTATAGATTATCAGATAAATGATATATTTATAGCTGGTTCTTTTTATGAATAGGGGAGAAATAATGGATTACGGGCATCTTTTGAGCAAGGCCTGGAACCTTGTCTGGAATAACAAATGGCTGTTTCTGCTGGGCCTGCTTGCCACACTGACTTCGGCAAGCGGCAACAGCGGCGGCTCGTCGAACTGGAATGTACCCAGCGGTGATACCACCTACGAGTACGAAGGCGAACCGACATTCCCGGAGGGCGAGTTTGACCCTGAAGCCATCTTTGGCGAAGACGCAGAGTTCATCATGCCGTTCCTGGCGCTCGGAACGGGGATTATGGTCGCGATCATCGTCGTCGCCGTACTGGTTGGTATCGGTATCTGGGGCATCTCCACCATCGCGCATGGCGGTCTGATAGCCGGGGTGAATACACTGGCAGGCGGCGGCACGTCATCCTTCGCCGAAGCCTGGAGCGCAGCCTGGAAGAAAGGCTGGCGGCTGATCGGTATTGCCCTGATCCCGGCCATCCCGATGATCGTAATGCTGGCGATTATTGTTTTTCTCGCCTTCGGCGCGATCACCAGCGCCACCACGCTGACCGACCCGGACAGCATCGCCAACGTTGCAGCAGGGCTGGGTGCCACCGGTATCATCGCCTTCTGCCTGATGGCGATCTTCGCCGCCGCACTTGGCCTCTGGCATCACTTCGCCCGCCGGGCCTGCATGATTGAAGACACCACTGTCTTTGAATCCTACCGGCGCGGCTGGGAAGTCATCACCGCCAACCTCGGCAGTGTGATCGCCCTTTTCTTGATCGTCATCGCCATCCAGTTCGGCCTCGGAATCGTGCTGTTCGTTCCGCGTCTCATCATCGGCGTCTGCCTGTGCTGCCTGGCCTGGCCGATTTCGATTGCCATTTCCGCCGGGTTCACCACCTACTTCTCGGCAGTGTGGACGCTCGCCTGGCGTGCGTTTACCGGTCTGAGTGGAAAATCCGGTGAACCACTCATCGATGCAGCCCCGGCTGAATAATCGAAACTGATTGATCAGTCTGATACCGCGCCATGTTTTCGAGCATGGCGCGGTTTATTTATAATGGGGTTGTCAACAAGTAATTATTAGGGGCAGCGATGACGACATCGGAATTACTCAAACAAACGTGGCGTACCATCCGGGAAAAGAAATCGACATTCATAATGGGCTTCGTCATGGCCGCGACCGGTGGCAGTTTTGCCAGCCTGCTGATCGCGCTGATCTTCAACATCCACTCGATTTCGGCCTTTTTCAATTCGTCAGGAGATCGCGCCCCCATCCCCGGTATCCCCGCCGTCGATCTGCGTGAGCCGGTTACCGCCGAACTCTCCGCGCTCGATTCCGCACAGTTCAATTCACTGGTCACGACCGGCATCCTGACGGTGATCGGCCTGATCGTCCTGCTGTTCATCATGCTGATCCCGATAGCCTTCGCCAACCGGATCGCCGCTGGTGCGCTGATCGACGCCGTCGATCCGCCCGGCAGTGAAAAACCCACCCCCTTCCGAGAAGCCTTTCAAACCGGCTGGAAACGTTCCTGGCACATGCTGGTCGTTCTCTCGATACCGCTCGTGCCCGCCACACTGGGAGTGATTACCGCCGTGGTCGTTCTGGGCCTTCACCTCGGTCTGTCCGGCGCGGCTGGCGATCTCGACGCTATTGCCAGCACCCTTCAAAACAGCACCGTTCTGTTGATCATCCTGTCGATAGGAGTTGGTGTGCTGATCCTCATTTCGCTGATGCTGCTGATCGTCCAGCTTTTTGCCGACCGTGCCTGCACGCTCGAAAACTGCCGCCCTGTCGCCTCGTTCCGGCGGGGCTGGGATATTCTCAAAAGCAATGCCGGGCAGACTGCCTTCCTGGTCATGCTCCAGCTTATTCTCGGCTTGCTGATTAACGCCCTGCTTCACCTGCCCGGCGAATTTACCACACTGGCCTGCCTGCTCAGGCCAGTCGGCTGGTTGATCAACGGCCTCCTGATCGCTTTCTTCTCCGTTCTGTGGACTCTCGCCTGGCACGCCTGGGCCGGTCAGCCCGCAGCGTAAGTTTTCTTCCCACAATTCTTGCGTTTCACTGCCCCTTCGCCCATAATGACCGCACACCAGGAGCGTATATGGGAAGACGAAACACTCGCAAATCGTTCCACCGGAAAACCAGCGGCCAGATCGCAGCTCTGCGCTTGCTTGCCGGGCTGCTGGTAGCGATCCTCTGGATGGGCCGCCCTCCGGCAGATACCGTCACCGCTCAGAATGATCTCCCGGAGCCGCGCGATTTCTACGGAATCAACTTCATAGCCCCTGAAGAACCCTGGCTGACTCTCGCCCGGGAAAGCGGCGCGGGCGTGGTGCGCTGGCAGTTCAACTGGCACGAGCACGAACCCACCCAGGGAAACTGGACCTGGGAGCGCAGCGATACCATCATCCCGATCTGGAACGATGCCGGTATCTCTGTACATGCCATCATGCACGGCCCGCCCGAATACGCTAAAGCAAACCCCGGTTCCGGCCTGATGCCGATCAATATCAACCTGCCCTGGAATCACCCCCAGAACTATTGGGGCAATTTTTGCTACTCGTTTGCCAATCGCTACCGGGGACAGATCGGCAGCTACGAAATCTGGAACGAACCCGATCTCGACATTTACTGGGAAGGCACCGCGCAGCAGTATTTCCAGGTGATGAAAACCTGCTATCAGGCGATCAAGGCCGCCGATCCCAACGTCCCGGTGTCAATGGCGGGGATGGCCCTTCTCCTTGAACGCGACTTCTTCCCCGAAGTCGTCCGCCTCGCCTCGCTCGATCCCGAAGGCGCGCGCAATAATTACTATTTCGACGCCGCCAATATTCATATGTATATCAGCCCGGAGCTGGTCTACGAACTCACCGTCGAGACGCGTGGGGTGCTGAATCGCTACGGCATGGGCGACAAACCAATCTGGATCACCGAGACAGCGATCCCCCTGCGCGGCCTGGGCATCGCACCCGACTATCCCTACTGGCGTTACGCCACCGAAGATGAGGCCGCCTGGTATTTCCTGCAAGCCGTTGGCAACGCCTACGCCGCCGGTGCCGACCGCTTGATGTGGTTCCGCCTTGCCGACGACAATATGGACGAAGCCTACGGACTGCTCACCCTCAATGCCGAAATCCGCCCGGCTTACGAGGCAATGCAGCTTGCCACCAGCCTGATCTATGACATCGTCGAAGCGCGGCGCGAGGTGCGCGAGGGCGTCGTCATCACCCAGATGCGCCGTGCCGACGGCGCGCGGATCATCACCATGTATTCGGTGACCGGGGTCACCGTCGATCTCGATATCGAGGCCGAGGCCGAAGCCGGGGTGCTGATCAATCCGTTGGGCGGCTATTCGACTATCAAACCCGACGGCGACAATAACTACAACGTCCGGCTGCTCCCGGCGCGTGATCGTAATTTCTCCCGCATGGAGGACTATACAGTCGGCGGGCCGCCGCAGATCATCATTGAGTACGACTGGGAAGGCCCGGAAACATCGCTGACCGTAACCAAAGACCCCGACGACCCGGCCAGAGTCCTCGTCAGATGGGAAGGCGATGACGGCGAATACGGCACCGGGGTCGACACCTACGACGTGCTCGTCAGCCACAACTACGGCGAGTGGAAGACCTGGCAGGCGGAAACCACCGAGCAGGAAGCCATCTACGAAATGGCCGAGGGCGGCCTCTATCGCTTCCGCGCCAGGGCCACCGACAACGCGGGGAACATCGGGGACTACTCCGAAGCCGGTAAAGCCAGCCTTGTAGGGCTTCTCGAAGCCAGGATCGTCAACCTGCGCGATCAGCCTGTTCCCTACGCCACCGTCCAGTTAGATGACGGTACGCTGCGCCAGGCCGACCAGAATGGCGTTGTGCTGATTGAGTTACTCGACGGGATGCACGTTTTCCCGATCGTCGAAGGGGGCGGGCAGGGTGCCGCCGCGCCGCCGCCGGTAATCATCGAACTGACCGAAAAGACAACCGTCACCTGGATGCTTTTGCCACGCCTGAACATCGTCCCGAATGGAGCCTTTACATTGGGCTTGCAGGGTTGGGAGGTCTTCGCTGGTACCGATGCCCAGGTGGTCGATCTGGGAACATCACAGGGTAATATTCTCCGCCTGAGAGGTGAACGCCGGCCCTGGGGGAGCCCGGCAGTCTCGGCGATCATCCCCATTCCCTCGGAGATGACCTCACCGGTTCTGAGTTTCCTCTATCGAATGCCAGCCGGGGAGCAGACACTAACTCTGCGTGTCCTTCAAGGCGATGACCAGCAGGTGCTCTGGCAAACCGGGGCATCCTCGGTCGATTTCGAGCGTGTCTGGCTCGATCTGAGTCCCTACGCGGGGCAGCCGGTCGAACTCCGCTTCGAACTGTACGGGGCAAAAGGTGCTGGAGCAGGCATCGCCGAAATCGACAACGTCATCCTCGGCAACGTCCCCGCCCTCCCCGATTGATAAAAGAGTATCAGGTTGTACGGGTGCGGCGTGCCGCGCCCGCTGGTCTCATAAACAGTCCATCACTCTCACAAATACCCGTTCTCCCTGAACCACCCGACGGTATCAACCACCGTCTCTTCGAACGGGCGCGGCGTGTAGCCGAACGTCCTGAACCCTTTTTCAGAATTCAGCGCCATCCAGTACGGCATTCCTCGCATCGTGGCCGGAACCGGCAGCCGGAAAAACTCGGCGAACCGGAGCAGTCGTGTCACAGCTTTCAGTGATAGCGCCCCGCGCGGCTCCCTGACACCCACCAGCCGTGCCGCTTCTCGCAGCGCGTCGGCCACGTTCAGATTATGCCCGCCGATGATGTAGCGCTCCCCAGGCTCGCCTGCCGTCGCCGCCCGCACATGTGCCAGCGCCACATCCCGCCCGTCGACGATATTGGTTTCCATGTCCACCCCGACCGGAAGCTGATTCTTCGCGACCATCAGCAGGATTTGACTTGTGCTCGGTTTCAAATCGCCAGGGCCGAAGACTGCCGTCGGGGCCAGTATAATCACCGGCAGCCCGGCCTGATACGCCCGCAGCGCCTCGAACTCCATCACCCATTTCGCTTCGTAGTAGGCGTTGCTTGTCGATCCGGGCAGATACCCATCGCGTTCATCGGCCAGCCGATTGCTTCCCGGCGGTGGTGTCCCGATGGTCGTCAGCGAACTGGTATAAACCACCCGTTTAACGTTTGCTCGGCGGGCAGCCTCCAGCACGATTCGCAGCTGCGAAACACCCTTTTGTTTCGCCTCACGGATGCTGTATCCGCTCCCCGGAGCGTATGCGGCGGCATGGAACAGCACATCGCAGCTCTGCAGGGCTTCGTCAAGCCCGCGCCCATCAGAGAGATCGCCCTCATGCCACGTAACCGCCAGATCGCCAATCGCCCCCACCGACCCCGGCCTGCGCCGGAATCCGTGAACCTCCAGCCCTTCCTGAACCGCTGCATGGGCAATCTGCCCCCCGATGAATCCCGTCGCACCTAAGACCAGAACCTGCATACCCGGTTCCTCCACATCGACTGTCCTATCCGAAGTTCACAAAGCGAATTTGCGGATAGGATATAAAAACAAAACGCCCCACGCAGATCATACGCATGGAGCGTCATTGGTTCAGATTGACAACGTTCGCGGCAAGACTACTCTTTTTCGTCTTCCAGTTCAATCCGTTCGTACTTTGGTGCAAGCGCGCCATTTTCCTTGCGAACATAGTACAGTTTCATGATTGTCTTCGGACCGCCGGCTTTACGTGCCCTACCGACCGTCTTCTTCGCGCCTTTTTTCCCACCCATATTCAAAGCTCCTTCAAGTTTTTCTCACGAAGCACGCCCGGCTATAAAGAGACAGGCGTGCGGAATTTCTGAGCATTATTATAAGCGATGGCTTACCCTGCTGGCAACACCAGTTTTTCCCGGTGAGTCTGTTTGCCTGCTGGTGGGTCTATTCGCCTACTGGCGGGCCAACCCGGTCGTCCCGTCGATATTGATCTCGCAGACCGCCAGCGGGTTCTCCTCAGAGGTGACACTTACCTGCCACAGCACCGAGCGATTCTCCGCCGCCGTCGTCAGCCGCAGTTCGACAACCCCATCCGATACACTCTCAAGCGTATCACCGCAGTTGGCGAGCATGCCCTCCACCGCCTGCGGACTGTCGACTCGCCAGCTCTGGACGTGAGTCAGCTCCGGCGCGGGTTCCCAGGGCACAACCGCCTCGATCCGGACATTTTCCTCCCGCCCAACGACCACCGTGACCATATCGGCCATTTCAGGCCGGTAGAAATAGAATGTCCAACCGGTCCGGCCCGCCGCCAGTTGCACATCGCTTACCCCCGGAGTCCAGATTCCGACCGCGCTTGCCAGTTCGACCGGAGACCCCTGATCGACCACGTACTGGTAGGCGATATCGTATGCCTCGCGCGCCGTCGGGATTTTGGTATCGGCCACCGGTACGGCTGACTGCGGCGCAGGGGGTTCGCCCGCCCGCAGCCCTGATGTCGCCGAGAAGCCGCAGATACTCCCCACGATCAGCACTGCCACAAAGGCAATCGCAATCTGAATTTCTTTGCTCAAACCGGCTCGTGGTTCTTTTTCTTCTTCTTCATATACATTACCCTTGAACGCATCGTCACGCCGTTTAAATAGGTTCATGGTCGGTCTCTCGCTTTATATTGAACGCTCCGGCACTCTCAAATTAACCGAGCATAATCATATCGGATCAGGCACCGCCGAGAAGTGGAAAAGGAAAGTAACGATTTCGGAGTAATCATTTTCCACAATTGCATTTTACGGCGCAAATCGTTTCAGGGCAAAACCGGCCTGTCCTGATAACCCGTCTTTACTGTCCCAGGCCACTAAAAACGCGGGATCGTGTTATACTTGATCGAGATCGTTCATTTTGTTGATTGTTGGTAACTATCACCTTAGATACTATCTAACTATGACTGAACACCCCACAACCGCTGAACAAATCGATCTCGACCGCCTGAGATCGGGCGACAAAGCCGCCTTTGCCCAGGTCGTCGAGTTGTACGCCGACCGGCTATACAATCTCGCCCTCAAGGTTTCCGGCGATCCATTTGAGGCAGAAGATATTCTCCAGGAAGCGTTTATCAGCGCTTATAAGAATATCTCCCGCTTTGAAGGGCGGAGCAATGTCGGCACCTGGCTGTATCGTATTACCTACAACACGGCCTTGATGCGCCAGCGAAAAAAACAGCCCGACACGGTTTCCATCGACGAACCCGTCCAGATCGATTCCGGCGACATGCTTCCCCGCCAGTTCTTCGACTGGTGCTGCATCCCGGAGAAAGACCTGCTGACCGGTGAAGCGATTGAGTACATGGGCGAGGCCATCCAACTGCTTCCCGAATCATTGAAGCCGGTCTTCATTCTGCGTGATATCGAAGGGTTATCGACCGCCGAAGTTGGCGATACCCTTGACATATCAACTGCCGCTGTCAAGTCGCGTTTGCATCGAGCGCGGTTGTTCTTACGTGAGCGTCTTTCTGAATACTTCGCCGAGCGAGCGGCTGCGTGAGGAATAGTATGGACAAGCACACACATCATCACGAGGGCGGATCATCCTGTCACGAGTTGTTGGAGGGATTATCCCTGTATCTTGATGGCGACGCGGAAGAATCGCTGTGCCGGGAAATCGAATATCACATGAAAGATTGTGAAAACTGCCGAGTCGTCGTCAACACGCTGGCAAAAACCGTCGAGTTATATCATGAGCATGGGAAAACCCAGATGCCGCAAGAGGCAAAACAGCGGTTGTTTATTGCCCTCGATCTGGGCGATTATATGAGCAGTAGTGAATAATCATACCTTCTCGAATTTCCTATCCGTCCCATTGCCCCAAATTCAGGGCACTGATAGAATAAGTGCTGCTGAATTTATTCCAGTCATAACGCAGGCTCTAACAGTCCCTACCAGGTATCATAATGACAGATTCGCAACTATCCCGAAAAAACGACCATCCGGATGCAGGTTTACGCGGTGCTCATATGCCCCGCACACTTACCCAGGTTATCAACGAGGCCAACGAAGCCGTCATTCGCGGCGATCTCTCTAACTACATCCCCGTCCCCACCGGACTCGATCCTCTCGATGCCGCCATCGGTGGCGGCTTGCAGCGCGGAGAACTGGTGCTGCTGGGAGGCGCACAGGGCATCGGTAAGACGATCACCGCCATGCAGATCGCCCGCAACATTGCGAAATCCAGCAATATGTATGCTTTCTACCTGTCCTATGAGCATACCGAAGCCCACCTGATGAACCGCCTGCTTTGCCTGGAAAGTGTCAACCCACCTGAGATGATCACCGCCCAGGGCCTGCGCATGAAGGACCTCCAGGATATTATCGTCTCCAAGCATGCCCGCAACTATCTCAGCAAAGATCGGGGAGGTACTGGCTCTCTGCGGGGCATCCTCCGCGAGAACAGCCGGACATCACCCGCGCTGGCCCGGCTTAGCGAATACGCCGACCGGCTGATCCTGTTGAAGGCCTCCACCGCCGTTACCACCCTTTCCGCTATTCGGGATATGACCGCGCGGCTGGTCAAGGCGACAAAGGGCAACGTGGTCGTTTTCGTCGACTACCTGCAAAAAGTCGCCATTCACCCGGAAAAAGCGACCGACGAGAACGACAAAGTGACGATCATCGTCGAAGGCTTGAAAGACATCGCCATGTCACTCGACGTCCCGGTTTTCGCCATCGTTGCCTCCGACCGGACGGGCTTGCAGGCCAAGCGTCTGCACCTTTTCCATCTGCGCGGTAGCTCCGCGCTCGATTACGAGTGCGACATCGCCATGATCATGAACAACAAATACAAGATTCTCTCGAAGGACCACATCGCCTTTAATCCCTATCAGGCCCGCCAGTACCGTGAATGGGTCGTCTTTACGATTGAGAAGAACCGCGCCGGGCGGGCAATGATCGATGTCGAATTTCATCTCCATGCGCCCTTCTTCTGCTTCGATCCACAGGGCCAGATGGTGCAGCAGCAGCTCATCGACGACAAAATCATCGAGGCCTGATCCGCACCAGTCACTTATTCAGAAATGCGGGGCACTCCAGTACCATTTGAGTGCCCCTTTCCTGTGGCGGCGGTGTTGTATCAATTGACTGGCTCAATGGTATCCTGTTTTTTTCAGCAGTGAATGGAGAGAGACCATGCGCAAACTTACCGGTCGGCTGATTGGTTTTATCGCGTTTTTCCTGGTTTTTAGCTGCGTCGCCGTGATGGTGATCCTTGTCGCCACCGGTGCCGTCGATCCCTACGAGGTATTTCCGGGGCTTCCCGAACCGCCGTCGATTGATGTCGGGCAGTACCCGCTCCCTGATCCTGATCTCCCCCTGCCTGATTACGAGATACCGAACCCATTACAGACCGGTGAATACGTCAACCTCTCCGAACAGGTTCAGCGACGTCCCCTGGTTGCCCAGATTCCCGCCCCACAGCAGATCGCCACTGCTCCACAGGTGGTCGGTTCGAATCTCTTCCTGGCAATCTTGATGGCGATCATTTTCGGCTTTACCTCGTCTGAGTTGTCCAACATTCTGCGCGACGAGGAAGACCGCATCCAGGAATGGCTTCGGGCGATTGGCATCGACAAGCTGGTTGCCTGGCTCGGCAAGGTTACCCGGTGGGGACTCAACAGAACTGCCGTCAAACGCGGCTGCCTGACGCTGCCCCTGGTCGCCCTGATCCTGGCATTGTACGGGGCTATCTTCGCCTTTCTGGAAGAAGGGATTTCTCTCTTTACCTTCGAAGGCGCACTTCTTGCCCTGTTGATGGCCGGTACAGTCGGGCTGGTCAGTTTTTCCGGCGACTTTGCACGCCGTATTGCGGGCCGCATTTGGAAGGCAAAATCGAAATTCAACTTCTACCCCGCCAATCTGCTGCTCGCCGTCATTTCGGTGATTCTCTCCCGGACCCTGAAGCTGTCGCCCGGCATCGCCTTTGGCACCCCCGGCGGTGTCGATCTGGATGTCCCGGAGGCCCAGCGCGAAAAGCGAGAAGCGGTAATCGGGGTGCTCACCATCGCCATTCTGATTTTTATCGGTGCCTTTGGCTGGTCTCTGAGTGCGCTGTCGCTGTACCTGCCGGAAGTGCAGTTCGACGACCGGATCGTCAGCGTGATGGCAACCGTGCTGACTACCGTTCAAAATGCCAGTCTCGTGCTGTTCATGGTGTCTACCGAGACGGCTTTCTTCGAACTGGTGCCCCTGGGTCACAGCACCGGTCGCACGATCTTCCAGTGGCGAAAGATCGTATGGGTGCTGTTCTTCCTGCCGGTGACATTCATGTTCAATCACACGCTGCTCAACCCGCGCAGCGGCTTCCTCGATTCGTTCTTGGTTTCCAATGTACGCTTCATGTGGGTAATCCTGCTCGTGTTGGTCGGGGTGACAGCGGGGGCTTGGTTCTACTTCAACATCGTCGATGATTTCCTGAAGGAGCAGTTGGGAGTCAACACCGGCCCGAAAAACCCGCCGCCGTCGCAGTACAGCTGATCGAGTATCCACAAAATAACTGCCGCTCTGTTTTTCTTACCTCTCCGAAGTTCGCAGAGCAAATTTCGGAGAGGTTCCTAAGTTTGCCGCAGGCCAACTGCCTGCGGTATACTAGCGCAGCGAAAAACCAATCGGGGGCGTAGCTCAGTGGTAGAGCAGGAGCCTTTTAAGCTCTTGGCCGGAGGTTCGATACCTCCCGCCCTCATAGGAGTGTGACTGTGGTGTATCCAGATAAGGATGCATCACATCTTTTTTACTGAGATATCCAGGAATCGGGGGAAGCAAACCAACCCCATCAGATAATGAGGAAAAACAATACGGGCGGCGGATTGAACTCCACCGCCCGTATTCTATTCAGTAGGAACCTTGCCAAACCTACTCAGATTCAGGTGTGGGCATTCCCTCGACAGTCGATTCCTCGATTGGTCTCGGTTCCTCCGTTGGCTCTGGTTCCTCCGTTGGGGTGGGTGATTCTGTCGGCTCTTCCGTTTCTTCCGGTTCGTCTGTTGGCTCCGGTGTTTCTGTCGCTGTCGATTCTTCTGTTGCGGTCGGATCGGGTTCGTCC
>JAFGOY010000009.1 GCA_016926255.1 Anaerolineae bacterium | reverse complement strand
GTGGCTCTCGAGAAAGGCTCCAACTTCGCCATCCGCGAAGGCGGCCTGACCGTCGGCGCTGGCGTCATCTCTGAGATTATCGAATAAGAGAGACAATTAAGATAGGTCAAGGGGACGCATGCTGCGTGGCCCAACCGTCTGAGGGTGTCTAATGGCGAAGCAAAAAATACGGATACGACTGAAAGCCTACGACCATCGCGTGCTGGATGAATCAGCCCGGCGGATCGTTGAAGCAGCGGAGCGCACAGGGGCGCGTGTAGTTGGCCCGGTACCGCTGCCGACTAAAATCGAACGTTGGACGGTGCGCCGTTCACCTTTCATCGACAAGGACTCGCAAGAGCACTTTGAGATGAGAACGCACAAGCGTCTGATAGATGTGCTTGATCCAGACACTAAGACAATCGATACCTTAACTCGCTTGAACTTGCCCGCCGGTGTCGATATCGAGATCAAGATTTAACAAACGGAAATCTGCTGGTTCATTAAATCGGCTGGTAGATTGATCAGAACTACGTGGAAGCACGATTACTATGAGAGCCATCACCGGTTCTCCTCTGGTTGAGCGTCTTCTTGGAGGCAGTGCCATTATGATAAAGGGTATCATTGGCAAAAAAATCGGCATGACCCAGGTGTTTGACGAAAACGGGGCAGCAGTCCCGGTCACAGTCATCCAGGCTGGCCCATGCTGGGTAACACAGGTGAAAACTCCTGGCAGCGATGGCTACTCGGCGATCCAGATGGGTTATGAGGAAATCGCCCCGGAGATTACAGATGAAGTCGAACGAAGCCGGAAGGTTGAGCGCCGGTTGAGTAAGCCGGAAAGAGGACATCTGGCCTTGCTTGAGTCGAGCGACAAACATCCAAACCGGAAGCAGCTTGCAAATCCTGTTCCTCCGCTGCGAATCCTGCGCGAATTTCGTGTGGACAGGGTTGATGGAGTCGAAACAGGGACGATAGTAACGGTTGATGTTTTTTCAACCGGTGACCTGGTAGACGTGGTGGGGATCAGTAAAGGCAAAGGTTTCGCCGGAACGATCAAACGGCATGGTTTCCGCCGCCAGCCCAAAACGCACGGTCAGTCAGACCGTGAGCGCGCTCCTGGTTCGATTGGCTCGACCAGTACACCCGGTCGTGTCAAGAAGGGAATGCGCATGGCGGGGCGAATGGGCGGCGAACGTGTGACATCGCAAAACCTGGAAGTCGTCGTCGTCGATTCTGAACGCAACCTGTTGGCCGTTAAGGGCAGTGTGCCTGGTGCTAAGGGTGGAGTCGTAACGGTCCGCCCGGCGGTCAAACAGGCATCAATGAGGTAGTGTGAAATGGCGATAAAACTCCCAGTCAAGAATATGCGTGGTAAAGAGGTTGGCGAAGTCGAACTGCCCACCGATATTTTCGAAGTGCCGGTCAATGTTGGGTTGATGCATCAAGCTTATGTTCGCCAGATGGCGAATGCCCGGCTCGGCACCCACAATGCCAAGACGCGCGGTGAAGTCAATCGCACCAAGCAGAAGTGGTACCGGCAGAAGGGCACCGGTCGTGCCCGGCACGGCAGCCGCAACGCCCCGACCTTTGTCGGTGGTGGTGTGTCTCACGGGCCTCGGCCACGTAAGTACACCAAAGACATGCCGAAGAAGATGCGCCGTGAGGCGATCCGCTCGGCGTTGTCGGCAAAAGCGGCTGAATCGGGGATTGTCGTCATCGATAATCTCGAGATGCAATCGCCCAAAACCCGCGACATGGCGGACGTGCTTTACAATCTTGTGGGCGATGCCTCGGCCCTGGTGCTGCTGGCCGATGTCAATGAGAACGTTCAGCTTTCGATCCGAAACCTGGATGATGCTCGTTATCTGCGGGCGATGTATCTGAACATCCGTGATTTGCTGAAGTACGATATGGTGATTATGCCGTTGGATGCGCTTGAACAGATCACCGGCTGGCTTGGTAAGTAGCCCAGGAGTAGTTGATATGAGTGGCGAAATACACCTCTACGACATCATTCGTCGTCCGGTGATTACCGAAAAAAGTGAAATGCTGACCGACGAACAGAATGTCTACGTTTTTGAAGTGGATATGCGGGCGAACAAGCCGATGATCAAAGAAGCGGTCGAAGAAGTATTCGACGTCGACGTGTTGAGGGTCCGGACTGCGATTATGCCCGCGAAAATGGGTCGCCGCCTGCGTACGACCTATATCCGCAAGAAGCAATGGAAGAAAGCATACGTGACGGTTGCACCGGGTCAGAGTATCGATCTGTTTGGTGTGTAACCCGGCAATAGCAAAGTAATGAAGTCTTGAGGGTTCCTAATGGCTATCAAGAAATATAAGCCCACTTCACCCGGCCGCCGGGATATGACGGGGCATACGTTTGAGGAAATAACGCGCAAAAAGCCTGAGAAGTCGCTGACCGAGGCGAAGCATTCGCGGGCAGGACGCAATTCCCAGGGCCGGATCACGGTGCGGCATCGTGGTGGTGGACATCGCCGTCGCTATCGCTTGATTGATTTCAAGCGCGACAAGGTGGGTATCCCCGGTCGTATCGCGAGTATCGAGTATGATCCGAACCGCTCGGCTCGTATCGCGTTGGTTGTCTACGCCGATGGCGAAAAGCGTTATATTATCGCTCCCCTGGGGTTACAGGTCGACGATAATATCATGAGTGGCTCGAAGGCGGATATCCGCCCCGGAAATGCGCTGCCTTTGCACGATATTCCGGTCGGTACGGTCATTCATAATATTGAATTGTATCAGGGCAAGGGAGGTCAGCTTGTTCGTGCGGCTGGTACCTCCGCCCAGCTTCTGGCAAAAGAAGGTAAGTATGCCACCGTCCGCCTGCCCAGCGGCGAGATGCGTTATGTCAGCCGTTCCTGTATGGCCACGATTGGTCAGGTTGGCAACACCGATCACGGAAATATCAAGCTGGGTAAGGCTGGTAGAAGGCGCTGGATGGGTTGGCGGCCTGCCGTTCGTGGTACGGCGATGGACCCCGCCTCTCACCCACATGGTGGTGGTGAAGGGCGTTCCGGTATCGGTATGCCCAGCCCGAAATCGCCCTGGGGTAAGCCGACTTTAGGTAAGAAGACTCGCCGCAATAAAGCGACCGACCGATACATCATTCGTCGTCGCAGCAAGAAGCGCTAAGGTCTTACTGGTCAGCGGAGGAAGGTATTATGTCTCGCAGTTTGAAGAAAGGGCCGTACGTAAGCCCGAGTTTAATGACGAAGATTGAGCGGATGAACCAAGCCGGTGATAAGAAAGTGATCCGCACCTGGAGCCGTGCTTCGACGATCTTCCCGGATTTCGTGGGGCATACGATTGCCATCCATGATGGCCGACGTCACGTGCCGATCTATATCACTGAAAACATGGTAGGTCACAAGCTGGGCGAGTTTGCCCCCACGCGTACCTTCCGTGGGCACGTCCAACGAGAAAAGAAGGGGCGGTAACGATATGGAGATTCGTGCAACTACGAAATATCTACCAATATCCCCGCAAAAGCTCCGGCTGGTCTGTGATCAGGTGCGCGGTATGGACCCGGTGGCTGCGTTGGCTCTGCTGAGAAGTATGCCTCAGAAGGGGGCAGGGTTTGCATTCAAGACCCTCAAAAGCGCAGTTTCCAATGCGGAGAACAATTTCGAACTTGATCCAGCCGATCTGGTGATCGCGAAGATCTATGCAAACGAAGGGCCGCGCCGGAAGTGGCGGCGGTTTGGTGCTCGAGGCCGGTTTAAGCCGGTTATCAAGCGCTCGTCTCATTTGACTGTTGTTTTGAGTGAACGCGAACTTGAGCCAGAACCGGAACCGGTGGCTGTTGATGTCGCTGGTGAGGAGGAGGAGTAACTATGGGGCGAAAAGTTCATCCGGTTGGCATGCGCCTGAAGATTATCAAGGACTGGAATGCACGCTGGTACGCTGAAGGTCGTCGCTATGCCGATTTACTTCACGAAGACATATCTATTCGTGATTACATAACGTCAAACCATGACAATGCAGGCATTTCGAAGGTTGACATCGAGCGCTATCCGAATCAGGTTCTGGTGACCATCCATACTGCACGGCCAGGTATCATCATTGGCCGTAAAGGTGCGACGGTCAAAGAAATCCGCCAGGGCCTGGAAGAACTGACCGACAAGAAGGTCAAGATCGAGGTCGAGGAAGTCGAATCCCCCGACATGGACTCGCTTCTGGTTGCTCAAAACATCGCCGGGCAGCTTGAACGCCGGATTTCTCACAGCCGCGCTATGAAGCGTGCTGCACAGCAAGCGATGCGCCAGGGTGCGCTGGGAATCAAGATCATGGTTGCCGGGCGTCTGTCAGGTGCAGAGATGGCCCGCCGCGAATGGCATCGTGAGGGACGTGTTCCCCTACAAACACTTCGCGCCGACATTGATTATGGTACGGCTGAGGCACTGACTACTTTTGGCCGGATCGGTATCAAGGTCTGGATTTACAAGGGCGAGGTACTCGGCGAGGACGAACACGAGACCGAAGGTGTCTACGTCAGTCAGTAGTTGGATGGGTTTGCGCATTGCAGGCAGCAGTTTAATCAAGTCTACTGCCTTTTGGAGAGTTGCAATATGTTGATGCCAAAACGTGTGAAATACCGCAAGCAGTTTCGCGGGCGTATGCAAGGGAAGGCCCAGCGTGGCAACACGGTTGACTTTGGTGACATCGGCCTTCAGTCACTCGAACCGGCCTGGATTACCAGCCGGCAGATCGAATCCGCCCGCCGTACTGTTGTGCGTTATTTGAAACGTCGTGGAAAAGTCTATATCCGGATTTTCCCCGACAAGCCAGTGACCAAGCGAGCCGCCGAGTCCCGTATGGGCAAGGGCAAGGGTTCCGTCGATCACTGGGTATGTGTGGTAAAACCGGGTCGCGTCATGTTCGAGATCGGTGGTGTCGACCAGGAAACGGCGAAGGAAGCTCTCCGTCTGGCGAGCTACAAACTGCCGGTGAGATGCAAAATAGTCCCCCGGATCGACCCGATCTCCGGACAGGGGGTAGTCTAGTATGGCAACTAAAGCATCAGAATTACGTCAATTGACGGAAAACGAGTTGCAGGGTCGGCTCGATGACGCCAAGGAAGAGTACTTCAATCTGCGCTTCCAGCGTTCTTCGGGTCAGTTAGAGGACTTCAATCGCCTTCGCATCACCCGGCGCAGAATTGCCCGGATCAAGACGATACTGCGAGAGAAGCAACTGGAGGCAGCGGACAATGCCATCGAATAGCAGACGCAGACTGGTCGGTACGGTCATCAGCAATAAGATGGACAAAACCGTGGTGATTACGGTTGGCAGGAAATATCGCCACCCGTTGTATGGTAAGGTTGTCCAGGAGACCAAGCGGTTCATGGCCCATGACGAGAACAACGATTGCGAAATCGGCGACGAGGTTGTGATTGTAGAATCGCGCCCGATCAGCAAGAACAAGCGTTGGGCTGTGCAGGAAATCCTTCGTGAGGACTTCAGTGCCCGCACCACCGAAGTGTCAGACCTGGGCGACGAGATTGAAGAAGAACTTGTCGAGGCTGTCGAAGAGATCGAAGAAGCCGAAGAGGAGGCTGAAGACCTTGAGGACGCTGATGACGACGAAGACGTTGACGTAGACGAAGACGAAGACTAGGAAACAATGAGGGTACAGCCATGATTCAGCAAGAGAGTCGTCTCAAAGTGGCTGACAACAGCGGCGCGAGAGAAATCCTTGTCATTCGCGTAATGGGTGGCTCAAAAAGATACTACGGCGGCATTGGCGATATTGTGGTCGCGACAGTCAAGAGTGCGCAGCCACATGCCGGTGTCAAGAAAAGCGAAATTGTCCATGCGGTTGTCGTTAGGACGACCAAAGAATACCGTCGTGAGGATGGTTCGTACATTCGCTTTGATGACAATGCTGCTGTCATTCTTGACGGTACGAGCAATAGCCCAAAGGGTACGCGTATCTTCGGCCCGGTTGCCCGTGAGCTTCGCGAAGCAGGCTTCATGAAGATTGTTTCGCTGGCACCAGAGGTTCTATAGGTGCGGAAAGGTGTAACCGATGACTGTGAATAAGATGCGTATTAAACGTGATGACGTTGTGGAAATAATCGCCGGAAACGATAAAGGCGCACGGGGAAGAGTCCTTCGTGCCTTTCCCAAAGAGCGGCGTGTTGTTGTCGAGTCGGTAAATATCCGTAAGAAGCACCAGCGGCCCATGCAGGCTGGTCGCTCTCAGGTGCAGGCTGGCATCATCCAGTTTGAAGCGCCCATCGACGTTTCGAACGTGATGCTTGTTTGCCCCCAGTGTAACGAACCCACCCGCGTGGGCCTTCGCCGGAGCGATGGTATGCGGGTTCGGGTTTGCAAGAAGTGTGGCGAGGACATCGAATGATGCACGCATTAAAGAAGCATTATCAGGACAATGTCCGCCAGGCGTTGATTGATCGCTTTTCGTATTCGAACATCATGCAGGCCCCTAGAGTGACCAAAGTGGTGGTCAACGTGGGGGTAGGGGAAGCGCTTGATAACGCCCGTGCGTTGGACGCAGCGGTTGAAGATATCATGACGATTACCGGGCAGCGTCCGGTCATCACGAAGGCGCGCAAAAGCATCGCTGCCTTCAAACTGCGTGAAGGGCGTCAGATCGGTGTCAAGGTGACGTTGCGTGGCGAGCGGATGTGGGCGTTTCTTGACCGGTTGATGAACGTTGCTCTCCCACGTACGCGTGACTTTCGTGGTATTTCGAATACCGCTTTTGATGGCCGGGGTAACTATACACTCGGCCTGCGTGAGCAGATACTCTTCCCTGAAATCGAGTATGACAAAGTTGACAAGGTTCGGGGAATGGAAGTGAGCATTGTCACCACCGCCGAGTCCGATGAAGAGGGACGCGAATTGCTGCGGCTGATGGGAATGCCCTTCCAGGATGTCGAAGTGGTATCCGCGACCGCATTATATGAGCACTAGGACAGGGAGTTAAGGCTAATGTCAAAGACTTGTATGCCCTACCGCGAGCAACGCCGTAAGTATAAGGTTCGAGTCAGGAATCGCTGCCGGTTGTGTGGTCGTCCGAGGGGTTATATTCGCAAGTTTGAGCTTTGCCGTATCTGCTTCCGCGAGTTGGCGCTTAAGGGTGATATCCCCGGCGTGTCTAAATCGAGCTGGTAGGAGAAACGAGCATGTATGTAAACGATCCGATTGCGGATATGTTAACCAGAATCCGTAATGCAATTATGGCCCGCAAGACTGTGGTCGAGATTCCGCATTCCAAGATGAAAGTCGAACTGGCTCGCGTCCTTCTGGAAGAGGGGTATATCGAAAACTACAGTGTACGTGAGGACAATCCGTTTTCCTGGATTGTCGTCAAACTGAAGTTTGTGGGTGAGCGGCGTGATCGCCGGTCGGTTATCAGCGGCCTGAAGCGAGTCAGCAAGCCTGGCCGCCGCATCTATACCGGTTATCAGGATATCCCCTGGGTGCTGAGCGGTATGGGAATCGCCGTTTTGACGACTCCGAAGGGAGTCATGACGGGCCAGCGTGCTCGAAAAGAGCGCGTTGGCGGTGAAGTGCTTTGCTATATTTGGTGAGTCACAGGCAGACATCCCTTTAAAGAAACGAGATTGAAGGGGGAACCCGGCAGTCGGATACGGTGTCGGGTGTCTGAAACCTGAACGGAGTATAAGTATGTCTCGAATTGGAAAACAGCCAATATCGATCCCGGATGGTGTCTTGATTTCGATCAAGGGATCTGAGGTAACGGTCAAAGGTCCAAAAGGCGAACTGGTCCGTCAATTCGATCCGGCAATGAAGATCGAAATGAAGGATGGCGAAATTGAAGTCACCCGTCCAACGGATCAGCGCGATCATCGATCCTTGCACGGTCTGACCCGCGCTCTGCTGTCCAACATGGTTATCGGTGTAACCGATGGCTATGAGATGCGGTTGCAAATTATCGGCACCGGGTACCGGGCTGAAATGACCGGCGATGACTTGAAGTTGAGCCTGGGCTATTCACATGATATCCAGGTTGTCCCCCCGCCGGACGTTTCATTCGAGGTCGGTGAGCGTGGTCAATCGGTCATCATTCGTTCGATTGACAAAGAGTTGATCGGTCAGATTGCTGCGGATATCCGAGGGCTGCGCCCGCCGGAGCCTTACAAAGGTAAGGGTATCCGATATGAAGGTGAGTGGGTGCGTCAGAAGGCCGGTAAAGCGGGCAAGCTTGGCGCTTAGCCTCTATCGGCTGGCAGATTTTTCATAAATGAACAGTGCTGTGGTGGAGATAGACTGAAATGGGTATTGCGAATAAACGAGCGAAGGCGCGTGTACGTCGCCACAATCGCGTAAGAAAATACGTCTTTGGGACACCAGAGCGCCCGCGCCTGAATGTATTTCGCAGCCACAAGCATATCTATGCTCAGGTGGTTGATGACGAGGCGGGCCATACGCTGGCCGCTGCCTCGACCGTTGATATCGCGCTGCGAGGGCAGATGTTGAACAAGAACAAGACCGAACAGGCTGCGCTGGTTGGTCAGGCCGTTGCAGAACGTGCGATTGAAGCGGGTGTCTCGCAGATTGTGTTTGATCGCGGCGGGTATCAATATCATGGACGGATCAAGGCCCTGGCCGATGCTGCCCGTGATGCCGGATTGAAGTTCTAACCAGAAGGTTATTCTATCAGTTGTGGAAGCCGGTATGTGGCCGGTATCTGCACTGTATTGGAGTGAAACATGGGACGACGAAGTGAACCTCGCATAAAAGATGACCGTGAGGAACTTGACGAGCGCGTTCTTGACATCAAGCGTGTCGCTAAGGTGGTCAAGGGCGGGCGTCGATTCGCTTTCCGTACGGTTGTCGTCGTTGGCGATAATCGTGGGCAGGTTGGCGTGGGAATCGGCAAGGCCCGTTCGGTTCCCGACGCCATCCGCAAGGGTGTTGATCGTGCCCGGAGAAATATGAAGCCAGTTGCCATGATGGGATCGACCATTCCTCATCCCATCGAGTATAAACTGGGTGGTGCCAAAGTCATGCTGCGTCCGGCGGCCCCTGGAACGGGCGTCATCGCCGGGGGTGCTGTTCGCGCCGTTGTTGAAGCAGCTGGCATCACCGACATTTTGTCCAAGTCAAAGGGCAGCGCCAACATGCTGAATGTGGCCCGCGCAACCTGGTTTGGGCTTCAGGAACTCAAAAATGTCGCCGAACTGGCCGAGATCCGGGGCAAGGACCCGCAGGATATCCTGCCGTTCTGGATGCGCGGTGAGCGTGGGAGCGATTCGTAATGGCAAAGAAGAAAGAGAAAACGCTGCGCATCAAATTGGTGAAAAGCCCGATCGGCTATTCGCAGCGCCAGAAGGATACCGTCTACTCACTGGGTTTGAGGAAAATGAATCAGGTCGTTGAACACAACGATACTCCCGTCATTCGGGGTATGGTTGCCAAGGTCATCCACCTGGTGCAAGTCGAGGAAGTGGAGTAACACAATGAAATTACACGACCTGCGTCCCGATCAGGGTGCAACCAAAAAGCGAAAGCGAGTAGGTCGCGGTATCGCTGCCGGGCAGGGTAAGACCGCCGGGCGTGGTACCAAGGGCCAGGGCGCGCGATCTGGCGGAGGAAAGGGCCACTACTTTGAAGGTGGTCAGCTTCCCCTGGTTCGGCGTCTGCCTTTCAAACGTGGCTTTTCAAATATCTTCCGGATTGAATACCAGGAAGTTAACGTCGACCAACTGGACGATTTTCGCAAAGGGTCAAAACTTGACCCGGAGAAACTGGCTGAAGCCGGGCTGATTCGGGATGCCGAAAATCCGGTTGTTGTTCTTGGGCGTGGTGAGATTGAGAAATCCTTCACCGTTTCGGCCCACCGATTTTCAAAGAGTGCAAAAGAGAAGATCGAGGCTGCCGGTGGCAGTGTGGAAGTGCTGGAACTGGAATTCACCGGTGCCCGCGCAACTGTCAAGCCGCTCCGCAAAGAACAAATCGAAGCCCTGCGCGAAAAGCGTACCGGGCAAAGCTCTTAGTGCCAGGGGGAGGACAGTATGTCCATCATTGAGGGTCTTCGCGAAACCTTCAGGTTGCCCGATCTGCGGCGGCGAAT
This sequence comes from Anaerolineae bacterium, assembly GCA_016926255.1. GTDB lineage: Bacteria > Chloroflexota > Anaerolineae > Aggregatilineales > UBA3940 > JAFGOY01. Next base: position 93,312 of record JAFGOY010000009.1, on the reverse strand, counting down.
CCTGATTACGATTCTGCTGCTGGTTATCTATCGTTTCGCATCGAATATCCCTGTGCCCGGCGTCGATCACGAAGTTCTCCGCCAGGTGCTATCACCTGAAAGCGGGATCGGGGCGTTTGCCCAGGTGCTTGACTTGTTGTCCGGTGGTGCCGTATCACGGTTCAGTGTTCTGGCGATGGGTGTGTACCCATATATCACGGCCAACATTATCATCCAGATTCTGACGCCGGTCATCCCCATTTTCGAGGAATGGACCCGCGAAGGTCAGTCCGGGCGCGACAAGATGAACCGCCTGACCTACTATCTGGCGATCCCGATGGCTGCATTTCAGGCAATCGCCCAGATCAATATCTTCCGTGTCGCAGGCACGGGCAACAGTGTAATCCCCGGTTTTGGCTTTGGCGCTGACGGGAATATCCTGCTGACCTTTACCGTTCTGGCAATCATGACCGCCGGTACGATGTTCGCCATCTGGCTCGGTGAAATGATCACCGAGGATGGGATCGGCAATGGCCTGAGCCTGATCATCTTCGCCGGTATCGTCGCCCGCGTGCCGTTCAACGTCCGCAGCCTGGTGACCACCGTCGAAACTGGCGCAGCTTTCAGGAACGTAATCCTGTTCCTCGTCCTGACGATTGTCACCGTCGTGGTGATTGTCATCGTTCAGGAAGGACAGCGCCGTATCCCTGTCAAGTATGGCAAGCGAGTCCGGGGCACGAAGATGTATGGCGGCGGCTCGACCTATATCCCACTGCGGGTGAACACGGCAGGCATGATCCCGCTGATCTTCGCCCAGTCGTTCCTTACGTTCCCGGCGGTTGTTGCGGGGCTGTTCAAAAACAGTTCTGCTGTGTGGCTGGCGAACTTCTCGACAAGTGTCGAAACGATTTTCGGTCGCCAGGGCGGTAATCGCATGCCCGGTCAGGTCATGTACTGGCTGGTCTATTTCTCGCTGGTGGTTGGTTTTACCTACCTCTATACCGAAATCATGATCAGAAACCAGAATCTGGCCGATAACCTCCAGCGTAATGGGGGCTTCATTCCTGGCATCCGTCCCGGCAAACGCACCGAGGAATTCGTCAACAAGGTGGTTCAGCGAATCACGCTGGTTGGCGCGCTTTTCCTGGGGGTGATCGCCGTGCTGCCCGGTGTGGTGCAGATGGTTATGGAACTTATCAGTCCAGGTGCGGGGTTGGAAGTTCGTAGTGCGTTGTATGTCATCAGCGGCGGTGGCTTGATCATCGTCGTCGGTGTCGTCATCGACACGCTGCGCCAGCTTGAAGCCCAGTTGGTGATGCGCCAGCGAGACAGCTTCATCCGGTAGTCGAAAGGAATCTGTTTGATGCCAACCTACATCATTCTGCTCGGCCCTCCCGGATGTGGTAAAGGAACCCAGGCGAAGCGCCTGGTAGACCTGACCGGAATCCCACAGGTTTCGACCGGTGACTTGTTCCGGGCGATGAAAACAATGGATACACCGTTGGCCCGGGAAATACAGGCAATGATGGCGCGTGGTGAATTGATCCCGGATGCGACGACGGTGAGCATGCTTGCCGACCGACTGGAAGAATCTGATTGCCGGGAAAACGGCGCATTGTTGGATGGTTTCCCGCGAACGATCCCGCAGGCCGAAGCACTCGATGATCTCCTGGCCGAATCGGGACAGCGTGTCTCAAAAGTTTTGTACCTTGATATCACCGAAGAAGAGGCTGTCCGCCGGGTCAGTGGGCGGCGCAGCTGCCCGACCTGTGGGCGTATCTATCACGTAGCGTTCGATCCGCCGAAAGTGGCGGAGCGTTGTGACGACGATGGTGCGGTCCTGTCCCAGCGTGCGGATGACCAGCCCGATGTCGTTAGTGAGCGATACCAGCTCTATCTGGAGAAAACCGCGCCGCTGGCCGATTTCTATCGTGAGCGTGGCATCCTGGTTGAGATCAGCGCCATGCGCCCGGTTGACGAAATCACGCCGGAAATGGTCGCGGCGATCCAGGGTTAGCAGGTCAGGGGACAGTCGGGAAATGGCGATCATTGTCAAAAGCCGCAGAAACATCAGTGCGATGCAGGATGCCGCGAAGATCAACGTCGAGGCACTGCAAGCAGTTGATGAGGCGATTCGCCCCGGTGTAACGACCGGTGAGCTTGATAAGATCGCCCACGATATCATTGTCGGTCATGGTGCAATCCCATCCTTTTATGGGTACCCATCCGGCAGCCGGTATCCCTATCCGGCGACCATCACCGCCTCGATCAACGAGGAACTGGTTCATGGTATACCGGGGGATCGTGTCTTGCAGGAAGGCGATATCGTCAGTATCGATTGTGGCACGACCTACAAGGGTTGGGTTGCCGACTCGGCCTTCACTGCGCCGGTTGGTCGTGTGAGCGACGAAGCCCTGCGTTTGTTGGAGATTACGGAATCTTCTCTCTACAAGGGGATTGAAATCTGTCTTCCCGACAGGCGCTTCGGCGATGTGTCGAATGCGATCCAGACTTTTGTCGAAGGTCGTGGATACAATGTTGTTCGAGAGTATGGTGGTCATGGGGTAGGGCGGAATATGCATGAGGAACCGCATATTCCAAACTGGGGCAGAAAAGGTCAGGGGCATCGAATGCGCCCCGGGATGACCTTTGCCCTTGAGCCGATGGTCATGGCTGGCAGCCCTCAAACGCAGGTTCTCGATGACCATTGGACGGTTGTCATGGCTGATGGTGGGTTGTGTGCCCATTTTGAACATACCATCGCCGTAACAGAAAATGGCCCCGAAATCCTGACAAAATGGGAATAGCATGCTATAATAATGAGTCGTTCTTGTGACCAGACGACAGGAACACTAAGCATAGAAGGCGTAACATCATGAGAGTAAGTGCATCAGTAAAGCGCCGCTGCCCGAAGTGCAAGATCATCAAGCGCAGGGGCGTTGTAATGGTAATTTGTAGCAATCCTAAGCATAAGCAGCGTCAGGGCTAATTGGCCCCGGCGTCAGCCAGAGCGGAGTAGAGTGGCATGGCACGTATTGAAGGTGTTGACCTTCCACGCGACAAACGAGTAGAAATCGCTCTAACTTATCTCTATGGTATTGGGCATACACGCAGTCTCCAGGCTATTGAGGCGACCGGCGTCAATCCCGATACAAGGGTTAAAGACCTGACCGAGGCGGAAATTCAACGCCTGCGTGAGTACATCACCAGCAATTATCGTATTGAAGGTGACTTGCGCCGTGAGGTGCAGCTCAATATCAAGCGTCTGCAAGAGATTGGTTGCTATCGCGGGCTGCGGCATCGCCGTGGCTTGCCGGTGCGAGGTCAGCGAACGAAAACTAACGCACGTACGCGGCGTGGCACCCGTAAGACGGTTGCCGGACGTGGTCGTCGTCGGGGTGCGGTCAAGAAATAGCTTGGACAGTACAGGTTCCAGGGTAACAGTGGAGGACCAATGGGACGAGGAAGATCACAACGTAGTGGACGCCGTGTGCGGCGGAACGTGCCGTATGGGCAGGCCCATATCTACGCGACGTTCAATAACACTATCGTAACCATGACCGATCAGCAGGGCAATACAGTGACCTGGGCCAGCGCCGGTATCGCCGGTTTCAAAGGCTCGCGGAAGAGTACGCCCTTTGCTGCCCAGTTAGCCGGTCAGAAGGCCGCGCAGCAGGCGATGGAACATGGTATGCGAGAAGTCGATGCTTTTGTGAAAGGTCCAGGGCCAGGCCGCGAGGCCGCGCTTCGTTCGATCATGGGTGCCGGGTTGAAGATTCGCTCGATCACTGATGTGACCCCTGTGCCGCACAATGGCTGTCGTCCGCGCAAGAAGCGGCGTGTGTAGTTAGCTCACCGGTTGAGCCTTTAACGCTCAACCGGTAGAATTTTCGTTTAACGAATACTATCTAAATCCGAACGAAGGAAGACGCACAAAACATTATGGCAAGATATACAGGTCCTGTGTGTAAACTTTGTCGGCGCGAAGGTGACAAGCTGTACCTGAAAGGTTCGCGGTGTATGTCACCCAAATGCGCCCTCGAAAAACGCAATTATCCGCCCGGCCAGCATGGTCGTGAAACCCAGTTCCGGCGAAGTCGCGCTTCTGACTATTCCCGTCAGCTTCGCGAAAAGCAGAAGGTTCGCCGTATTTACGGCGTTCTGGAGCGGCAGTTCCGGCGCTACTTTCGGGTTGCGCAGCAGAAATCCGGTCTGACCGGTTCGAACCTGCTGGCGCTGCTGGAAAGCCGCCTTGACAATGTGATCTATCGGATGGGCTTTGCTTCATCGCGTGCGCAGGCGCGTCAGCTAGTGCAGCATGGGCACTTCACAGTCAATGGCCGTCGAACCAACGTCCCGTCCCATCACATCCGCCCAGGCGATCAGATCGCAGTGCGTGATGGCAGTCGCCAGCGCACCTATTTTAAACAGCTGCATGAACTGGCCCAGGAGCTGTCGGTTCCTGAATGGGTCAAGCGTGACACCAATAAACTAACCGGTGAAATGACACGCCTCCCGGAACGTACCGATATCGATCTGGCTATCAACGAACAGTTGATTGTTGAGTACTACAGTCGTTAGCTTAGAATCATCAGAAATCGTTCGTGGCGTTCGAGTATTGTTGGCATTCTTACCAGCATATACTCGACGCCATATTGTGAGTATGGATAGCGTGGATATGGTTGTAACCAAAGGCAAAACCAGGAGGCAAGCTCGTTGACTGCAAACAATATGGTATTGCCCAAGATTGAACGCGATGCGATGTCACGTAACTACGGTCGCTTTATTATCAGTCCGTTGGAGCAGGGGTTCGGCACGACGATTGGTAATGCGCTTCGCCGCGTGATGCTGTCTTCTTTACCGGGAGCAGCCGTGACATCAATGCGGGTCGCCGATGTTCATCATGAATTCTCAGCGATTCCCAACGTCCGCGAAGATATGACACAGCTTATTCTCAACGTCAAGCGGCTGCGCATGATCCTCCATGAGGTCGAATCGGCCCGGCTGCGGCTGGATGTTATGGGGAGCGGTGTGGTAACCGGCGCTGACCTGATCTGCCCGCCTGAGGTCGAGATCAAGAATCCCGATCTTTACCTGTTCTCGGTGGACGATGACCAGGCGCGGATCGAGATCGAGTTGACCGTGGCAGGTGGACGTGGTTACTCACCAGCTGAAGAGCGGGGGCGTCTGCCTATCGGCGAGGTTCCTGTCGATGCGATCTACAGCCCGATCCGCCGTATCTCGTTTGATGTCGAGCGGGCGCGTGTTGGGCAAAAGACAAACTACGACCGGTTGATCCTGGAAGTGTGGACGGATGGCACCGTCCAACCAGAAGTGGCGATGAGCGATTCGGCAGCGATCCTCATGCGGCACCTCGGGATCATCGCTAATGTTGACCCGGCGATGTTCGCCGTTGGAACCGAACCGGAAGAACCGGAAGAACCGGCTCGTCCTGAATTCTATGACCTGCCAATTGAAAGTCTCGATCTCAGTGTGCGTGTCTTCAACTCGTTGAAGCGCACCGGGATCACCACAATTGGCGAGGTGCTGGAGATACTCGAAAAAGGCGAGGATGCCATGCTCGCTATCCGCAACTTTGGCGACAAATCACTCGACGAGTTGGTCGAGCGCCTGAGGGAAAAAGGGTATCTGACTGATGATTTGCCGGTCGTTGAATCTGTGGAATAGATCACAGGTCTGGCGATCCTGGAAACATTCGATTAAAGGGAACTTAAAATACTATGCGGCATAGAGTAGCTGGTCGCCGCCTTGGGCGCGACACTAAACAACGCAAAGCACTGCGTCGGGCACAGATCCGGCAGTTGATCGAGCATGAGAAGATCAAAACCACCGTCGCAAAGGCCAAGAGCCTCCGTTCGCCGATGGAAAAGCTGATCACGATTGCCCGCAATCGCGGTGACGCCGAGCGGCTGATCGAACTGGCTGAAGACCGCGACGAGGAGACGCTTCTGCGCATCCTCACCGCTAATCAGGCAGCAAGACTTCTGCAAATGGCGGAAGATGGCGATGACGATGGTCTGTCCCGTGAGGCGCATGCCATTGCAGTTCATGCCCAGCGGTTGGTTGCCAGGGAAGTCACTGATAAGGCTGTACTCTACAAGCTGTTTCACGATATCGCTCCGCGTTACGTCGACCGTCCCGGTGGATACACCCGGATCGTTCGCGCGGGCTATCGCAAAGGTGATTCGGCTGAGATGGCCTATATCATGCTGGTAGAGGAAGACTGACGTCGCGCAGGCGCTACCGGGCTGTCCTGGCTTACGATGGTGGGGCCTATTATGGCTTTCAGCGGCAGGCTAATGCTGAACCGACCATCCAGTCCGCTGTCGAGGATGCTCTGGCGGAAATCGCCCGGTATGCGATAACCATTACCGGCGCAGGGCGCACCGATGCTGGCGTACATGCGACCGGGCAGGTTATCGCCTTCGACATCGTGTGGCGACATACGCCAGTCGATTTACAGAATGCGCTGAATGCTGCGCTTCCGGATGATATAGCCATACGGGCATTATCTGAAGCGGCCCCGGATTTCCACCCACGCTTCGATGCTCTCAGGCGCAGCTATGAGTATCAGCTTTATGTCTCACCGGTTCGTGACCCGATGCGCCGCTGTTACGCCTGGCACCGGATCGGGGCGCTGGATGCGATCGCAATCCGGCAGGCAGCAGACGAGTTAATGGGTGAGCACGACTTCAGCACGTTTGGCGTGCCGCCCCAGGGTGACAACCCGGTGCGGACAGTCTATACGGCAAGCTGGATCGCCGGGCATGACGACCAGCACACTTTTACAATAACAGCCAATGCGTTTCTCTACCGGATGGTCCGGTCGATTGTGGGAACGCTGGTACAGGTCGGTCAGGGGCGTGTGACTGCCCGCGAGTTTCGAGAGATTCTGGTTTCTTGTGACCGGTCAAAGTCTGGTCCGGCTGCGCCAGCGCTCGGCCTGACATTGACATCGGTAGAGTATGCAGAATAAAATCCCGCTGTAGGGCGGGATTAATGAGGAGTTTTGCGCGTGAAGACCTATTCGGCGAAAGCAGAAGATATTGAGCGTAAGTGGTTTGTTGTCGATGCCAACGGTAAAACGTTGGGGCGTATGGCGACTCGCATCGCCACCGTCCTGCGTGGCAAGCACAAACCCATTTTTACCCCCCATGTTGATTGTGGTGATTACGTGGTTGTCATCAATGCGGAAAAGATCCATGTCACCGGCAACCGGCTGGACGACAAAATGTACTACAACTACTCAGGGTATCCGGGTGGGTTGAAGGCGCGATCTCTCCGCGAGATGCTGGCAACCAAGCCTGAAGAAGTTATCAGCGAGGCGGTTCGGCGTATGCTCCCCAAGAGCAGCCTGGGGCGTCATATGCTGAAGAAGTTGAAAATCTATGCCGGTCCAGAGCATCCTCATCAGGCTCAAAACCCTGAGATGCTTGAGTGGGACAGATAGAAGAGGGTTATAAGCATGTCAGAAATGCAGTATTACGAAGGTGTTGGCCGACGGAAGACCGCAAGTGCGCGGGTAAGAATCTATCCGGGTGGATCGGGCAGCATTACCGTCAACGACCGTCCGGTTGAAGAATACTTCCCGCGTTATGGTGATATCGATCAGCTGCGTGAGCCTCTCGATCTGGCTGGCTTTACCGGCAAGATGGACGTTACCGTCCATGTAAAAGGTGGCGGTGTGACCGGTCAGACTGATGCCGTCCGGATGGGGATGGCACGTGCGCTGCTGAAATACGACGAGGAACTCCGACCGGCGATGCGTAAAGCCGGGCTGCTGACTCGTGATGCGCGTGAGAAAGAGCGTAAAAAGCCCGGTCTCAAGCGTGCCCGTAAAGCGCCGACCTATACAAAGCGTTAATCCGTCCTGAGTACGGCCTTTGTCTAACTCCGTCTGTGCTGGATATCCTGGCATCGGTCGGAGGTCAGGTGTGATCTCATAAGCCCACTTTTGTGGGCTTATATTCTTATCAGGCCGAGAAGGATTCTTGTCCGTGATCATTCTTTCTCACTATCAGGCCCAATCCCTGCTTGACGCGCTTGAAAAGGGCGAGTCGGAGATCGCTGTTTCGTTCGATCTGAATCTGACCCGCGAAACGGTCACCCTCGACTCTGCCGGTGTCCGGCTGCCCGCCGGTCGCCTTCTCGATTGGATCGAAGTCCGCGAGATCGCCAGGGCGGAAAACGCCTGTTTTGAAGTCATTGAATCCGGGATTGTTGAGATTCGCACCTTTTCCGAGGTGACCAACTGGGTGCGCAGCCTCTATCCCACCGAAAAAGCCCCCTCGATGCTTGTATCGGGCATGGTGATGCATCGTATCGAGGGCATCGACCCCCACCAAGATACGTTGAACAAGATCAAGGCCGCTTCTCCGGTCGTCGGCAGGGTTCTCGACACCGCTACCGGGTTGGGTTACACCGCTATCGAGGCGGCAAAGACGGCGGAACACGTTGATACGGTCGAGATCGACCCCGCCAGCCTCGAAATCGCCCGCAATAACCCCTGGTCGCAAGATCTGTTCGACAATCCGAAGATCACTCAGCATATCGATCACGTCTGGGATGTGGTCGAGGAGATGGACGCCGATACGTTCAGCCTGGTGATCCATGACCCGCCGACTTTCAAGTTTGCGGGCGAACTCTATTCGGGCGAATTTTACCAGGAGTTGTATCGCGTCTTGCGCCGCAAGGGGCGGCTCTTTCACTATATCGGCGACCCTGAGAGCAAGACCGTTCAGCGCGTTCAGCGCGGCGTGATGAAGCGTCTGCAGGAGGCCGGATTCGGTCGTGTGGTGCGTAAGCCTCACGCGTTTGGTGTGGTCGCCTATAAGTAGCGTGCCAAAGGGATGATATGGGTATTACGATAGTAGGTTTAGGCCCTGGCGATCCGATGCTGGGGGACGAAGCTGTATCACGTTTTCTCAATGCCTGCGCCGAACGGGGGATTCAAGTCGAGATAGTCAGCAGGGTCGGTCATGTCGATTCTGTCCTCGCAGCCCTGGATGTTGATATCAATGATGGCCTCCAGATTGTCGACAGCGATTCGGTTGCTGGCGCTTACCATCCACCGATCAACCCAGACATCCCTGCGCTGGTGTTGAATATGTCGTCAGCCGAAGTGTTGACCTCTGTTCAGCAGGTGCTTTTAAACCAGTATCCCGATCATCACGCTGTCAAACTGGTGACGCCAACCCTCAACGTGTCTGAAATGTCACTGAGCGGTCTGATACAGCCTGGGCTGATATTCCCCTCGGCGCTGTTCATTCCGCCTCTTCTGGCCTCTCTTACCGGTGAAATAGTCCTCCCTGGCGGGGTGGTCACCGGGTTCGAAGGCTTTCAGGCGACGGTCGCCCACCTCCGCGCTCCTGATGGCTGCCCCTGGGATCGCAAGCAAACCCACCAATCTCTGCGCCAGAACCTCATCGAAGAAGCCTACGAAGTCGTCGATGCCATTGATTCGGGCAGTATCGATCACATCCGCGAGGAACTAGGCGATCTTCTCATGCAGGTTGTCATCCACGCCCAGATCGCCACCGATGAGGGCGAATTCAGAATGGCCGACATCATCCGGGCGATTGATACTAAGTTGAAGCGCCGCCACCCGCATGTCTGGGGCAGCGTGGATGTCAACGGCGATACCGAGCAGGTGCTTGCCAACTGGGAGGAGATCAAAGCCCAGGAGCGCGCCGACAAAGGTGAAAGGGAGAGCAGCCTGCTCGATGGCGTCTCGAAGGCGCTCCCGGCGCTCTCACAGGGCCACGAATACGATGTTCGGGCTATCCGCGTCGGCTTTGATTGGCCGGATGCGGCGGGCGTGCTCGACAAAATCAACGAAGAGATCGAAGAAGTATTGGCGGCAGAAACCCCCGATGAGCGGTTCCACGAGATCGGCGATGTGCTGCTGGCGATTGTCGTCTGGGCACGCTGGCTCGGTGTCCACCCGGAAGATGCCCTCCGTGCGGCCAATCGCCGTTTCTATGACCGGTTCACCTATATCGAGCGTAAAGCCCGCGAACAGGGCCGCGCCATCCAGGAACTCTCACTCGAAGAGATGGATGCCCTCTGGGAAGAAATCAAGGCCCACCAGAATAATACAGATAAGTTAGAGTAGGGAAAAAGAACAGGACTGGCCTGCTGACAAGCCAGTCCTGAAGGTCGGGGCGGCCGGATTTGAACCGGCGGCCTCACGGACCCGAACCGTGCGCGCTGTCCAAGCTGCGCCACGCCCCGTTTGCGATCTGGATGCTATCGGGTTATTCATCCAGGGCGGCGGTTAGTATACCGCATGGCCTGGGGCTTTACAATAAACCTGTGCAGATTTCTAGCGAGTGTTAAGCCACTGAGAAAACGCCCGGAGGAAAACCGCCGCGCCGGCCAGAACCGCCAGCCAGAGAAACCAGTAATACCACCTGGGCTGCGTCACGATATACAAAAATGTAGTACTGGCCAGCCCTAACAGGAACAGCAGCCCGGCGGGCACCATCTGCATGATCGCTCGTTCGGCTATGGCCTGCTGACCGGCTTCACTGGTTTTGTATTTGTTCAGGTTCTTTGATGCCTTGTGAACCAGTTTTTCGGCTTCCTGCCTGTCTTTGCCATTACGGACGAGTTTCCTTACCAGCCGCTTTTTGCCGCCTCCCAGTGTCAGTTCGTGCAGAATTTTCTCGATCTGTAGGTCGGTGTCGTTACTATCCTTGACGGTCGAATCAGGGTCTTCCAGAGGGGCTGTCTTGGCCGAAGATAGTTCGTTCTCCACTGCCGGTTCTGAAGTCATCGGGATGTCGAGCAGATCGATTGGTGCATCTTCCAGCCCGGTCAGCGGTTCGTCAAATGATTGTTGGGGCTTTTTGTCGGCTGGCTCATACTGGAGGAGTTGTTCATGCTGAAACAGGAGCGTGATCGTCCCCATCCGGATCGTATCCCCGTGCTGGAGGATATGTGTATCGGCGATTCGCAGTCCGTTTACGAACGTGCCATTTGTGCTGCCGACATCGCTTAGGATGTATGATTCGGAATACTGTCGCAGCACCGCATGATGCCGCGATACGCGGGGATCGGGAATGACGATATCCCGCGTGGCACTGCGCCCCATGGTGATGAATGGGCGTGTCAGTTTATAAATACGGCCATCGGATACTACAAGTCTCATGGCAGGTTCTTTGACTGGACTGGTCGCGGATCAGTAATATAGCTAAAGTATAAAGTTTTCAGGGGTTTGCTGTCAAAGTTGATCCGGGTTCTGGTGTTAAACTGGTAGGGTGTATACCATATCTCGAATTGAATCTTCTGATTGGAGGCGAGTATTGAATTTGTCGGCGGTTGGGTTTGAATTCGGCCCGGTGACGATCACCTGGTTTGCCTTGATCGCTCTCGCGGCGCTGGCTACTGGCGGAGGGCTTGGCTTTCTGTCCGCTCGTCGTCGCGGCCTTGATGCTGAGATCGTCCTTACGCTGCTCACCTGGATGCTGGTTGGTGGTATGGTCGTTGGTCGCCTGATCTTCATTTTGAACCCGCCGCCGTCTGTCGCGGTCGTATACGACCGCCGCTGGTTCCTGTCCCATTTCTTCGATCTCCAGATCGGCCCGCTGGCCTTCTGGAGTGGGGGGATCGAACCCGCCGGTGTGTTGATCGGGGCCGTCGGTACGTTCGTCTATGTGATCAAACGCAGTAAACTCGATCTCCCTGTCTGGTTCAATGCGATCTGGCCCGGTGCCCTCCTTTTTCTCGTGATCGCGCCCTGGGCCAACGTGCCCGCCCGCCAGTTGTTCGGTCCTCCGACTCGTCTGCCCTGGGGTATGGTGAACAATTATTGCATCCCTCCCTATGATGATCTGTCGCTCTATCCGGCTGATCTTCGCTTCCACCCCACACCGGTTTATGTTTCTCTCTGGGCGTTGCTGGTAGTGATCGCCTGTCTGATCCTTTCGAAAAAAGAGGCGGATCGGTTTTCTGACAGCACGATCACCACCCTGTCGATGGTGGCAATGTCGCTTGGCTTGTTTCTCGCCGATTTTCTCCGCATCGATGTTTCTTATCTCTTGTTCGGCCTGACCGGGATGCAGGTCGTGGTGTTGGTCGGCTGGCTTGCTGCCGGGATCGTTGCATTGATCAGGAACCGGGTTTCTACTGGCGGTTGGTAAATTTTGATAGTTGACTGTGTCGAAAACTGACTACACTGAATGTGGAAAACTGGCTCCAGGTTCTTCGATAACCGGCGCGGTTTTTGGTAGATATAACTGCATTCCCATTCCGCGTACACAAGGAGAGTTAAACGATGTCAGAGACAACCAGTCTCGGTGATACGCTAGGGCGAACGGCTTTATGGACGGCGTCTGTTCGTGCCTATGAGAATACACGTGCCGACAGGCTCTTTGAAGACCCCTGGGCCGAATCGCTGGCTGGTGAGCAGGGCCGGGAGTGGATGAAGGGGCGGACGCCTGACAGCGTTGCCCCGATAATCATCCGCACACATTATTTCGATGGTTTTCTTCAGCGAATCGCCCGCGAGAACGGGATTCGCCAGATCGTATTGATGGCGGCAGGGTTAGATACGCGGGCCTTCCGGCTCGACTGGCCGGAGGAGACGCAGGTTTTCGAACTGGATCAGGCGTCGGTATTGGCGCACAAAGAGTCGATCCTCGCCCAGGCCGGTGCGCAGCCTGCCTGCCACCGCCGGACGATTGGCATCGACCTGACCGAAGACTGGGCGGACGCGCTCGGCGCAGCAGGCTTCGACCCGCAGCAGCCTTCCTGCTGGCTGCTCGAAGGCTTTCTCTTCTACATCCCGGACGAAGCGATTGTCAGGATACTGGACGAGGCCAGTCGGTTAGCCTCGCCGGGTAGCTGGTTGGGATTTGATATCGTCAATCGTATAACACTCACCCACCCGTTGACACGCTCCTGGCTCGACATGCAGGCGGAAGCAGGTGCGCCCTGGATTGGCTCGCTGGACGATCCGGTCGGGTTCCTCGCCGAAAGAGGCTGGGAAGCTGCTCTGACCCAGGGGGGCCAGCCCGATGCAAACTACGACCGCTGGGTTTTACCGGTAATCCCCACCTTGATGCCCGACATGCCGCACAACTGGTTCGTGACGGCAGAAAAGGTATAGCGTATTCTGCTATACGTTTCTATTACAACCGCCTCTATAGGAGCGTTGGGGTATTGTGCCTTCAAATCCGGCGCGATACGATTATGATGACGTTGTGTGGCTGCTTTCAACCGATGGTGTTAGATGATCGAAACCAATGATTTAACCAAGCTGTTCGATGAATTTGTCGCTGTCAAAGACGTGAATCTGAATGTCCGGCCCGGTGAAGTCCTGGCGCTGCTTGGCCCGAATGGGGCAGGCAAGACGACAACAGTTCGAATGCTGACCTCCGTTCTCAACCCGACATCGGGCAGTGCCACCGTTGGTGGCTTCGACGTGGTTTCCCAGGCTGAAAAAGTCCGCGCCAGCGTTGGCGTCCTGACTGAACAGCACGGGCTGTACCTGCGGATGAATGGCCGCGAGTACCTCGACTTCTTCGGTCGGCTGTACGGCCTTGACGCCGACACGCGATCCAGTCGCGGGTTGGCGCTCGCCGGTCGTTTTGGGATGGCCGATGTGTTGGAACAGCGGCTTGGCGAATATTCGAAGGGGATGCGCCAGAAGCTGGCCCTGATCCGCGCCATGCTCCACGATCCCCCCGTGCTGCTTCTCGACGAGCCGACCTCGGCGATGGACCCGCACAGTGCACGCCTGGTTCGTGATGCCATCCGCGACCTGCGCGGTGATGGCCGGACGATCATTCTCTGTTCCCACAATCTCCCCGAAGCGGAAGAGCTCTCGGATCGGATTGCCATCATCCGGCGCGGAGAGATCATTGCCAGCGGCACTGCCCTGGAACTCAAGGCGCGGCTGCTTGGCCCGCCGCTGCTTGAACTCAGGGTAGGGGGAAGCCTTAACGGGTTGGTCAAGACTCTCGACGGTCTGGTCGATGTCGAAAGCCAAGGCTACGGCTGGATCAGGTATCGCGTCGAAAGCCCAACGGTGACCAATCCGCTGGTTATCAAGAAACTTGCCTCGCTCGGAATTGATGTCGTCACCTTGAGTGAAGTCCCGCAGAGTCTCGAAGAAGTCTACATGCGTGTCGTCTCTCAGAGTGACGCTCCTCTATAAAGTGTTGGTGTGACTATGGATAGTGCCATCATTCTGACGCCGTCGATTGAGCAGACCGGTAAAGGCGTCAAACGCTGGTTCAAACTGCTGCGCTGGAACCTTTCCCGCGCGTTGATCATCACCCGCCGTGAAGTCGTCGATATGTACCGCGACTGGCGGATTCTCGCGCCGATCATCATCCTGACCATCATCTTCCCGTCGATTGCCAACTGGGGAGCCGGGCGGATGATGCAGTGGGTATCCGAATATGGTGCCGAGATCGTTGGTGAACGGCTCGTCCCGTTCCTGCTGATGGTAGTCGGCTTCTTCCCGATCTCCTTCTCCCTGATCATCGCCCTGGAAAGCTTTGTCGGCGAGAAGGAGCGGCGCAGCCTCGAACCACTCCTCTCGACCCCGCTGACCAATGTCCAGTTGTATATCGGCAAGACCCTCAGCTCGACCATCCCTCCCTTGCTGGGAAGCCTGCTGGGGATCACTGTCTATCTGGTCGGAGTCTATTTCAATATCGACTATCGCCCGCCGTTTATCCTTCTGGTACAGATCATTCTGCTTACCATCGCCCAGGCATTGATCATGGTTTCCGGTGCGGTCATTGTCTCCAGCCAGACGACCAGCGTCAGGGCGGCAAACCTGCTTTCCAGCTTCATCATTATCCCGATGTCGTTTCTGGTCCAGGCTGAGGCGATCATCATGTTCTGGGCGCGTTACAACGTGCTCTGGTGGATATTTGCCGGGCTGCTGCTCCTTGATATCGTGCTGGTGCGGATGGGCGTTCGCGCGTTTAACCGTGAAGAATTGATTGGCCGTGAAATCGACGAATTGAACCTGTATGCAATCGTCAAGAAATGGTGGCGTCTGGTCTGGGAACGTCGTCCCGGCCAATCGTTCTGGATGTGGTATCGTGAGAAAGTGTTCGGCGTCGTCTGGCAAATTCGCTATGCCGTTGTCCTGATTGTCCTGGGAATGACTGTCGGGTATTTCATCGGTATCCGGTATGCCCGGATATATGTCATTCCCCCCGAAGTGTTCGTGTTTGATGACTGGTACACCCGGTTTTCCGAAGTGCTGATCCGGACTGGCCTGCACGGGTTGACAGGTGTATTATTGGTGATAGGTCAAAACCTGCGCGTGCTGGTCATTGCATCGGTCCTGGCCGTGTTTTCTTTTGGGATACTCCTGGTTTTGATCCTGATGGTACCGACGGCGCTGGTGGGTTATCTGGTATCGCAGATGGTTGTCGCCGGGATGGAACCGGCTGTGTTATGGGCCGCGCTCATTCCCCACAGCCTGCTCGAAATTCCCGCTGCGATTCTGGCCGGGGCCGTTGCCCTGCGGTTGGGAGCCAGTATTATTTCTCCCCCACCGGGCAAGACCATTGGAGAAGGCTGGATGGTTGCATTGGCCGATGCAACCCGGCTGTGGATTGTTTTGATCATGCCGGTACTGGTAGTGGCCGCCGCGGTCGAAATCTACGTAACGCCAGCGATTGTGTTGTGGATTGCCGGAGGCTGAACATTACTTACCGAGAGGATGGCAGCACATGATTCCCAGGCTGGTGATACTTGGTTCTGCCTCGGCAGTACCCGACGCGGACCACGAAAACTCCCATATGGTCCTGCATGGGGATAACAGTGCAATCATGATTGATTGCATGGGGCGTCCCCTGGTTAACCTGGCAAAGATTGGCATTGGCCTTGAAGAGTTTACCGACATCATTCTGACACACTTTCATCCTGACCATGTCGGCTCGGTGCCCCAGTTGTTGATGGCTTCCTGGCTGGTTGGCCGCAAATCCCCGGTGCGGATTTACGGTTTGCATCACTGTCTGCAGCGTGTCGAAGACCTGATGATGGCCTATCACTGGGATGAATGGCCGGGATTCTTCCCGGTCGCGTTTCATCATCTCCCGGAGCGTGAAGGCATTCTCGTTCTCGACAACCCCGATTTTACGATTACCGCTTCACCGGTCAGGCACTACGTCCCGACCGTCGGCATTCGGGTCGTCGTAAAGCAGACCGGTTTTGTTCTTGCCTATTCATCTGATACCGTTCCCTGTCCGGAAACGGTTCGCCTGAGCCAGGGGGCCGATCTCTTGCTCCACGAAGCGACCGGCGATGAACCACTGGGGCACTCCAGCGCGGCGCAGGCCGGGGCGATTGCTCAGGAAGCGGGAGCCAAACGACTGGGATTGATCCATTACAACGTCTGGGGAAAAGATGATTACAGCGCCTTGCTGGATGAAGCAGCCGGCACGTTCAACGGCCCGCTGTTCTTGTGTGAGGATATGATGGAGATACCACTGCGTACCGGTTGATCACCTTTGTCGTATGAGCGATACGCGCCGTACATGCTGATGTACGGCGTTTTTTATACTTGCATGGCGCAGTCGCTCAACCAGGAATAAGCTTCATCCTCATACTCAAACTGGCGGATAAACTCTACGCCATCAGCCGCATTTTCGACCAGGCCGAAGATCAGTTTCACCAATGCACCTCCGCCGAGAACGGCAAGGTGCGATTGTTCTCTCTGATTGGGTGAGAGCTCTGGCAGATACGGTCGATCCGTATTCGTCATCCGCGCCAGGGATTCCATTGCCTTGAAGTTGCGAATGTCGATGAGAACGTAGATTGGGAGCTGGGTTTCTACGACTGAAATCAATTCTTCCTGGAATCCCTCAATATCCAGTGGTGAAAACGGATCGTACAGGCGGATGGCGAATATCTGGCGGCTCTTATCAAGCCAGTCAAGCTCGGCAGGCAATGGGCTACTCCTCGTATGATGTTGGGGGAATGAGCTGGCACGTTGCATGAAGGAATGCAAACCCGCCGCGCGGCGGCATCAACTCGACCACGTCGACGATCTGAAATGTCTGCTTGCCCAGAGTGACCGTGTCACCGATTTCCGGAGGCTCTTCGACGTTGGCAATTGCGCCGGGGTGTTCACCTCCAACGACGACATAACTTACTTTATATATCATCGGTTGGGTTCCTTTCTTGATTTGACTGTAGGTGGTTTATCTCGTCACTAGTCAGTTAGGTCGCGGCGGCGCAGGCGGAATGAAAGGTCTGCGGCGATATTCCGCATCACCTGGTAGCCGATATCGGTGTTCTCTGAACAAAGCTGGTCGAATGCCTGGCGCGATACAATCGCCACGATTGTATCATCGGTTGCTGCCCTGACCGATGCTGACCGCACGCCCTGGTCGATCAATGCCATCTCGCCCACCGATTGCCCTGGCCCAAGGTTGACCAGGGTTCGTCCCTCGTCTTCTTCCCCCGGCTCGATGAATACCTCGACGAATCCATCTCGAATCAGGCAGAGGTAGTTTCCTTCATCCCCCTGGCGAAAGAGAACCTCCTCCGCTTGCAGGATACGTTCTTCGAACACACCGGCCAGTTTCTCGAATTGGCTGTCATTCAACCCTGAAAACATTTCAACACTGCGCAGGAGTTTTGATAGTTCCACGATTTTTGCCTCGCTTTGCTGTCCTGGCTGGGTCACCTACCCAAAATTGTACTCTCGACTCTAACCGGATGGCAAGCGTGAGGTTACATTGCTTGCTGTGATCGAGTCCTGGTAATATTGACCAGGTTGCGCTGACATGCTACAATCACTGCGCGATAAGATGAACATATGTTCTTGATGATGAGGATTCCCGTTGAAGAGGGAAAACAAACTTAAAGCGAAGATGCCAACCCGACAAGGGCAGAAACGAGGGATTTTTACCCGGTCTTTGTGGTTAGAAATCCTCTTTTTTCTTGCGCTTGCCGTCTTTGGATTCAGCCTCGTTGCTCATCGGTTGGGTGATTCCGAAGCGAAGATTATTGATTTCACCATCAATCGCCAGGAAGAAGAAGCCATCTCGGAACCGCAGGAGGCAGTCGTATCGCTGTTGTATGAGGCACCAAGCCGCCGCCCGGTGCCGGAGCCATCGCTGTCTCCCGTATTTATGCCTTCAGTGCAATACTGGAAAGACGACCTGCTCAAATGGGGGAAGGAATACAGCGTTGATCCAAATCTGATCGCCACGCTGATGCAGATCGAGTCCTGTGGTAACGATACAGTTGAATCATATGCTGGCGCTATGGGTCTTTTCCAGGTCATGCCCTTCCACTTTTCCGATGATGAACAGCCCTTTGACCCGGATACCAATGCAAGGCGAGGGATAAACTATCTCACCGATGGACTGTCCCTTTCAGGCGGACATGCCGGTCTCGCAATGGCCGGATACAACGGCGGGCATGGGGTCATCAACCGCGATTATTTGGAGTGGCCTTCAGAAACACGGCACTACTACCGTTGGGGTAGTGGGATTTACCGGGAAGCCTCAGCCGGGTGGGATGCTAGTCCCACGCTCCTGGCCTGGCTTGCGGCAGGTGGACAGTCGCTTTGTGATAAGGCCGAGGAGTCACTTGGGTTGTCCTCTGACACCTGACCAGGTCTCAACTTTTCTATTATCGCTCTAATCGAACCATGCTTGTTTGGCCTGTAGCGTGTGGTACAATCAGGTTTAGCGATCAATACGGGATCGCTAAATGTAAATTAGACACGGTTTAATAACCGTGTATCCGGGTCTATGCCGTCAACTGGTTCTAGGAGTTTCTGATGTCGGCCAAAAAGGAGAACGACACCGCCAATCTATCGGAGGATAGGTCAGGCGCTCGCTACCAAGTTCTGATGAGGGGGCAGCAGTATGTCGTGTTTCGGCATTCGCAAAGCTGGAGTCCTCCAACAGACGTGATGGAAAAAGACGATCGGTTGATCGTGCTGGTTGAGATTGCCGGAATGCGGGATGCCGAGTTCCAGGTATCGATCAGCGGGCAGCGGCTTGCTATTACCGGAACCAGGGCAACCAGGGAACATCACTGCTCTGCCTACCATCAGTTGGAAGTTCGCTATGGCGAGTTTCTTTCTGAGGTGAACCTTCCCTGGCCGGTTGACGAAAATGGGATTACTGCGCAGTATGACGATGGATACCTCCGCGTCGAACTGCCCAGGGCAAAACCTGAAAAGGTCCATGTCATTGCTGTCAACAAAAGTCAAGATGAATCTTGATAATCTGCCCTATGACTGAGCCGGTGATTACTGCTTTTTATTGGAGCATTTAATGTCGGCAGACGATAATGAATTGAACGAAGAACAAACACAGCTAGAAAACACACAGGAAAACGGAACACTCTCGCCGATTACTCTTGTTGATCCTGATAAATCATCCCGGAAAGCGGATTCGTCAAATGGCGATCCGGTTGACGACGAATTAGAAATCCCCGACGAACTGCCAATCCTTCCACTGCGCGGTCTGGTTGTCTACCCACACACGGCTGTCCCCCTGATGGTCGGGCAGCCTCGTTCAATCCGACTGGTCGATGACGTTGTCGCGGCAGAGCGGGTGATCGGCCTGGTTGCCAGCCACAACCCGGAAGACGAGGAACCGCCGCCCGAAGATATCCACAAAATCGGGACAATCGCAGCGGTTCACCGGCTGTTTCGTGCCCCCGATGGGACGATCCGGCTGCTTGTTCAGGGTTTGGCCCGGATCAAGGTCGATGAGTATATAGAAACAGAACCTTATCTAAAGGCCCGCGTAACGCGCATCCCCGAAAATGTGGAAACCGGCATTGAAGTCGAGGCGTTGATGCGCAACGTCTCTGAGCAGTTCCGGCAGTTGGGCGAATTGATCCCCAGCATCCCGGATGAACTGCTGGCTACCGCCCTGGGAATCGAAGACCCACTCCAGTTGGTCTATACCATTGCCACTTACATGCGCATCGATCTCGATGATGCGCAGAAGATTATCGAGGAAGACAGCACAATCAACAAGCTGCGCATCCTCATGGGCTTGATGGGGAAAGAGCTTGAAGTCCTCGAACTGGGTCGGAAAATCCAGGCCGATGCCCAGCTTGAAATCGATAAAGTGCAGCGGGAGTATTTCCTCCGCGAACAGCTTAAAGCGATCCAGCGCGAGCTGGGTGAGAGCGATGAGCAGCAGTTGGAAGCGGAAGAATTCCGGCAGAAGATCGACAAGTCCGGCATGTCCGATGAGGCCGAGAAAGAGGCCCGCCGCGAGCTTGATCGCCTCTCGAAGCTGCCGACGGCGGCGGCGGAATATGGGGTCATCCGTACCTATCTCGATTGGCTGGTATCGCTCCCCTGGAGTGAATCGACCGAAGACAACCTCGATATCGCCCATGCGCGGAAGGTTCTCGATGAAGATCACTATGGCCTGGACGATATCAAAGAGCGCATACTCGAATATCTGGCCGTCCGCAAGCTGCGCCTTGAGCGGGCTGATGAACTTCAGGCCGCCGACGAAGCTTCTCAAGACCTGATCCGCCGGATTCGTGAAGGCGTGATCCTGTGTTTTGTCGGCCCTCCCGGTGTGGGGAAAACTTCGCTGGGCGCGTCGATTGCGCGGGCAATGGGTCGGAAGTTCTCCCGGATGAGCCTGGGTGGGGTGCGTGACGAGGCCGAGATCAGGGGCCACCGCCGGACCTATATCGGCGCTATGCCGGGCCGGATCGTTCAGGTGCTGCGCCGTATCGGCAGCCGCAATCCGGTCATCATGCTCGACGAGATCGATAAGCTGGGGATGGACTTTCGGGGTGATCCGGCTTCCGCTTTGCTTGAAGTGCTTGACCCTGAGCAGAACGTGGAATTCCGCGATCATTACCTGGATGTTCCCTTTGACCTGTCGCAGGTGATGTTCATCACGACTGCCAACCAGTTAGAGCCGATCCCTGGCCCGCTGCGTGACCGGATGGAAGTGCTTCAGTTGTCAGGCTATACCGAGGGCGAAAAGGTACAGATTGCCCAGGAATATCTCGTTCCCCGGCAGATACGCGAAAACGGCCTACGGTCTGAAGAGGTCGCCTTTTCCGACGAAGCGCTCATGACCACCATTCGTGACCATACCCGTGAGGCTGGTGTTCGTAACCTTGAACGGGAAATCGGCGCGGTTTGCCGGAAGGTCGTCACGCAGATAGCCGAGAATAAAATCGAGGCAATCGAAATCGACTCTGATCTTGTTCGTGAATATCTTGGTAAGCCAAAGTACCATAATATTACCGAGATCGAAGAGCGCACCTGTGTGCCGGGGGTAGCGACCGGTCTGGTCTGGACTCCGGTTGGTGGAGACATCGTCTTTATCGAGGCGGCCCGTATGCCCGGCAGCAAGGGATTTACCCTGACCGGACAGTTGGGTAACGTCATGCAGGAAAGCGCGCGTGCTGCTCTGAGCTATATCCGGGCGCGTTCGTCCGAACTCGACATCGACGACCAGTGGTTTTCTAACAACGATATTCACCTTCATGTGCCCGCTGGTGCCGTTTCGAAAGATGGCCCGTCGGCGGGTATTACGATGGCAACGGCGCTCGCTTCGCTGTTGACACGGCGTCCGGTAAAGAGCGAGGTCGCGATGACGGGTGAGATCACCCTGCGCGGCCAGGTGCTCCCGATTGGCGGTGTCAAGGAAAAAGTTCTGGCGGCTCACCGGTTTGGTCTTGGGACAGTCATATTACCGGCCCGCAATGAGAAAGACCTGGACGATATTCCAGAGGAAATTCGCAATGAGATGAAATTTGTGCTGGTAGAGGATGTCGATCAGGTTTTGGAGGCGGCGCTTGCCGATCCTCTGCCTGGCAGCCAGGATGATGGTTTTAAAAATGAACCCTGCGCAGGTGATCCTGTACCTGAATCGCAGGAAACGGAAGGAGTTGAATAGTGCCAACTGTATTGATTGTTGATGATGACCGGACAACGGTTAGTTTATTGAAAACTCTGCTCGAACTGGATGGTTTCTCTGTTGAAGTAGTCCCTGACAGTGTATCGGGCTGCCGGGTAGCGATGGATATTATCCCCGATGCCTTTCTCGTGGATTTTCACCTTGCGGATAGTGAAGGCACCGATTTTGTTCGTTGGCTGCGTGCGCAGGAACCGTTTGGTCAGACCCCGGTCGTGATGGCCTCTGGAATGGAGAGGGAAGATGCTGCTGTTGAGGCAGGAGCCAATCATTTCCTGATTAAACCTTTCGATCCATCCGATCTGGTTGATATTTTGAAAGAATTATTAGATATAGCCTAGGAGTGTGATTTTGTATTAAGGTCGGTATTTTACGTATAAATTGGAACCAGTTTTGAAAGGAAGCGGAATTGGAAAGTGAATAGAAAAACACAACAAAAGAATAAGCAGTGGTACCGGATGGATTTGCATCTCCATACACCTGCTTCCAGCGATTATCAGCAGCCTGGTGTTTCGTATTTAGACATTTTGCAGCAGGCTGAGCGGCGAGGCCTCAACATTATTTCCTTTAATGACCATAATACGGTCCGGGGCTACCGGGAGATGCTGGAAGAAATTACACATCTGGAATGGCTGGCGAAGTCGGGACGAATTAATTCCGAAGAGCAGCTCCAGCTTAACGAATACAATCGTTTGTTCGAAAAGATGTTGATCCTGCCCGGTTTTGAATTTACGGCTACATTTGGCTTTCATATTTTAGGAGTATTCTCCCCACAAATCGACGTTCGTATTCTGGAGCACCTGCTGCTCGACCTGAATATCGACTCCCGGTATCTGGATACCGGTGAGACTCATGTCGGGGCGTCGTCTGATGTATTGACCGCTTACGCGGCGATCCGTCATGCTGGCGGTATGGCGATTGCCGCCCATGCTAACTCAAGCAATGGCGTTGCCATGCGCGGTATGAACTTCGGTGGACAGACACGTATCGCCTATACGCAGGACCCCAACCTATTTGCCCTTGAGGTCACCGATCTGGATCGGCGGGGGCGCCGTACGACTCAGCGTTTTTTCGACGGTTCAAAGCCCGAATACCCCCGCCCGATGCGCTGCATCCAGGGTTCCGATGCTCATCATCTCGAACGCGATCCTCGCAACCCAAAAAGCCTGGGGGTTGGCGAGCGTGTCACCGAGATTCTCCTGCCGGAGCTGAGCTTCGAAGCGCTGTATGAAGTGCTTGCTGGCTCAGACTTCGCCCTGACTCGCCCCTATCGAGGCAGCACTACCGCGCCCTTCGACCATGTCCTGGCTGCCCGGCAGGAAGGCGCCTCCATCGTTCAGGAGTTCCATGAAAGCATGTCAGTGCGGGGTGGGCGTCTGTATGCCATCATCGCCGATATCTGTGCCTTTGCCAATACCAATGGCGGCACGCTTTATATCGGTGTATCGTCGAACCCGAAGGTGAAGCCAGTCGGTGTGCAGAATATCGGCCAGTCGGTTGAACAACTCCGGGCGGAGATACATCGCAAGATCACGCCGCCGGTCACTGCCGAAGTCGATGTGCTGAAAACCGAGGATGTCTCGGTCATCCGGGTGCAGGTGCCGGTCGGATCGGAACCGCCCTACGCGATTGACGACAACAAGATATACGTCCGTGACGACAATGATACCGGTCTGGCCGTCCGTGACGAGATCGTGCAGCTTGTCGCCAGAGGGCCTGCGGTTGAGGGCGCAGCGCCGGAAACGATCCCCGCAGCGGATGATCCTGACGAAAAACCTTCCCACACGCCGGGGGCGGTGATTGAAGCGCCGCGCACTGGTGTCGAGATCGTCGCTACCGAAAAGCGCAGCGATTCGACCTATCACGCCCTGCGTGATCTGCGGAATGGCAACATTGTTCGCAATGTGACCCGCCAGTCGGCACGGAAGCTCTGGCACTATGCCATTACCCAGACTGAAGGCGGCAAGGTCAACCCGAAGAAGTTCAACTGGCATGGTTCGATTGCCCATATCCAGTCATATACCAAGGGCGGGAAAACCCGCCACGATCTCGCGCAGCGCGACAATGGCACCATACGGGTCTATTTTGGGGTAACCGAGGACGGCATCCAGGATAGTTCCCATGCGGCCTGGCGCGAGCTGCTTGGCATGGAAGACGATGACTGAGCCGGCAATTCGGTCAGCTAGCGCATCGTGAAGAAATGTTTTCCGGACGTGCGGGGGATTTCCTCCGCACGTTTGCTGCTTACCTGTGCCATCCGTGCGACGTAAAGAAGCAACTTCTGCTATAGTAATTACGTATAGAAAGATGAATACACACACGTAGTTAAGGGAGAGCAGAGTCGTGGTGGATCAGAATCAAGGAAAAAAGAGTAATCTCGGCCCGACCCCCTGGGGTTCGGAGCCGATTCGTGGCGTCAACTATGATTATCTGGATATCGACCGTCCCCCGGCGGATGTCCAGCCGAAAGCCGTCGTGCCGAAGGTGAATGAATTCAGCCTGATGCATGCCGAGGATTTCTACCAGCGGACCCGTGCCAAGATCGTGAACTGGGCGCAGAATGCCGGGGCGGGCAACGAGATCACGAAATATGTCCTGCTCGTTCCCGATATCATGGCCCTGTTCATTCGCCTGATGGGTGATCCGCAGGTTTCTGCCGCTCTGAAGGCTGAGATCGCGGCGGCATCGGCTTATATCATCATCCCGGTTGACCTGATGCCGGAGGCGGTGATGGGGCCTGCTGGCCTGATCGATGATGCGATTGTCGGGATGTATGCGATCAACCGCGTCGTGCAGGCGATGGGCCAGGCCGGTGAAGATGTCCTCCGCCAGTACTGGGACGGTGACGACGATGTTCTGGTCACGATGAAGAATCTGCTGGCGAAAGCCGACGAGTTTGTGACCAACAAAGTCTGGGCGGGGATCAAGAAGTTCATGGCGAGTGCCGCTCAGGAAGTCAAGAACGTGGCTGATGACGTGTCGGCCAGCGCCCAGCGCAGCCGTAAACCCAAAGGCCCGATCATCGAAGGTTCCTACCGTTCGATCCTGCCCCCCAACGAGCAGGGTGGGGCGTCCGGCCAATCTTCCGACGACGATCAGTGGATCATTCCACCTAACGAGCGTTCATAATCGACGCTCGAATCCGGGTGTGGAAGCGATGGGCCCTGGGGGTGGTGTCCATCGCTTTCGTTTTGCCAGCTTACAGCGAATAGCCATCCCAGCGAACGGTTTCTCCACGAGTGATCACGAATACCACTTCGACGCCGGGCAGGTAGATGATCTCGCCCTGTTCGAACAGCGTCATCTTCGCGTCGATTTTCTTCTGCAGTTCGATTCCGAACCCCAGGTCGTCTGACAATCCCGGGATCAACCGCCAGACTTTCCCCAGGCTTTCGACCGGTTGGTACAGTCCTTCCGGTGGAGTTGGTCCGCCGCTGCGTGCATCGACCCCCGCGATGTAGGTGTCCTCATAACGCGATGTTGTGTGATCTTCCAGCAGGACGATGATAACCTGTCCCTCATACCACCCGATGCGGTTCAGCCACAGCATGTGGCCGCGTTCCATCGGCTGGAACCGCGCTTCGACTCCCCATACCAGTTGATCGGGATTGTCTTCCGGGGCGACGGCGCAGCCGATGATCGTCGGCAGTTCCGTAATTGTCTCGTAGACCGTTCTGATTGCCCCGGCGGGCAGTGTCGGGCAGACTTTCTGCGCGATGCTTGTTTCGGTCGGGTTTGGCGTTTCTGAGGGTTCTGCCGTTGGCAGCACGCTCTCGGATGGCGCGGTAGTCGGGCTTGGCGGGATCGTGCGTACAACCGTTGGAGATGGCGTCGGCGTCTCGGCGTATACCGTCGCCGTCGTCGTCGCCCCGGTCGTCGCCGTGACGAACGGGTATGGCGTCTTTGTCGGCAGATCGGGCAGCCGCCGAATCGATGCCGAACCGCACCCCACCAGCAGCAGTGTGGCAACTATTAATCCGGACGTTATCTTTTTGAGTATCGGGTTATATGTCATTGGGGTAGGGGGCAGTCCTCACAAACGTTAAATGACTCATCAAAAAAACTCACGATCCGCTGCTCGTATTCCTCCGGATGCGTGATGCCATAGCCCCCGTGCCCGGTTTCGGGGACGATCCACAGCGATTTCGGTTCCTCAGCGGCGTCATATAACTGCTGCCCGGAGCCTTCGAGTTCGCCGTAGATCAGAAACACCGGGCGCGGGCTGATCTGATCGATCACCGCCACCGGGCTGGATTTGTTGACCGGGACGCCTTCTACCCGGAACCACCAGACGATAGTAAATCGAACCATCCGGGAAAACCAGTCGAGTTTGTCGTCCGGATCGAGGATGTCGTCTTTCAGATCAGCATATCCCCCCATCGGGGCAACCGCCTCGATTGCAGGTTCCTCGGCGGCGGCCATCAGCACCGCCGTTCCACCCTCCGAGAACCCCATCGCGCCGATGTGGGCTACATCGGCCCTCGTCTGCAAATAATCGACCGCCCCTAACGCATCCTGGGCCTCCCAGAAGCCCGTACTGGCTGTTAGTGAGGGTGAGGTACATGATCGGTGTTCAAAGACCAGTGTGCTGTATCCATGCCTTGCAAGCAGGGCGGCGTCGCCCAGGGCTGACCGGGTGTTTCCTGCGTGCCCCGGCATGACGATGATCGCGATCTCCGGATGGTCGCTCCCCTCCGAGAACCACCCGCGCAGCGTTGGCCCATTTCGAGACTCGAACGATACTTCCGCTGATGGATACCCGTACTCGTCCAGGCTGGCGAAATCGCCCTGGCAGCCGGGATGCAGGACGGCGCGTGTATATATCCATCCCAGCCCGGCAGCGATGAGAACGATTATCACCGGGATCGAAGCAATGGCGGCAGTCGATAACCGGGCCAACCGCGTCCAGTTGATCGTTGGTTCTGATCTGTTCTCCTCGTTCATCACCGTTGATTATACCAGGGACGCAAAACGAGCAGGCAAATCACCTGCTCGTCGGAATTCAACAGCCGGATCGTATGGGCGCAGCGTTCCGTGCCCATTGTCGATCTCTACGCGCCAAACTTCTTGCTCAGGATATCCTGAAGTGTCGGTGTGCCGATTACCTGTAGCTCGTAGCGAACCCGTTCCATCGGTAGCTCGATGTCGATCACCCGCCGCAGGTCGATGGGGGTGGCCGCGATCACCAGATCGGCATCCGACCGGTTGATCGTCTCCTCCAGATCGGCCATCTGCTCCTGGCCGTAGCCCATCGCCGGGAGGATCGCGCCGGTCAATGGGTATTTCTCATACGTCCCCAGAATCGACCGCACCGCGAACGGCCTCGGATCGATGATCTCGCTTGCCCCGAAGCGTTTGGCCGCCACGACCCCCGCGCCGTAGGTCATGCTGCCGTGTGTCAGTGTCGGCCCGTCTTCGATTACCAGCACCCGTTTGCCCGCTATCGCCTCCGGGTTATCGACAAAGATCGGCGATGCCCCCTGGATAATCGCGGCCTCAGGGTTGATCTGCCGGACATTTGAAAGCACCGTCAATACGTTGGCATAGTCGGCGGTATCGATTTTGTTGATCACCACCACGTCCGCCATCCGGAGATTTGCTTCGCCGGGATGGTAGGCCAGTTCGTGGCCTGGACGGTGCGGGTCGGCGACGACGATATGGAGATCAGACACGTAGAACGGCAGGTCATTGTTTCCACCGTCCCATACGATGATATCGGCTTCCTTCTCGGCTTCGCGTAAAATCGCCTCGTAATCCACGCCTGAAAAGATCACCGCACCCAGGTCGATATGCGGTTCGTATTCCTCGCGCTCTTCGATGGTGCAGTTATGCCGGTCGAGGTCACCGTAATCGGCGAAGCGCTGCACTGCCTGTTTGACGAGATCGCCGTAGGGCATCGGGTGTCGTATCGAAACAACCTTCAGACCCATCTCTCGCAAAATCGAAACGACGTGCCGTGTCGTCTGGCTTTTCCCCGCCCCGGTTCTGACCGCGCACACGCTGATCACCGGTTTGCTGCTCTTGATCCGCGTCGTGTTGGCTCCCATCAGCCGGTAGTCGGCTCCGGCAGCCAGCACCAGCGATGCCTTGTGCATAACATATTCGTGCGGAACATCGCTGTAGGCGAAAATCACCTCGTCGATCTTCTCGTCGACAATAATCGAGGGTAACAAAGCTTCTTCGTAGATCGGGATTCCTCCCGGGTAGAGTTTCCCGGCCAGTTCGGGTGGATATCGCCGCCCTTCGATGCCGGGAATCTGGGTGGCGGTGAAGGCCACCACTTCGTAAGCCTCGTTATCTCGGAAATACACGTTGAAATTGTGGAAGTCCCGGCCAGCCGCCCCCATGATGACGACGCGCTTTCGAGTCATGGATTGATACTCCTTTATTGTGGTGAAACCGTTGAGTGAGTGTAAAACATGGCGTGATTCTAACTTAATCGGGAGTCGATTTCACGGCTTTCGTCAGGTCGACTGTATTTCCTTGTTGTCTTCCTGCTTTTTCCGCCGTCTCTGTGCGAAAAATGCCAGCACGATACTGAGCAGATACAGCCCGAACAGCGGTGCCGCGACGATCCCCATATTAACCGGGTCTGGGGTAGGGGTGACCACTGCTGCCAGGACCGCAATCCCGACGATGGCATATCGCCAGCCCTTGATCAGCATCCGGCTGTCGACTATTCCTGTCCGCGCCAGGATATAGATGACCATCGGCAGTTCGAAGCTTGCCCCGACTGCCAGCAGCGCCGTCGTCACGAACTTGATATAGTTGTCGAGCGTTGGAGTTGCCCTGAAGCCCATGAATCCGACCAGAAAGGGAATCGCCACCGGGAGCATGACGAAGTAGGCAAAGGCAACACCCAGGATGAACAGCAGCGCCGCGAAAGGCACGTATAGATAGAACGCGCGCCGCTCGTTTTCGTACAGTCCCGTGCCGATGAAAATCCATATCTGGGCGATGATGAAAGGCGATGCCAGGATCAGCCCTGCAACCAGCGAGACGCGGAAGAACACCCCGAATGATTCGGTCACCGAGATCGCGATCAGTTTGTTCATACCGCCGATGGGGTTGGTCAGCAGGACGATCAACTGGTTGGTGATCAGCGCCGCAATGACCGTGCCAACAACGACCGAGATAAAAATCTTTACAATCCGCCCGCGCAGTTCGTGGAGATGAGACATGCTTGAAGTCAGGTTCTCGAATACTGACCAGAGGTCCTCTTCTTTTTTCTCGTTTTCGTCAGACAGCTTATTCCAGTTGTGGATCAGTGCGATCAGCCCGGCAGCGAGGCTGATCACCAGTGTGGAAATCATGACGGCAGCTTCCGTGCTGACCGGAATCTGGGGCAGTTGGTGGAGCAGGTCGCTGATCATGAGCCTTCCCCTGTCTCATTTTGTTCCGCCGCAGCCTCGCTTTGATCGGCAGGTGGCTGCTCGATACCGTGAACTCGACTGTATAGATTCTCGATTGCCTCGTCTATTTCTGTCAGGGTATCTTTGCCTTCCTGATCTAGCTCTGCGCTTTTCTGGATGTCGGATAGTGTTTCCCGGAGTTCCGACTGCATGCCTTCCAATTCGGCCATCTTGATCAATGTGGTGGGCAAATCGCGCAGCGATTGGGTGATCTCCGATATCTCCTTCCACCACTTTGAGCGCAGCAGTTTGCCGAGAAGTCGTCCCAGTTCCAGCGCCGTTTCCTGTGCTCGTTCTGGCCCCAGCACGACGAAGATGACCAGCACAAGCAGTACCAGTTCAGGAATTCCAATGCCACACAGGGTGTTCATAAAGTCTCCGGGAGGTCTGCCGGTGAGAATCGAACTGGCGGAACTTAACTGTTGTCCGCCAGTTCGTAGGTAGCAATGAGTTCATTGTGCTTTGCGGCCAGGGTGCCGAGTACACCATTGACAAAGCGAGGGGCGCTGTCGCTGCCATAGTGCTTTGCCAGTTCGACCGCCTCGTTGATCGCCACTTTGAGCGGGGTGCTGTTTAACCCCACCAGTTCGAAGATCGCCATTCTGAGGATGTTCCGGTCGATTATCGCCATCTGGTCAATCGGCCATTCCGGGGCATGTTGGTGGATGACCAGGTCAAGCTGCTTGCGGTGACTTAAGACGCCGTTTACCAGGTCGCGGAGAAACGCTTCCGTCGCCTCATCTAACTCGTTGTCGATCAGACGTCTTTCAAGAACGTCGTCAACGTGATGGCTGGAGCAGTCGATTTCGTAAAGGGCCTGGAGGGCTATTCTTCGAGCTTTCCGACGAACGTGCAAGGCATTTCCTCTGGTAAAGTGCGAACGATGTGAGGGTCAGTCCGCTGGCGCATAGTCTACATCGGCGATGTGGACATTGACCGCATCCACGTCCATGCCGACCAGTTCTTGAATTGCGCGTCTGACGTTGTCCTGTACGGTCCGGCTCACTTCACCCATATTGACATCAGGCTTGACGATGACGTACATATCGACCACAACCTGTTGATCATCGATATCCAGCACTACCCCCGACCCCATCGAATTCCCGCGAAAGATTCGCCCGACGTTGACCGGAATCTCCGCCATAGTCGATATCCCGTCGACCAGTTCTGCCGCGTGTTTGACGATCGCGATCAGGACACTTGGTGCTATCGTGATTGTATCTTGTGGTTCCATGTTAGTGTACCTTTCACCGGAAATCGGTTTGACTACCCTATGACAATGGCTACCCCATAACCATTCCGCCATCAACGGATAGGATATGCCCGGTAATATACCCTGATTCTTCTTGTGCGAGGAATGTAACCGCGTTCGCGACATCTTCAGGCGTTCCCCAACGCCCCAGCGGGATTTGTTTTAACGAAGCTTCTTTGATCTCGTCCGGGACGGTATCGGTCAGTTGGGTCGGGATAAATCCGGGTGCAACCGCGTTGACGGTCACGTTCCGACTGGCGACCTCGCGTGCCAGCGACTTGGTGAACCCGATCACCCCGGCTTTGCTGGCGCTGTAGTTGGTTTGCCCGGCGTTCCCGGCAATCCCTGCCACAGAGCTGACGCTCACGATCCGCCCGTAGCGCTGGCGCATCATCGCCTTTGAAGCAAGTTTCGAATAGTTGAATACACTCTTGAGATTGACCGCAAGAACCGCGTCCCAATCGGCCTCTGACATCCGCATAAGCAGGTTGTCACGGGTGATACCGGCATTGTTGACCAGGATATCGAGTTTCCCCAGCCTGTCGATTGCTTCTTTGATGGTCGCTTCGGCCTGCTCGAAATCGACGACATTCGCTTGTAAGGCGATTGCTGTCCCATTCGCTGAATTGATCTCGTCGGCAACTGATTGGGCGGTATCGGGGTTCAAATCGACAACGGCGACTGCCGCTCCCTCCGAGGCAAATTGAAGTGAAATCGCACGCCCAAGGCCCTGGCCCCCACCGGTTACGAGTGCAACTCTATTTTCAAAACGCATGGTTCCCTATCTCCTCAATGGTTGATGTTTTATTCCTCACCCATAACCATCAGCCGGGAGATCGCTTTACGTTACTGGTTGGCCTGAAACTATAGGCGGCAGTCTGGACGTCCTGGGTCAGGTGGCGATTGTACCATCGCATTGTACAGCTTTCAAACGAGATGTCAACGCAGTGTTAACCTGGGCCGCCTGTCCCTCCGGGCTGATTGTCAGGGTGTTTACGATGCCAGCATCCGTTCGACATCGTTGGGGTCAATCCCCATTTCTCTTAACACCCTTGCGGCCATTCCGTTGTCATACGTCATCAATGCCGATAGCAAATGCTGTGTTCTGATCTGTTCCGCGCCGCTCCGGTTGGCTTTGTCGTTTGCCAATTCGAGTGCCTGTTCCGCGTGTGGGGAATACGTCGGTTTGCCGAACAGCATCATCTTCGACTGCTTGTATTTTCTCATTTTCTGGTTGACATGGTATTTGACCGTTTCATAGTCAACACCAAGCGACGCCAGCGCTCTCCTGGCTGTGCCTTTTGTCATCAGGCCGACCAATAGATGACCTGAGCCGATATACTTGCTTTTCGACTGTGTGGCCTCGGCGGCAGCCGCCTCTAACACCTGTTTGACGTTCTTTGAATAAGGCAGTTGTTTCAACGATAGCTCACCCGGATCTTTCCCGAAAAGTTCGTCGGGCCAGGGGATTTGAAGGATGCTGCTGTCATGAAACAGGTTCGAAACCGGAATGCCGATCTGGCTGTACAGTATCGGCGGTACGCCGATATCGGCAATATACAGGTCTCCGACGGCGTCACGCGCTTCTTTTGCCATCAATCCCGTTTTGGGCAGCGCCAGGGTCAGAGTTGCATCGGCGTTTATGCATGGTTCGCCGGGAATGCCGGTAGTTGCATCCAATCCCGAGGGTATGTCGAGCGAGACAATGAGCCTGCCTGATTCGTTCGCTGCGCCGATCAACTCTGCGGCTGGCCCGTGTGGATTTCCACTCAGTCCGTAGCCGATCAGCGCGTCGATGATCAACTTTGCCCCGGTCAGATCGGGGACACTCTCACCGTCGTACTGCCTTCGGTCGATGGGTAACTGGCCGAGTATCGTCCACTGGTGCATCGGCACTGTTTTTAGCCTGTCTGGTTGTCCGGCCAGAATCACCGAAACATCCGCGCCCCAGTTGCTCAGGTGCCGCGCCGCCGCCATCCCGCCGCCGCCGTTGTTTCCTGTGCCACACAGCACCACGATCCGGTTCCCGTAGAGCCGGTTCTTGAGAAATGTACGGGTCAATGCAGCCAGGTGACGCCCGGCGTTTTCCATCATCTGGATCAGCAGGATGCCGTACTCCTCGACCATCAGCCGGTCGACTTCTGCCATCTGTTCGGTTGTCAGTGTCGGTATTTCGAATAGTGACATGGCTTCCCTCGTATGTATCAGGCGTTGATCAGCGCCTCCACGCCTTCCGGCGAATCGACGACGTGCCCGCTTGCCTGCCGGTCGATGCGTTTGAGCAGCCCGGTCAGCACATTCTTGCTGCCCAACTCGACAAAATCGGTGATCCCGTTTGCCAGCATGAACCGTACACTATCCGTCCAGCGCACCGCCGAAGTCAGCTGTGCGCTGAGTTCGGCCCGGATATCCTCGACCTCAGGAAGTGATTTTGCCTGGGTGTTCCCCACGATGCAGGCTGCTGGGACGGTGAAAACTGTTTCGTGCAATGCCTTGTCGAATTCAGCCTGTGCTTTTGCCATCAGTGGCGTGTGGCAGGCAATGCTGACCGCCAGCCGGATCGCTCGCCGCGCGCCTTGCGCTGTGGCTTCCTCTATGGCCCGTTCGAGTGTCGCATCATCCCCGGCGATCACCACCTGTCCGGGACAGTTGTCGTTGGCGACGACCACCGTGCCCCCGGTTTCCGCCTCGCACGTCGCGCAGATTTTGCTGATCTGTTCGATCTCCAATCCCAGGATGGCGGCCATCCCGCCGGGGCTGCCGGCTCCCGCGTCGCGCATCAGTTCACCACGTCGCTGCACCAGCCGGAGGCCATCTTCGAAACTCAGCGACCCGGCAGCAGTCAGCGCGGTAAACTCGCCGAGGCTGTGTCCGGCTGTATAGGCCGGGATGCAGTTGTCGCCCAGGAGTTCCTGCACGCTTCGAAAGGCCGCGATTCCGGCGGTGTACAGCGCGGGCTGCGTGTATTCCGTCAGCGAGAGCTTATCCTCCGGGCCTTCGAAGCACAGTTCGGACAACCTGAACCCCAGGATGTCATCCGCTTCGTCGAATGTCTCTTTAGCTGCTGGATAGGCCTCTGCCAGTGTTCGGCCCATTCCGACTCCCTGCGACCCCTGTCCGGGGAAAACGAAAGCGGTTGTCGCCATTTCCATGTTGATCGATCCTTTCGATGCGCGTTCCACGTTGATGGGGGCCGGTCATTAAAGGTGCGAAACAGGGATAAAAAAAGACCGCGCCCCATATTCAGAACACGGCCTGCTCGATCACGATGCGATCGGTTTGATGCAGTTGGGCCGATATGCGGCCAGGGTTAACTACTCGCTTTGCCCAACTGCTTGAGCGTTTCACGATCTTCGTGAAACACTAGACTTCCTTCTCGACGATTTCACGTCCCCGGTAATGTCCACATTCTGGGCAGACGACATGCGGGCGTTTCATGGCTCCGCAGTTATCGCACTCGATGAGTGCGACGGGGCTTAATTTGTCGTGGAGGCGGCGTCGGTCTCGTCGACCTTTCGATATTTTTCGTTTTGGTAATGCACCCATACCGTCTACTCCTGACAGAGATTAAAATTAATGAATGCGTCCCATACTGCCAGACGCAGACGGAGATTATACCGGGCAATGGGCGTCTATTCAAGCATAAAAAACGTCTGGACTAATCGCGGCGTGTCGATATCCGCTCGATTTGCATCGGCTCATCTGACGTAACCAGCGTCGAAGGTGTCTGGATGTCGGTTTGCGTACTGGCTGTATGGCGCGGCTGGTGCTGTGTCTGTTTTTCGGCAACATGCCCGATGCCATTGCGAACGACATTCAGCGTTCTCATGAGCGCATCTTCGAGGTCGGATAGCACATCGACAACATATGTGTCCGCATCCTGGCGAATCATGTTCGCTTCCTGACGGCTCTGATCGACGATGCTTTCCGCCCTGGCCTGGGCAGCCTGGGTGATGCTGTCACGTTGGATCAGGGTCTCGCTTTTCTCTCGGGCAAGCTCTCTGATGCGTGCTGCCTCTTCGTTTGCCTGGGCCATGACCCGGTCCCGTTCACGAATCACGCGCTTGGCCTTCTCGATCTCCTCCGGAATCGAAATGCGCATCTGGTCGATCAATGCCAGCGCACGCTGCTCGTCAACCAGCGTAAATGAGGTGAACGGAACGTGGCGGCCACTGTTCAGAAGTTCTTCTAGCCTGTCCACTAAGTGTTGTATATCCAAGGCTCGCCTCCTCGTTTGCCCAAGGTCACAGTATCACAGTATACCAGACTTAATCACGCAGCGATACCATGTCTACTGACCCAGGAGCATCATCGCCTAAATTGCTAAAATGCGCAAGCAGGGCTGTTTCGACCGCCGGGGGCACCATCCCGCTGACATCGCCCCCCAGGGAGACGATCTCACGGATCGTGCTGCTCGATAAGTGCATGTGCTGCTCGCTGGCTATCAGGCAGACTGTTTCTATCTCCGGTGCCAGCCGGTTGTTTGCCAGGGCCATACGGAATTCTAGCTCAAAGTCGGAAAAAACACGCAATCCGCGTATGATTGTGTAGGCCTCAACTGCTCGCGCGAAATCGACTGTCAGCCCCGAATAGCTGGTTATCTGTACGTTTTCGATAGCCTTCAGAGATTCTTTCGCGAGTTCGACTCTCTGCTCGACCGGGAACAGTAGGTTTTTCAAGGGCCTGTCGTACACGGCCACGATCAGCTCGTCGAATAGTCTGCTCCCCCGTGTTGCGATGTCAACATGCCCAAAGTGAATCGGGTCGAATGTGGCCGGAAAGATCGCACGTCGTATCACAGACTGTCTCCAGATTGTGTTAGTTTGCCCTGTGTGTTGTGTTTAGTGTGTTCGCTCGAAAATCGACGGCAGCTGTTTTATGATCTGCCCGTCCGGCATTCGCAAAGCGAATTTAGGATAAAGGTACTAACTGACATCGCCGATTTCGATGCTGGACATATAGTCGCTGACCTGCTGCGTAAGCAGTCCGTGTTCCGGCTGTTCCAGCAGTGGGTCCTGTTCGTAGATTGTCCAGGCTTCGCGCTGAACCTGTTCCACCAGCCGCAAATCCATGAATGGTGTCAGGTCTAATCCGGCAATTCCACTCTGTTGGGTGCCCAGCAGATCGCCCGCACCGCGCATCTGCCAGTCGATTTCGGCCAGTTTGAACCCGTCGGTTGTTTCTTCTACGGCCCGCAGCCGCTCGTCGACATCGATGAAGTTCTGATCCGAAACCAGCAGGCAGTAACCCTGACCGTCCCCCCGACCAACTCTTCCCCGTAATTGGTGAAGCTGTGCCAGTCCGAATCGGTTCGCATTCTCGATCAGGATCACTGACGCATTCGGGACGTCGATCCCCACTTCGATGACGGTCGTGCTGACCAGGATTTGCGTTTCGCCTCGGTAGAATGCTGCCATCGCCGCTTCTTTTTCGTCGGGATGCATTCTGCCATGGGCCAGCCCGACTGACAAGTCGGGGAAGACGTCGTTTTGCAGCCGTTCGTATTCGGAAACTGCCGAACGTGCGTCAAGTTCGTCGCTGTCTGCCACAAGTGGGCAGATGATATACGCCTGGTAGCCTTTTTCGATCTGTGTCCTGATGAAGCTGTAAGCCCGTTCGCGTTCTTTCGCCTGGAGGATGCGGGTTTGAACCGGCGTGCGGCCCGGCGGCATCTCGTCGATAGTCGTCAGGTCAAGGTCGGCGTGAACCGTCAGGGCCAGTGTTCTCGGAATCGGGGTTGCCGTCATCACCAGTAGGTGTGGATTGCTCTCGCCTGCTTTGTCGCGCAGCGCCCCGCGCTGCATCACGCCGAACCGGTGCTGCTCGTCGATGATCGCCAGCCCCAGCCGGTGAAAAGCCAATCCGGGTTGAATCAGTGCATGCGTGCCGACCACCACCTGGATACTGCCATCGGCCAGGCCGTCGTATACTGCTTCGCGGTCGCCTGCGCTGATATTCCCCGTGAGCAGGGCAACCGAATGCTCTTCCAGCACCGGGCTGAGTAAAGCCGACAGGCTTGCGTAATGCTGTTCGGCCAGCAGGCTGGTCGGTGCCATGATCGCCGCCTGAGTGCCATTCACACAGGCGATGGCCGCCGCCAATGCCGCGACGACCGTTTTTCCGCTGCCCACATCGCCCTGCAGGAGCCGGTTCATCGGCGTGCCGGAGGCAAGATCGCGCCGTATCTCCTCGATTGCCCGCTGCTGTGCGCCGGTCAGATCGTAAGGCAGTGTTGCCAGAAACTGATCGACCCACTCGTCCGAAACGTTCAGCGGTATGCCGGGCTGTGACTGCCACGCGTAGCGCCGTTGCAGCATCGCAAGCTGCAAAATCATTAGCTGGTCGAATGCCAGCCGGAGTAAAGCCGATTCCTTGTCTTCCAGGCTGTCTGGGAAATGGGCCTGTGCGATTGCGTCGCCAAAGTCCATCAGGTCGGCACGTTCGCGCAGGTCGAGCGGCAGCGGATCGGGAAGCTGCGGTGCCCACTGGTCGACAACATCTTTGGCGAGGCGGCGCATCACCTTGCCGCTCAGTCCTTTGGTCAGCGGGTACACCGGCACGATCCGCCCGGCATGCAGCGATTCCCGATCGATGGGTTCCATCTCCGGTGAATTCATTACCAGTCGGCCAAGATACTGCTCGATTTTCCCGCTGACGACCACCATTTCCCCATCGGTCAGTTGTTTTTCGAGCCAGGGCTGATTGAACCAGTTCAGCCGCAGGTAGCCGCTGCCGTCACTGATGTAAGCTTCCACGCGGGTGCCGCCGCTTTTCATGGTGTGCTTCTTGATCCGCTCCATCATGCCGATGACGGTCACCACTTCACCGGGTTCCAGGTGATTGATCGTTTTTAGTTTGCTGTAATCGTCATAGCGGCGCGGAAGGTTGAACAGCACATCGTGTACGGTGTGTAACCCGAGCTGGTCGAACTGCCCGGCTCTTGTATCCCCGACCCCATCGATGCTGAGGACAGGGGCGGTCAATCCTTCGAGGCCTTCTGCTGCCGGTTGTACCTGCTTCCAGGCATACCCTCGGCGCTCTCTCACCGACTGTCCAGCGGTTGCCGGTGGCCTCTCCTCGATTTCTTCGATGAAGATCGGCTCATCGATCTCTTCTTCTTCCAGTTCGTCTTCCTGCTCGTCTATCAGGCCGATGCCAACGTCTTCGACCTCGTCGGTGGGTTCTGGATGTTGCACGGGTGGGGTAGGGGGCAGTTCTACTGCTTCCTCCTCTTCATCGCTCAATGCGATCTGGCCGGTCGCCATAGCGATAATCTCTTCGACGATCGCTGGCCGGTCGGCGGGAGCGCTTTGCTCGTAGTCGCGCAGTTGCTCGGTGATTTTTTCGACGAGTGCGTGGTGCTCCTCGTTTCGCGCCTGGCTGTGTGCTTCCTTCGACCAGTGATAGGCAAACCGTGCAAAACCGCCGATCACGGCTCTGTTCTGGTAGTCTTTCTTCTGTTCCAGTTGAAGGATTTTAATTAGCGTTTGCAGTGAAGATGCCATAAAACTTTCTATCCCGCTGCTTGGGATTTAATAGAAATATAATCCGGTACTGATTCCTCACAAAAGGTTGTCCCTGCCCTCCAGGGTCGTTCTTAGGTCGACGTATTGATTTTAGCCCGGTGCTTCAACACCGGGAATGTGAGTCCCTAGCGTGTTTGTTTCGATATCGCCGCTATCCCGATCGCTCCAGGGCCTACATGGGTGCCGATCACCGTTGTAACGTCGGTGATCACGGCCAGGTTTGGATTGGGTAAGACGCTTTTCACGCGATCTAATAAATCCTGTGCGCCCTCGACTCTGTTGCTATGCATTATTGCCAGTTTCTCGATTGGGGCCAGTTGCTTGACTTTTTCACTCAGCGTATTGACCGCTCGTGACCACGTGCGGACTCTGGCAACCGAAGTCACGATCCCTTCCCGCAGTTCGACAATCGGCTTGATGCTCAGCAGGTTCGTCAATCCAGCCTGGATCATGTTGATCCGCCCGCTCTTGCCCAGAAATTCTACGGTATTCAGCAGGGCAAACACGTTGACTCGGTTTAACACGCTCCGTATTGATGCGATCACCCCTTCCAATGGTTCCTTGAGATTGATCGCGTCCAATGCCTCCATCACTGCCCATCCCAACCCCATGCTGAGTTGTCCGCTGTCGATCAGGTGGATGCGGTCAGGGGCGATCTCCTGTGCCGCCAGCCGCGCGGAATTGTAGATACCGCTAAGTTGACTGGCCGCGTGGATCGAAACCACGTGATCGGCGCTCTGGAGTGCATTCTCGTAGGCACTGAGGAATGCAGCCGGGCTTGGGGCTGAGGTCGTTGGAAGTTGGGGAAGTTGAGGTAGCAGTTCGTAGAATCTCTGCCGCGATAGCTCGACGCCATCCAACACCGTCTGTTCACCGACGGTGATCAATGCCGGTACGACGTACAGGTTGTCACGGTTTAACGCCTCACCGGGAATATCACATGTGCTGTCAGTTACGATTGATATCATGGTGTTGTTCACATCCCAGGATTACTGTGCAGGTGGTCAAGACTGTCTTGCCCGGTTCCTTCAAGGATTGCCATTCCCATACATTCTGGCCCCAGTCGGGCGGCCAGTAGTGGGTCGAGCAGCATCACCGGTGCCTGCATTCGTGCAAACTCTAACGCAAGCCGATCTTGCAGCATGCGGGTTGTTTCGGTGATGCGGCGTGTTCCCTGTAATATACACAAACGTTCGATATGCGTAAACTCGCAGACAAACTCCATCATTTTATCGATTGCCCGTGCATGAGTCCGGGCTTTCTCCATTGTAATCAGGGTGCCGTCCTCGATGGTGAGAAGTGGTTTGATTTCCAGCATCGCACCCAGGATGGATTGAGTCTGCTCGATTAGCCCTGCCTTTTGTATTGAGTCTAACTTGTTCACGTAAAAGACGCTATATAACCTTGGTACGATTCCTCTCGCCAGGTGTACCACCGATTCGAGCGGCTGGTTGGCCTGTGCCGCCGCCGCTGTCGCTTCGACCAGGTATCCCAGACAGGCCGATGTCGTGCGCGAGTCGATGACGGTGATCTCACAGCGCCCCAGCAAACCGGATCGCGCCGTCTGTGCGTGGGCAAAGGTATCAGAGAAATTCTGTGAATGGACGACCACCAGCATTTGATCGGTCGTTCGACTCAGGTCTTCATAAACTTCCCCGAAAGCTTCGACCGATGGCGAAATTACTTCAGGGGGTTCCATTCCGGCCCGCAGGCGTTCCAGTATCGCTTGCGAATCGATATCGGAGTCTTCTTCCCACGTTTCCTTGCCGAAGCGGATCAGGTTTGGTACGACCGTGATATTGAGCTGTTTGACCACGTGCGGGTTTTCAAAGCGTGCATTGCTGTCCGTGATGACCCGAACTTTTGCCAAATCTCCCTCCAACCATAAAATCCTACCCGCATAGTCCCGGCAGTGGGCAGGTGTCAATTGATTGTGCAGTTGCCGAGGTAACTATAGTGTAACGCCAGAGACTCAAATAGAAACCGGATGGTTGTCTGGAGTTGCCCCTTCCGGTTTTCGACTGTTTCCAGGTGTTATTCGACACTCAAAATATAAAAATAATGTTTTTGGCCGCCGAACCTCAGTTCGATTTCGTGATCGGGATAAAGTTCTTCAAGCCGTGAGACGAGGTTCTCGGCATCGTGTTTTTTAACGTCATTTCCATAATAAAGGGTGATTAGCTCCATGTCCTGAGCTTCCATCTTGACAAGCAGGCCGAGAATTACCTCGTCGAGGCTGTCCCCGGCGACGACCAGTTTGTCGTTGTGCAGGCCGATCACCTGTCCCTTCTTGACCTTCAACCCATCGATCCGTGCGTTGCGGGTCGAGATGGTGATTTCGCCGGTTTGAACGTAAGTTGCCGCCTCTTTCATCGCTTCGCTGATCTCGTCCAGGTCACCGTATGGATCGAGCGACAGCAGCGCCGATATTCCCTGTGGGATCGTCCGCGTTTCGACTACCCGGACGTGCTTGTCTTCTGCTTGTTTGGCGGCCTGCCGTGCCGATAATATGATGTTCTTGTTATTCGGTAGCACAATCACTTTATCGGTCGGGAGGCTGTTGATCGCTTCGAGCAGGTCTTTCGTGCTGGGGTTCATCGTCTGCCCCCCGGCTACCACCTGTCCGGCTCCCAGGCTGAAGAAAATACGGGTTAAGCCGTTGCCGGGTGTGACGGTCACTGCGGCAATTGTTCCCGCCTCAATTTCCGGTGCTTCGATGGCCTCTTCTTTCGCCTGCCCGCCCATCGTCGGGCCGCCGCGTTCATGCACGAATTCCTCGTACTGTTCCTGCATATTCTCGACGACGACATCCAGCAGTACGCCCTGATCGGCACCATACCCGACTGCTTCGCCGGGGTTATGTACATGCACATGCACCTTGATAATGCTCTCGTCACCGGCAATCACCGCTGACCAGCCCAGAGATTCAATATGCGACCGTATTTCCTCGACGTTCATCCCTTCGCCCTTGATCAGGTATTGGACGTCGTAGCCATAGCCTTCTTCGTCATCGGGTTCCAGTGCGCTGTGGAGGTCTTCAATCCGCTTTTCGAATGGCACCTCGGCAACCAGCTCCTCGCCGCGTGTGTAGCGCAGCATACCTTCCAGGATGCACATCAGCCCCATGCCTCCTGAGTCTACCACTCCGGCATCGGCCAGCACTTTCAGGAGGTGAGGCGTCCGCTGCACAGATTCGTGTCCGCGTGTGACAATCCGATCCAGGACAATCATGAGATCATCTGTCTCCTTGCAGATCAATTCGGCTTCTTCTGAAACCTCTCTGGCAACCGTCAGCATGGTGCCTTCAACCGGCTCCTGGACGGCCTGATACGCGGTTCGGGTGGCTTCTTGAAGTCCGTTCAACAAACCCTTTGTGTCGAGTGTCGGCCTGTTCTCGATGCCTTTGGCAAAACCGCGCCAGAGCTGCGATAGGATAACCCCCGAATTTCCTCGTGCGCCCATCAGCGCGCCCGTGTACAACCGCTGCGCGATCTGACCGATATGGGCTTCGTCGATTCGTGCGATTTCTTCGTAAGCGCTGCGCATGGTCAAAAGCATATTGGTGCCTGTATCGCCATCCGGTACAGGAAATACATTTAATGCATTGACCATCTCGTAATTCTGCTCCAGCCAGGCAAGTCCCGCCTGGGCAAGCTGTTTAAGGTCTTGTCCGTTGCAGGTGGTGGTGGGGTTCTGGCTGGCTGCATTGTTTGCTTCCATTCTCGATTAGCCTTCCAAAGGTCTATTCTTCGTTATCTGGCATCAATCGCAGCCCTTGTACGTAGATGTTGATCTGTTGAACGGGGATGCCAATTGCTTTTTCGACCTTAAAACGTACAGAATTGATAACACTGTCGGCAACTGATGAGATGCGAGTGCCGTGCTGGATGATCACATACAGGTCTATGGTGAGCGCGCCGCTTTTGTAGGTCACGTCAATGCCGTGATGCGGATCGCGAGTAAGCTGCGCCGCCAGTTCGCCGATTGCAGATTTTGATGCCATACCGACTACGCCATAGCAGGTAAGCAGTGCTTGGCTGGCGACGGTTGCAATCGCCGATGGTGAAACATGGATTGAGCCACTGGTTTGTTTTTGTTTATCACTCATCTTGTCAGCCTTAAACCTTGTAAAAACAGTATCCTTGAGGTATGCTCTGCCCCGCAAATAAAATGAAAAAACGCGAATTGACTTGCAGCAGCGGTCAATTTGAGTAACACCAAATATCAAAAGGCGATGTGAAAATGGCAGTATGTGAAATGTGCGGCAAAAAGCCACAGTTTGGGCATAGTGTGAGCTTCTCGCAGCGAAAAACAAAACGTAAGTTCCGCCCCAACCTGCAAAAGACGACGATCCTTCGTGACGGCAAGCCGGTTCGGGTAATGGTTTGTGCCAAGTGCCTGAAAACCTTGAATAAGGATGTCAAAATCCGTTAACTTGGTTTGATAGCAACTGTCAGTGGGCCGACAGGCCCTTTTTTTGTTGCCCGCAATCAGTCTGATTGGCACTGAGCGGTTTTGCGTATTTCTTTTACAACCGCAGCGATGCCTTCTTCTGCGCGAAACAGTGACGTTCCGGAGATGATGAAATCGGCTCCTGCTGCGCAGGCTTTGCCGATTGTCGCCTGGTTCAACCCGCCATCGACTGCAAGCCAGGCTTCTTGATTGACGTCATCCAGCCACCGGCGAATCGCGCTGATTTTTGGCAGCGTGCTTTCCATAAACGCCTGGCCGCCGAATCCGGGATACACGGTCATCACCAGCACATAGTCGATCTCGGCGATTACATCCTTGAGCGATTCGGCTGGCGTGTCCGGGTTGAGCACAATACCTGATTGGATACCCAGGTCGTGGATCATTTCTAGCGCCTGAATGTGTGTGTCGACCTCGACCTGAACGTTGATCCGGTTAGCACCGGCATCGGCGAAGGCTTTGACATATTTCTCAGGTTCGCTGATCATCAAATGCACGTCGAACGGCAGATCGGTGACCTTGCGGATCGACTTGACGACCGGCGGTCCAATGGAGATGTTAGGAACGAAGTGCCCGTCCATTACGTCGACGTGGATTTCGTCCACACCCCCGGCTTCCGCCCGTTTGATCTCTTCGCCCAGCTTTGCAAAGTCTGCGGCGAGTATCGAAGCTGCGATTCTGGCCTGTTTTTTCATCGTCCCGGAGTTTAACATGCCGGTCTTCCCCATGCAATTTTAGTTGAGGTTTAACTGTGTCCGAGACTGACGAAAAAACCAGGGTGACGATCTATACCGACGGTGGTGCTGACCCCAATCCCGGCCCCGGCGGATGGGGTGCGGTGCTGATCCACGATGCGACCGGCCATGTCAAGGAGCTTTCCGGCAGCGAGCCGCAGACGACCAACAACCGCATGGAATTGACCGCCGCGATTGAGGCCCTCTCGGCCTTGAAGCAGCCCTGTAAGGTTCACCTCTATACCGATTCGGAGTACGTAAAGCTCGGCATCACCGAGCGGATCGGTAAATGGCAGGCGAAGGGATTTCACCGCGTCAAGAACGCCGATCTGTGGAAGTGGCTCGTCGAGATGAGCCTCGTTCATGATATCACCTGGAAATGGGTTAAAGGGCACGCCGGGAATCGCTACAACGAGCGTGCCGACCGGCTGGCGACGCAGGCGATCCGCAGCCAGGCGGCTGGGGAACCCGTCCCTGAGGTGTCGGCGGAGGCGGAGGTGTTTACGGTTGTCTCTGCCCGTGACGATCAGGGCTTCTGGGCCGCCTCGATCCGATACGATGGCAACGAGCAGTTGATTACCGGCCATGAATACGAGGTAACGGCCAACCAGCTTGATATCATGGCCGTCATCGAAGCCTTGAGCCGCCTCCCCGAAGGCATTTCGGTCAGCGTCTACTGTCTGTCCGACTATCTGCGTAACGGCGCGGCGCGTTGGATCAAGGGCTGGAAGCAGCGTAACTGGCAGACCAAAAAAGGCGAGCCGGTCAAGAACCGTGAACTGTGGCAGCGGCTTGACGACCTGATGAGCCAGCGGGAAGTCAGTTGGCCATCTGTCAAAGACGATCCGACTTTTGAGTTTGCCTTTGAGGAACTTGGCCGCCGCGCCCAGGAAGCCTTCACCGAACTGATCGAGGAGCAGCACCCTTCCGACTACGACCCTGAATTTTAACCCGTACTTCCGAACCCACCCCGGTTTGCCCCCGGCATCGACTCAACTTCTCGCCAGTTGGCCCGGTCTACCCGTACGAATCCCGCCTGTGCGATCCGCTCGCCCCGTTCGATGGTCACCGTCTCCCGGCTGAAATTGTATGCCAGCAGCCTGACCTCGTCGCCGTTGCCGCAGTAATCCTGGTCGATCACCCCGATCCCGTTCGGGATCAGCAGCCCCTTCTTGAGCGGCGTGCTGCTTCGCGGGACGAGTAGGAACAGGTAGCCTTCCGGTGTTGCCACCACGATGTTGAGCGGAATCAATCCGGTACTCTGT
The DNA here is from genome assembly GCA_016926255.1 of Anaerolineae bacterium. Lineage (GTDB taxonomy): Bacteria > Chloroflexota > Anaerolineae > Aggregatilineales > UBA3940 > JAFGOY01. The sequence goes on along the minus strand of JAFGOY010000009.1, from coordinate 48,754 downwards.
GGTGCGATTTCTATCGTTTCTCTTGCTGCAAGATCGAAAAACACCGAGCCATCCGTCTGATACGCAGGCAGCGGCAGGCTGTCGTCAATCCGTTTGATCAGAACATCCAATGTTAACCCTCACTCGTTTTGATGATCGCTGCTTTCAACTGCCCGCAGCCCGCACTGACGTCGATCCCGCGCCTGACCCGCACCGTCACCGGAATGCCATATGAGTCGACTATCCCGGTGAACGCCGCTACCCGGTTATTGTCTGAGGGATTCCCGTCGTAGCTGTCGGTCGGGTTCAACGGGATGACGTTGACATGGCACATCAGATCATGCAGCAGCCTGCCGAGTTTGTGTGCCTGTTCGGGCGTGTCGTTCTGATGCGCGATCAGCGTCCACTCGAAAGTCACCCGCCGCCCGGTCTGCTCGATATAGTCTCTCACCGCACCGAGCAGATCGTCCAGCGGGTAGCGCCTGTTGACTGGGATCAGCGCCGAGCGTTCCTCGTCACTTGCCGCGTGCAGGCTGATCGCCAGCCGCACCTGGAGGTCTTCGTCCGCAAACCGCCGGATGCCCGGCACCAGCCCGACCGTGCTGACCGTGATGTGCCGCTGCCCGATGTTCAGCCCGTCGGGGTCGATGAACCGGTGGATGGCAGCCATTGTGTTGTCGTAGTTGTGGAAGGGTTCGCCCATCCCCATCAACACAATGTTGCTGAGGCGTTCACCTTGATCTTCCAGCATCCGGGCGATGATCAATACCTGCTCGACGATCTCTCCGGGCGATAGATGCCGGGCGAAACCCATCTGCCCGGTTGCACAGAACACGCAGCCAATCGCGCATCCGGCCTGCGTCGAGATGCAGGCGGTGCGCCGCACCCCTTCATAACGCATCAATACCGCTTCGACGATCTGCCCGTCCGGCAGCCTCAGGGCGAATTTCTTCGTTTCCCCGTCGGTCGAGTGAATCGTGTCGATGATCTCCAACACGCCGAGGCGCGTTTCACTGTCCAACCGCTTGATCAGGTCGGCGGGCAAATTGCCTATCTTGCCGTAGTCATCGACCTTGTGTTGATACAGCCACCGCCAGATTTGGTCGGTCCGGTACCGTTCGAACCCCCATGCTTCGATCAGTGTGGTCAGTTCGGCATGTGTAAGATCATAGATATTGATCTGCTGGTTCTCCGGGTTATCCACTGTGGTTCAATTCGTCGGCCAGTTCTGCGATGCTGTCGAAAACCAGGTCGGGTTTATAGTCACTTTCTTCGATCTGTGTAGTAGTAGCCACGCCTGAAAGCACCGCAATAGTCCCGATTCCGGCCCGAATCCCTCCCAGGATGTCCGTTTCGAGCCGGTCTCCCAGCATCGCGGTTGACGATTCCTCGGCGTTGAAGTGTTTCATCGCCACCTCGAAGATCGTCTTTTCCGGCTTCCCGATGATCGTCGGTTCCTGGTCGGATGCCGCCGCAATCGCCGCCAGGATCGTCCCCGCACCGGGATACAGCCCGTTCGGCGTTGGGAAGGTTCGATCCGGGTTCGTCCCGATGAATGGTGCGCCTCGCCGGATCAGCCTCGATGCGATGGCTACCTTGCTGTACGTTACCTCGCGGTCGATGCTGCCAACCACCGCGGCAACGTTATTTACTGGTTCGATTTCGCCTGTCAGCACTTTGAATCCCGCAGCGGCAAGTGTATCCAGTACACCTTCTTCCCCGACGACGTATATTTCAGCGCCGGGTTCAAGAATCTCGCTCAAGTATGTCGCCGTGACCGATGCGCTGGAAAAGACCTGTTCTTCCAGCGTCTCGATACCCAGCCCCGTCAGTTTTGCGGCGTGCTTGTCGAGGGTGCGTGTTGCGTTATTGGTGAGCAGTGCCCAGTTGATTCCACGGTCGTTCAACACGTCGAAGAAACGACCCAGTCCGGGGACCGGTTCCTTGCCCCGGTAGAGCACTCCATCCCCGTCGATCAGTAGTGTTTTGAGTGTTTTTAGGTTCATGCGGCAGATTATACCATGTTCGGATGGCAGGAGTCCGCCAATCGTTTATGCCGCGTCGGTTGTGGGTTTGCCTGCCCATTCCTGCTTGGCTATACTAGCTTGCCAATGGCGGCCCAGGACAGCCGTATCGTTGCCGAAATGAATTTGGATAAGACTGCGAGGTCGTTTGTTGAATCTGTCTGTCATAATGCCCGTGTACAATGAAGTTGACACTCTCGAAGAAATCGTCAAACAGGTCTTGGCGACCGGCAAAGTGTTCGAGATCGTGATGGTCGACGATGGTTCGACCGATGGCTCCCGTGATTTGATGAGGCAGTGGGAAAACGACGAAACCGTCCGCGTGTTCCTGCATGAGAAAAACCGGGGAAAGGGCAGCGCCGTCCGCACCGGGTTTGAGAATGCCAGGGGTGAAATCTTCATCATCCAGGATGCCGACCTGGAATACGATCCCCGTGATTATGCCGACGTGCTGCGTCCTATCGAAGAAGGCCGCGCCGATGTCGTCTACGGGTCGCGTTTCCTAGGCAAACCCGCCCGCAAGATGAACTTCTGGCACCGGGTTGGCAATTTCTTCCTGACGATGACTACCAATATCCTCTATAACCTCGACCTGTCTGACATGGAGACCTGTTACAAGGCGTTTCGCGCCGATGTCGTCCGCGATATTCCCCTGCACGCTAAACGTTTCGATTTCGAGCCGGAGATCACGGCCAAGGTTGCCAAGCGCGGCTGTCGCATCATCGAAGTTTCAATCGCTTATTATGGACGCGATTTTGACGAAGGGAAGAAGATCACCGGGTGGGATGCCATTCCTGCATTCTGGACTCTGCTGAAGTATCGTTTTACCGATTGATAGGATATCCATGCACGGCCAATCAGCGCGTGGCAGATTACCAGGGGCGGCGGGGAACAAATCTTCGCGGCCCCTGCCTGTTTCTCTCCGTGTCTGGCTGCTGACCCTGTTGATTTTGATTGGCGCGGTCCTGCGGATCAGGCTTCTCACCGAATTTCGCTTCCATGCCGATGAGGCCCTTTTCGCCACCTTGGGCCGCCTGATTATCGAAGGCATCGATCCCCTTCTTGTCGATACCCCGCTCCTCGTCGATAAACCGCCGCTGTTCTACTATCTTCTCTCGCTCGGCATTTCGATTGAGTGGGACAGTGAGTTGACCGCCCGGCTCCCTGGCCTGTTCGCCAGCCTGATCAGTATCGCGCTCGTGGTTCGGTTGGCCTGGAATCTCTGGCGGTCGCACTGGTCGATGTTCATTGCGGCAGCGTTCTATGTTCTGTCGCCCTTTGCTATCCAGTTCTCGCCCACCGCTTTCGCCGACCCCCCGATGGTCATGTGGATGCTCGCTGCCTGTGTGGTGATCACCTCCCACCGGAAGCCATCGATCCGCTGGTTCTGGGCCGGAGTCCTTCTCGGCCTGTCCTTCGCCACCAAGCAAAGCGGGATGTTTTTTCTCCCGCTTGTATTTGTTCTCGGCCTGATCACCGATGACGTATCAGAATCTTTTCAATCTATCGTTCTTTTCCTCGCTGCTCTCGGCCTGATCGTTCTCCTGATCGCTGCCTGGGATTGGATTCGAGCGCCCGCACCTGCTTTCTGGGCTGCCGGGATGGAGGCCAACAATCCGGGCCGATTCGTTTCACAATCCGAACTCCTGCCCCGTGCTCGTGCCTGGTCGATCTGGCTTCAGGCTGTCGGCGGGAATTGGTTTACCAATATTTTGCTGCTGGTGCTCCTGACGATCCTGCTCCCATTGGAGTGGATCGTGCCCGCGCCAAAATCGAATCGGCGGTGGTCAGCCGCTATTTTTATTTTTGTTGTCGGCTACGTGCTGTTTCACTGGCTGGTTGCCGTCCCCGTGTGGGATCGCTATATTCTGCCCCTTGTCCCGCTGATCGCTTTGCTGGTAGGCCGATCGTTGATCCTCCTCACCGATCTCACCGTCGGGTGGCTGTCCCCTTCCGGCGACAGGTTCAGGGCCGCTGCCTTGATACTGTGTGTGGCGGTCTTGGTTTCCCCCGCCATCCGTGCGTCTGAGGGACAGTATCCGGTCGGCTCCGATCACGGCGCATACGATGGAATCGACGAACTCGCCGACTATTTAAAATCCCAACCAATGGGAACCGTCATCTACTATGGGTCACTTGGCTGGACGCTTCACTACTATCTCTTCGATTCGTATCTTTACCTGACTTATGTCGAATCGCCCGAAATCCTGTCCGAAGATTTGATCGCCAATGCCGGTGATGGTTCAATAAGGATGCTCGTGCTGCCCGGTTGGGAAGATCATGTCGATGACCTGATCGCAGTTGAGCAGGCAGGTTTCTCGGCAGAGAAGCAGTTAGAAACATATAATCGTTTCGGTGATATATCGTTCGTTGTCTATCAAATTATTCCACCACCTGAATGACTGCTATGAACTTCTCTCGAATACTCAAACCGCTCTCGACTCTGTTGTTCGTCGCTGCCCTGCTGCTCTCATCCTGTGACATGCAGCAGCCAGTTACCCTATCGCCTGCAACCCCCGCTCCGCCGACGTCTACTCCCAGCCCTGTTCCGCCGCCGCCGACGCTCATGCCGACTCTCACCGTCACCCCGATCCCGGAGAACATCACCGATGGGGAACTTGTCCTTTCCCTCGACTTCTTTGGCGATCTGAATTATGACCTGTACGCGTTAGACCTCTCTTGTATGGCGCTTCCCGGTGGATGTTCGGTGGCGAATCTGGTTCGGCTCACCGATATCACCGGATTTGTGATGTACCCTGACATCTCCCCGGACGGCAGGCAGATCGCATTCATGTCCGAGGAAGAGTTAGGCGGATCGTTTCTCTTCTCGATGGACGTTAATGGTTCGCATGTTGAACAGCTTCTTGAGGGTAGGGGAGCTTACCCACGCTGGTCGCCCGGTGGGGATGTGCTGGCGTTCCAGGCGGATCGCAGCGATGAAGGCCCGCTGGGGGCCACCGATATCTATCTTGTCGATCTTGGTACAGCCGAAGAAACCAATCTGTCTTCCGATCCCTTTTCGACCGATGCCTGGCCGACCTGGTCGCCCGATGGAGATCGGATTGCGTTTACCTCCAATCGCGATGGGGATTACGAAATCTATACGATGGATCGAAATGGTGAAATTGTCGTCCAACTGACGGATAATACCTTTGACGATGATGCACCTGCCTGGTCAAACGATGGGCAGTATATCGTCTATGTGACCTATCAAAACGGAGTTGGCTCCGATCTGGTTATCATGGATGCCGCTGGGGCAACCCGCACCGTGATCGCCTCTGGCCCGGATGATGACAATTTCCCGTCCTGGTCACCTGATGATCGCCTGATCGCCTTCTGGTCGACACGCGGCGATGGCGGACTCTATCTGGTCGATCTTCAATCCGGGGATGTTTTGCAGGTGCTTTCGCTCGAAGGATCGTTGGGATCGATTGGGCTGGGTGGCCCGGTCGCCTGGATGCCCTGATCGGTAATCAGAATGTCTTGAAGATAGGAGTGAATGATGTTGAACGAAGCATTGGGATACGCGCACAATAACCACCAGCGTTTTTTGGATGAACTGTTTGAATTACTGCGTATTCCAAGTATTAGCGCCTTTTCCGACCACGAACCTGAAATGGAACGCGCCGCCGGATGGCTGGCCGACGAGTTGAAGCGAATTGGCTTCGATAATGTTCAGGTGTTCCCTTCTGAGGGACCGTCGTTTGTCTATGGCGAATGGCTCAAAGCCGGTGATGGCGTGCCAACGGTTCTGGTCTATGGCCATTACGACGTTCAGCCCGTCGACCCGATTGAGGAGTGGGATAGTGATCCCTTCAAGCCGGAGATCAGGGATGGGAAGATATTTGCGCGGGGTGTCTCTGACGACAAGGGGCAGTCGTATACCCATCTGAAAGCGGCTGAGTCGTTTCTCTCTACATCGGGTCAACTGCCGGTCAATGTGAAAATACTCTTTGAAGGCGAGGAGGAGATCGGTTCGCTTAATCTCGACAAATTTGTCGAGGAGAATACCGAACTGCTGGCCGCCGACAGCGCCGTCATTTCCGACAGCCGCATCCTCGCACCTGACCAGCCATCGATTGTCTACCGGCTGCGCGGCCTCACCTACATGGAGATCAACCTGAAGGGGCCAAGACGTGATCTGCACTCCGGTTCCTATGGTGGCTCGGTCTATAACCCGGCTCAGGCCATCGCCGATATTGTCGCCGCACTGCATGATGATAACGGCACGGTGACCATCCCCGGCTTTTATGATAAGGTTCGCCCGCTCACCGACCGCGAGCGCTCCGTCCTGGCAAAAGTCCCTTATACCCTCGACGATTGGCGCAAGGAAACCGGTCTGGATAAGCCCTGGGGTGAGAAAGAATACACGTTCCTTGAGCGTGTCACCATCCGGCCTACCTGTGAAGTCAACGGAATCTGGGGCGGTTTTTCCGACGAAGGGGCCAAGACGGTTCTTCCGGCTGAAGCCGGGGCGAAGGTCAGTATGCGTCTGGTTCCCGATCAGGACCCGGAGGAGATCGCCGACCTGTTTGCCGACTATGTGAAGAAGCTGGCCGGTGGTGATGTCAAGATCGATGTGTTTACCCACTCGACGGGTTGGTGGTCGATCTCGCCGTTGGAATCTCCGGAGATCGCGGCGGCTTCGCGCGCCTATGAAGCCGTCTTTGACAATGAACCGGTCTTCACCGCCGAAGGTGGCTCGATTCCTGTTGTCGCTACCTTCCAGAAAGAACTTGGTATTCCAACCGTGCTGATGGGCTTTGGCCTGGAAGACAACATCCATTCGCCCAATGAAAACTTCCGCGTCGATCATTTCTACAAGGGAATCGATACGGTGATTCACTATCTCTGTTTCCTTGCCGAGAACGAGGCGTAAATCGGGCCGTGCCGAAACGGCGTGGCGGTATGGTGAGCATGGACTTTGACGATTACAACGATGACTATGATGATGAATCGCCAATCGATCTGATCGAACGGCTTCTCGCCGACAACTCTCCCGATCTGTTGGATGAGCTTCTGGAGGCCGTCGAGCACTCGGACTATGAAGTCCGGGTGTTTGCGTCGATGACGCTTGCCGAGCATTTTCACGATGTGCGTGCCTTGCCCGGCCTGCACGAGGCGCTCTGGCGGGGCGGGCGTGCCTTGCAGTCCGAGGTCGCCCAGGTGGTCTGGGAGATCGGCGACTTCGACCCGGAAGGATTGATCGATGCCCTGTATTATGCACGCGGGGCGGTGCGTGATTCCATTGTCGAGGCACTTGATCTGGTCGGCTGGTTCCCTGACGATATCGATGCCGAGGTCACCTACTATATAGCCACACGTAACTGGTCTAAACTCCTGCTGATCGGTGAGGCGGCGGTTCCCGGCCTGATCTCAGTTCTCGACGACGCCGACGGCAACATCAGGCGCGGGGCAGCCTGGGCGCTTGGTCAGATCGGCGCAGCGGCGGCGGTTCCCTATCTGATCAGGCTGCTCGATGACCGTTCGGGCGATATGTTTGGCGCCGAAAGCCGGGTCTGTGATATTGCAGCCGAGGCGTTGTATGCCATCGGGACAGATGAGGCGCTGCTGGCATTGGAAACATGGCCGGGTTGAGTGGGGTATAACCTGAGAAAAAAGAAAGAGAGGCGCTCGGTATCGGGCGTCTCTCTTGGTTTCTACACTCTGTGTGCAGGAAGGTTGTAGTGCAAAGCCTAAAGCGGGATGATGCAGTCGTCGATTGGGCAGACTTCGACACACTGGCTGGTATCGTAATACCCTTCGCACTCAACGCAGAGATCGGGGTCGATTACGTAAAACTCGTCGCCCTCGCTAATTGCCTCGACCGGGCATTCCGGCTCGCATGCACCACAGTTGATGCATTCTTCAGTGATCTTCAATGACATTATAGACCTCCGGGTCGTATTTTCTTACTTTCTTACAGTCTCAAGTAATATATCAATGGTTTTGTTGGCATGTCATGTGACGAGTGTCACCAGTTGATTGGATTTTCGACGGTGGTTTCCACGCCATTTGACCATGAACTATGCTGTCGTTAAAGCTTGGCGATCCTGTTGTCTGTATCTGCTGCCCGGTATTCTCCTTTTCTAGAAATTTGCGGTCAAACTGGTCTTCGCCGGGTCATAACTGCTGGATATTTGTTTTGATCGTCATTTTCCAGCTTTCGCCGGGCATGAGCTTGATCGGCCACCAGAGCAGGAAAGTCGAACCCTGGTAATTGAGTTCGAAGCCTGCCTCCGATGCCGATATCGTCTCTAATGGGAACCGCCACAGTGTCGCCGGGCGGTCGACTTCTAACGCGGCCTTGATCCCCCACAGGTTGCTGGTGATGGTCAGGTCGTCCACTTCATCATTCGACGATATCTCGCCCAGCGAATAGCGCCCGAAGCCCACCGATAGATAGGTGTGATCGTCATTGCCGCCCGCCAGTCCCCAGTTCGTTTCAACGCCAAACTGTTTTTCGAGTGTACCGCCGTCACCGTTCGTGACCGTGTATTCGACGGTCAGTGTGCTTTCACCTGGGGCCAACGTCATGATCTTCTCGACCGTAATGGGCAGCTGCATACCGCCCTGCCAGACCGCCCCGCTGCGTGTCAGCGTGATGATCGCTGCGCCCTCGTCGTTTTCCGAAAGACTCGCCGCATACGGCTGGTTGACAAAGTCCCCCGATTCCCCGTACCGGCTGCGATAGAATCCGTCGAGGGTCGTATCCACGTCTAAGAAATGATCGATGAACGATGCACGCCGGTGCCAATCGTAGATCAGTTTGTGCTGCAAACCGGGTTCGCGCACGCGCACGACTTCCGAGTGGATATTGTCCGGCTCGTCACCGTTGCTTTCTTCTCCAATAACCACAATTGTGTTTGACAATGCCGCGTCTTCGAGTTTTTTGTGATAGCCTTCCCGCTGCCGGGTAAGGACGTTAGCCAGGTTGTAGCCCGTCGGTCGGAAGTCCCACTCGACCACCGCGCCTCCCTGGTCGAGATCGAAGATCAGGGTTTGTTTGTCGCTGGTCAGGATGGCATCGTCCAGCCCATCCCGGTCGAAATCGACGATCTCTGCCTGGGCAAATGGCTTTGCGTCTGCCTGATCCAGCCCGTCGGCCAGGTTTTCTGCCTTGATCAGGTTCTCGTAATCGATCTGCCTGATGTGGAAAAGATAGATGCCGCCAAAGACACCGTGCCAGTAGCCGCAGTTGCATTGACCGGCCCACAGAGCGTCGAGCGCCTGCTGTTTGCGCGCACCTTTCTTCATCGCATGTACTTTTTCGCTGACGAGCAGCGATTTTTTGTGCAGTTGGTTGACCTCGGCGTACTTCACCTGGAACTGCCGCCACAGCCCGCCGCGCATATACTTGAGGATGTCGGTACGGCCTTCGTCAGCGAGTATGTGTTTGAGATGAGGGAGTTCCCAGGCGGGGAAGGGGGGCATCGCCCATTCTCCCATTTCCTCGTATGATGACGTGGGGAGATAGATGCGTCCCAGGCTTGGGTAATTCTTTGCGACTTCGCCCGGAGGCATCGTTTCCAGCCAATCACTGTTCGCCTCGATTGCCTCGAAGAATCGATCCATCCAGCCGCCCGTCCAGACGTAATCATAAGTGCCGGGCCACATCCCGAACTTTTCGCCGTCGTCGCCCATCGTTGCGATTTTTTGTTTGCCCATATAGCGGGCATCATAGCCATTTGATTCGGCCTGCTCGCGCAGCCAGTTGATCACGTGGTCGACGTCCTTCCAGGGAATCGAATATCGAAGCGGCATTGATGTGGCGAATACTTTCAATGTCTTGCCCTGTTCCTCGGTGACGTAATAGCCAAGCAGGTCGTCGTCGGTATAGCCGATCGCCTTGAAGTGTGCGTCGTCGACGATTGTATATTCGATCCCGGCCTCGTTCAGAATCCGGGGCAGGTGCGGTTCCCACACCCTTTCGGCCAGCCACAGCCCGCTGGCATCGAAGTCGAAATCTTCTTTGACCGATTCGGTCTGCTTTCCGATCTGTCCGATCTTGTCCTCGTCGCTGAGCGCTACCAGGATCGGCTCATAGTACGCCCCCGACATGATCTCCACCTGTCCCCGTTTGACGAGTTTGCCCAGGCGTGGGAAAAAGTCCGGAATGTTTTCGACTAACCAGTCACGCAGCGGGCCGGTATAGTGCAGCGCCATGCGTATCGTTGGGTGTCGTTCTAGACATTCGAGCATGGGAAGGTACGCTTTTTCGTATGCTTCCTCAAAAACCCAGCCAAAATTCCCGACCGGCTGGTGATTGTGTATTGCCAGCGATAGGATGATTTTGTTCATAACAGCCACATACTCCGTTCAATACTTGGCAGGAATCGATGTTGACTCTATACAAATATATTGGGTACTTATCTCTAATATAGACAGCCTCACCCGTATTGGTTCTTCACCTCGATTGCCTTCTGGTACAACTCAACGTACTGATTTGCCGATTTCTCCCACGAGAAATCCAGCGACATTGCCTTGATTTGCCGCTGCTTCCAGTTCTTAGGATCATTGGTATAGACGTCAAGTGCCTTTTCGAGTGCCTTTTCCAGGCTGTATGATGAGAAGTCCGTAAAGGTAAACCCGACATTGGGCGATACGGTATCGGCCAGCCCGCCCGTCTCGCGAACGACCGGTAGAGCGCCATACTGCATTGCGATCATCTGGCCGAGGCCGCACGGCTCGAACAGCGACGGCATCAGGAACATATCGACCGCTGCATAGATTCGTTCTGCCAGCCCTTCATCGAATACAAGTCGGATGGCAGTCTGCTCCGGGAAATCCTGCCCAAGTGCGTAAGCATCGTTCTCATATTGATACTGTCCGCTTCCCAGCAGCACGAACTGTGCGTCGTGATGGGTCAGCATGTCACGAACTGCCGGAAACATGATCCCTGGCCCCTTCTGCTCGACCATCCGCATCACTGTTCCCATCATTGGGACATCCGGTCGCTGGGGCAGCCCCAGTTCGGTCTGGATCGCTAACTTGTTGTGGATACGTTGTTCGATTGTGTCTTTGTTGTAGATGTAGGGGATCGTCGCGCTGGTTGCCGGGTTCCACCGGTTCGCGTCGATCCCGTTGAGGATGCCCACCATGCGGGACATCCGCGCGTGGAGAATATCTTCCAGGCCATAACCTTCGTCGTCAGAGGTAATCTCCTGTGCGTAACGCGGGCTGACCGTATTCAGCATCGTGCTGTAAACCAATCCCAGCGCCATTGCGCTGTCCTGTTTGCCCGATGCTATCAGCAGTTCATGGTCGGCTGGTGGTATTCCCGCTCTGTCCATATGCCAGCCGATCCCCCATCCCTGGTAGCGCAGGTTGTGAATCGACAGCACACTCGTTGCCTTGCCAAACACCGGATCTTTCTTCCCGGCATTGTATAGCAGGTACGGGAGAAAACTGGTATGCCAATCGTTGACATGATAGATGTCCGGTTTCCAGTTTTCCTTTTCGCTGAGCCACTGGACAAATTCCATCGTTGCCCCACACAGGAACAGAAACCGCCCGATGTCGATCCCCACGTCTTCGTGATAGATGAACGGCTCATTCGGCGCGAAGAACGGCCACCCCCGGATGAAGAAGTGGGGGACATCATGGCGTGACACATAGCCCACATCAACCCGTGTGTCGGTATTGTTCCAGGTCATCTCGAAGCTGTGGTACGGTGTGATGCCGAAATAGTCGTCGTTGATGGTGCCGAAGTGAGGGAGTATGACGCGAACGGAGTGCCCCAGCTTTCGCAGTGTTTTCGGCAGTGAGCCGACAACATCGCCAAGTCCGCCGACTTTGACGAATGGGGCGCATTCCGCTGCAACGAATAAGATGTTCACGGGTAAATCCTATCTGTGTTACAAGGGTCGGGTGGTGCAGAATCCAGGTCGAAAGTGAACGTCACCGTGATTTGAACCAGCGGTAGTCGATATCCTGAAACACCTTGTCGACCTCGTAGAGTTCGTCGGCAAGCTGCCGGTTTGGTTGGCCGCGTTCCAGTGAGGTCGCCAGCGCCTCGAATCGTTCCACGTGCCGGGTAAACCGCCTGATTGCGTATTCTCGCGCCTGCCCGGTGGTCACCAGGAACGGCCAGTCGCTTGATTCCAGCAGCAGCAGTTCTCGCGCTGCCTGGTTGAGTGTCGCCTCTTCGTCCACTGTTGGATCGGTGTACTTGTCGGCCAGCTTTTCCATGCGCTCTTCGCCGCTGTGGATCGGCCCCCACATCCAGTGTGTATCGTGGTTGTCCCACGTCCAGTGATTGCCCCCCATTCCCCACGAACTTTCCGGGATGTGGAGCACCTCGACCGGTTTGTGCCGTTCGACGAAATTGCTGGCCGTCACCAGTTCGACTGCCTCGTCGTCAGCCAGTTGGCGGAGCACCTCTTTGATCCAGCCGATTCCTTCGAACCACCAGTGGCCGAACAACTCTGTATCGTAGTTGGCGGCGATCAGTCCGTAGTTGCCGGTCGAGCTGTGATATTCCTTCAGCCGGTCTGATACCAGCCAGGCGAAGTGGCGGGCGTGCTCGCCGATTTTGTACTCGGCCCAATCGGGATGGTAGAAGTCTTTGTTAGCCAGGTCGACTCGTGGGCCTGAAACGCGCCAGTATTGCAGCCCTGATATCCCGTCTTTCTTGTGGAATTCCCGGTAATCGTAATCGCCGGGGTAGCCCCAATCGGCTGACCAGACCTGCATTCCTGTCCGGTTGTCGCGGCCAATCACAGCGACCCCCGAATGCTGTTCGGCCTTTACCCCTGAGGTCGTATCGGAGACATAGTACGGCGTAAACGTCGAAGCCTCTCGGCGCGGGATCGCCTGCTGAACCGGGATCACGTAGCGCCGCTTGATCTCCCCGTATGGCCCGATGGCGTCCCCGGCAGCCACGCCGACCGGCTGCCCGCCTTCGATGGTATGCGTCTCGCTGAAGAACAGTTCGATGCCCAGTTCCTGCAGAAAATGTTCGATCCCCGGCCTGACCTTACCGTCAGAGTCGATATAAGCCGGGCGATACGCGCATTCCGGCAGCCAGATCGCGCGCGGCGGCCTCCCGAAATGCCGTTTGTACGTCTCGACCCCGGTCTTGATCTGGCCGTAAATCGACGAATCCTGACCCAGCAGGGGCAGGTATCCGTGTGTAGCCGCGCTGGTGATGACTTCGATCAGTCCCGCATCTTGTAAGGTGCGGAATGCTCCAATGATGTCACGGTTGAAGCGCTTGTCGAAACTTGTCTTAATCTGTTCGAAGGTGTCGCGGTAGTACCCGGCAAGATATTTCAGTTGGAGGTCTTCTTCTTCACTGAAGCGTTCGATATCCGCTTTGGCGACTCCGATTTTCTCTTCGAGATAGGCGTCGAGGTGATCTTTTACGTCGTCGTCGGCCAGTTGTTCGGCCAGAATGGGGGTGATCCCGATCGTTAGCCGGTATTCAACCCCCTGATCTTTAAGATCGTAAAGGGCGTTCAGGAGCGGTAGATAGGTTTCAACGGCTGCTTCATGGATCCATTCCTCGCCATGAGGCCAGCGTCCGGCCATCCTGGCATAAGGTAAATGGCTGTGCAGAACAAACGTGAATGCGCCTACAGGGTTCACCTCAAGTGCCTCACTTTCTCTAGCTGCCTGTTGATGAAATACAGTTGCGCAAATTCTAGCACAGGATTATTCAAACTACGATTTTGGTTTAAAAGTAGGGTGGTTACGAGAAGGAAGCGAGGCAAGACAAACGAGGTGGGCCCAACAGGGAACCACCTCGTCTGAAAGAGAGGTCGGACAAACCGGCGCGGTTTCGCTTATTTTAGCGTGCCTGGCCGGAGAGCCGCAGTTGTTGTGCAGTTGGGCTGAAAGTCATTCAGGGATACGACTTTACCAATGCCCAACTGCCAGAGTGCCTCGCGATTGTGCTCGTCTCGGCAGCATCATTTATCCCGCGAGACACTAAACGGCTGGAGCCGACTCTGCTTCGTGTTGTTCGAGCCACTTCGTGACGTAGCGGCCCAGATACGGATACTGGTAATCGTATCCATTCGCGGTCTGGACGGCAGCCGCAATCGAGTAGCCCCCCAGCACGAACGGAACGGCGACCCAGGCAAGCGGCAGCACGATGGTCAGAACGATGGCGACCGGGATCAACACGATGCCGATCAGAATCGCCGACAGCACGCCGGTGATCACCCAGAAGAAGACCAGGACCAGAATCCAGGCCAGCAAAGCCAGCAAGAACCCGACCGTCCCCACAACTTGCAGGGCAAAGGCTTGAGCAGCCTGGTTCGCTACGTATTTGGATTTGTCTTTGTAAATCAGGTATATCACAAACGGGATGAATGCCAGCAGAATCCCGGCAGCTCCCGCCGATCCCAGGGAGACGAGCAGCGTGAGAATTCCGCTGATATGTGCCAGCGCTGCCCAGGTGCGTTCTTCTGATGTGGTCTCCGGTTTAATCTCCGGCGATTTTTCGATTGTGCTCATGATCACTCTCCGACAAGTTGATTATGTTCATAGTATTCTACGCTATTTTGCGCAATGAGTTGCACAATTGCCTACTTCCCGGTGACGCCTTTTCTGGCTATACTGGTAGCTGATCAATTCTGGGAGGTAACCAACCGATGGGAGTCAAACGTCTTTCCTGCCCCGCCTGTGGTGCCAATGGTTTTGAACACGACGCGGACGGCAACCTTGTCTGTAGCTTCTGTGGCTCAGTCCTTGAAGCGCCGCGCGAAGAGATCGTATGCCGTGTCTGCGGCACGGTGAATCCCGGTCAGGCGCTTCGCTGCATGAAGTGCGGCGGCAACCTTGGTGCTGTCTGCCCGAAGTGCCGTACCACCAACGTCCCCGGTGCCCAGTTTTGTGAGGAGTGCGCCGAACCCCTCGATACGTTATCGGGGATCATCTCCCGCTTTTCCGATCTCGATGGCGACGGAGTCGTCGAGCGTGGTGAAGTGCTGACCGCCACCAAATCAGTCGATGCCGAGTACATGGCTGGTCACCGTGCCCGCCTGATGGAAGAAGATCGCCGCCGCGCCGAAATACTTGCCCAGCGTGCCGCCAGAGCGCAGAAGAAGCAAAAAAACCTGATGATCATTGTCTACGTCGTCATCGGATTACTGACCATCGGCGGGCTGGTCGCCGCGATGATCTTTGCGTTATCCACTGTCTCCGGCTGACCGGCGGCTGATTCTTGATGTGCTGTCTCGTTTGACCTGGTGTCGTGTGCTGCGCCCGCTGAGATTATGAATCACAGGGCGCTTCCCTCATTGAGAGAAACGCCCCGATACCCATTTTAGCCCGGTGCCTCAGCGTCGGGTTTTGTGATTCCCTACTCGACCGTCACACTCTTTGCCAGGTTCCTCGGCTGATCCACATCCGCCCCGCGCCGCACGGCAATATGATACGCCAGCAGTTGCAGCGGAACGACCGTTACCACCGGCGAGAGCAGGGCGGGAGTCTCCGGCACGCTGATCACATAGTCGGCTTTCTCTGCGATCAGTTCGTCACCTTCAGTCGCCACCGCGATCACGATCCCGTTGCGGGCCTTCGCCTGTTCCACCTGCGACAGCATCTTGTCGTAGACGTGATCCTTGATGTTGATCGTCAGCACTGGCATTTCCTCGTCGATCAGCGCGATTGGCCCGTGTTTCATTTCGCCCGCCGGATAGCCCTCCGCGTGGATGTAGCTAATCTCTTTGAGCTTCAACGCACCTTCGAGCGCGATCGGGTAGTTGATCCCGCGACCCAGGTAGAGGAAGTTTTTGAACGTATAGAGTTGGTGAGCCAGTTGGCGGTATTCCTCATCGTGATCCAGCACCGACCCCACCAGGTCGGGGATTCGCGCTACGTCGGCGACGAGCTGCCCCAGTTCCTCCGTCCATCCGTTGCGCATTTCGGCTAGCGTGCAGGCCAGCAAATACTGGTCGACCATCGACGCGGTAAACGCCTTGGTGCTCGCCACGCCGATCTCTGGCCCGGTTTGCATCGAGATGTACCCGTCGGCGACGCGCATCGCTTGGCTGCCTATTGCATTGACGATGCTCCACACCGTCGATCCCTTTTCCCTGGCTTCTTCCATTGCCGCCAGTGTATCGACCGTTTCCCCGGACTGTGTGATCGCCAGCACCGCGATGGTGTCGTCCAGCAGCGGGTCGGCATAGCGGAACTCCGACCCAATCGACACCTCGACCGGGATGCGGGCGATTCGTTCGATCAGCATCTTTCCGACCAGCCCGGAGTAGTACGACGTGCCGCAGGCAACGATATGGATGCGGCTCAACCCCTTGACGAGATCGGGAGTCAGGTTCATTTCCGGCAGGTGTACCCGCCGCTTTTCGAAGTCCACCCGCCCCCGGATCGTATCGGTCAGCGCCCGCGGCTGCTCGAAGATTTCCTTCTGCATGAAGTGTTTGTATTCGCCCTTCGCCGCGCTGACCGGGTCCCAGGGGATGTTTTGGATTTCCGGTGTGATCTTCTCGCCGTCCAATGTCTGGACGGAGTAGCCGTCGGCAGTGACCGTCGCCATCTGCCGCGATTCGAGGAAAACCAGCTTCCGTGTATGTTCGAGGATCGCCGGAATGTCCGAGGCGATATACATTTCGCCCTCGCCGATCCCCAGCGCCACCCCGCCCGCATTCCCGATCCGGCAGGCGAACAGCCGATCGGGTTCGTTACGGCTGTAGGTCACGATTGCCTGTGCCCCTTTCAACTGCTTGAAGGATCGTTTGGCGGCCTCTTCCAGCGACATACCACTGTTGATGTAGCGTTCCAACAGGTGGACGATTGTCTCGGTATCCGTATCGCTTGAAAATTCAGCGCCTTCGGCTTGCAGTTCATCGCGCAGTTCCAGGAAGTTCTCGACGATCCCGTTGTGTACCACCACCACTTCACCCGTCATCCCGATATGCGGGTGTGCGTTGCGGGCGCTTGGCGCGCCGTGAGTCGCCCACCGTGTGTGCCCGATCCCCAGCCGTCCCTTCACCGGTTGTTCTGCGACAAGTTCTTCCAATGCTGAGAGCTTCCCTGCTACGCGCCTGACGACGATGTCGCCGTTTTGCAATACGGCGATCCCTGCCGAATCATAGCCACGATATTCCAACCGCTTCAATCCACCCAGGATGATCGGTGCTGCTTGCTGCGGCCCAACATATCCCACGATTCCACACATGGTTGAGTCCTTTCGGTTTTGAGCAGCGTGCGTGCGGCATGCGTTAAACTGCCGTCCGGCGAACGCTGGTTTGATTGCTATCTGTTCGATGCTTGGGTCTGTTTTTCTGCCACGACTTTTCGATTTTGTCCTGCGAATCACTTCGCAGTTTTAGCGAAAAGTCCATCCGTTTTGGAGAGGTGCGGACGGTGGTTCGTCCGGGCGGCATCCGCCGATCTGTCGATTTTCGGCAGCCGTTGTTTCCGCTGCCTTAACTTCACCCTGCGGTGAAGAACCGCCTCCTCGTCACCCGGTGATTATTTGTGCCGGGCCTTGCGCTGCCTCATCCTGTGTTTGATTTAGTTCCGTTCGATAATCCCTCCTTCGCGTTCTCTGCGGTTTGATGTTAGCCCGGAGTCTATCCGATTTTACCCTTCGCTGCCATGACGATTGCCCACTGCCTTATTTTGGTTGGGTTGCGCCCTGTTCGGCAAGTACCCGTTTGGGCAGAGCCTTCCGAACCGGTTCCCACTCGATATCGAAATCAAGCAGATTGGTTGATGCTTTTGACAGATCGCTGTATACCCCGCGCCAGTCTTTGGGCAGCATCTTTGCGATCCGGTACATCGCTTCGTCGGTCATTGGCCGCAGCAGGTCACGCGGGATGCGCCGCCCCTCGTGCTTGAACCGGAACGGCTCCCCGAACCGGATATTGATCTTGGTGCGCCGGAAATCCTTATACCACGTGCCGGGGAATGCCCGCGATCCCCAGATCGCCACCGGGACGACTGTCGCCTCGGTTTTTAGCGCCAGGTAAGCCGTCCCTTCCTGCCCCTCGATCAATCCCGTCCGGCTGCGTGTGCCTTCCGTGTAGAACATCACCACATACCCGTCATCGATGTGATTGATTGCGCTCTTCAATGCGGTGGTGTCGGCCTCACCCCGGTTGACCGGGATCGCGCCCCAATGTCCCACAAAATACCGGATGAACGGCTCGCTGTAGGATTCGACCTTCGCTAGCGGCACGATGTCCCGGTCGGGGTAAAAAGAGATCATTACCAGCGGGTCCAT
This sequence comes from Anaerolineae bacterium, assembly GCA_016926255.1. GTDB lineage: Bacteria > Chloroflexota > Anaerolineae > Aggregatilineales > UBA3940 > JAFGOY01. Next base: position 30,553 of record JAFGOY010000009.1, on the reverse strand, counting down.
CGCCGAGATATGGTTGCCCATCATGATCACCGGCCCGGTCGCCGGGATGTTTTCCCAGCCTTCAACCCGTAGCCTGATCCAGAATCGGTATAAGACATTCCAGATGCCACAGCGAAAGAGTCTCCGCCGCCAGGTGTAGTTCCAGTTTTTTGCCAGGGGGCCGCCGAATACACGACGGCCATCTTGATCGCGTTTTTCCATTCTGGCCGTTCTACCTGCCTTCGATGAGTTGAATGACCTGCTCTATCACTTCAGGTATGCTCAAATTCGTATTGTCGATTACCACCGCGTCATCCGCCGGGCGCAGTGGTGCGATGTCCCGTTCGCTGTCCAGTTTGTCGCGGTTCTTCATCGCGTCGAGTACCGCCTCAAGACTGCCGTCGGTACCATGCAGGTGATTTTCCTCCCAACGCCGCCTTGCTCGCTCCTCGACCGATGCGTCCAGGTAGATTTTTAGATCTGCGTCGGGCAGCACCACCGTCCCGATATCCCGCCCGACCATCACTACTTCGCCGCGTGCGGCAATCTGCCGCTGGATGATCGTCAGTGCCTCCCGGACGCCTCTGTACATCGAGGGGATCGATACCTGCGCGTCGATCTCCGGTTCGCGGATCGCCCAGGTGACGTCTTCCCCGTCGAGCAGCACGGTACATGGACGTCCATCGTCGACTGTTGGTGGCAGCACGTCGACGCTGATCGTTCTGGCCGTACTGCTGACGGCATCGTCGTCGTTGATGTCGATCCCCCTTTTCAGCGCAGCCAGGGTAACCGCCCGGTACATCACGCCTGTGTCGAAATAGAGATAACCCAGGTGTCTGGCTAATGCAAGGGCTAACGTCGTCTTGCCCGAAGCTGCCGGGCCGTCAATTGCTATCGTTGATGGGGGATTCATTCCTGTTGTGATCCTCAGTTTCGTTTTTTGCTGCTGCTCGATTTCCGCTGCCGGTTCGATTGGGGCGGCGGACGGCGCTGCCTCTTCTGGGGTGGGCGGCTTTGTCTGAGTGTCTTCTTCAATACCGATACTTCTTCCTCTGTCAATCGCCGCCACCCGCCTGAAGGCAGGTTCCCCAGCTTGAGCGGGCCGATAGCCGTCCGCTCGATGCTCAACGCCGGGTGTTCGAGAACCGAGGCGACGCGCCGGATTTGTCGTTTGCGCCCCTCCTTCAACGTGATCTCCAGCCAGGTGCCATCTTTCGTTTTTTGCACCCGTTCGATTGAGCAGGGGAGTGTTCGTTTTCCATCCAGTGTGATTCCCCGCCGCCAGGCGTCGAGCGTTTTCTCTGTTGGATTCCCCGCGACCAGCACCCGGTAGATTTTTGGATGTTCGTAGCGGGGATGCGTCAGCTTATGGGCCAGGTCGCCGTCATTGGTGAACAGCAGCAACCCTTCGCTCTGAACGTCCAATCTCCCGACCGGGTACAACCGGCCCTCGATTGGGATTAGTTCGCGGGCAGCAGGCCAGTTCCCGCCGACATCTTCGTCAGAGATCACGCCGCGTGGTTTGTTGAGCATGATGTAATCGAACATTTCGGGCGTTTGCAGTCGCGTGCCATCAACCCGGATGTCGTCCCGGCTGGCGTCGGCTTTCATGCCGAGCGTTGCGATCTTTCCGTTGACGGTTACCCGTTTTTGCTCGATGATTTCTTCACATTTTCGCCGGGATGCGATCCCTGCCTGTGCCATGATCTTCTGCACACGTTCTTCAGTCATCAATCGTTTTCCCTGTGTGCCATGCCGGTTATCGTTGGTTTGGCGAAGTGTTGGCGTTGTTTGCCAACTTTTCTCGACACGCTATAATACCGCACCTGGTCAAAAGGAGACACATGATCGCTTCGAACCGCACAATCTACATCACGTTCGCCTGCCTGATTCTTCTCACTTCTATCCTGGCTTGCAACGCGCCTGGCGCTGGCATGAAGCAGGTGTCGATCCCGTCGACTACGGTCGAATCCTCCGTCGAGGCCCTCGATTCTTTCAACAACAAGTGGCGCTCTCTAAACCTTGCCACGCCCGATGGCCCCTTCAGTATGACCTTTACCGAGGCCGAACTGACCTCCGCCGTCGTTCAGGCTCTGGACAATGCCGAGGCTGAACAGGGCAGTTCCATTCCGGTTGAGGATGTGTATGTCTTGCTTGCCGACGGCAAAATTCAATGCTACGCACGTGCGCGTTTGGACCCTCTCGACGTCAACGGTTATATCGCGTTTCTACCCTCTATCGGCGATGACGGCCAGATTCACCTGGATATCGTCGATTTCCAATTTGGCCCCCTGCAAATCGACGACGCTGAACTGGCAAACCTGGTTTCGACTGTTGAATACAGCATCAATGAGCCGATCCAGGCTTCGCCCTTCACCATCGTTCTCCAGCAAATATATATTCAAGAGGGTGAACTCGTTATCGAAGGCAGTATCTCCCCGTAAAAATCCCTGTTAGTCCTCCAAAATTTAGCCGCCATCTGCGCGAGAATCCTGCTGTTCCGCCGAAGGCGCTATAATTGGCCCTATGTGCCCGAATATCACATACCTCGCTCTGTTTGGTGGATATGGCCTCGATACCGACCTGCGCTCGGTCTGGCAGTCGATCCTCAAATCGCTCTCCAGCGATCCGCTGCCCGGCGATCCGCCGTCGCTGCTTGGGTTGTATGCTGCGTCCGGTTCTGAAAAGCCGGGTGCCGCGCAGCGATATATCCAGCAGGTGGAGGAGTACTTTGCTGCGCTTGAGGTCGATCTATCCTGCCGGGTTGTGAATCAGGGCGACTCGCCGATGAATAATCCGGGCGATTTCCCCGTGCTTCTGCTCGGTGGTGATTTCGACCGGACGGTGCAGTTTCTTGCCGGTGATCGCCGTCCTTCGAAGCTGGTTACCCTTGCCGGATCGACCGCCGCTGTGGGCGAACTCGCAGTTCAGCCGGGCGATGATCGAGTCGTGCTTCGCGCCGCCTCCGGCCTGCTGCCGGGCCTGATCGTCCTGCCTTTTTTCGATTGGCTCTCCGGTGATCTGCTTGCCGGGATCGAAGCACAGCGCCCTGATTCACTCACGCTGCTTGGCATCGACCGTTCGGCGGCGCTGGTGTATCAAAATGGGACATGGCAGGTAACCGGAGCGGGCAGTGTGTCGATCAAGCCGCCCGGCGGCGAGTTTGTTTCAATCAGTGCAGGCCGCCATTCGCTGCTCGATCACCTGCCGCCGCCTTCGATTGTTTCCGACTGATTCTGTGGGGTGATCATGCCTGACGAAAACCGCGTCAAAAAGAACCGTGTCGCTGACCACTGGCCCGATCTGCTGGCAGTTGGCGCTCTGATCCTGCTGGTGATCACTTTCTTCTGGCGGATGGCCTTCACCGACCGCATTCTTCCGCGCGGCGATATGTTCACCTATTTCTATCCCTATTGGGCCTATCGCAACGTGATCATGCGCACCGGCCAGCTTCCGCTCTGGAATCCCTACCTGTTCATGGGTGCGCCTTTTCTGGCGAACAGCCAGGCCGGTGTCCTGTATCCCCCCAACTGGCTCCTGATCGCCCTCGATGCTCCCACCGCCGTCAAAGTGGCGATCATCACCCATGTCGCCTGGGCTGCGCTTGGCATGTATACCTTTGCCCGGCGTTCGCTGTCCTTCGACGTTTTACCGGCGCTGTTGTCGGCGCTTGTTTTTGCGCTGGGCGGCTATTTCACCGCGCAGGTCGAGCACGTCAACCAGGTGCAGGGATTGGCCTGGCTGCCCTGGCTGTTCTGGCTCTGGGAAGAATCGCTCCACCGCCGACCCTGGGCGGTGATCTTGCTGGGAGTCGCCTTTTCGATGCAGCTTTTGGCCGGACACTCCCAGACCGCCTTTATCTCCGGCTTTGGGTTGGGACTGTGGGCCGTGTGGTTCATCGTCAAAATGCTGATCAACTCCCGGCGCGGTGAATCGGAACCCCCACAAGGCTCGTTGTTGCAGCATGCCTTCCCCCTGCTCATCATCCTGATCGCCGTCCTGATCGCCGTTGGCCTCTCGGCTGCGCAGTTTCTCCCCACGCTCGAACTGTCCCGGTTGAGCAACCGGGGTGGGGGCCTGCCGGTCATCGAGGCGCTGGCCTTCTCGTTCAATCCGGCGGTGGTTGGCCGCGCCTTCCTCCCGAATTACAGCGCCGGGCCGTTGTTCAGCGAATACATTGCCTATGTCGGCCTGATCCCCCTGCTGCTTGCGCTTGTGGGAGCCTCAGGGTCGCATGGCAGCCGCCAGAAAGCCGGATCGGTCATGTTGGTGGTGGTTGGTCTGTTTCTCGCCCTGGGTGCCTTCAACCCGGTCTACTGGCTTCTTGTTCGATCCGTCCCTGGTTTTGATCTGTTCCGGGCACCTGCCCGCTGGCTCGTCTTATTGACCTTTGGACTTGCCGCGCTTGTCGGGTTCGGTTTGGAAAATCTCGTTGATTTGAGGCGCGATAAACCCCGATCCCGCCGGTTGGTGTTCCTGTCGATTGGTTTAGTTGTTGCCCTCGCCGGGTTGAGTTTTCTCGCTCCTCTTGCCGACGATGTGCTCGGTGCCAGCCGCCCCGCACTGTTTGAAGTTGCGATCTGGTTAATCTCTGCCGCGTTGTTCTGGTTCCTTGTTTTTGTACCGGTCGATGATCGGAAACGTGTCACCCTGCTGTCCGCTCTGGCCGCCGTCGAACTGTTTGCTGCGTCTCGCAGCCTGTCCTACAACGATCTCAGCGCTCCCACTGTCTGGACGGACCAGCGCCCGGCGGTTAGCACGCTTATGGCCGCGCAGGAGGGACAATCCCCTCCGCCGCGATTTCTGTCCCTGTCCGATACGGCTTTCGATCCCGGCGATAAGCGTGAGCTGGAAGCCATCTACGGCCCCTATCTCTCCGACGATGCCCTGTTCGATCTGCTGGTCGCGGTCAAGCAGCAGGAGATTCTCGCCCCCAATCTTCCGATGTCCTGGCAGGTGCCCTCGATGGATGGTTTCGACGGTGGAATCCTTCCCACCCGTGATTACACCCGCTGGACATCGTTGTTTCTCACCGGCGAGTCGACCGCCGTTGATGGACGCCTGCGTGAATATCTCGACGCAGTCCCCGGTCAATCCTGGTTGCGCATGGCGAATGTCGGCTGGGTGATCACCGACAAAACCGCCGACCTCTGGATCGGCGGCATCTACTATGATCGTCAGTTTCCGGCGGCGCTGTCGTCAGGTGACGCTGTGCTGGGCTATCCCCAGCACACTTTCGAGGCGACCGAAATCAGTTTAGTTGTCGAGGCTGACGATCTAAGTGACGATCCCGTCGGCGAATTGTCACTATCGTTGGCTGATGGCGGTGAAGACCTCTCCCTGCCCATCTCTTTTGCCGGTGCGTCCCCTGTCGAGGGCGAAGATCAACTGGCACTCCTGACAGTCGATTTCGACGCGCCGCTTGACCTCGATCACATTCAGTTGTCGGTTGATCATGGGGATGTGACGGTCAAAGCCGCCACGCTTATCGACCACCGGGGCGGGGCTTTCATGCCGCTGACTCTCTCTCAGGATGGCTCGCTCAGGTATATCTATTCCGCCGAAGTCAAGATGTACGAGCTGTCCGATACGCTCCCCCGTGCCACTTTTCTCTGTGATGCCGTCACCGTTGCCAACCTCGACGCCGCCCTCGATCACCTCTCTCTGTCGCCGGAGGAGCCGGTCGTTGTCTCTGATCGTGATCTGGCCGGTGATTCCGCCTGTTCCCCCGACGACCCCGGCGAGGCGACCATCACCGAATACGCCTCCGAACGAATCGTCGTGCAGGTCGAACCGGTTGATTATGACCGCGTCCTCATTCTCTCCGATTCCTGGTATCCGGGCTGGCAGGCCGCCGTCGACGGTCAGCCGGTTGAAGTGCTGCGGGCCAATGCTATCTTCCGCGCGGTGATCGTCCCCGCCGGAGGTCGTGAGGTGATCTTTACCTACCGCTGCCAGCCGCTGATCACTGGCACGTTGATTAGTGGCCTGTGCTGGTTGGGGACAATCGCGGGGCTGGCGTTTTTCCGTCTACGGCGTTCCGTATAAGGCTCTAAAAGCCGCATAATGGGCGTAAATTCCCTTGATGTACGCCTCCGGTTCGGCCATTGTGATGCTCTCGACGTACAAATCCGGGTCGTTGGGGGCCGCGTCTTTCCAGTTCAGCGCATTCCCCGATCCCGCATTGTACGCCGCCAGCACCGCAAACGGATCGCCCTCGAACCGTACAAATTCGTCGCTGAGCAGCCACGTCCCGAAAGCCACGTTGACGTAAGGCCGCTGCAAATCAGATGCCCGGTAGTCCGGCCAGCCAATCCGCGCCGCGATGTCCTCGCCTGTTGGCGGCCAGATTTGCATCAACCCTTGTGCTGCGGCGGTGGACATGGCGAACCCTTCGAACAGGCTTTCCTGCTCGATCAGCGCGAACACGTACAGCGGATCGAGTCCGTACTGTTCGCTGTAGGCGAGCACCAGGTCTGAGAAGTAGGTCGGGTAGCGCAGCCGCGCCAGGAACACCGGGCCATCCAGCGGATCGATCCCGGCCAGTTCGTGAATCTGCTTGACTGAAAGAATCGACGACCGGTACAGCCCGATCTCCCGGAAGTAGATCGCCAACTGGTAGCTTGCCAGCGGGTCGTTCCAGTAGTCTTTTCGAACCAGTTCGTAATCCCGTTTGGCTTCGACCACTAATCCCAGGTTCCAGAGTTCCTGTGCCCGGATGAACCGCTGATCGCTGGCGATGTCTTCTCTCAGACCCCCGGCCAGCGGCGGCGTATCGCTCAACCCGAACTGCCCGACGATCCATTCTTCGGCTTCCTGCCGCCCTTCATCGGCGTTGACGGGTATGGAGAGTGTCGCAGGTGCGCCGAACGCTGCCCTTCCCGTCAGTTGATCTTCTGCCCGCAGTCCATAATAGGTGAACGGCTCGACCATTTGCGCATTGCTGAAAGCCGTCGTTGCTTCGTTCGGCTGGTTGGCCTGCTGGTATGATCGTCCCAGCCAGTACAGGCTGTTGGCCGGGTTCGGATTCGATGCGTATTGTGACGCATTGGTGAACACTGCCACCGCCGTCGCAAAGTCCCCGTTCCGGTAAAGAGTCATCCCCAGATCGTGAAGCCCCGTGGCTCCTCGTGCGTCGTCGGGATAGTCCGCACCAAGCCGCTGATAGTAGCCGGTGGCCCGCGCTGTATCGCCAATCGACTGTGCAAGCTGCCCTGCTGCGAACAGCACATCGGGCACTTGCGGCAGTGATCCGTTGTCTTCGATGAACGTATCGTATGTCTCGAAGGCGCTGTCGATGTTACCCTGTGCGCTGTAGATACCGCCGATTTCCAGCCACGCATCGCCCCACGCCGATCCTTGGTCGGGGTTGTAACGTGCGACCAACCCTTCCAGCGTGCTCAGTGCCGAGTCTAGGTTACCCTGATAGCGATATGCCCGCCCGATCAGCAAATGCACATCCGGCGGCGGGTTGCCGCTCAGTTCGGCGATGTAGTTGAGGAATGCCCCGATTGCGATGTCATATTGACCCTGGTAGTAGTTGACCAGCCCGCGCTGGTATTGATCGACCTCATATCCGGCGTCCAGCAGTTCTCTTAGCGCGGTCAGGGCTTCGTACTGCTGAGGGTAGGTCATGAAGACGTGTTCCAGCTGCGCATAGGCAGTTTCGTATTCCGCCGCTTCGAACCACGTCTGGGCGATTGAATAGGCCGCCGTCGCCCGGCGCGTATTGCTCGTTGATTGTTCGACAATGGCTTCGTAGTGGGTAACCGCTGCCCCCGGATTGCCCAGCGAACGGTAGATCGTTGCCGCTTTCTCACGTAATGCGATGTTTGCGGTGACATTCGTTTCGGTTGCAATGGCATTCTCGTAAGCGGTGGTTGCTTCCTCGATGCTGCCCAGCGCAAGATGTCCATCGCCGATCCGCTCGTAGATGATGCTGTCAATCAACCCTGGATGCAGAGTCAGGTATGCTGTGTAATCGTCGATTGCGCCCTGCCAGTCGCCCAGTCCCGCCTTTGCCTCTCCCCGCAGGAAGAACGCCCGCACCCTTTCTGTGTGATCGGGCTGTTCAGCCAGAAAGCTGTCGAGCACGGCCTGTGCCGCGCCGAAATCACCCCGTTTCAGCGAAGAATGTGCCAGCCCGATCTGCGCGCGAATCCGCTCGTCCGTTGATGCGCCGGGATCGGTCAATACTGTTTGGAATGCGATTGCTGCCGAATCCCAGTCTCCGTTGCGGAGACTGCGTTCTCCCTCGTGGACGACTTCGATAGGAACAGGGGGGGCTGTCGGGGTTGGAGGTGGAATCGGGGTGTCGGTTGGTGCTGCCGTTGGCTGGGCGGCAGGTTCGACTGTATTGATCGGCACTGGTGCTGCTCCGGAGTATCCCGAACAGGCAGAAAGGAACACCGTCAGCAGAATCAGCGTGAGGTTGATCGATTTTCGTTTCATAGTGGGGATTATGGCGGTCTTCAAAGAGGTTGTCAACGCTCCGTACTGGTGAAGATCCCATCTTGTACGGGCAACACACGCTCCGCCCGTAAGGTTGTCTTGGTGGCCCTTTTTAGCCCGGTGCTTCAGCGCCGGGAAAGAATTTACAAATCGCTAGGTCACCTTCTCCAGGTCGGCTTCGAGCGCATGCATAAAACCGAGCAGCCGGGCGCGGTTGCTGGTAAAGCGCAGTCCCTGAAAGCCGACATTACTGACACTGTCGAACTTGTCGGCCAGGTCCTGCCACACGATCACCCGGTACTGGTCATCCGACAGCCGATTGACCCACATCTCAAACAGCGGCGTTACCGGGACGAAAGTCAGGTGCTCGATCTGGCGCTGGGTCAGCAGTGCTTTCAGGTCTTTTTGCAGCCGCAGCAGATCACGGGAGAGCATTTGCCCGGCGCCTTCGGCCAGTAGTTCTTTCTCACCGTCTTCCCGGTACTGGATGGTGAACCGGGTCTGGCATTTCACCCAGTCGATTGATACTTCATCCGAAGCCTCACCCGGCTCGAGTATAAGCTCAAATGTGATTGGGTATTCGGGCAGGTGTTCTTTCTTGTCCGGCCACTTTGCGACACACAATAGTTTTGCCATTTGCTAACTCGCTGTTTGTTCGTTTCGATTATTTCGAAGCTGCATTCTGCAGGGCCTTCTGAACTTTAGCCAGCAGTTGGTTGTGCAGAATCGGTTTCTGAATGTAATCATTCGCTCCGGCTTCTAACCCGCACTGCACTGATTTCGGGTCGCTCCGTGCCGACATAATGAGTATCGGTGTCTGTTTGACAGGTGAATCGGAGCGTATTACCTTGCACAGTTCAATGCCATCCATATCCGGCATCATGATATCAAGGACAATCAAATCAAACTGCTTGGTTCCTACGATTTCTAACGCGGTTTGAGCATTCTGAGCTTTGAGTACATTATAGCCGCCCCTCTCTAACATGATGCCGACGAGTGTAAGGGCACCCACTTCGTCGTCAACGACAAGAACAGTTGGCATTGGTTGCAGTTCCCCGTCCGAGCTTGCATAGACGCCTCGACAGGATCACAGTTTACTGTACTTCCAGCATTGTGTAAACACAAAATGATGTGATAATGGTAATTTTTGTTACAATGGCGATACGATTGAAACCTGCCGCCAGGGTTCATCGGGCAGGAATTGCTACAGGGGATTTGTATAACTCGTTCCAGGTCATCAAGGAGGCTGCTTGCGTCGCGCTCAACCAGGAGATGTGGTCTTGATCCTCAGTGAACAGGACCGTAAACACTTTATTAGAACCTTAACGCCCGGTGGTAGGTTGCAGACCCATCGCGGAATTTTATACCATGACGATTTGATTGATCAGCCCCTGGGAGGGAAGGTCAAGACACATCTTGGTTTTTCCTATCACCTTTTACTGCCAACCACAGAGGAATTGATCCGCTACCTGAAGCGATCCAGCCAGATTATCTTTCCAAAGGATTCGGGATATCTGATCCTGCGACTGGGAATCAAGCCTGGCACCAGGGTAATTGAAGCCGGAACTGGCAGCGGGGGATTCTGTCTGGCTCTTGCAACCTTTGTCGGCGACAGCGGCCACGTCTATTCTTATGACAACCGGCTGGATATGCAGGAACTTGCCCGGCTGAATATCGAACGGGCCGGGCTGCTGCACCGGGTGACATTCGTTATCCGCGATGTAGAGGAAGGCTTTGACGAGGAAGACGTTGACGCGCTCTTTCTTGATATGCTGTCTCCCTGGGACATGCTCGATCAGGCCCATGCGGCCCTTCGGGGAAGCGGCGTGCTTGGTTGTCTGGTGCCGACGGTAAACCAGTTGTCGCATATGATCGGTTCCCTGACTGCCCATCCGGGCTTTGGCTTCGTTGAGGCCGAGGAGTTGATCCTTCGCCAGTATAAGACCGTGCCTGCCCGTGTGCGCCCGGAGGATCGAATAGTCGGGCATACCGGCTATATGATTTTTGCCCGCGCTGTTGTCCCAGCGCAGGAAGATACTGTGGATTCAGTTGATAATTCGAATGACCTCGATGAAACCTGATCTTGAAGGAAACCGTTATATCGTACGTCTGTCCCTTCTCTGGGCTGCCGGGATACTGGCCTGCCTGCTGTCTGCCTGTGTTCACGATGCCCCGGTGAGCCTGCCGACGACCACCCCGGCAGGTGCTACCCAGATGCCGACCGAAACGCCGACTGCTATCCCACTTTCTGAGCCGACCGCTGCTCAGGTGTCCGAGCAGTATCGCCCCGGATCGGTGATCCTGGATATGATGGGTGAGATTGATGTCCAATTGGGGACAGTGTCATACAGCTTCCCGGCGGCCTCGCTTCAGCCGGTTCGGATCACGCTGCGGATGCAGGGCGAAGGATTGATCGTCGATCTATCTCTGGTCGATATGTTCAACAACACGCTGGCTTATGCACGATCCGCGCTGGGGGCGGCAGAACTGGTGATCAACGAGTTTACCCTCCCCTATTCGGGGCAGTACCGCCTGCTGATATCTCCCGTCGAAGGATCGGGTACCTGTCAGGCAATTGTTAGCGCTCTGGCCGAGCGCAGCGGTGGAAGCACTGATGAGGGTGTCAACCAGTCGATACTGGCGGCGTTTACCCTGCCGGATATCTATCACACCTACCGGTTCAAACTGGATCGCGGCGATGTGGTAACGCTGGCCGTTCGTCCATCGAACCCCGGTGAGCTTTCACTCCGCATGGCATTCTATGGCCCGGATGGGCGGTTGATCAAAGAGCTGACGTCGCCTGCTGGCACCCCGTTGGAGATGCCCGGATTCGTGGCTTCGATGGATGGTTCCTACGTGGCGCTTGTCTCTGCCGCTGGCGATACCGGCGGCCAGTACAGTTTCACTCTTTCGTCGGATACCGACATTCCTGTCGAACCGGGATCACCCGATATCGTCTACGGGAACGAGTATTATGTCGGGTTGTACGGCGGTGACGACGTATCGGTATCGTTTGATGGCGAAGTCGGCGACCTGATCGCTGTCACGGCGTCGCCCGGCCAGTCGCTCCAGGTCGGGCTGTATCTCGTCAGTCCCTTTGGCGAGCCGATTGCTTATTCAGCCGGTACCGGCCTCGGCCAGGTCGTTCGTCTGAACGAAGTTCAACTCCCCTATTCCGGGCGATACCGGCTGCGCTTCGAATGGGACGGATCGGGTGAGGCGGCTTTTCGGGTGAATCGGATTGAAGGTGTGACGCCCTCCGGCGGCGGCCTGATCGGGAATGCCCACGAGCAGGAACGATACGGCAGCTTCGAATCGAACCATGTTTTTCATTACTACACCTTCGATGCCTACGCTGGCGAGCGTATCAGTCTTCGGATGGCGTCGACCCAGCTTGAAGGTGATTTTGATCTGTGTCTGGCTCTTTTAGGCCCCGATGGCCGACAGGAAATCTTCGTCGATGGTTCGCCGGGGCGGAGCACCGCCGATCCCGAATTGACCGACTACGAACTGACCAAAACCGGAACCTATACTATTGTTGTATATACGACTTCTGGGGGATTGGGGCGCTACCAGTTGATGTTCAGCCGCGAGCAGTAGAGGCTTTTTGATACCATGTTTGTTCGAAATCTATCGTCTGGCAGTCTTTATCGAGTCTTTGCATTATTGTTGTGTTTTTTTTGCGTGGTGAGTCTGTCTGCCTGCCACTCCGGTTCTGATGTCGATTCTGTCACCGGTACACCGGAATCTACCCCACCGCCTATGCCGACTGTCACCCCCACCGGGGTTGCCCAGATGCCGCAGCTTCTACCGAGAGTCGGCGAAGGGATCGAATTGCTTGAGCGCTATCGCGCCGAAATCATCCCCGATGCAGTCTCGATCTATCCGCTTGAAGGTCGGTTGGATCGTCCCCTGAGCATTGAAGTCATGGTTCTGTCTGGTGACATTGACCCGGTCCTTGAGATTTACACGATGGAAGGGCACCAGCTTGTCATCGCCAACTCGTCCGGTGTCGGTGAGCCGGAAAAGCTCAGTGTCATTGAGTTTCCTGCTGATGGCTACTACGAATTGGGTATTTCTTCGGAAGGTGGTAGCGGTGAAGTTGGCATTTCGGTCTATGGTCTTGAAGGGCAGTCGTCTGAGGGTGGGGGGAGTTTCTATTCATTCCCTGGCGAGATGACTGGCAAAATGGCCGATGTCGGGACGGTTCACATGTTCCGGATTCCGGCTCAGCGCGGCGAGCGGTTTGATGCCTGGGCGCAGGCAGTTGGCGACGAACTAGACCTTTTCTTCGATCTTTATGACCCGGACGGCCATTTGGTTGCGGCTCGTGATGACAACGTCGGCCTCGATCCCTATCTGTGGAACTTCATGGCTGATCGGTCGGGTATCTATTCGCTGGCGTTGAAAAACTATGGCACCACGATTGGCGATTATGTGCTGCGTGTCGATCAATCCTCCGGCGGCGAACTCGTATCATTTGATGAACCCATCAGTTTCGAATTACAGGCGTCCCCCCGCCGCAGTGCCTGGTTCGCCTTTGACTGTCGAGCGTCGGAGCCGATTAGTATCGAGGCGCGTCCTCAGAATCCGGAGCTGGATTTTGAGATCGCCCTGTATGATCAGAATGGTAACCGGCTTCTGAACGTGAACAACAGCAGCCCCGGTCAGCCTGAGATTCTGACCTTTGTCCAACTCCCCTATGATGGGCGCTATCAGGTCGAGTTTTTCCCGCTGGAAACCGAGGGGTTGGTGGAATTTACAATCACTCATGCTCTTGCTGATGTTGGAGAGATTGGAGCACCTGTTGAGATGGGCGGCGTGCCGCTTCCCTGTCACATGGATGGGCCGGGGACGCTGCTGTCATATACGTTTGAGGCCGAAGCCGGTGATACGCTCAATATTGGTGTCAGGTTCTCGGCAGGTGTCCCGATCGATTTGAACTTCGACCTGTACGATCCGGATGGCTACCTGTTAGCCTCATCACGTGGCGTGGAGGGTGCCGGTGCCCTGGTTCAGGATTATTCTCTCCCGGTTGCGGGGAGCTATGTAATGGTGTTCTGGAATCAGGGTCAGCAGGCGGGGGATTTCGAAGTCGATCTTTCCTGTTCTGTCGAATCATCACCGGGGTTTTTGTCGTCTGTAGGTAGTCACTGGTGAAAATAAAAAGTGCCGGACAGCAGCCCGGCACTTTTGGTTGACAGATTTGTTTTTTGTATCTATCCGAAATGCGCAAAGCGAATTTGCGGATGGGTTTCTATCCTTCTTCCTCTTCGTCGTGCTTGCGCTCGGTGATGACTTCGACTTCTGCCGATTCTTCCATCAGCAGCATGTCTTCCAGTCCTTCCTCTTCTTCTTCCTCAAATGCTGCGGCGTAATCGATCTTTACGACGAGTTCGCTCTCGTCGATTACCGCTTCACAGCCTTGAGGCAGAACGAGATCTCCGACCAGCAGTTGATCCCCGATCTCGATCAGGCCGCTCAAATCGACTTCGATATGAGGCGGTAGTTCCGCCGGTAGCGCTTCGATGATCAGCGTCGTCAAAGCATGAATGATGATTGCTTCTCCGCTCGAAACAACCGGCGGCTCGTTGACACACGTAACCTGCACTTCGGCGCGGATCTTCCGGGTCATCGAGACGCGGTAGAAATCCACATGCAGAATATCCCCCCGGAGTGGGTCGCGTTGAACTTCACGTGCCAGGGTAGGAATCTTTTCCTTGCCAACCTGGATTTCAATAAGTTGTGTCCCACCCGCTTCCTGAAGCACCCTTCGCAGCATGCGCCGGTCGATCTGTAGCTTCAGCGGTTCTGTTTCCGGTCCGTAGACAATCGCCGGGATGATCCCTTCCCGGCGAAGCTGTTTTACTTTCTTGCCGGTAATCTGTCGTTTGCTCGCTTCCAATGCAATCTGGTCGCTCATCCTCAATTTCCTCTCTACATCGCCTTTGTGCTGACGAGCACCTTGTGTGCTGCGGGCGTTACACGATTCGTGCCCTTACAATGGCGGTATGGTGTTATAGTTATGTTTGCTGCTGATAGACAAATAAAACGGGCATCTCCACCTTCTCCTGAAGCTGCTCAGGGATGGGCGTGAATGCCACGCAGCAGAATGGTATTTTACCGGGCAGTTGGTAGGGCGTCAACAACACAATACTGCGTCTGATTCACAGCATCCGGTCCAGTGCAATCTCCGCAGCGACTCGAACGTACTGGTTTTCGTCGTCGAGCGCCCGCTTGAGAAAGCGACGGGCTTTGTCTCCCCCGATTTTCCCCAGCCCATTTGCGGCAGCTTCTCGAACCTGGTAATCGGCATCCTCTCGCAGCGAGGTTCCCAGTGTGCGTATCGACCGGACATCGCCGATCTCCCCCAGGGCGATGGCCGCCGCTGCCCGCGTGCTCCAATCCTCGTCGTCAATGACGATCCGCTGGAGGAGTTTTGTTGCTTGAAGAGTTTTTGTTTCTCCGAGTACCTGCGCGGCTCCCCGCCTGATCGTCCCTTTTGAATGTTGCAGCGCCTTGAGCAGCAACTTTGATGCCGGTCGCCCGATGTGTTGTAGAGATTGCAGCGCTGTTCTGCGAATGGCCGGGTCCATGTCGTCCAGGGCCTCGATCAACGCGCTGATCGAGGCCTCGGTTTCGTAATTCCGCAGCGCGATTGCCGCCTGCTGTCGCTGCACAGACGTATACTGCCAGTATGATTTCAGTGCGTCCAGTGCTACACGGAGAATCCTGTCATCGTCGGATCTGTGTACCTGTCTCCCCATCTCCATTGTCTCCCCGATGCATACTCGCAGCATTCAGGTGGAAGCCCCTTGGTGCTGTCAGGTCTGCAACAAACCTCAACCCCATATATCCCTTACTATCATTATATGCAACTTGTAAATCGGCGCATTTAGTCTTTTAGTCACCCACTGTCTCAGCACGCTATAATCCGTTGGTCGTTCTGAAAGTGACAATCGCCTGTCTCGGTCACGTTTTGAGTAAATTATGAATCGAACTGAACGCCTGATTCTTATAGCAAGCCTCCTTCTCGTCCTGGGAATAGCATCAGCCGTGGTGATTTCTACCCGCTCCACTACCCGGATTGTCGAGGTTTCTCCGCTCCCCGGTTCTTCTCCGGCGGTGACCACCCCGATTCGCGTTTCGTTCAGCAAACCGGTTGATTATGATTCGGCACTCGCCGCTTTCTTGATCAGTCCTCCTGTTGGCGGTGATTTTCTCTGGGAGGACAATACGCTGATCTTTATCCCTGTACAGCCTTTTGATCCCCTGACTCCGGTGACGGTCGAGATCGCTTCTGGCGTCGAAGATACTTCTGGCAGAGTCATCCCCGGCAGCCGGGTATGGTCGTTTACACCCCGGCGTCCCGAACTGCTCTATCTCTCGCCATCGACAGCCGAGAACCCGGATCTGTGGCGTCTGTCTGAGCCGGGAGAAGCGCCGGTTCAACTCCCTGCGCCAGCCGGGGAAATCCTCGAAATCGTCCCCAATGATGAGGGAGCGCGGATCGTACTGTCCGTCGAAGACGACCTCCGGGGAGTGGACATCTGGACGCCGGGACGTGATGGTGACGACCTCCGCCAACTGACGGACTGTTCGCCGGGGCGGTGTCTGCATCCCGTCTGGTCTCCTGATGGTCGTTTGGTGGCCTACGAGCGCCAGGAGAGTGGCTCGACGGCTTCAGCGATCTGGTTGTTGGATTCCGAATCCGGGCAGACATCGCCCTTGTTCGAAAACCCCGATGCGGTGGGTGCTGATCCCTGCTGGAGCACAGATGGTGCGGAACTGGCCTTTTTCGATAGTGCGGTGCAGGCCATTCGAGTTGTCCATCTGGCCGATGGGACGAGTCTCCGAATCCCTGTTACCGCCGGAGAAGGTTGCCGTTTTTCCCCGGATGGGGGTTTGTTGGTCTATGTCGATATTCGCCCGGTTGGGCGGCAGTATTTCCCGGAGATATGGATCGCCAATTTGAATAATGGCGGTGTATCATCTCCGCTTGACGTCGATGCCCAGGAAGACCAGTCCCCGGTCTGGTCGCCGGATGGCCGCTATATTGCCTTTGCCCGGCGTCTGCTTGATCGCAGTGAAGGCATGGGCAGCCAGTTGATGCTCTTTGAGGTCGAATCACGGCAAATAGAACAGGGCACGGCAACTGAGAATGATAATCATACCCGCTTTGCCTGGGAGCCGGGGACGAATCGCTTGCTTGTCCAGCGCTTCGATCTGACAGCCGGTTCCGGCCCGGATCTTCTGCTCTTTGATCTCGGCACTGGCGAATTCACAACGCTCGTTGAAGATGCGTATTACGGTGTCTGGCTTCCTTGAACCAGAAAGGATTTGAATCCCAACGTGCAACAGGAAATGGATAACACGAAAAAACCGTCTTCACTGACCGGCATTTTTATAGCCACGCTTGTCTGTCTTTTCGGTGGCTTCATCGTCATCTTGCTGATGTATCGGAACCCCGGCGGCGGCCAGGGATTCTCGTCTGTGCTGCCGACCCCCATACCGGATTCAGCCGCATCTGGTAATCCCGCCCCCCAGTTCACTGCCCAATCGGTGGATGGTAGAACAGTGAACCTGAGCGATTACCGGGGCCAGGTGGTGATCGTCAACTTCTGGACGACCTGGTGCCCTTCCTGTGTCGATGAGATGCCGGTGTTGCAGGATGTCCACCGCCGCTATGCTGATCAGGGCGTGGTCGTCCTCGCTGTCGATATCGGTGAGAGCAAGTCCGAGGTTCAACGCTATCTGAGTGCCAACGACCTGGATTTGACCGTCCTGCTGGATAGCCGTGAGCAGATCGCGGCGGCCTACAGTATTCGCTCCATCCCGACCACCTATATCATCGATCCCCAGGGCGAAATCGATGATGTGCATTTTGGGAGTCTTTCGGCTGCTCAATTCGAGCAGTACATCAGTGCCGCGAGCGGCTCCCGGTAAAACATAGCCCAAAAGAAGTGGCATTCACGCTGGCCTGATAGTACAATCATAATGCAAAGTATATACAAAACGCCGTGATCGCCAGCATTCATTCATATTTAAGATTGATTCATGTCTCAAGACGAAATTCAACTGTTCTCGAACATTTCCAGTGATCCCTTGCTGAACATCAAGGCCGTTTCGCAGTCAACCGGGATCGAACCGGTGACGCTCCGTGCCTGGGAGCGGCGTTACGGAGTGCCCAATCCCGCTCGTTCCGAACAGGGTTACCGGCTGTATTCGGAGCGTGACATCGCCATTCTGCGCTGGCTGAAGGCCAAGGTCGATGCCGGAGTCACGATCATGCGTGCGGTTGCCTTGCTGCACAGCCAGGAGCCGTCGGTCGGTACATCGCTGGTGCCATCCCCTGCCGTATCAGTATCGGCGGGAGCCAGTTTTGAGTCGATGACCGCCGAACTGATCGAAGCGGGCCGTCGCTTTGATACGCAGCAGGTTCAGCGGGTGATGACTCAGGCGTTTGCTCTTTTTTCTGTCGAGGAAGTGTGTACGCATCTGATCCTGCCTGTTCTTGAACTGATCGGGGAGCGGTGGGAGTCGGGCGATACCAGTTTGCAGGTTGAGCATTTCATCACTGGCCTGATCCGCCAGCAGTTGCTCGCGATAGGGGCGTCGCTGCCCCTGCCGTCCCGACCGGGCCGGGTTATTGCTGGCTGTGCTCCTGGCGATTGGCACGAGATGGGCACCTTGATCCTTACCCTGTTCCTGCGTCGGCGTGGATTTGAAGTGATCTATCTGGGGCAGGCAGTCGGGCTTGATCGCCTTGAGGAGGCGCTCGACGCTGTTCAGCCCGATGTTATCATCTTGAGTGCCAGCACCATTGAAACGGTTCCGCATCTTCCTCAGGCTGCCTCAATTGTTGCTGAGTCGGGCAGGTATGTCTGGTTTACCTTTGGCGGGACGATTTTTCCTCACGCCCCCGGTCTGAGTGATCGCATCCCCGGTGTCTATATCGGCGATACGCTGATCGAAGCCGCCCGGCGAATTGACGACCTGTTGACCGGGCAGTGGCAGCCCGTCGCCAATATCGCCTGGACGCAGTCAGACGATATCGCCAGGGCATACGAGTCGATCAAAAACCTGCCAATGGCCGCCCTTGACGATCTCACCCAACTTCTACTCGATGCCGATCCCGATCTGACCCCCGTCGAAGCAAGTGATATCGTCCGTCAGGCGGTGATGGAGCTTACCGCTGCCCTCAAGTTTGAACTCCCCGAACTCCTCAATGCCCCGACCGGTTTACTGGGCCATCCATTGGGATGCTTTGGCATTTCGGCAGATCGGTTGAATGATATGTTTTCTCGATACCTTCCTCCGTCATCCCTCGCTGCCCTCGAACCCTATCTTGTCTGTATCTAACGCTGTGGCAAGATTCACGCCTTCAACAGATGAACTTTCACTTTAGCCCGGTGCTTTATCGAATTCCGGCAAAATACCACGCGGGTCTGAGGGAGTGAAAACGTCGCTATATGTTGTCTTATTATTTTGAAACTATTTAACAGCCCCAGGAATCAGACTCCTCCGTTGATACCCGCACGCGTACACAGTATAATCCTGCCGAAGGTTTCTTCGTTTCGTCAGCCGGATGCACCTGCTTCCGGTTTTGTTTTGTCAGGAAGGGTTATGTCAGCCGTTTCAGCGAGTACTTTCGATGCGATAAACCACGTACTCGGCCAGAACCTGCTCCGGGTTGAGAAGCCGGGTCGCTATGTCGGAGGCGAATACAACTCGATCCGCAAAGACTGGTCGGCGGTTGATCTCAAGGTTGCCCTCTGCTTTCCTGAGGTATACGAGATCGGCATGCCGAATCTTGGCCTGGCGATCTTCTACGAGATTTTGAACACTCAGCCCGATATGCTTGCCGAGCGAGTCTATCTGCCCTGGATCGATATGGAATCGATCATGCGTGAGAGTGGCCTCCCCCTGTATTCGCTCGAAACCCGCCACCCCGTCTCGGAATTTGATATTCTCGCGGTCACCATTCCCTATGAACAGCTTTATACCAATGTTTTGCAGGTGCTTTCTCTGTCTGGTCTTCCCATCCGCAGCCGGGATCGTGACTCCTCTATGCCGCTTGTGATCGCCGGGGGCCATGCCTGCACCAACCCGGAGCCGATGGCCGATTTCATCGATGCCTTTGTCATCGGCGAAGGCGAGGAGGTCATTCTCGAGATTGCCGACCGGTTCAGGCAGTTGAAGCAGCGCGAGCTTTCTCGCGAGGATCAATTAACCGAACTCGCACAGATCGACGGTGTATATGTGCCTCGCTTCTACAATCCTGTCTATAAAGAGGGTGGCACAATCGACTACATCGAACCGGCCCGCCCCGATCTACCCCTTCCCGTCATGAAGCGCATCGTCTCAGTGCTTCCGCCGCCCCCAACCCGCTTGATCGTCCCCAATATCGACACGGTTCACAATCGCGTGCCAGTCGAGATCATGCGCGGCTGTACGCGCGGCTGTCGATTCTGCCACGCCGGAATGACCACCCGCCCGGTGCGCGAGCGTCCTGTCGATGACATTGTCAATGCGATTGAACAGGCCATCGGCAGCACCGGCTACGAAGAAGTTGCCCTTCTTTCGCTCTCGTCGAGCGATTACACTCACATCGTCGAACTGGTCGACGCGGTCAGCGCCCATTATTCGGATCGTCACCTGTCTATCAGCCTGCCCAGCCTGCGCATCGAGTCCTCAAGTGTCGATCTCCTCGAATCGTTGAAGGACAGCAAACGCGGGGGATTCACCTTTGCCCCCGAAGCGGCGACCGAGTCGATGCTCAACACCATCAATAAGGTGATCCCCTCTCAACAGTTGTTGGATGTCGCCTATGAGGTTTACCGGCGCGGCTGGCGGACGATCAAGCTGTATTTCATGATCGGTCATCCCGGAGAAACCCTCGACGATGTTCGCGCTATTGTCGATCTCTCCAAATCGATCCAGGCAGAGGGCCGGAAAGTGCATGGCAAAAAGGCCAACGTAAACGTCAGCGTTGGGACCTTTATTCCGAAGCCTCATACGCCGTTCCAGTGGGTGGCGATGAACACCGTCGAGCAGATTACCGAAAAACAGAATCTCCTCAAGCGGGAACTCCGGGGTGGGGGGCTTCGGCTGCGTTGGAATCGCCCCGAAGAGACAATGCTCGAAGGGCTTCTCAGTCGCGGTGATCGCCGCCTGGGGCCTGTGATCGCCCGTGCCTGGGAACTCGACTGCCGCTTCGATGCCTGGCAGGAGCACTATAATCACGACGCCTGGATGCAGGCGCTGTCCGACAGCGATCTCGAACTCGACTTCTACACGTTCCGTCCCCGCCCCGACGATGAAGTGTTCCCCTGGGATCATATCGACGTTGGTGTGAGCAAGCGCTTTTTGCTCAGGGACTACCAGATGAGTCAGCGCGGGGAGACACGCGGCGACTGTCGCAATCAGTGTTATGCCTGCGGCATTCTGTCGAAATACGGTGTTCGGTTGAAGCCGGAGCCGGGAACATGGAAGTGTCCGCCAGTTGAGAAGTGATGTTTTGCCAGAATAACCCGGTTGTAAGAACGATGTAATACTGGTTGGTTGCCGCACCGGGGAACTCGTGCTACAGTGGAATTCCTGCTCGAAGGTTTATGCTTTTAAGTGGGTGAACACGTTTTGCAGTTCAGGATGGTTCCCAATGGATTATGGCAATACCAGCCAAAACTACGAGAAACTGGATATCCAGACGCTCACCAATCTCCTCACCAATCCGGACAACCTTCCGGAAGTCCACCGGGGAGCCTTTACCGCGCTTCTCAAAATCGAACCCGACGAACGCCGTAAGCGGGTCGCGGTTGTCGTCAAAAGCATGCTGCAAGAACCCTCTCGTTATGATTCGAGTCTGATTGTCGAAGCGATTGAAATCCTGGCGACCGATCCCTACCCCGATGCGACCGAGGCGATGCTCAACTTCCTCCCCGATATGCTGGCTCTGGGTATTAAGAATCGTGACGCTATATCGCAGGATGTGCGCGAATATTATTATCAGGCACTTGTCACTCGCACCAGGGAAGATGATCTGGTAGTGTGGAGTGAAATGCTCCCCCGGCTCGATGGCAAAACATTGGTCGCCTCGATGCTTGAACCGGCGGCGAAGGCCCTTGAAACGATTGAACCGATGACCCTGATCGACCGGCTCTCCGAACCGGATCGTACCCGCGCGTTGGTATCGGTGATGCGCGGTATGGCTTTTCGTGGCAAGCGTGACCTGATCAAGCAGGCTGCGGAGATGCTCGTTCGCACCAATCACGGGGCCGAGTTCAAACGCGGCATTGATCTGCTCGCTGATCAATGGGGCAAGGCAAAAAAGGCTGGACGGGATAAAGTTGCTCAGAACCTTGAACTGGGGCTGTCCATCATCGACAACGAGCCGCGTTCTGCCGTCGACCGGCTGACCGGTAAGCGCCCCTGGGCAGGATGAGCTCCCATATTCATGTCTGCTAATAACGATCAATCCCCTGGCGATCCACAACCTGCATTGGCTCCTCAAGATCGTGTTCGTTGTCGTATTCGTTTCCAGAAGTTCGATACGCTGCGCTATACGTCCCATCTCGATCTGGCCTCCATTTGGGAACGAACCTTTCGCCGGGCGGGTGTGCAGTTGGTTTACTCTCAGGGATTTAACCCTCGTCCTAAAATCCACCTTGCTGCGGCCTTACCGCTCGGCTATGCCAGCACCTGTGAACTGCTCGACGCCTGGGTCGAAGGCCTCCTCCCCGATCTGCCGGATGTGAAAGATAGGTTGAATCACTTTGCGCCCCCCGGGCTGGTTGTCGATGCCGTTTCCACAGTCGATCTCCGTTCGCCCGCGCTCCAAACCCTGACCCATTCGGCGGAATACGAGATTGTCGTTCGGGAAACCGTTGATCATCCGGCATTACAGGATCGGATTGACCGCCTTCTTGCTGAATCGACGCTGATGGTTCAAAAAGGCAAACGTCAGGTTGATCTCAGGCCGTTGATCTTTTCCATTGATATCGAGCCAGCCCCGGCAGATGAACTCCGTATCCGCTGCGAACTGGCGATATCACAGCAGTTAGGCACAGGCCGCCCGGATTTGCTTCTGAGTTTGCTTGACCTCGATCCCCTCTCCGCTGACATTACCCGCACGGCTCTGAAACTGGCTGATCCGGCAGCCGCCGCATAACACCGTCTGAAAGCCGTCATGGATTTAGCCCACTCGGTGGTATAATTGATTCTGGTTGACTCTAAACGGACTCCAGTATCAAACTGGATTAGCGATCCCACAAGCAGGCGGAATTCGATGAATAAACGAGAAAGACTTGCAGCGGCTATCAAAGGCGAACCCGTCGACCGTGTTCCGGTTGCGCTCTGGCGGCATTGGCCCGGAGATGATCAACGCGCTGACGATCTGGCAGCCGCCCATATCGCCTTTCAGCGTGAATACGATTGGGATTTGGTCAAAGTCTCTCCGTCCAGCAGTTTTTGTATCACCGATTGGGGCGTAGAAGATCGTTGGGATGGCTCGTTGGAGGGCACCCGAACCTACACCCGGCGCATCGTCAGGAACCCGGAGGATTGGCTCTCACTGAAAGTCCTTGATCCGCTGAGTGGTGCTTTGGGTCGGCAGCTTCGATGCCTTGAAATCCTGCAAAAAACTTTCGGCGATGAAATCCCCTACATTCAGACGATCTTCAATCCGCTTTCACAGGCCAAAAACCTTGCTGGTCAGGAGGTATTGAACCTCCACGTTCGCCAGAATGCGGGTCAGGTTCACTATGCCTTGCAGACCATCGCTGATACGGCTGTCCGCTTTATTCACGAGGCGAAGCAGCGTGGGATTTCCGGTGTTTTCTTTGCCGTCCAGCATGCGAATTACCATCTCATGAGTGAAGCCGAATATGAGGTGTTTGGCCGTCCCTATGACTTGCAAATTTTATCGGCGGCGAACGATCTCTGGTGCAATATGCTCCACCAGCACGGCCCGAATACGATGTTCAAGCTCACCGCCGACTATCCTGTCCAGATCGTCAACTGGCATGATCGGGATGCAAACCCTGAACTTAAGTCAGGTTTGAAGATGATCAAGGGCGCGGCCAGCGGCGGTGTCAGCCGTGACGTGCTTCATCAGGAAGACCCCACCGAGGCGCTCGATCAGGCGCGTGACGCATTCGAGCAGACCGGGGGGAAGCACTGGATACTCGGCACCGGCTGTGTGACCCTCGTCACGACGCCCACCGGGAACATCCGCAAGCTGCGTGACCTCGCCGAGGAACTCGTGCCCTAGCAATCGGGTCAGAGTTCAGCTTTAGATTTCACCCTATCCGGGGGAAAATCTTCGTCTCTCAAGGAAAAATGTTAATTCCCTTTACCAGGCAGGGGTGGGGGGCAATTGGTACCTGATTGCCAATTGCTTAAGCGAATTGGGTTCCCAATTCACCGACAGCATATCGAACGTAGTGAGAAGCAGGGGGGTGATCTTTACCTGCTGGTCAGATCGCTGTAGTGAGCAGTGAATTCACAGATTGTACGCTTACGGTGCCGCCAGCTTGAGGATGACCCCGCTTTCCGTATCGACCAGATAGATGTTCCCCTCGCTGTCCGCTGCCGCTGCCCCGGCGACCTCCACTATCGAAAAATCGCCGAAGCTGTACCGGTAGTTGCCCAGGTTGTCGAACACGATCACCCGTGACGCTTCGGGATCGGTCACGAAGAGATTCCCGTCACCGTCCATATCCAGGTATGGACGTTCCATGCTCTGTGCGTACCACGCTTCGACCGGCCACTGGCGCACGAACAGCCCGTTCGTCGAAAACACCGAAATCCGCTGGTTCCACGTATCGGCGATATATATCAGCCCGTCATTGCCTTGCACGATCCCGACCGGTTCATCCAGTTGACCCTCGAACGTTCCCCCGCTGCCGAGTGTTCGTACGTAGTCGCCCTCGCTGGTGAAAACGAGGACGCGCTTGTTCCCCGTATCCGAAACATAGACCAGCCCCTGATCGTCAACTTCGATCCCGCGTGGCCCCCAGAATGCATACACGTTCTCCAGCTCGTTCGGCCCTTCGACTCCCCACGTGGTGACGTATTCACCTGCTGCATTGTAGACCACTACCCGGTGATTCCACGTGTCGGCGACGAAAACGTTGCCTTCATTATCGACCGCCACGCCCCAGGGTTCGTTGAGCACATCCTCGGTCGGTGCGTAGCCCTGTCTGCCCAGCGACCCGATCAGGCTGCCATCCGCATCGAAGATCGCTACCCGGTGATTGTTCGTATCGGCCACATATACCTTCCCATCCGGGCCGATGTCGATGTCGTGGGGATTGTTCAGTTCGCCCTGCCCGAAGGTCATCAGAGTCGGCAGAGTGTAGACGTTCTCTGCGTACGGATCGATCGCCTCGGCGATCTCGCTTGCCGCCACCCCGTAATCCCAGACCTGTGCGAAAACGTCCTTGCGGATATACACCTTCATCCGGTCGGGAACCGGCCATTCACTCAGCTCGAAGCTCGGCACGACCCCGTCCCGGTACTTGGCAACCGCCTGTGCATATTGATCATAGTCGCGGTTGTAGAAGATGTTCCACAGCCCGCGTTGAAGCTCTGGATCGCGCATCACGTTGTAGAAATCCTCCCAGTCCAGGTCGAAGTAATCCTGCATCGGCCACCACATCCGGATGTATTCGAACTGGTAGTACCGATCTCCGATCAGCGCCTCGACCTTTGACCAGTTGCTCGAACCGGCCAGGATCACCGGCGCATCACCGATTGTCCCCCGCGAGGGTTGTTCCCCGAAGAAGACGGCGTTGTAGTAATCTCTCAGGTACCACGACATCGGCCACGAGACTCGATTGTCATACGCTACCTGCAGACCCAGGCCGTCAGTCGTTTTGTACGACAGTTCCTCGATCTGTTCCATCACGTCCTTGACCGACCCTGACGAGTGGGCGTAGACCAGGAACTCGGTCGGGTAATCATAATTGATATAGGCCGCCAGCCAAGCCGACCGTGCCGTCAGGAAGCTCAACCACCCGACGATGAATACGCCGACCAGTCCGAACATCTGCCCGGCGGCGACCTTCGTTTTCTCGATGACGGTGGTTGTTGCAAACACCGCCCCGATCAGCACCAGCAGCGCCGCGATCCACGCGCCGGTAGTCGAAAGGCTCTCCAGTTCGCGCCCGGCAAAGATTGGCGATTGGTATTGAATCGGGATGATCGTGTTGCAGACCGGGTTGGCCGCCCAGATGCCGCACGATGGCCCGATAACCCTCAGAGTAGTAATCACGATCACCGGGATCAGGATCAGCAGCAGCCATCGCTGCGACTGCCACAGTTTTTTCCAGTCAATTTTGTCGAGAAGCTGTCCGACCACCCATCCTGATAACAGGATCAGCGGGATCGTCAGGTGCGTGGTCAGCCAGGGCATTTTCTCCCCGGCGAGGCTGTACGCGATCAGGTTAATCACTGCCCAGAAACCCACGAACAGCAAAACCGGGAACGTGATCGGCGCGTCCAGGTCGAGGGATTTCGCCCGCCCGTCTGTCGAGTCTGGCTCTTCGTCGACGTTCTTCCTGAAACCCTCCCCGATCTTCTGGATCACCCGCACCACACCTGCGATCAAAGCCAGAATCACTGGCATGAATTCATACATCGGCAGCAGCACGACGAGGTAGTAATACCAGGGTTGGCCGCCCCGTTTGACGCCCTGCTGTTCCAGCCAGTAACCCAGCGAGCCGATCACCCCCGTGCCGATGCCCTTGCCGCTCGTGAACATCGTTGTGAATAAGAAGATAAAGATCAGCCAGTATGCCGCGCCGATCGCCCACCACCGGCTGCTGAAGAAAGCCATGACCCAGTCGTAGAAGTCCGGTTTGTACTCGACTGTATTCGTCGCCGGGTCGTAGCTGTCGCCGTAGTATTCCAATTCGTCTTCTGTGAGCGGCGAGATCACCCGCACGCGTTTCGGTTCAGGCGGCTTCATGAACTGCGCCAGCCCGACGATCACGCTGATCAGGAATATCGGCGCGGTGAAAGTGATCCCCCGCTGGATGGCTGCGGGGTCGCTGTCCATCGGGTTGAACCCGGCAAAGTGGATCAGGAACGGCGTCAGTGCCGGTAAGATCAGCGTCCCCATCGTGATCGCCACGTCCAGTTCCGGGAACCGGCGCAGGTTGCGCCATTGACCGATTATTGTTGCAAGTATCGTTGCTAACAGGCCCGCGCCGCCGATCCCCAGCACGATGATCCGCGCCAGTTCGAGCGGCTGACCGGGTGCCACTATCTCCATCTCGGCTGCCGCGTCCGGGTCGAGTGGCGTGACCGTCCCCGCCGTTCCCTCGGACAGTTCGTCCCCGGTGATCTGCCCTCCTTCGACGATCAGCAGTGCGCCAAACGCCGCAAGTGCGATCAGCACGACCGACAGCCCGGTGATGAAAACCCACCGCCATGCAGGTTTCTCCCAGTTGACCTCAAGCAGCCGGGTGATGAAGAACAGCGTAATGAAGCACCCGAATATGGCGATATAGATAAACGAGACTTCCTTCGAGGCGAAAAGCACCACCTGTGCGAGTGACAGCCCGACTAGGTAGCCGAATTTCCGTTCCTCGATGTACCGCCAGATCATGATCGCCATCACCAGCGCTGCCAGTATTGCTGGGATGTCGTGGCGGATATACCGTGAGTAGTAGAGAATCATCGGTGAGATCAGCAGGAAGATCGAGGTAACGATTGCACCCGTTTTCCCCAGCCACTTTCGCATGAAGATCGGCAGCATCACGACGATCACGCCCATCACCGCCGGGTAAATCCGTGCGCTGAAATCGCTGACGCCGAACAGGAGATAACTGAGCGCGACTGCATGGAACAGCAACGGCCCATGCATCAGTGGGGTATGTGTAAATCCTGTCCCGTTGTAGAGATACCACGAAAACTGAGTATGCAGGCTTTCGTCGTGGCTCATCGTCCGCACGCCCAGGTCGATGAACCGGGTCAGCACGGCGATGACGAAGATCGCGATATATGCCGCCGTCTCGCCGTTGAGGATCAGCGTCTGGTTGAGAGTCTGTTCCAGTTTCGAAAATGGCGCAGAAAATGGTCCTGTATTTTCGGCTTCTTGCACGGTCATCAACGGCCTCTCTACTGATAGTCTAATGCTGTTGGCGGAACCGCGATCAGCGGCTGCTGGGGTGATAACTCAATCGCGGGAGTCACTGATGTTTGCCGCTCTGGCTGCGGCGTAGTCATGATCTCCGCCGTGATCGGTTCGGTCATTTCGGTTGGTATGAAAGGTGTATTCATCTCAGGGTAAATCGCGCTGTTCGACGCTGCCACCGCCGTTGATTTCGAAAACAGCGGCGTGACCATCATCGCCAGGATCAGGATGAGGCTTGCCATCATCGGGATGAGTTTCGGGGTGATTGCTGTCCTCCGGCGGATTGGCTGCCTCTGCTGGCGGATGTTCTGCCACATGCTGTCGATCTGCCCGGCTCTCAGCGGTGGGAAATGTTTCATCGCCAGCCGCATGTCTTCCGATAGTCGTTCGTGCCGGGCGAGCGTTTCGCGGCATTGATCACACCGGGCGATATGATTTCGAACCGCGATCACATCGCTGCTCGCCAATTGGCCTTCGACGTAAGCACAGATCAGGTGATCAATATGTTGAGCCGTGTCATTCATAGTGCCAGGCTCCTTCCATAAAAGCCTCGCGTTGGTTCTCCAGCGTTTTATACAGCGCTTCATGCGCCAGCCTGACCCTCGAACTGGCCGTCTTTTGCGAGCAGTTCAGCACGTCCCCGATTTCCGGGTAGGTCAGCCCTTCGAAGTACCGCAGCACGACTGCCTCGCGCAGTTTTGGCGACAGTTGTTTCAGCGCTTCCAGCACCGTTTCGCGTATCCCCGCCTTTTCGAGCGCCTTCTCCGGCGAGTGTTCCGTGTTGGTAAACCATTCTTCGACCTCGCTGAACTGGATCGTCGGCAGCCATTTTCGGCGGCGTTTGTTCCGGCACCGGCTGATCGTGATCGTGTACAGCCATGTTTTGAAGGCGCTCCGGGTCGGATCGAACTTTTCGAGATTCTGGAATGCATAGGCGAAACTGTCCTGCACCACCTCTTCCGCGTCCTGTTCGTTGAGCAGCAGGCCATAGGCCAGCCTGAATAGAACGCCAACGTAGCGGTGGTAGATTGCCTCGAATGCCGCTTCGCTGCCGCCCTGGGCCGCGCTCAGCAGTTCGAATATTTGATCGTTGTCTTCGGTGGCTTTGTTCATTCCTTGTCTATCTCGCTACCAACCACCCGATTATACACACCCCGCTGCCGATCTCCTCAGTCTGCAACACCCTGATCGCTTTTTTGCCCAACTACTCACAGGAAGATATGTTGCCCCCTTTGTTAAGGGGGGCGGCATTTCGCTGTGCGAAATGCGGGGGGTGATCGTGGTCAAATAGCCTGCTCTGCTTTTCTTTAGCAAACTGTCGAACCCCCGGTAATCCTGGGAATCGTTCCCTCACTCCGATCCCGCCGCCGACAGCAGTTCGTAAATGTCGTTCCGCACCCATAGAATTACCCGCTCGCTGCGCGTTTCTGCCTTTACGCTGCGATAGATCGTCCATGAGAGAAACTCGGTAAACATCAGATTTTCTGGCGTCCAGCTTTCCGTGATCACGAAATCCTGCCCGACATACTCTGAGCCCAGTGCCGGGTTGTCATCCTCTCCGGTTGTGATCACCATCGGGCTGGCGACGGAAGGGTTTACAACCGGCACATATTCGACGTTCGAGAACGGGTGCAGCGCCCAGGCTAATGCCCCGCTTGCCTCTTCCTCCACGACCACTTCGTCCGTATACGGCTGACCGCTGCTGAGATTACTCACTTCTTTGATGGTTTCCACTATCCGGTTGATGCCGTTCTGCCCCGGTGATACGTTCATTGGTTCGAACGGGCTTGTCGTCCGCGCGAAACTCAGCGTAGCGCTCTGCCCGGCTGCGAAGCTCAGCCCGATGATCAGTGTCCCCAGCCCAAAGCTGTACCATGCTGCCCGCTTTTCGATTAGGCTGGTGATGCTCATCCACAGGATGGCCAGCATAATCACCCACAATACGATCATGACGACATCCAGCGGGATACGCATTATAATCTCGTCGGGTGGTGCGTCGGGTGGTATGGTGAGTGTGTGCGGGGTTTTGAGCGCTCTCATCACGCTTGCGCCGAGCATCGCCCACAATGCGATATATATCGCGGCGGCGGCCCACTCCCACACCGCCGATCTCTCCCGTGTCATCTCGATCATCCGGCTGATCCCGATCCCGGCCAGCCCTGCCATTGGCACGACGCACCACAGCATGTGGGCGGGTATCGCGCCCTGGTAGATCAGGCAAATAATCAATCCCCCGATTCCCCATCCGGCCATGAATCGCTGCCAGGGTTCCCCCGACTGTGAAGCCTGCCATGCCCCGATCATCCCGAACAGGATCAATCCCGGTTCATAGAAAAGCAGGCTGAGGCCCAGATAGGTAACATCTCGTTCCCGCCGAACGATCCCCTGTAGGAACCGGGTGAAAAGATCGGCTGCCGCTCCCAGCCCGTTCGGTACGATGAAGAATACCGTTCCGAGCAGCGCAATTGTGACAACCGTCCCCATCAGGAACACCGTCCACCTGATTTGCCCCAGCCACGCTTTGACCGATTCGGCGGTCAGCATCTCTTCTTCGTCGGTGAGATAGGCAAAGAGCACGCCAAATCCAATTGCCAGACATATCGCCAGCGTTCCATAATCGGCCAGCAGTGCCGCTCCGAATGCTGCACCGCTCAGCAGCGCCATCCCGGTTTTTCCGGTTTCGCTGGCCCGATCCAGCGCATAGATGGCGATCAGCGCCCCCAGCATCGACAGACCAGCCCCGGAGATGATTCGCGAGGATGTCACCGCCGTCGGAGAGATCGCCAGCCAGCCCACCGCGATCAGCGTCGGGATGCGCCCCAGCCGTTTTCTGAACAGCAGCGGCGCGCCGACCAGTGCCAGCCCGCTCAGCATTGGCAGCAGCCGTGCCGCGTTGTTCGATACACCGCCGAGTGAGAAAGCCAGCAGCGCTCCGCCGAACAGTAGCGGGCTGCCGCCGACCGTCGCCGGTTGGCCCAGCCT
>JAFGOY010000069.1 GCA_016926255.1 Anaerolineae bacterium | reverse complement strand
GGACGAACCCGATCCGACCGCAACAGAAGAATCGACAGCGACAGAAACACCGGAGCCAACAGACGAACCGGAAGAAACGGAAGAGCCAACAGAATCGCCCACCCCGACCGAGGAAACAGCGGATGAGGCGACAGTCGAAGAAACACCAACGCCTGAACCGGATTAGGGCCAAGGACGAACGCTGAACGAAACACGCGGGCGGTGGGATCGAAATCCACCGCCCGCTTTTAACTAGACTTTATCCACTTGGTAGACAAACGCGAAGGGACAAGTTAAGCTGCCTCGTGTTTAAGGATTATGCGATCACTATCAGTGTTGCTTGTTGTGCCTGACAAACAGTTCTACCCGACTCACTTCGCGATAGTATTGCCGCTATGAAACCCGGGCCTCATATGCTTCTGTGGAAAACGATCCACGTCAATTCTGTTTATGCCACCGAGGTGCCACTGCCTTCATATTTGGTGGTGTTTTCCGGTGTTTTGCGTACTGCAATTCGGCAGCTTCTCGCCCCTGATCAGGTACAACTCCCCGGCAAGTCGACGGCAAATCCGTCATTCAGTTTCTTTAACAAAATCGGAACTCATACACCAGGACCGTATCCCAGATCGCCCGAGATGAAGATTCCTCAACCACTGATGACATCCTCTGCGTGACGCTCCCATCCGCATCACACCATATCGCGTTCTTCCATTCCCATGCAATCCACCCCGATTCGCCAGTGAAGGCTTCCTCTGGCGTTACCCTGTCACCTACTTACCCATAGAGAACTGCAAGCGAAGCACCCAGGTAGACTGCTGCCGATTATACCGTGCTGCTCGAATCACTGAAAAAGACGCGCCCTCTGCCGGTTTCGATATGCAATTATCTCCGGGGATACGATACAATACCCACGCTAATACCCTGAAATGAACTAAAAGCGAGGCACAATGGCTAAAGTCACTCCGGTGCGACGCCAGTATCTTGAGATCAAGAAGCAGTTCCCGGACGCGCTTGTCTTCTTTCGTCTTGGCGATTTCTATGAAACGTTCGACCAAGATGCCGAGATTGCCGCACGGGAGTTAGATATTGTGCTAACCAGCCGAAACGTGGCAAAAAACCACCGGGTGCCGATGGCCGGTGTCCCTCACCATGCCGTCGAAAACTACATCGCCCGGTTGATCGAGAAAGGCTATCATGTTGCGATCTGCGAACAGATCGGCGACGAGCCTATCGACGGATTGATGCCCCGTGAAGTGGTGCGCATTGTGACTCCCGGCACCATTACAGAACCCTCATTATTGCCTAAAAAGGGGAATAATTATCTTGTCGTCGCCGCACCTGTTTACCGGGGCGACAGGCTCGTCAGGGCTGGAATTGCCTACACCGACATCTCGACCGGGGAATTTGCCACGACCGAATTCATCGATGGGGATATCCTTGGTTTGATACAGCAGGAGATCGCCCGGCTTTCCCCACGAGAATGCCTGTTACCAAAAGGCATCGCCGAGATGGGCAGTGCCGTGCTGGGAACAAACAGCGTCCATATCTCCCCGACCCCTGATTGGCAGTACGATCCCCAGGTGGCCGGGGAAGCGCTCCAGCGGCAGTTTAACGTCGACACACTGGCCGCCTTTGATCTTGATGATAAAGACGCAGCGACGAGCGCCGCAGGCGCTCTTTTACAGTATGTGCAGGATACGCAGCGAGGCTCATTAGAACAACTGCGATCATTGACATACTATTCAACCGGCGATTATATGGTGCTCGATGCCGCTACACGTCGCAATCTCGAACTGACCGAAACAATCCGGGGCAGACACGCAAAAGGCGCATTGCTCGGCGTGCTGGATCAAACCGTCACGCCGATGGGCGGACGCCTGCTCCGCCACTGGATATCACGCCCGCTGCTTGACATCAATCGGCTTGAAGGTCGCCTTGACACTGTAGAAGCGTTGTTCGTCGATGGCATTCTCCGCTCGCAGGTTCGGGAGTCGCTGCGCGCTATCCGTGACCTGGAGCGCCTGGCTAACCGGGTACTGACAGGAACGGCTGGTCCCCGTGAGTTAATCAGTCTGAAAGAGACGCTTGAGACGGTTCCGGCTTTGCGCGGCTACCTGATCGGCCAGGCGCAGATTCTCAAAGATCTCGCCTACTCACTCGACCCGGTCGAAGATGCCAGCGAAATCATTTCCCGCGCATTGGTTGAGGAGCCGCCTGCAACGCTGAATACCATCGGAGTGTTTCGCTCCGGATACTCTCCCGATCTGGATGCAATCGTTACGGCCAATGCCGACGCCCGTACATACATCGGCAGTCTTGAAGCCGTCGAACGCGAGCGCACCGGGATCAAAACGCTGAAAGTCGGGTATAACAAGGTTTTCGGCTATTACATCGAAGTCACCAAGGCGAACTCTGACACGGTTCCCGACGATTACATCCGCAAGCAGACACTCGTCAATGCCGAACGCTATATCACCCCCGAAATGAAAGAGGTCGAGGTTCGCCTGCTAAACGCCGAGGAAGAAATCCATGCCATGGAAGTCAGGTTGTATCGCGAACTGCTTCAGCAGTTATCGAACTACTGCGAGGCGATTATCGGTACGGCGCGCGCCCTGGCCCGGCTGGATGTATGTACCGCACTGGCTGAAGTAGCCGCCTATTATGCGTTCGTCCGGCCAACCTTGACCACCGATGATACCCTCGACATCGTCGGCGGACGCCACCCGGTGGTCGAGCAGTTACTGGAAGGTGAACGGTTCGTTCCCAACGACACATCGTTCGCCAACGGCAAACGTATTCACATCATCACCGGGCCGAATATGTCGGGTAAAAGCACCTATCTGCGTCAGGCGGCGCTGATCGTCCTGCTGGCCCAGATCGGCAGCTTTGTCCCGGCAGACGAAGCGACTATCGGCCTGGTCGACCGCATCTTCACCCGAATCGGTGCGCAGGACGAAATCCACGCGGGGCAGAGCACCTTCATGGTCGAGATGGTCGAAACGGCGCTGATCTTGCAGCAAAGTACGAGGCGCAGTCTGATCATCCTCGACGAGATCGGGCGGGGCACCAGCACCTACGACGGGCTGGCAATCGCCAGGGCGGTGATCGAGTATATTCACAATCACCCTCGGATGGGTGGTAAAACGCTATTTGCCACCCATTACCACGAATTGACCGAGTTGGAGAACATCCTGCCCGGCATCGTCAACTACAATGTGGCGGTCGCCGAACAGGGCGATCAGGTTGTGTTCCTGCATACTATCAGCAAGGGCAAGGCCGACAAGAGTTACGGCATTTACGTGGCACAACTTGCGGGAGTCCCGCAAAGCGTTGTACTGCGTGCCGCAGAGATACTCGACGAGCTTGAGGATCAGCACAACGTCTGGTCAGTTGAACCGGACCCGAACTCTCCTCCGCAGCTTGCGCTGTTCGATGCTGGGCCACACCCGGTGCTGGAGGAGCTGCGCTCGTTGAAAATAGAAGAGATGTCGCCTATTGACGCCATCACCCATCTGTACGAATTGCAAAAACGTGCCGAACAGGGTCGGGGTTGATCCGTCATCTTGGCAAATCGACAGTTCTGCTTATAGTTGTTAGAGTATCATCGTCCGTACCTGTAAGTTGGCTTTGAGGTTCACCATGCCTATCTTTACTCCTGTTCGCCGCTGGCAGCCCGCCTTTCGACCCTTTAAACGTGAATCGTTCCCCAGACGCATATTAGTAGCCACTGAATTGATTGTCAAAGGTCCGCTGTTTGGCTGCCGAATGTGCGGTAACTGCCTCCTTCAAGAGACGGCCCTTATCTGCTCGATGGAATGTCCAAAGGGCATCCGCAACGGTCCCTGCGGTGGATCGACCGAAGATCACTGCTATGTCGATGAGACACGGCCCTGCGTCTGGTACAAGATTTACGAACGAGCCATGAAATGGGGTTGGCAGGAAAAGCTTCTCGAAGTCCTCCCGCCGCTCGATTGGGACAAGGTCGGAGGTGAAACCTGGGCCGATGTTGTCGTACAGGTCGGGAAAGTAGGCACCAGTAAGTTCGCCGGGGGGATGCTCTCGCGGGATAAAGACACACGGCGCGAGACATGGCAGTCGGTTTTTTACCCGGTGCGCCAGCCGGATTGGTGGCAGGGGGATTCGGAATATCACGCCCCTGCATACGAGGAGCCAATATCGGAACTGGAACGCCGCCTGCGTGATGGCGAGTTCGTCGTGACCAGCGAGGTCGCGCCGCCGATGAGCACCGCGACCGGCAAGCTGACCCGCAATATCGATCTTGTAAAGCCCTATGTGGCGGCCATCAACTTTACCGACAATCCATCGGCGACGGCGCGCATGTCCTCCCTGGCTTGCTCGGTAATGACGCTCGAACGTAACGCAGAACCGGTAATGCAGATCGCCGCCCGTGACCGCACCCGTACCGGCGTGCAGGCGGAAGTACTGGGAGCCAGTGCGCTTGGCATACGAAACGTACTCTGTCTGTCCGGCGACTCTGGCCGGATGGGGCCGCCCCCGATGGGCCGTTTGGATATTCTCGACATCGACTCGGTACAGATGCTCTGGATTTTGCGGCGGATGCGTGACGAGGGCATCTACCTTGACGGTCGCCCGATCAAGTTCCCCCCGAAAGTATTTCTGGGGGCGGCGGCTTCGCCGTTTGCATCACGCCCAGAGTTCCAGGCGATCCGCGAGCACAAGAAGGTCAACGCCGGGGCGCAGTTCTTCCAGACCAATCTAGTATACGATCCCGACGGGCTAGAAACCTGGCTCAACGAGATCGCCAAACGCGATATTCTCGATAAGGTATACATCCTTGTGGGGATCACCCCGCTGAAAAGCTATCGAATGGCCGCCTACATGCATCATGAGGTGCCCGGCGTTTCTATCCCCGACGCGTATCTCAAGCGGATGGAAGCAGCAGGCGACGGCGCATCGGAGGAAGGCTTCGCCATCGCGCTCGAACTGATCGAGGCGATCCGCCAGAAGCAGGGAGTCAATGGTATCCATCTGATGGCTGTCGGCTGGGAGGAGATCGTCCCCAGGGTAGTTGCCGAGGCCGGGTTACTTCCCCCGGATTTCGTTCCAGTGGAGGAAGCAGCAGAAAGCAGTTAATCCAAAACTCATAACTGATCAACCAGATCAAAAACACGCTGGCAGAGTTTACGCCAGCGTGCTTTTGATCCGACAACCGGAGGGAAAACCCTAACCCGCTCCAAGCGATTTGAGCGCATACTCGACGCTGTTGGCCGGGCTGACCTTCACCTGGGTATCGACGATGATGCCTTCTTCATCAATCACAAAGTGGCTGCGGATAACCCCCTTGTAGATTCGCCCGTAATTCGACTTATCGCCCCAGACACCGTACTTTTCGGCGATGGCATGATCTTCGTCCATGATCAGCGTGAAGGGTAGATCATACTTGCTTTTGAACTTCTGATGGCTCTGCTGTCCATCCGCGCTGACGCCTAGCACAACCGCGTTTTGTTCTTCGATAGCGGCGTAATTGTCGCGGAATCCACACGCCTGCTTCGTGCAGCCCGGTGTGTCGTCTTTGGGATAGAAGTACAGCACGACGCGCTTACCGCGATAGTCGCTCAGTTTGACCTGCTCTCCACTATCCGTGGTAGCCTCGAAATCCGGTGCCGGTTCCCCGATTTTTAGTTCACTGTCCATAACGATCTCCTCTGGTATTTCCATACAAAACAATTCGCAGTTCAAATTGAATATAGGCTTTTCGATCTGGCAGATCAATAGAAAGGGATCGTTCAGGGGAAAACAATAATCCCAAACCGGGCACCTGGTCACGTGCGGTTTGGGATGTGGAGATTCAGTGCCCCCACCAGGACTCGAACCTGGGCCTCAGCCTCCGGAGGGCCGCGCTCTATCCACTGAGCTATGGGGGCCTGCTTTGAAAGCGGCCTGATTATACCACCTTTCAGCGCCGGGCAAAAAGCGTTTGAAGCAGGAAATCATAGGCGTCTGATTAGGTTCGAAAATCAAAATTGGTGTATGATATATATAGTTGTTTATATAAACTAACCCCCGGTATTTGAAGGTTGCAGCTTTTGCGTCTCAATATAAACCAGACCAGGGACATATTCGAGGCAGGCTGACGGGTACGCCGCTGCCGGGGGAAAAGACACATCTAACAGGAGAAAGGCAGAATGGGTAACAAAAAGCTGTTGCTTGGGCTTGATGTCTCGACGACCGGGGCAAAAGCCCTGTTGATCGATTCGGAAGGTGGGCTGGTCAGCAGTGCGACCAACCCGCTCAAGCTTTCCACACCCCGACCGCTGTGGTCAGAACAGAACCCGGCTGACTGGTGGGAAGGGATGGCAAAAAGTATTCGCTCGGCACTGGAAAAGGCAGGTGCGTCCGGTGAAGATGTTGCCGCGATTGGCTTGACCGGTCAGATGCATGGGCTGGTGCTCATGGACGAAGCCGGGGAGGTGCTCCGCCCGGCCATCCTGTGGAACGACCAGCGGACGGGCGATCAGTGTGACACCATCCGCGAGCGGCTGGGCAAAGAACGCCTGATCCAGATCACTGGCAACGACGCGCTGACCGGGTTCACGGCCCCGAAGGTGCTCTGGGTTCAGGAGAACGAACCGGACGTATACGCAAAGGCACGCCATATCCTGCTACCCAAAGACTATATTCGCTTCAAGCTGACCGGCGAATACGCGATGGATCGCGCAGGCGGCGCAGGGACGATCCTCTTCGACCTGAAAACACGCACATGGTCACCAGAAGTGCTCGAAGCGTTGGGTATTCCTTCTGAGTGGCTGCCCCCGACCTTCGAAGGGCCGGAGATCACCGGCGTGGTGACTGCCGAAGCAGCGAAGGCCACCGGGCTGACCGAGGGAACACCGGTTGTTGGCGGCGGCGGTGACCAGGCGGCCCAGGCGGTTGGCGTTGGCGCGGTCGAATCCGGGATCATTGCGCTGACGCTGGGAACTTCGGGCGTGGTCTTTGCGACCACCGAGGCTCCGCTCATCCAGCCAGAAGGTCGGCTGCATGCCTTCTGCCATTCCGTGCCCGGTCGCTGGCACTTCATGGGCGTGATGCTCAGCGCGGCTGGTAGCCTGCAATGGTACCGTGACACGCTGGCCCCCGAAGTCGACTTCGACGATCTGGTCGGCGCAGCCGAGTCGATTCCGCCCGGCAGCAATGGGCTGCTCTTCCTGCCCTACCTGACCGGTGAGCGCACCCCCTATCCCGACCCGCTGGCACGCGGCGCGTGGGTCGGCCTGACCGTGCGCCATACCCAGGCACACATGACCCGCTCCGTGCTGGAAGGCGTTTCCTTCGGCATCCGTGACAGCTTCACGCTGATCAAGGAAGCCGGGCTGGGCGAGATCAAGCAGGTGCGCATCTCCGGCGGCGGCGCGAAGAGTCCTCTCTGGCGGCAGATCATGGCCGACGTGTTGGGTGTCGAACTGGTGACTGTCAACACGACCGAGGGCGCGGCCTATGGCGCGGCGCTGCTCGCCGGGGTCGGCGCATCGCTGTTCGACGATGTGATTTCGGCCTGCGAAGCGACGATCAAGATCACCGGGCGGACATCACCGGGTGGGAATGTCGATGTGTACAACCAGTACTACCCGCATTATCGCGCCCTTTACCCGGCGCTGGTTGACGAGTTCAAGGCAATCGCCGAGCTTGACGTTTAATCCACCAAGCCGGATTAACACGAACCCAAAAGGGGCGCTCGAGCGCCCCTTTTTCGTGCATGATACTATCCGATCACGGATAGACATTCACACCAGTGCCGCCTTCGGTCAGTTTCGTATCGCCGACAAACACCGTCTCCATTGTATAGATATCGTAAAAGCTGAATGATACCTGCGTCGACGCGCTGCCGGTATCGAGTTCAAGAGTCTGTCGGCTGGTGACCGGACGCTCGTACAGCCACTTGATCGACGGCAGTTGCCCCGACACCGGCAGGAAGTTGGTATCCTGCGCCCAACCATCCCCCTGAACTCTCAGATTGACGGCATACTCATCATAACTCGCACCGATGGGCAGCCAGGTGAACGCGGTATCAAGCTGATCTTCCTGATCCGTGATCTCCCAATCGGTGAGTACGGCCAGATTCCCAAAGATGACGTAGTGATCATCCTGCCGGGCTGCCGGGATATCGACCGACCGATCCATCATACTCACTTGAACCCCACCAGCAGCGATGTCGCGTGGGATCACGTGCATACTTGTCCAATAGCCGTCCTGATCCGCCTGCGCATCGGCAGTCGAAAGCGGCTGGTCTGCCCCGTCGCTCACCGTTACCTGGTAGAGTGTTTCCTGTCCGTCCAGAATCCAGTGCAGGTAGAGAATGGCTGCATCAGGCCTCGTCTGATCGTAATCCCAACCGCGCAGCACCGCACCAGGGAAACGAATTCGAAGCGGATGCTGAGTCGGCAGCGGGTACTCTGCCGGGGCGACGGTCAGCGTGCCGATCTTGAGGCGTGGCTGCCCGTCAGGGGCCGGGATCGACCCGTCCGGCGTGTAAGCGCCGGCAAAGATCGACCATTCGCCGGGCGGCATCGTCGGCGGGATCGTCAGCGGATAGACGACCTTAACCTGTGCCGGGGAATTTTCGATTACCGGGGCCTGTATCTGAAGATCGACCTGTGCCAGCGGCGGCTGCCCATCTGCTCCGATGTGAATAAACGTAGACAGGCTGCCAAATTCAACCGGTTCAGGGATTTCCCAGGTGAGAGTCATCTCTATCGATTGACCGGCCGCTGCCGTTTCCGGCAAAGCATTGTCCGGGTCATCGATCAACGAGTATGGGGCAAAATCGGCCAGCGATTCGGCATCTTCAGATACCGGAGGCAGCGAAGCAGAAATCCGTTGATCTTCAATCGTATAGGGGAGAAACCGGTAGGTCTGTGGAAATTGCTGGGTGACGACTACCGCCGGGTCTTCGGCGAGGCTTTCCTCGATCTCCCGCATCCAGGCATCCATCACCGATTCGTCGCCTGCCTCGACCACCACATACTCGATCTCGACGTCAGGGCGCAGGTGCTCGACCTGCTGCAAATACCACAGCGGTGTGATCCGGTGCCACGTCGCCAGAATTTCCGCGCCTTCCGGAGTCTGATCGAGCGTTTGCAGTGCCGTCTCCCGCGCCTCCTCGACGCTCGCCAGCCGCCGCATGGTGATCCATCCATCTCCGAAGCTGAACAGGATCGAGGCGGTAGTGATCGCACCGAGTACCACCGACCACTCCATCTTCTTCACATGCCCCAGCAGCCAGCCCACTAGCAGGGCCAGCATCAGGTAAGCGGGCTGCGCATAGTCTTCGGGCTGCGGGGCTTTGTAAGTCACACTGACGAAAACGTGCAGCACCACCGATACGGTGATCAGCACCGCCAGCCAGCGATCACGGATGAAAGCGACAACCAGCGCCACGCCAACAACGGCAAATACCCACACCGGCCATTGCAGCCGGAAAATCTCGCTGACCACCCACCACCGTTCCCGCAGATCGGCGGCGCTTGCCAGAGAAAACGCCTCGCTCGAAAACCCCTTCGCCAGAACGTATTCCCAGAAAGCACTCCAGGGAGTGGCCGAGGCAAGAATGTCGGGCTGGCGCAGCAGGACATACAGCCAGGACAGACTGCCGATCAGCGCCGCGCCGATGGCGACCGGCCATTTACGCCACGCTTTCAAATCAGCAGCGACGATTGCCAGCGCGAACACCGAACCGATGAACAGCAGTGACCCGTGATGCGTCACGCTCAACCCGGCGGTCAGCCCGAACCGGAACAGCGTCCATTTAACCGGCTGATCCAGCTTCACCCGGCGGCGATAATCCAGCGCAGCATCGAGCATCAACGCGGTACAAAGCACGGTAAAGGGACGAACGGCGGCCTGGGTAGCCGTCATCCAGAAACTGCCGGAAACCATCAGCAGCAGCCCGGAAAGCCACCCGGCCCACACTTTCCCGGTTTCGCGGTCTACCATGTGAGAGACAAGCGACACGGAGCTCGCACCGACCAGCGCGGAGAACACGTTGACCCGCCAGGCAAACGTCCTGATGGGGATCAGCCGGGAGAACAGCCCGGCCAGCATAGTGTAAAGTGGATAGCCGGGCGGATGGGCCGCGCCCCAGGTCGCCGCCACCGTCTGGAATTCGCCACCATCCGACGGAAGGAGGCCCGGCGACAGGGTTAAGATGTATACGGTTAGGGCAACGATACCGGGAACCAAGTGCAGCAGCCACCTAGGGAGATGATCGGGACGCAGCGTGGTCAGCCAGCCGGCAGCGGCCAATCCCACCACAACCACCGCCAGTCGCGGCAGGGCGATTGGACTGGCGCAGTAGACGATCAGCCCGCAGACCGTCCAGCGCGGGGCCTTCCAGGAATAGCCCACCCCCGCCCCAGCGATCAGCGCCAGCGGCGCGAGGGCGGGCAGCGGGCCGAAATCCCACCAGAGACGAACGAAAGCTGTGCCGGTCAGAATACTCATGGCAAGTCGAAGCCCGGTCGCTGACGGGAAGGTATGATCGATAGAACTTTGCTGCTGCAAACTCATGGAAAACTGTCCTGTGTGCCGTTTTACCACATGCATAAACAGGCGTTGATTGTAGCCGACTATCAACAAAACAGCATGCCCGGTATTGGAGCATGCTGTAAAACGGGATAGTGTCGAAAGATACCGACAAGGCCTATCGGGTCTGCGGAACGATCTCCACCCTGTCCCCGATGTTGACCGATAGGCGTTTGGCTGCGTTTCCGTTTACAACCGATACCATCACGTAGTGAGTCGGACTGTTCAGGGCGATCAAATCCCCCACCGGGCGATCCCCAAACGTGGTCACCAGATCATGGAGTTCGACTCCTCCGACACGCACGACGACCGGCCTGAGCGGTTTGATCACCTCGTGTTTGATATTGGTGATGATGTTGCCGAAATAATCGATATGGCTGATCTCGCCTTGAACGACCCCATTGATAATCGCCGGTTCCGGCGGTTTGAGTCGGATGATATCCGTGATCGGCGTCCCCATTTTGCCGAGGGGAATCCCTTTGGCAACATGGCCTCCACACGGGGCGAAAACGTCACGCCCGTGAAAAATCGGGTTGACCTCCTCGTTCCAGTATTCAGGATTGTCGAGAACGACAACTTCAATCGGGGCACCTGCCCGTTCCGCCCGTTCAAGCAGGGGGGTGCAGACACCATTGTCCGGGCCGACGAAGAACTGATTGCCAAAGCGAGCCGCAATCGCCCGCCGTTTTGTGCCAACACCCGGATCGATCACGACGACATGCACCGTTTCATCAGGGAAATAGGGGGCAATACGTTCAAGTACCATCGCCGCCTCGCGGATATTCTGAGGCGCAACCTGGTGTGAAAGATCGGCAATAGGGTTTCCGGGAACGATTCGCCAGATCACCCCTTTCATCACGGCGTCCCCCCCTTCACGCGTACCAAAGTCCGTTAACAGAGTAATATGCCGCATCGCTTATTCCTTTAAATTCCGTTACCGGCCAAATTCTCGACTACCGTACTATTAGTATAACCAAGGAGGCACCCATAATCCGCCAAAACCTGCCCGTTTTGCGACGATAGCCCCGGCAAGGAGCAGAATCCCAAAAATGAGGTATACCCAATCAACGAGATTGTACTTGAGCTGAGGCAGCCAGGTGCGCGGTCCGATGCCAAAGCCGCGCAAATCCATCGCGTCGCTGATCTCCTCACCGCTGACCACCGAACCAATCGTCAGCGGGATCAGCAGGGGGGCAAAATTACGGATACGCTGGAAGAGATTCATTCCCTCACGTGATTCAAGCTCGAAACCGCGTGCCCGCTGCGCATCCATGATGGTTTGCATGTCTCGGCCCAGGGTCGGGATGAAACGAAAGGCCATATCCATTGCATAGGCGATTTTGTCGCCAAAGCCCAGCTTTCTAAAAGTGATGCCGTACATGTAGGGGTCGAACGTAAAGGGGATCGTGACGGCCAGCGCCGCGAAGGTCATCATCCGCATGATCTGCGTCACAAGGTAGGTGAGGCGTTCGGCACTCATCTGTGGATGAAGCGACATGCCGAGAAGGTTGATCGTCGGCGACCAGATGATATGCTCGTCGGCAGCCGAATAGACGCCAACCGAGCCGCGCCCGGTCAGCAGGGTGATCACCGAGAGCATGACGGCGATAACGGTAATGACGATCCAGAAGCGCTGCATCTGTTTCCAGGTAATCCGGGAAATGATGATCTGTAGGAAAGCGATAACCAGAAATCCGGCTACCAGACGCAAATCCCACATACCGGCACCCCGACCAGGGACGAACCCCACTGCGATCAATGCGCAGCACATAAAAATGATACGTGCACGCGGATCGAGCCGGTGATAGAGTGTGCCTCGGTCAGTATAGGCCCAGTTGACAAGCATGATCGAAATCCTTGTTGAGAGGGTGGAGAGCGTTCCCCACCCTCTCGTTCAATAGTAGACTAGCGTCCGGCTCCTACACGGGCCTGCTTCCAGGCGGCGTAGAGAAGCGGGGTGAGGATGACGGCAAACAGGATGTTCGGTCCGGCGGCGGGAATGAACTCGCCGATGAACGCGGTTGTGAAGTTATAACCGTTGAAGAAGATATCGGCAAAGGCGGCAAAGCCGATCCCGACGATGACCCCCAGCGTCCCCCAGACAACGAGTGCTTTTGTGTCGTCATCGCTGAGCCAGGCAGTGATCGCATCGGTCTTACTCTGGACATACCAGGCACCGACCGCGCACAGGATCGCGACCGCCCAGACGACCACTACACCTCCTGAGAATCCATTATTGACCAGATCCACCACGCCAAAGGCAATGAAAGCCAGGGTAAGGAGAATCAGCAGATAGGGCCAGTAGCGTGGGGCAAGGCTCATTCCCAGCATGACCACCAGGACGATGAGCATCACGTACCACCACGCGCCAAAGTTGGACATTTCACCTGACCAGGGGTCGATGATATTGGGCGATACCAGGGGCAGGATAACCGCCACCGCCAGAACGCCAACGCATACCCAGAGCAGGGTCTGTACTTTGCCACGCACACCCTTACCAAGATACAACCCTGCCAGGCCGGGGATCAGCCCCATCAGGCCATTGGCAACGTCCCAGATCGGGAACACCCCCCACCCGGTGAGCGCGTCGCCGAGGACATTGCCGAACGCGCCGACAAAGAACCCGACCGCCGGGCCGAAGACAAAACCAAAGAAGATCGGGATGACGACCACCGGGCGCAAGGCGACAAGACTGACCGATGGGACTGGAACGATGTTGAACAACCAGGAGAGAACGCCGTAAAGCGCCGCGCCGATTGCCATCATGACGACTTCACGCGTACCGATCTTGAACATCTCGGCGTCGGCAAACAGAACATAGATCAGGTAGAGGACGACGCCCCCGATGATGACCCATGTTGCCCATCCCTGGAGGAGATTGCCGCCGCCGAATGGGGATTGGGCGGAGACGCCGTAGGATTCGCCGCCGCTGGCTGCACTGGCGATGACATCACCGAGATACAGCAGCGCAACCAGGATGACGATGCCGACGACGACAAACACCAACCCTTTGACATACTTGTTGCTCATATCACGCTCCTTATGATGTGAATTAAATACTCCGGATTAACGGCTGTGGCTAACGCGACCGGCACGCCGCCCGCGAAGAACCCTTATCAAGAATAATCTTCCGGTACTCAATCTCTACCATTTACG
Organism: Anaerolineae bacterium; assembly: GCA_016926255.1. GTDB lineage: Bacteria > Chloroflexota > Anaerolineae > Aggregatilineales > UBA3940 > JAFGOY01. The sequence continues at coordinate 58,927 of JAFGOY010000069.1, read as the reverse complement.
CAATCAATCACTCAGCGCATGAGCCAACACGTCGGCCCGCAGAAAGCGCCCGGTTTGAGGCAGGTATTCCAGGTTGGCCTTGAGGAGCGAAGATGGGATAACACGATGGTTTAACAGTTGGTTGAAGTCGGCCAGCACCTCGGCGGGACGGCCATCGGCCACCAGGCGACCATCGCCGATCAGCAGCACCCGGTTGGCATAACAGACAGCCAGGTCGATATCGTGGGTGATGAATACGATAGCCGAGAAACCATACGCCCGGCTGTCGTCGGCCCTGATCCCGGCGACCGAATCCATAAAACTCATGTAGTTGGCATAGTCCTGCCCGGCAGTTGGCTCGTCCATCACAAGGATCGAACTTCGCATCGAGAGGATCGCGGCGATGCTGATCCTCTTCTGCTGGCCGAAGCTCAGGGCCAGTGGCGGGCGATCTGCTTCTTCGATCAGGTGAACGACATCAAGCGCCTGTTCGGTATTCTCTTCGATTTCTTCCGGCGTCTGCCCGATATTCTTAGGGCCGAAAGCCAGTTCTTCACGAACCGTCGACGCAAACAGCATGTGGCGTGGATTCTGGAAGACATAACCAACCACCCGCGCCATCTGCGCGGCGGTCATCTCCCGGCTGTCAGTGCCGTCCAGCCGCACACTGCCGGAAGTCGGCTTGAGAAGCCCGATCGCATGTTTGACCAGTGTCGTTTTCCCGGCTCCGTTCGGCCCAAGTACAGCAATGATATCCCCCTCGCGGATGGCGAGGTTGACATCTTTGATCACCATTGGGCCATCGCCATACCGGAATGAGACATCCTCGAACTCGATCAGGGCCGGAGATTCGGGTTTCGCTTCCGGGATGGGCGTAATCTGTGGCACCGGGGATGCACCGGCTTTCACCCGCTCGATGACGATCGGTGCCGGAAGTTTGACCAGTTCGTAATCGACGGTCTGGATCAGTTCATCGGTCGAACCGACAAAGCTGATCGATTTATCCTCCATGTGGATCGAGAGATCGGGTTTGACGGCCAGCACGTCCTCAACACGATGCTCGATGATCAGGATAGTCTTGCCTTCGTCCGCCAGCCACCGGATCAGCTTGAGCGCTTCCTGGGCACTGGCCGGGTCGAGGTTCGCCAGCGGCTCGTCGAGTGCGAGAATGTCGGGGCGCATTGCCAATACCCCTGCAAGGGCGAGTTTTTGTTTTTCACCACCAGAAAGCGAGAACGTTTCTCGATCTTTTAAATGGAGAATCCCAAGATAATCGAGCGTCTCATCAACCCGCTCGATTATCTCGTCCCTGGGCAGTCCAAGGTTCTCCAACCCAAAGGCGACTTCGGTGAGAACCTTTGCGCCGATGATCTGCCGTTCGGGGTCCTGAAGCACGGTTCCCACTGCCTGCGAGATCGTGGAGAGTGGCTTCTCGCTGTAATCTTTACCGTTGATGAGAATGGTCCCGCTGACCTCGGCACGGTAGCTGCGCGGAACCAACCCGTTGATACAGCGCAGCAGGGTTGTTTTTCCACAACCGCTGGTCCCGGAGATCAGGATGATCTGTCCCTGGTCGACTTGAAATGATACATCCCGAAGGGCGTATTCGTCACGGGTGAGGTACCGGCATGATAAGTTCTCAACAACAAGTGGAGGTGTGGCGGAAGACATCATCTATCTTTACCTGGTGGTTAGTTGTTTCTATATAGAATCTACACTTGATAACAGATAAAGTTACGCAACTCTGCTCAGTCAGCTCCTCGAAAAAGCGGAGGGAGGTAATGCATTTCGTGCGCTTTGGCTTCGAGCTCTTCGCGGAAATTGGGATGGGCAATGGCGATCAACGCCTGGGCACGCTCGCGGACTGACCTGCCATACAGTTTGGCGACACCAAACTCCGTCACCACATAATGAACATCATTGCGCGTGGTGACGACCCCGGCCCCCGGATTGAGCTGCCAGGTGATCCGGCTGATCGTGTCGTTTTTCGTTGTCGCAGGCAGTGCAATGATCGGCTTGCCGCCTTTTGAACGAGATGCCCCGCGCACAAAATCGACCTGCCCGCCCACACCGCTGTAGAGTTTGTATCCCATGCTGTCGGCACAGACCTGGCCGGTAAGATCAACTTCAAGCGCCGAATTGACCGAAACCATCTTATCGTTCTGGGCAATCAGGAAGGGGTCGTTGATATATTCGGTCGGGTGAAGCTCGACAATCGGGTTGTCGTCCACGAAGTCGTAGAGCCGCTGCGTGCCGAGCATGAACCCGGCGATGATCTTGCCGGGGTGGATCGACTTGGCCTCGTTGGTGATGATCCCCCGGTCGACCAGATCGATAACGCCGTCGGAGAACAACTCGGTATGAACGCCCAGGTCACGCTTGTCCAGGAGATACTGTAAAACCGCGTCCGGGATACCGCCGATCCCGGTCTGGATGGTGCTGCCATCTTCGATCAGGTCGGCGATGTGCTGCCCAATGGCCTGCTGGATTGGCGAGGGTTCGCCCATGATGAATTCGGGCAGCGGGTAATCGACCTCGACGATATGCTTGATCTTGCTGACGTGGATGAAGCTGTCGCCGAGCGTGCGCGGCATGCGGGGGTTCACTTCCGCGATCACCACGCTGGCGACTTCCGCCGCCGTCTTGGTCACGCCGACCTCGACGCCGTAGGAGCAGAATCCATGTTCGTCCGGCGGTGAAACATGGATCAGGGCCACATCAATCGGCAGTTCTGTTCGCCACAGGCGGGGCACTTCGGAAAGAAACACGGGCGTGAAATCGGCCCGCCCTTCTTGAACCGCCGGGCGAATATCCGAACTAATGAACATCGTATTGACGCGGATATGCCCGGCCATCTCCGGCTTGGCGTAATCGGCATCGCCGACGGTCAGCACCTGGGCGATCTCGACATCCTGAAGATTCTTTGCATAGGGGACAAGGGCTTTCAGGACAACCTGCGGTACCGAACAGTTGCCCGTCAGGAAAACCCGGTTGCCCGATTTGATGGACTGGACAGCTTCATCGGCTGTGCAGCGATGTTCCTGGTAGATTTGCGCCCAACGTGCCATATCAGGACTCCTTTAGGACCATTGCCAGGTTCTGGTTGACGATCTCTCCTTTGTGGACAAGCACACCGCGCTGCAGCGCCGTATCGGCATCTATCGCGGTCTGGGTTCCCTGGTTGGCAAGCTGCTGGATAAACGGCCAGGCGGCATTCAGGTAGGCATGGGTGGTCGTCCGCGCGACGACACTCGTCATATTCGGAACACAGTAATGGAGTATGCCCTCCTCGACAAAGACCGGACTGTCGTGAGTGGTCGGGCGGCTCGTTTCGAGGCATCCACCCTGATCAATCGAAACGTCAATAATCAGGCTGCGCGGGCGCATCGTTTTGAGCATTTCACGCGTAACCAATATCGGTGCCCTGGCCCCCGGCTCGTGAGCAGCGGTGACCAGCACATCGGCAAAGGCGACGGTGCGCGCGATGTTGAAGTCGTAGGCCACCAGCGTCACTACCCGGCCATTAAGCAGTTGATCGACTTTCTGCAACCGGTTCAGGTCTTTGTCGAGAACGATCACCTGTGCCCCCAGCGCGACAAACGTCTTTGCCGCGTTGAAGCCGACTTCCCCCGCCCCAATGACGCAAACGTCAATCGGGGGGATGCCCGGCAGCCCGCTGATCAGGATGCCCTTGCCCCCGCCATCATTCTGAAGCCAGCGCGCGGCAACCTGTGGGATCATCCGCCCGGCGATCTGGCTCGGCGGGCGCAGCACCGGCAGGAACCCGTTGTCACATTGGATAGTTTCATAGGCAACTGCCGTGATGTTGTGCTCAAGCAGCGCATGCGTGATTTCATGCGGGCGGGCAGCCAGGTGCCAGAAAGCGCAGATCGTCTGCTCGTCACGCAGCAAATCGAGTTCGGCCCGGCGCACGCCGCCGACCTTTAAGACGAGATCGGAGCGTGAATAGACTTCCTCCGCCGTATAGACGATCCGCCCACCGGCCTGAACGTAGTCGGCATCGTCGAAGCCCGCGCCCTTCCCCGCGCCGCTCTGGATGTAGCAGCGGTGGCCGTCTTTGGTGAGCAGGTTGATACCCTGCGGAGTCAGCCCGACCCGGTATTCGTTGGGTCGTATTTCGATTGGAATTCCTATATCCATACTGCCTACTCCTGGAAAGTTCAGCTATTAGTAGAACTTGGTTCTAATCCAATGATGCAACAGAGCGTCTTTGGAAGGTAAGACTTTCCCCAATCTAATCTTTTTACCTTCAAAAGGTAGCAACTTGTCGCGAGCCCACCTACTCATTCCGACCAATTCAGAATTTATTACAATTTCATACTCTTCCGAGATAGTAAAATAACCCGCCTCAAAGGCTTTATCATGCATCAGACATAAACACAGCCCATTTGATACTTTTCCCCGTAGCTCAGGTGCATCGACCCATCTAGCGATATGCGCTCCAACCAGGAATCTGTCCTCTGCTATTTCACAATCAGGAAAACAGCATTTATTGCCATAATTATGTCGAACTTCTTCCGAGAATTCTTGCTGTCCTATTCTGGTTCTTAGCCCACGGATGGCTTCGCTTGTTGTAACCTCTTTGACGGTTATTTCCGCGGTTGATCTATCGCTGAAATCGTTGCCAAAAATAATCTCAGCAAGTTCTACATCTACTTCGGACAAATATGCACCATTTAGACATTGTAATCGATCGGCTTGGATTACATAGAATAATCTTAGTTTAGTTTGACTTAACTTACTGCGATTTTGGTTGAAATATTCACGGAGATGGAAATCGTTATTAGCAAAAACATCAACAAGGTACAAAGGTTGAGGAAATAAGATGAAATCCCGAAGAGGAACTCTATAGTATTGTTTTGCATATTCCCAAATCCCAGGATCAGGGGGCGATTCATCAGTCACATATCCATCTAGCTCTGCAGTTGAGTAGCCAATAAATGCAGCAGCGTTTCCAATTCCCCGCAGATGTAAAACTTGGTCTCCTTCTTTTACTTCAAGTAAAGTGTTCCAAAAAGCCCAACTCTGTCCATTTGTCTTATAAGCAGGTGACCAGAGACACTTTGTAAAACTCCAACCTCCACCACCATGTATTTCATCGCGGGACATTTCAAGCCAGAATGCTCGGCTCATCTTGCTTACACCACTTCTTTGGAGACATCTCCGGATATCATACTAGTACTTCAAATGCATAATTGTGCTCGCGCAAGTATCTATAATCGAACTCATATATCGAAAAACGCTTTCAGATCGGCTGCCTGGAAATACGCGCGGAATGCCGCCGTCTCCGAGAGCAGCGCCTGAAGCGAAAGATACAGCGATTCTTGAAGGTCTTTTTGAGCCACCCCATTCTTCATGATGGCAATCTGACCATCATCGCCCCATTCGAGTGAAATCTGGCCCTTTGCCACCATCCAGTCGAGGCCCAGGCGCACCGCCGATTCGCGCTGGGCGGTCAGGCTGGCAAGCTGGGTGATGGAAGTCCGCCCACCATAGGCTTTGATCGCATATTTGATCAGCCCGGCCAGTCGTTTGATAAAGCCGTCGGCTTTTCCATTGACCGGCTGGCGGGAAATGACCGAGACGCGGCGTGCGCCAGTCAAATCAAGCATCTGATCGAGTTCCTGCGGGCCGGGAGGCGTCGTCCAGATGACGAGGTGCTGGCAGGGTGCAGGTTCATGCCGGGTGATGACCCGTTCTGCGGGGAATGGCAGAGAAGCGCTTTCGCCGCCCTCCACCCATACGCACCAGTTACCTGATCCGGGCAGCATCGCCGGGTCGAACGTCTTACGCAGATCGATGACCTCATGATGTAGATCGACTTCGATTTCAATTCCCGGCGTCGGGCGGGCGTCGACCCATTCAAGCTGTAGTGATCGCCGCCCCCGGTAATCATTGATCCGGGGGATGTAGACCAGGTCGATCACCCCGGTGGGCTTGGGATACTCCGCCCCGCGCCACCAGGTGATGTCTACCTTGTTCCCCGCTTCATCTTCGACCGTGACGAAGCGATGTTTCTTCCCGATCCCGAAATCACGCGTCGAGACGACATGCAGCGCGTCGGTTCGCAGGCGAATCGCCGGGTTGCCCTCCCCGAACGGGGCCAGCCGGTTCAATTCCTCGGCCAGTTCCATATCGACTTCGGCCAGCGGCAGGCAGGCATCGACCGCGATTCCCTGCACGACGCTATGATCCCATGTTTCTCGGATGGTATTCGAAAGCCTGCGCCGGAACTGGGGGATCAGGTCGGCATCGAGGGAACAGCCTGCCGCTCCCGGATGCCCACCGTGCCCGATCAGTAGATCGTCGTTGGCTGCGATGCACACGCCGATATTGACCCCCGGCACCGATCGGGCCGACCCGCGTGCGATGGGATCATCGGGCGGGGAGGACAGCAGCAGCACCGGGCGTTCGTATTTGTCCACCAGCCGCGAGGCGACGATCCCGATCACACCCGGATGCCAGTGATCCCCGGCCAGCACCAGTGCGTCGAAATCGAGCAGGGATGGGTCGCGGGCAATCTGATCCTGGGCTGCTGCATAAATCTGGTCTTCGATTTGCTTGCGTTTGTTGTTCAGCAGTTCAAGCTGTGTGGCGATCTGCCGGGCCAGGGACATGTCACTGGTCGTCAATAACTCGACCGCCAGCGAAGCGTCGTCGAGGCGGCCTAAAGCGTTCAGGCGCGGCCCGATCTGGAAGCCAATCGTATCCGACGACAGGTTGGAAGGATCGACCTGCGCGGCCTGCATCAGCGCCTGCAAACCGGTACGTGTCGGGTAGCGCAGCGCATCGATCCCCAACTGTAACAGGTAGCGCGTGTCGCCGCGCTGGTTGGCAACGTCGGCGACAATGCCCAGAGCAGCGAGATCGAGAAACTGCCGCTCGCCGTCCTCGCGCCCGGTGATGCGGTAGACCTGCTCGATCAGCTTGTAGGCGACGCCCACGCCGGGCAGGTCACGCAGGGGATGATCGGCAGGAAGGCGCTGCGGGTTGACCACCGCCGGGGCGTCGGGCAGGGTTTTGGGCAGCGCGTGGTGATCGGTGATCAGGATCGTCCGCCCGGCCCCGATCACTTTGTCGACCGCCTCGTGCTCGGATACGCCTGTGTCGCAGGTCAGGATGAGATCGATATCCTGTTTGAGATAGCTTTCCAGCACGTCGATGGCGATGCCGTGGCCGTGTTTCATGCGGTGCGGAACGTGGTAGGAAACCCTTGCTCCCAGATTGCGCAGTCCATCGACCAGCAGGGCGGTCGAGGTCTGCCCATCAACGTCGAAATCGCCCCAGACGAGAATTTGCTCGCCGCGTTCAATGCTCTCCAGGAGCCGGTTGGCGGCGAACTCCAGATCGGGCAGGGCGGTGGGCGGTGACGGCGAGTAATACGCCGGATCGAGGAAAGCCCGTGCCTCGTCCGGCTGATCGATGCCGCGCCGCATCAGGATTTCGGCAGCCAGCGGATGCCCCCCGACGGCTTCCCGGAATGCGTTATCGATACTGACCTGCGGAGGATCGATCCAGTTCAACGAGAGGCTCCATTACACCAATTGACTGAGTCTTGCTATACTCACCGCTTGAGGGGGAAAAGTACAAAAAAGTGCCATTCCTTCTATAGTATCATCAGTACCCAATTCTGAAAACCATGCCCCATGCTATTGAGGGTGATGCCCGACAGTCATCGTGAGGAAAGATGAGCAATCTACACAATACAAATGATCCTTTTGGCGCACATGATACATTACAGACGGCAAACGGCCCGGTCGTGATCTACCGGCTGGACCGGATCGAGTCGCAGGGAATCGGGAATCTCTCCCGGCTGCCTTACGCGATCCGCGTTTTGCTCGAAGCTGCCCTTCGCCAACTGGACGGCTTTTCGATAACCGGGGACGATGTCGCCAATCTTGCTGCCTGGAAAGACCCCGGCGAGCAGGAGATTCCCTACCGACCGGCGCGGGTTGTGCTACAGGATTTCACGGGTGTGCCCAGCGTGGTCGATCTGGCCGCGCTGCGCTCGGCGATGGCCCGTCTCAGCGGTGACCCATCCCGGATCAACCCGATTGTCCCCGCCGACCTGGTGATCGACCACTCGGTGCAGGTCGACCGCTTCGGATCGGCTTTCGCGCTGGCGTTCAACGCCGAACGTGAATTCGAGCGCAACCGCGAGCGCTACGAGTTCCTGCGCTGGGGCAAGGAAGCCTTCGACAATTTCCGGGTCGTGCCACCCGCCACCGGGATCATCCACCAGGTGAACCTCGAATTTCTCGCTAAGGGCGTTCTGACCCGCGAGGTAGATGGCGAAACGGTCGCCTTCCCCGATACGCTGGTCGGCACCGACTCTCACACCACGATGATCAACGCGCTGGGCGTGCTGGGCTGGGGCGTGGGCGGCATCGAAGCCGAGGCTGCGATGCTCGGCCAGCCGATCTATATGCTGATGCCCGAAGTCGTCGGGTTCAAGATGATCGGGGCACTCCCCGAAGGCGCTACCGCCACCGACCTCGTCCTGACCGTCACCCAGATGCTGCGCAAGAAAGGCGTCGTGGGCCGCTTCGTCGAGTATTACGGCCCCGGGATCAGCCAGTTGAGCCTCGCCGACCGGGCGACTATCGCAAACATGGCCCCCGATTACGGCGCGACGATGGGCTTCTTCCCGGTCGACGACGAAACATTACGGTATCTCCGAGCCACAAACCGGGGTGGTTCGCTGGCCGATCTGGTCGAGCGGTATACAAAAGAACAGCATCTCTTCCGTACCGACGGCTCGCCCGACCCGGCCTATGAAGACACCATCGAGCTTGACCTCGGCACGGTCGAACCGAGTATCGCCGGTCCGAAGCGCCCCAACGAGCGCATCCCGCTGACCGCTGTCAAAGGCTCGTTCCACGAGTCGCTTTCGGCGACGACCGGCAACGGCAGCCAGCCGCGAAAAGTCGCCATCACCGTCGAAGGTGAACAGGCGGAAATCGGCGACGGAGCAGTCGTACTGGCGGCAATCACAAGCTGCACCAACACCTCGAACCCCTCGGTGATGGTCGGGGCCGGGCTGCTTGCCAAGAAAGCGGTCGAGAAGGGCCTGAGCCTGCCGCCGCACGTCAAGCCCAGCCTTGCCCCCGGATCGAAGATCGTTTCCCGCTACCTGAGAGACGCCGGGCTGCTGCCCTATCTCGAACAGCTTCGCTATCACGTGGTCGGCTACGGCTGCACGACCTGCATCGGCAACAGCGGCCCGCTCGATCCGGCGGTCGCCGGGGCCATCCAGGAAAACGATCTGGTCGTCGCCGCTGTGTTGAGCGGCAACCGCAACTTTGAGGGGCGGGTCAACCCGCTTACCCGGCTCAATTACCTAGCTTCGCCCCCGCTGGTGATCGCCTACGCGCTGGCCGGGACGGTCGACATCGACTTCGAGACCGAACCGCTCGGCACCGATCCCAACGGCGAACCGGTCTATCTGCGTGACATCTGGCCGACCCAGGCGGAAATCCGCGAGACGATCCAGGCGGCGCTCAAACCGGAGTTGTTCGAAGAGGAATACGCCAACGTCTTCGACGGTAACGAGATGTGGAACGAACTTCCGGTGCCGGAAGGTGATATTTACACCTGGCCCAAATCGACCTATATCCACGAGCCGCCCTTCTTCATCGATATCACCGCCGAAGAATCTCCGATCGCCCCCATCCAGGGGGCGCGGGCGCTGGCCCTGCTGGGCGATTCGGTCACCACCGATCACATCTCCCCGGCTGGTCCTATCCCCGCCGATGGCCCGGCGGGTGAATACCTGATCGAACTGGGGATCGAGCCGCGCGACTTCAACACCTTCGGTGCCCGGAGAGGCAACCATATCGTGATGATGCGCGGCGGGTTCAGCAATATCCGGCTGCGCAACCGGCTCGTGCCCGGCACTGAAGGCGGCGTGACCGTCTACCTGCCCGAAGGCAGCGCCAGCCGTGAAGATGGCGAAGAGATGAGCATCTATCATGCTGCGATGCGCTACATGGACGAGGAAACACCGCTGGTCGTGATCGCCGGAACGGAATACGGTACCGGCAGCTCCCGCGACTGGGCGGCGAAGGCCACCTACCTGCTGGGAATCAAAGCTGTGCTGGCGACAAGCTACGAACGCATCCACCGGAGCAACCTGGTGGGCATGGGCGTCCTCCCCTTGCAGTTCAAACCCGGTGAAAACGCCGAAACGCTCGGCCTGACCGGGTTCGAGACTTACGACATCGAGGGGCTGAACGATGATCTCCAGCCGCGTCAGGAGGTCACCGTACGCGCCCGCCGCGCCGCCGGCAACGGAACCGTCTTTACGATGATCTGCCGCGTCGATTCGCCGGTCGAGGTGCGCTACTATCGCAACGGTGGTATTCTGCATACGGTACTGCGCGATATGCTGCGAGAAGATTAAGATCACGCTCCGGCAGTCTGCCGGTGGAGGATGATCGATGCACCAGTCGAGGGGATACTCACGGTTCATAGGGGCTGCTGTCAGTGCTATATTGCTGTCGGTGCTGGCCTGTAATACCAGTTTTGGCAGTCAGCCGGATACCCCGGCCACCGTTCAATCGGTGTATGCAACGATCACCGCTCATGCGGAAGAGGCTGGCCTATCTACTACTGCCATCGCCACCGAGGAACCGGCGGCGACGGGCGACACCACAGTCGACGATCTCGATGTGCTGACGGCAACGGCGCAGGCAGCCCGGACGGGCAACGGCACCAACCTGACCTTTCCGCGCTGTTCGGACGACATCACCGTCGACGGCAGCAGTCAGGATTGGGAAGCACTGGAAGGTGTGCCCCGCTTCGCCATCAATCAGGCGACCTACGGTGCGGCGAACTGGGAGGGGCCGGATGATTTGAGCGCGTATGCATGGGCTTGCTGGACTGACGAGATACTCTATCTCATCGTCACCGTGACCGACGATGTTCACGTGCAGACCGAGAACGGTGCAACCGCCTGGAAAGGCGATGAGATCGAATTGCTGTTCGATCGCGACCTGTCCGGCGATTTCCTTGAGGCAGAGTGGAACGACGACGACATACAGATCGGCCTGTCGCCCGGCGACTTCGAAGACAATCCCCCGGCAGCGGTGCGCTATTTCCCAACTGTGCGAGACCTTGACGCGGTGGGAATCGCAGCCAGTCCATCGGATGATGGCTATCTTCTTGAGGCCGCCATTGGCTGGGACGACTTCGACATCACGCCCCGAAGCGGCAAGAATTACGGCTTCTGCCTGGCACTCAGCGACAACGACCAGGCGGGCACGGCCAACCAGGAGTCGATGGTAAGCCACTGTACTAACCTGAAAGTCAGCAACCCGACCACCTGGGCCACCCTTCAACTGACCGATTGATCAAGAAGAATCAAAAAGCCCCGTGCCGCTGCCAGCGATACGGGGCTTTTTTGTTGCAAAGTATTGAGGGCTAGTTCAGTTGGGCCAAAAGGCGGTTGAGGATCAACGATCTGGCTTGCCCAACTGCTTGAGTGTTTCGCGTTCCGGATATCACTATGGTCATAGGTTCAACGCGAAACACTAGAAGCCTTCCATCTGTGAGAAATCGGCCACGCCGTCGGCAAGCGCGGCGATGTTTTGCAGCAGTGCCAGCCGGTTTTCCCGGATCGCCGCATCCTCGTGCATGACCAGCACACCGCCTTCTTCAGCCGGGGCAAAGAACGCGGAGATCGGGTCGATCATCGGCTCGAATGCTTCCATAAAGGTGTCGATATTCGCGTCCTCACCGATCTGGTTCACTGCCTGTTTATACGCTTCGTACAGATTTTTCTCGACCGGTTCGGTCAGCGAACGAGTCTTGAGCCTGAACTGCTTCTCCTGGCTTCGCGTGATGCGCACACAGCGAGCATACGCATCGAGGATCGACACCCAGTTGTCGCGGTCGACCCATTCGGAAAGCCGCGCCGCCGCGATCTGTGCCCGGTTCGGGTTGAAGCCCTGTTCGGCCAGCACTGCCTCGACGATATCGTACGGGTAGGTTTCGCGCAGCACGACGCGCATTCGTCCGATGATGAAGTCGAGAACGGTTGCCTTTACTTCATCGGTAACGAACTTCTCACCCAGTTCGCCGGTGTAGCCCATCGCCGCCCAGTCGATGGCCTGACGCAGATCGAGATCGATCTCATGCCCCAGCAAAATCTGGACGATACCCAGCGCGGCGCGGCGCAGTCCGTAGGGATCAGTCGAACCGGTTGGCTGCAACCCAACCGCGAATAACCCGACCAGACTATCCAGCCGGTCGGCCAGCGCGATGGCGATCCCGGCAAGCGATTGTGGCAAACTGTCACCGGCAAACCGGGGATGGTAATGCTCGCCGATCGCGTCGGCCACGTCTGCGGGTTCGCCTGAACGCAGCGCGTAGATTCGGCCCATTACACCCTGGAGCGAGGTCATTTCGACGACCATACTGGTCACGAGGTCGGCTTTTGCCAGCCGTGCCGCGCGGATGGCATGATCGAGATCGCCCTTATCATCGGTGATATCGAGCACCCCGCCGAGACGGGCGGTCAGTCCTTCGAGCCGGGCAGCCTTATCGTAGTACGAGCCAAGCTCCTCCTGGAAAGTCAGTGACTCCAGCTTCGGGAGATAGCTCTCAAGTGGCTGCTGAATGTCGTCGTTGTAGAAGAATCGCGCGTCGGCAAACCGGGCACGGATGACGTGTTCATTACCGTGCCGCACCTTGTCGAGGTGCTGATCGTCGCCATTCCGAACGGCAATAAAGACCGGCAGCAGATGATCATTCTTATCGACTACGGCGAAATAGCGCTGATGCTTCTTCATCACCGAAATGAGTACCGCTTCCGGGAGTTCGAGGTCGGCTTCGTCGAAGGTACCCAGCAGAGCCGTCGGCTGCTCAACCAGATTAGCGACTTCGTTCAGGAGGTCGGCATCTTCTTTGATGCTGCCCCCAGCTTCCGCCGCCAGCTTTTCGATTTGCCTGCGGATTTCTTCCTGACGCGCTCCCCGGTCGATGATGATGCCAAGTTCCTGCATGGTGTCGAAATAGGCGGCAACGTCGGCCAGTTCGATCTGTGGCGAACCGAGGGGCCGGGTTCCGGTCGTCGTCCGACCGGAGAACACGTCGGCGTAGCTGAACGGGACGACCGCCCCGTCGAACAGTGCCACGTACCAGCGCAGCGGACGAAAGAACGATATGCCCGACCAGTTCCAGCGCATTGACCGGTCAAACCGGATCGAGGCGATCAGGCCCGGCAGTCGTTCGCTCAGTACATCGGCGGCGGGCTGTCCCTCGTCGCGGACAGTGGCGACGACGTACTCGCCGCCGTCGATCTCCTGCCGTTCGAGGTCGCCCATGTCAATTCCCAGACTGCGGGCAAACCCGGCTGCCGCTTTGGTCGGTTTTCCCTCTTTGTCGAACGCGGCCCGAACCGGCGGCCCGCGCCGGATGCCTTCCTCGGCACGCTGGCTGGGTGAAAGACCATCGACCGAAATCGCCAGACGGCGTGGGGTTCCGCTGACGGTGACCGACTTGTACTCAAGTCGTGCTTCATCCAGCATCGCGGGGACGCTTTCGGCAAGCTGTTCGAGCGCCAAGTCAAGGTCGGAGGCCGGGAGTTCTTCAACGCCGATCTCCAGCAAGAATGGGGCCGGTTTCACCGGGTAAGTTCCTATCTTAACTTCTGGCGGCTCGACTGCCGGGGCACTCACTTCGCCGGTTTCAGGATCAACGTGCCAGTCCTCCGGCAGCCAGGGATAGCCCAGCCGGGCGCGCTGCTCGACGTAAGCCTTCGAGACACCGGCAGCCAGGCGCTGCATCCGCCGGAAATACTCAGCCCGCTCGACCACGCCAATCGCGCCACGTGTATCGAGAATGTTGAACAGGTGCGAACACTTCAACACGTAATCATGTGCGGGCAAAACAAGCGGCGGGTCCTGCGCCAGTGCGTTGAATCCTTCCTGCTCGTAGGTGTTGAACACTTCACGCAGCGCATCGACATTCGCCACGTTGAAATAGTACTGGCAGTGTTCGACCTCCGAATTGAACAGCACGTCACCGTAGGTCACACCGTTCACCCATTCGAGTTCCCAGACCGAGTTGACCCCCTGTAAGGCCAGTGCGATGCGCTCAAGCCCGTATGTGATCTCGACCGGAACGGGGTTCAGGTTGATCCCCCCGCCCTGCTGGAAATAGGTAAACTGGGTGATTTCCTGCCCATCGAGCCACACTTCCCAGCCCAATCCCCAGGCACCCAATGCGGGAGATTCCCAGTTGTCCTCGACAAAACGAATGTCGTGCTCGCGCCGGTCGATGCCTATGGCCTCGAGGCTTTGCAGATACATCTCCTGCGGATCGCCGGGGTCTGGCTTTAGGATCACCTGGTACTGGTAATGCATCTGCATACGGTTGGGATTGTCGCCAAAACGCCCATCGTCGGGACGGATTGATGGTTCGACGTATCCGACATTCCAGGGTTCTGGCCCCAACACACGCAGAATCGTGGACGGGTTATACGTCCCGGCCCCGACCTGTATGTTGTAGGGCTGCCAGATCACGCAGTTCTGCGAAGCCCAGAACTCCTGAAGACGGATGATGATGTCCTGGAACGATAAAGATTGACTCACTATAGAAATCCTCCACAAACGATTGCCAATTCATCAATCGGATTGCCAATTCGCCAATTGGATTGGCCGCCGCGCAAATTGTAACATGACAGGCAGATATTGCGAGCACCAATCGACTACGGGCCCCCCTGTCCGATTTTTGTCCGATGACAGTCCGAAACCCTCTCTGAGCGCACCCAGAACTCCTCGACACTGAGTATGCCGACCGAAACATGGTTGGCTAATCCAGTCGAAAGGAGACCTGGTGCCATGAAGTACCCAACAACCGGTGGCTCTGGTGGTGGCGGTTAAGACTGACCAGACACACACAAAGGAAGCGACCTGCGGGTCGCTTCCTGAAGTTTTTACCGTCTCCGGTTGAATATCCCCTCAAACCGCAGGGGTCAATCTTCGAAAATCCAGGGATCGGTGCTTCGTTCCCAACTGACTAACTCGGCAGGGGCGAAGAAGAGATCGACTTCGCGGACGGCGTCGGCTTCATTCGCCGATCCGTGAACGATGTTCCGGCCCACTTCCAGAGCAAAGTCCCCGCGAATGGTTCCCGGGGCGGCTTCAGCGGGTTTGGTGACGCCCATCGTCGAACGCACGATGCTGATCGCTTGCTTGCCCTCCCAGACCATCGCTACCACCGGGCCAGAGGTGATATACGAGAGTAGCCCGGGATAAAAGGGCTTTCCGACATGTTCGGCATAGTGACGCGAAGCGAGGTCTTCATCCATTTGAATGAATTTCATTCCGGACAGTTTCAAACCACGACGTTCCAGTCGGCTGATCACCTCACCCATCAAGCCGCGCTGCACGCCGTCGGGTTTTATCAAGACCAGTGTTTTTTCCAAAATATCCTCCTCAAGGTTGTTCTCAGAGTGACTGAGGGAAGTATAACGATCAAAAGTGCAGTTACCAAGCAGAGACAAAAAATGCCCCCCGGCATGACCGGGAGGCATTGGCAGTTCAACTATCGATCAACCTTACAACTCATCGAGCGCCTGTCGATACGCTTCGAGTGCCTCCTGAAGCTGGCCCTGGCTGCGGTAGGCATCACCCAGCACCCGGCGCAGCTGCGGGCTGATCTTCTCCTCGGTCTTGATCGCATACAAAAGGTCGGAGATCGTCTGATCGAGCATCTGCTTGCTGCCGATCAGGCTTTCATAGTACGGCAGTGCTTCGTCAATAGCCTTCGCCGATAGTTTCTCGCGAGCAATCCTGAGCTGCTCGTTGAAGTCCCCGGCGATCTCGGACGGTATTGAGACAGAAGGCGCCACAGCTGGTACAGGTGGCTTCTCTTCGCGAACCGGGGCCGCGGGAGCTTCAGCAAGCCAGTGGGGAGCCTCTTCTCCCTCTTCTTCCGGCTCTTCTTCAACCTCGGCGGCAGCAGCTTCGACTGCCAGCGCGGCAGGCTTTTCGGCCAGCCAATCAGGAACCTCTTCCTCTTCTTCCTCCAGTTCCTCCTCGATCTCGACGACCGGGGCCGCAGGCGCGACGGGCTTTTCGGCCAGCCAATCGGGAATTCCTTCTTCCTCTTCTTCCTCGGCGGGTTTCTTTGTTATCCAGCCAGGTAATTCTTCTTCCTCTGGCTCTTCTTCGACAGATTCGATAAATGGCGCGGTGTCGGCGGGTACGGCACTGGGACCAATCCCCCTGAGCCAATCAGGAAGTTCTTCTTCCTCTTCAGCCTCACCCTCCGCTTCCTTTGCCAGTTCCGACTCGGCGACAGCCTCGACCACCTCAGAAGTCGAAATATGCCAGGACAGGGTGGGCTGCTCCTCGATCCCCTTGAGCCAATCGGGAAGTTCTTCTTCTTCCTCTTCGGCTTCAGCCTCGGCCTCTTCTACAATCCCGGCTCTTGGTTCTTCAACCGCTTTTGCCGGTTCCTCTTTCAACCAGTCGGGCAGGTCTTCGTCGGGCGGTTCTTCTGCTTCAAGAGCACTTTCCAGCCAGGCGATGTCCTCTTCTTCGGCTGTGATGGCAGCAGCGACGAGTTCTTCTCTTAGCTCACCGGTTGGTGTGACCATCGCCTTCTCCTTCGCCTCTTTGACCTCGTCACTCTTGAGCCAATCGGGAAGTTCTTCATCCGAAACGGCTTCCGCCTCAGCGTCGGGCGGCGGGATATCAGGGGACGTGGTCGGCGGACTGTCGGCGGTCAAAGCCTCCGAAACGACTTCACCGGCACCCACTCCCTGCATCTCTGCCTGTTCATCCAGCCAGGCCATAGCACCCGCTTCTTCTACAGCAGGTTCCGCTTCGTCAACCGGTTTTGCAGCAGGAGCGGGGGCAACTGCTTTTAACCAGTCGGGGAGGTCTTCGTCCTCTTCTTCTGGTTCCTCTTCGGGTGCGGCTTCGGCCACAGGTACGGCCTCGGCGACCGGCTCAGGCATTTCATCCTTCAGCCAGTCGGGGAGACCTTCGTCCTCTTCTTCTTCTGGTTCTTCTTCAGGCGCGGCTTCGGCCACAGGTACGGCCTCGGCGACCGGTTCGGGCATTTCAGCCTCCAACCAGTCAGGAACTTCTTCCTCTTCCTCTTCTGGTTCTTCTTCCGGCACCGCTTCAGCTACAGGTTCGGGAGTTCCGGTCTTCAACCAGTCGGGAACTTCTTCCTCTTCGACCTCATCCGGCTCGACCTCTGGTTCTACAGAACCAGAAGACTCCTCACTCGAACCTTCAAATTCGGGATCATACTTTGCAGCGATTTCTTCGAGCCAAGCAATGGCATCGTCACTGTCAAGATCGCCGTCAGTTAACCACTCCGGGACGTCCTCGGAGGCGTCGTTATTTGATTCATCAATAGGGGCCACTTGTAAACCCTCCTGGAGCGTCTTAGATAATACTGGTTTCAACCCTGTTGATAGTTATACACCAATGGAGCAAAAGACGCTTTTCCAATACTCTTACTATTAAAGTGGCGGCAGCGATATTTTGCAAACCCGAACTAGGCTTCACCGTCCTCCGAATTTGCACCACGCAGCCAATCGGGTATTTCATCCTGATTTTCTTCCGGCTCTTCATCCGATTCAGGTGATATCATATCCTGCGCCGCCATAAGCCAATCGGGTATGGATTTTTCTGATTCTTCCGCCAGATCATCCCCTGGCCGATCATTGACAGTTTCAACATCCTGCGCTGCTTTGAGCCAATCGGGGAGTTCTCTTCCCGCTGGGGCAGCCGATTCTTCGACGGCCATCCCCTCAGCCGAAGCCAGGAACGGTGGAAGCTCTGCTGACTTCGTCGGTGAAGGCGCGCCTGCCGGTTTGCTTTGAAACGATGCATCCCAGGTTTCAAGCTCGCCCAGGTCGTCAAGGCTGAGTGGTTCGGCAGCCACCGGTATCTGCTCCGGGCGCGAATCAATATCTTTTAACCAGTCGGGAGCAGCGACATCTTCAGCAGCCCGCACTGACGGTTCTGACTCTGCCCCTTCCGTCAGTAGTTGATCGAGCCACTCGTCCGAAACTTCGTCAAATGGCTCCGGTTCAGGGGCCTCGGCAACAAACGATTCATCTTCTTCGCCGCTAAGTATCTTTGTGAGCCATTGGGGGGCTTCCCGTTCAGGCTGGGCGGCATCGGGTATGGCTTCCTGTTCTATGCCTGCAGCCTCAACCGCCTCACCTTCCGGCTGTTCACCAACGATATCCTGCATCCAATCAGGCATATCAGACTGATCAGGTGTTATAGCAGCAGGCAAGGGAACCTCCGCGACAGGCGTTGGCGTCTGCTCACCGACGATATCCTGCATCCAGTCAGGTATATCAGACTGTTCTGGTTGCGTGGCAGCAGGTGAAGACACCTCCGCGACAGGCGCTGATGCCTGCTCGCCGATGATATCCTGCATCCAATCGGGCATATCAGATTGACCGGTCTGTTCCGATACAGGAGGCGCTGCATCTGCGACTGCTGCTGGTGACGATGCCTCTCCGAAAATATCCGACATCCAATCAGGAGCGCCCTCGTCAACCGGCGGCGCGCTCTGAGGCGGTAAATCAGGCGCAGGAGAAACCGACTCCCCGAACACATCCTGTAACCAGTCAGGCGCATCGGAAGATGGTGGAGCAGCCGGAGGCGATGGTTCCCCGGAAGAGTCCTCAGCCAGTACGTCTTGCAGCCAATCCGGGGCACCGCCAGGAGCAGATGGCGAAGCAGGAGGTAACGTTTCCACGTCAGAAGGTTGGGCCAATACATCTTGCAGCCAATCGGGTGCGTCGGCTGCGGCTGGTGCGCTGCCCGGAGCGGCAAAATCTTGCACCGGGGCGGCCTGTTCATCAGCCATAATACTGCCAAGCCAATCGGGTTCTTCAACACCTGCACCGGCTTCCTGCCCCATTGGCGAAGATAGAGCTTCCTGCAGCCAGTCCGGGCTGCCCGACATATCGGGGATTGGCACAGGCGGCCTGCCTGCTTGAGAAACATCCGCGAACGGTTCGACCGGCGCTTTCAACGGCCCGGTCACTCCCAGTTCTTTTGGAATCGCGCTGATCTGCGATACCCAGTCAGCAGTGCCGACATCAGTCAGTGGTCGATCTGTATCAAACCGCAGCATCTCGAGTTGAAAGGTATCAGCCGGGGCGCGTTTCCCCTTTTTCTCAATTTCATAGGCGAGATATGGATCGAGGTCTCTGACACGATCCAGGAAGGCGATCATCTCTTTGGGCTGCTGTGCCCGCTGCCACAGCAACGCCAGCAGACGGTTGGCTTCGACGCAGTTTGGCAGGCGTCTAAGGATTTCGGCAGCGACTTTTCCGGCTTCGACAACCTGGTGATTGTGCCACAGGGCTTTGGCTAGCAATAGCTGAAGGTCGAGACGTTCGGGGTCGCGGGCCAGTGCCTTTTTGATTTCGAGGATCGCCTGTGAATACAGCTTCCCCTTGATGTACAGGCGGGCTAATGCTCCACCGGTCAACTGCACTTTACGTGGCGGCGACCCGTCTCTTTCAGCATACAACTGCTTGATCGCTTCCTGGAGATCGACGTTGTTGGGAACCTGTTCAAAGGCTCGTTCCAGATGCCAGATCGCCTGGTCAAGAGCGCCGCTTTCCCGGTAGCAGTCACTGATCCCAACGTGAGAAATAAAATCGCTCGGATCAGCACTCAAGACACGCTGAAATAAGTCAAGCGCGTCCTGGTAATCTTCCTGGGCAACCAAGGCCCTTGCCAGGAGCTTGTAGGCTTCGACATACTTAGGAAATGTTTCAAGGATATGGCGGCACTGCGCGATTACTTCTTGGTACGCGTCGTGCGCCAGCCGGTCATCAATATACTCAACATAGGCCCGTAGGCTGATCTCCGACATTAGCGATCCTGTGACGGTACTTTGGAGTTGCCATCGGGTTTGATTATGCTATGGTTTAACCTAAACTGCAAGTCCAACGAAGGGTTGACAACAATCATAACGGCGGGGAATCCACCACCGGAAGGTCGTAGATTTTTGTTATCTACTCTGCCTGGAATGATTTTTAGTTTAAACGGGAAAGAGCCAGGTCGGGTATCACTACAAACGATA
The DNA here is from genome assembly GCA_016926255.1 of Anaerolineae bacterium. Taxonomy (GTDB): domain Bacteria; phylum Chloroflexota; class Anaerolineae; order Aggregatilineales; family UBA3940; genus JAFGOY01. Next base: position 38,845 of record JAFGOY010000069.1, on the reverse strand, counting down.
CCCGGCCTGGGAAATCATTCCTAGTTGCTGGCAGCACGCATCGCGTCGAGCAGCATTTGTTCAGGTACAGAGCCTTCGACAAACTCGGTTTCATTGATGACCGTTCGCGGCACACCCATCACATCATATTTGACCGAAAGGTGGGGAAACTCCGTCGCTTCGACCATATCTGCCGATACCCTGTCGCTGGCAATTGCCATCGCGTGAGCGAGAACGACCGCGCGCGGACAGTATGGGCAGGTCGGCGTGACGAACACCTGCAAGTGTATATCCTGTTCCAGGCTGTCAAGAAACGCCAGCGTATCACCATCAAGCGGAACGGCATCCGGCCCGGCGGCGACTGCTTTGATATCGTGAAGCAGCGAAGAGAACTCATACCCTGACGGAATGCCGTAGTAGCGCACACCGTAGCTCTGCTTTCCAGCCCCAAGAATGGCGATTGCTGGAATCTTGTCGATATTCAATTCTTCGGCGCGATCCTTGTTCTCCAGGAAATCAAGTACTTCGACGTCAATCATTTCCGACAGCGTCGCAATCTCCTCTATAAGCTCTCGTGTCTCGCGGCAGAACTGGCACTCGAATTCCTGTGTAAAGACGACCAGTTCTACCGGTCCGGCAAGGTCTTCGAGAAGTGATTTGATATCCTGACGTGTTTTTTCATCCAATAAAGTCATTTTTTCTCTCCATTACAGATATTTTTTCAATTCCACTTTATTTGATGCCGGAAACGACGTCAGGATGCATTTACCGGGAATCAAAAAGGGGCAGGATGTTCAAATCCGCCCCCTCGGCTGCCTGTTCGACAGGTCAAGTTTGTTTCAACATCGTCATCGCCATCAATGCATATATCCGGGCGGCCTGCTCCACATCGGCAAGGCGAACCTGATCGTGGATGGTGTGCGCATGTTCCGGGTTTCCAGGGCCGATGCCGATCGTTGGGATATTGGTCTCACCCATACTGTATACACCGTCGGTAGAAAACGGCCAGTGCCTCACAACAGGTACATGCCCCAGCACCTGTCTTGATATCTTGCTGAGCCGCTGGATCAATTCGTGGTTCTCTTCCAGTGCCCAGGCATTGAACGCTTCCCTGGCCGACAGTTCATAACCGGTATACGTTTTACTGTTGTATTTGACGATCTCAATCTCGGCATCAATTCCTTCGCGCTCGACGATGCTCTCAAGCTGGGCCTGGGCGCGGGTGGGCGTCTCGCCCAGTGTAAGCCGCCGGTCGACATAAAATGTGCAGATATCGGGGATCGCGTTCAGGCTGGCAGACTGGCTCTCGATATGGGTGACGGCAACCGTACCAGCCCCCAGGAAAGGATCGCTCGGCAGATCAACCGAGAGTAAATCGATACCAAAGATCAACCGGGCGGCAGCAGTGATGGCATTCGTGCCCAGTTCAGGGTTGGAAGAATGTGAACTTTTACCGTGAACCGTCACTTTGAAAAGAACCCGCCCCCGGTGTCCACGCATAATGTTCATATCGCTAGGTTCACCCAGGATCACCCAGTCAGGCCGGATATTCTCTTCGTTAAGCAATACCTTGAGAGCACTGCCTTCACAGGGTTCTTCCTGGACGACAAAGGCGAAAACCAGGTTCCCGTGCAGATCGCTCTTTGATTCAGTCAGTAAATGGGCAGCATAGACCATCGCCGCGACCGAACCCTTCATATCACAAGCGCCCAATCCATACAAAACGCCATTCTCGATAACCGCTTCGTAGGGATTGTAGGGCCATTCCGCATTCGTTACGGTGACTGTATCAAGGTGAGCATCATACAACAGGGTCGGGCCGCTGCCAGTACCCATACGGGCGACGACATTCCCGGCCTGATCGACATGAACATCTTCTACACCTGTTGATCGCAGTTCTTCAATGACAAGTTGAGCGACCTGCTCCTCCTTTGAGGAAGGGCTGGGGGTTTGAACAAGACGTTGCAGGAAATTGACGAGTCCGGCCCGTTCGTCTTCGCTGAGAGATAATGTCTGGGTCGGACTTGATCCAGAGGGGGACGAGAATACTGCCATCGGTTAATACGCTCCATTCCCAAAAATAACGTGGGGGATGGTCTGAAGGAGGATTCGCAAATCTAAACTTAAAGACCAATCCTCAATATAAAATATGTCCAGCAGGCACATCTCGGCGAAAGGGATATCACTCCGCCCGCTGACCTGCCACAAGCCGGTGATCCCCGGCAGCACGCTGAGACGCTTTCGCTGCCAGGGTTCGTACTTCGAAACCTCATCAGGCGTGTTGGGACGAGGCCCAACCCAGCTCATTTCACCACGAAACACGTTGATGATCTGTGGAAGCTCGTCGATGCTAAAACGGCGAAGCAGGCGGCCAACCCGCGTCATTCGCGGATCGTTGGGCACTTTCAGCAGTGTGTCCCCCTGATACTTGCTCAGATGGGCAACCTGATCCTTCATCAGGTCGGCCCCGTCGATCATGGTACGGAATTTATAGAACATGAACATTTTTCCGTCTTTGCCAACCCGTTCCTGCCGGTAAAAGATTGGCCCCTTCGAGTCGATTTTGATCAATAGGGCAACCAGTGGGAGGATGATGATGAGCATCACCATCGCCAGAACACTCAACACCAAGTCGATAGTCCGCTTGGCGAATCGCCCGCCGGGGGTCAGCCGGTCGACCACCGGGCTCATCAATGGGATACCGTTCAGACTGTCCAGGTCCACACCGCGAAGGCTGCGCTGGAATACATCGGGGACAACCCGAACCTGCGCCTGTGCAACTTCGCAGGCCTCGATGATCTGCATGATTTTACGGTGGTACATCCAGGGAAGCGCGACGATGACGACATCAACCGATTCCTCTTTGATGATGGATGATAATTTATCGATGCTGCCCAAGCTCTTGATCCGCCCCAGTCCATTCCCTTTTGCCGGGTCGTCGTCCAGATAACCGACGACATGATAGCCAAGCATTGGATCGGCCAGGATTGTGCGGATCACTGCCAACCCCACTTCGCCGACGCCGATGACCAGCACGCGGGCCACGCCGATTTTGTTCCGCCGCTGCTGAAGAACGAACAGGTAGTCGATCAGGCGAAAGACGCTCAGGAAAAAGACGATCAGGACTCCGGCCAGAATCATCATTCCGCGTGAATAGACCAGCGGCTGCAGGCCGAAGGTTAGCGCCATGAGAATCACGATGCTGGTCGCTGTGCCGTTGACAATGCCAAACAGTTGATTGGTCACGCGGCGACGGCGCTGGGGAGCGTACAATCCGTTCAGGCCGAACATCAGGAGGCACAGTACATTCAATATGATTGTGTAGGGAATGTACGGCGTGAACGGCGCGTCATACTGCTCCTCGACCGGGTAGGGCCATTCAAGCTGGTAGCGCACGAGGTATGACAGCACAAACGCGAGAGTAATCAGCAGCGCATCAGCCATGATATGCATGACCAGCGCCACCTTTTTATCAGTCATATATTGTTTCACCCCTTGAGGTATTCAGCACCCGGCGATATGTTTTGACGGTCTGGTGGGCGGTTCTATTCCAGGTAAACAGCCGGGCACGTTTCAAACCCCGCTCGGAAAGATCGTCACGGGTTGATTTATCGTTTAGAAGCTGATCCAGTGCCTCAATCCAGGCATCGATATCCGTCGGTGGGAGCAAAATACCCTCCTCGCCAACGACCTCCGGCAGCGACGTAGAATCAGAGACAGCAACGGGAGTGCCGCAGGCCATCGCCTCGGCAACCGGCAGGCCAAATCCTTCATAGAGTGAAGGATAAACAAATAACTCTGCCGCGGAGTACAGAAGAGGCAGCACCGCCTCCGGCATGAAGCCCGATATTACTACATCATCGGTAAGATCGAGCGCTTCAATTAGAGCAAAGATCGGCTCACTTTGCCACCCTTTCCCCCCGGCAAGGACTAATTTCACCTCACCGCGCTGCCCGATCCGGTGATAGGCCCGCAGCAGCGTGTCGAGGTTTTTGCGGGGCTCGATGGTACCCAGAAACAGGATGAATCGCTCCGGTAGATCGTATTCGGCGCGGAAAGCTTCGACTTCCTCGTGTGGCTGAGGGGTAAAATCGGGCAGCACCCCTTCAAGCGTCACATCGATCCGGTCTGCAGGCACGCCCAGCAGCTCGACGATCTCCGATTTGACGCTCTCCGACACAGCGATCACCCGCTTCGCTTTGTGGGCCGATGCGCGGGTCACCCAGGTCAGGTAACACCTCCGTTCCCCGCTCAAACGCCCCGGATAACGGATGAAGCTCAGATCGTGGATGGTCAGCACCGAAGGCCCCGACCACAGCAACGGATTGGCGAAAGCCAGCCCGTGCATCAAATCGGGTTTGAGCCGCGACAGCACAATCGGGGCAGCGATCTGCTCCCACGCGATTCGCATCAGGGGGTTCTGAGTGGGCAGGCTGGCACGCCGGACGGCCAATCGATCATGCGCGGCGGGATTCCCGGCTCCCACAAAGGCGGTGAAATCGAATTCGGGAGCGACTTGAGGAAGACTGCGCAGCAGGTTGGCCTGATAACCATGAATGCCCGCACTTCGATATGACGCTTCCCCGGACAGCAGGTGGGCGTTGAGTGCGATATGGGCGTGTGTCGTCATGATTTCGATTATAACAACCTGATCCCGACGGCACACGATGGAATCCCAACGCTTCAGGCGCAACTCTGCCAGAATTAATACCGCCAGGATAATAGTAGCGTCATATATTCACAGCCTTCGCATAGGTTGTGTATCGAAAATTCTGACTAAAGAGCAGATATACTGGCGAAGTTATTCAAATGGGCTAAAGGGGAGACAATATGATTGAGCAACCATTCAAGTGCTTTAAAGATAGGCACCTTGTTGTCACGACTCTACTGTTGGGCGCACTCGCCAGTATAATCGCATTGGTTTGGATTTCAACAATGGTCAGAACCCCGATTCGCATAGGGCAGGGACGGATAATAACTTTCGATGTCTCTCCTGATGGAGAGCATTTTGCAATTGGCGGTGTAGGTGGGCTTTATCTTTACGAGTCTGAAGGCTGCAATGAAGTTTGGAGAGATGAGACTGAGAAAGCTGTAATTGACGTCGATTTCAATTATGATGGCAGTCAGCTTATTGCAAAACTGGCCAATGGGAAAATCATTATTTGGGATTTACAACGGCAAAAAAGGATACTTGAAATCCGTGTATCCAAATACGCAACAGGAGATGTTTGCTTTAGTCCTGATGGGACTCTATTTGCATCTGGTGATGGATTTGGAAATGTCATCATCTGGACTGCTGCCGGGAGAAGACTGCGTGAAATTAATCTACCATACGAAGATGTCGTCATCTATGATCTTGCGTTCAGCCCGGATGGAACGATGTTTGCTGCTGTTACATATTGGGATGCCACTTTAATAGTCTGGGATACAGCGACATGGGAACAAATATATAGCTACGAACGTGCAGGAGTCCATGTTGATTGGTCCGATGACAGTTCCCGATTAGGAACATCGATGAATGGCCATTACAACGTTTGGGATACAGTTACATGGGAGCATCTCGTTCATCATGTAGAGGAGCGTGAGTTTGGCAATATTGTTTTTCTACCCAACAGCCAGGACTTCAATGTGAGCGGTGGAGGGATACAAACAGACTGCTCTGCGGATGGACAGCGTCAGTATAGTTACAGTTACATGTATGAACACTTTTATGGTTGCAACAATGATTACAAAGTACATGAGCCCTTAGATGGATACAACAACCGGCCTCGCGCAATATTCTTTACTTCAACTGACCAATTTCTGGCTGTACACTATGGGGATCGACTTACCTTCTGGGACACACAAACCGGGGAACTGGATCATGAGTTGCAAGTACCTGAGGGAATTAGAACCATCGCAGTCAATAATGATGGAACACGCTTCGCAACAGGACTTGACACAACCGGCAGTGTCATAATTTGGGACACAGAGACAATGGAACAAACGGAAAGGTACGACACAATTTACGATACCGTTGACAATATCGAAATCAGTCCGTCAGGCGAATATCTTGCTGCCGGTGTAATGTCAATTGAAGAAGCAGAAGTTCCTATCTTCAATAGGATGACTGGCTACGCATATATAACCTGGGAACTCGCAACTGGAACCATTGTCCACCAATCGCCAGAAGAAAATACACGAGCACTAAATTTTGGGTTTTACCTGGATAGCAATGAGCTATGGCTTCGAAACTTTTCTTTTGAATGGTCTCCAGATGGCCAGTATTTAGCCAGTGTAATCGACGATAGTACAAGGACTGAGGTCTGGTACGCCATATCTCTTCAGGATACATCGACTGGCGATATTCTCTTTACAATACCGGCTAACACACAACGTATTGAAGATATTGGCTTCAACCCTTCTGGAACGATCTTAGCCACAGCCGAACCGGATGCCGTTTACCTGTGGGAAGTTCCTACTGGCAACTTACTGCGTAAGCTGGATCAATGCAGCAGCCCACTTGTTTGGTCGCATGATGGCAAGCAATTAGCAACAGGCTCCCCCGGTGGATTAGTGTATATATGGGATATCGATCTATAAAACCAGATTTTTAGTCGATCACGGTGACTGGCGGTAGACTCAGGGCATGAACCTCAGCGATCTTCTCGACCAACTGCGCCTCGACGACGCATTCACGGCCAACGTCACCGCCTGGGAGCGACTCCCGGCGAAACCGGCCCGCTACGCCGAATTCCCCCCGGAGCTCGACCGTCGGCTGGTCGAGCTCGTCCGCCGCCTCGATATGGCCCCGCTGTACAGCCATCAGGCGCAGGCGATTGAGGCAGCACTGGCCGGTCAAAACGTGGTGCTGGTCACCGGGACGGCGTCGGGAAAATCGCTGGCCTATCACCTCCCGGCGATTCAATCTCTGCTGCATGATCCCTCATCGACTGCGCTCTACCTGTTCCCCACCAAAGCCCTGACTCAGGATCAGGCGGCGGCGCTCGGATCGCTGATCGAGGCCCTCGATCCCGACACGCCAATCCCGGTCAGTGTCTACGATGGCGACACGCCCCAGAGTCACCGGAGCCGGATCAGGCAGTCGGGCGGGGTCATTCTCTCGAACCCCGACATGCTCCACACCGGTATCCTCCCCTATCACACCCGCTGGGCGAATTTCTTCGCCAACCTCAGGCTGGTCGTGCTCGACGAAGTCCACACCTACCGAGGGATTTTCGGCAGCCACATGGCCAACGTCCTGCGGCGGCTGCGCCGCATCTGCCGTTTTCACGGCAGCGATCCGATCTTCATCTGCACCAGCGCGACGATTGCCAACCCGGATGAACTTGCCGGGCGGCTGATCGAAGCCCCGGTAACACTCGTCGACGACGACGGCGCCCCGCAGGGCGAAAAGCACATCATCCTCTACAACCCGCCGATGATCGACGAGAAGCTCGGCCTGCGCCGCAGCTATACGCTCGAAACGCGCCGCGTTGCCGGTCGATTCCTGGCGAGCGACACGCAAACCATCGTCTTTGCCCGTGCCCGCCTGACCACCGAAGTGCTGCTTGGCTACGTCCGCGACGAGGTCGAGCAGCGGGGCGGCAGCCCGGAAGCAGTTCGCGGCTACCGGGGCGGCTATCTGCCCCTCGAACGGCGGGCCATTGAACAGGGGTTACGCAGCAACTCGGTGCGCGGGGTGGTGGCGACCAACGCCCTCGAACTGGGCGTCGATATCGGTGCGCTGGGTGCGGCGGTGCTGGCCGGGTATCCGGGTACGATTGCCAGCACATGGCAGCAGTTCGGGCGGGCCGGTCGGCGGGCCGACGTTTCGGCAGGGGTAATGATCGCCTCCGCAGCGCCGCTCGACCAGTACGTCATCACTCACCCACGCTATCTCTTCGAGCGCCCGCCGGAACACGCGCTGATCAACCCCGACAACCTCGTGATCCTGGTCGGGCACCTGCGCTGCGCGGCCTACGAACTGCCCTTCGAAGATGGCGAGCCTTTCGGCGAGTTCGACGAGGCGGCGGTGATCCTCGACATGCTGGCAGAGGGCGGTGAAGTGCATCACAGCGGAGGGATGTACCGCTGGGTCGACGACACCTACCCCGCCGCCGACCTGAGCCTGCGCACCAGCGGCCCCGATGTGATCGTGATCCAGGATCACAGCAGCGGCGATCCTGAAGTGATCGGCGAGATCGACCGCGAAAGTGCCCCAGTGCTGGTCTACGAGGGCGCGGTTTATCTCCACGAAGGGAAGCAGTATCTCATCGAAGAACTGGATTGGGAGCAGGGATTGGCAATCGCCCGGCAGGCCGAAGTCGATTATTACACCCAGTCGTCAACTTCGACGGCGGTCGATGTGGAAGAGGAGAGCGAATCGGCGCTGGCCGGGGACTGCGTCAAGGCGCACGGGCGGGTGCTGGTCACCTCGCGGGCGAGCAGCTACCGGATCGTCAGGCGTTACACGCACGAGACGCTCGGCTTTGGGCGAATCGGCCTGCCGGAGCAGTCCTTCGAAACGACCGCTTACTGGTTCTACCTGACCCCCGACCTGACCGCGCAGTTAGAAGACGCCGACATTTTACAAAAGCCCAACGACTACGGCCCCAACTGGCAGAAGCAGCGCGACGCGGCCCGCGCCAGAGACGGCTACCGCTGCACGCAGTGCAGCGCGCCGGAGCGATCCGACCGCCAGCACGACGTGCATCACCTGCGGCCCTTCCGCGAGTTCGGCTATGTGCCCGGCCTCAACGAGAACTACCGCGAGGCCAACCGGCTCGAAAACCTGGTCACCCTCTGCTCGACCTGCCACCACATCGTCGAAGCGGGGCGGCGTCAGCGCAGCGCGCTGGGTGGGCTGGGCAGCGTGCTCCACCACGTCGCCACCCTCCACCTGATGTGCGCCCCCAGCGACATCGGGATGGTGGTCGAGCACCGCTCGAAGGCGACCAAAGCCCCTACGCTGACCATCTACGACTACGCGCCGGGCGGATTAGGCTTGAGTGTGCGATTGTACGATCTTCACGAGGAAATCTTGCAGGGGGCAAAAGAACTGATCGAGGACTGCCCCTGCTCGATGGGCTGTCCGGCCTGTGTCGGGCCGGTGGGCGAGGTCGAATCCGATACCAAGCAGCTTACCCTGCTGCTCCTCGAAGCGATGACGGGATCACCGCCGGAGCTGGATACCTCGATCTTCTAATGAGTGGTTCGGTGGCACTTCACCGGTTGAAAAACGACGATTGTAGAAAGCGCATCCCCGCCAATATCTGATCTATACGCTGCTCGGTTAGTGTCCCGATATATTCACCCAACTGCGATTTCTCTACGGTCGACACTTTCGACACTTCCACGACGCTGGGTTTAGGCAAATTCGCTTCACCGGCTTCAAGTAAGACGTTGCCGGGCAGGCTGGCCCGCTTTACGATTGTCGTCAGCGCACAGGCGACAACCGTATCGATACGGCTGTGGTTCAAGACATCATCCTGAACGATGACGTAGGGATGCGGAATAGCCGGTTCCGTTCCGTCCGCTGAGGTTAACTGCACCCAGTAGATATCGCCTTGATTGATCACATTATGCCTTTAGACTACGGCCTCCAGCGCGGCTGCCAGTCGGGGAAGTTGTTGAACGTGAGCTGGCGGGTCAGCAGGCTGTCGATGTGGATGATGAACACCTCGTTGTTCTCGTCACTGCCGGAGGCATAGGTGATCCACTCTCCATCAGGCGAAAACGACGGCCCTTTGTTGTTGCCGCCCTGCGTCAGCCGCCGCAGTTGATCGGGCAGACAGCCGTCCGGCTCGTCGGCGCAGGCGGTTTCCACCAGGAACAGGTCTTTGTCGTGCTCCGGCCCGGCGTAGAAGGTCAGATAGCGGCCATCGGGTGACCAGTCGTTGCGCCCACCCAGCCCGGCGTATTTCGTCACCCGCCTGACGTTCGACCCGTCGGCGTTCATGATAAAGAGGTCGTTCATCCCGAACCGTCCCGACGTAAACGAGATGCGCGATCCATCCGGCGACCACATCGGGTCGATGTCGCCGCTGGGGTCGAAGGTTAGCTGCACAGGGTTTGAGCCGTCGATGTTCATAACCCAGATATTCTGATCGCCGCCGAAGGTCGAGGTAAAAACGACCTTCGTCCCGTCGGGCGAAATCGCCGGGGCATAATCCTCTCCGTGATCGCGGGTCAGCCGCTCGTGATTCTCACCGTTCAGGTCCATCGTGTAGATGTTGAACTGCCCGTCCCGCTGCGACGAGTAGATGATCCGCTGTCCGTCAGGCGAGAACGAGGGATACCAGTCGGTGCCCGGCGAATCGGTCAGGCGGCGCTGATCGCTGCCGTCGGCTTTCATCAGACAGATGTCGTCCGAGCCTTCCATGTGGCAGACATAGACGATATTCGTATCCCAGCGCTCGAAAACCGGGGTCGCGGTGATGAAGGAGAAAGCCAGCGTAGGCAGTTCGGGCACCCCTTCCGGCGGCGCAACGCCGGGCAACTCTTCGTCGGAGGAAGCCGGGTAGATGACCGGAGTCGCAGTGATATAGAACAGACCGGTATCGTCAGGGTTTTGCGCCGAACGCCTGAGCAATCGAGGGACGATCAGCAGCGTGCCGACCAGCACCAGCACCCCGATCCCGATCAGCACCGGCAGCGGTGATCGCTTCTGCCGCCGTTTGATCTTCTGCACGACGAAGACCGGGAGTTCGTCTTCCGGTTTCCGTCCCGGAAAGTGATCATAGGCCATGCGACTTACACCAGCCCCAGCGCTTCGAGCGAGGGCACCTCAGACGCCCCCGCCCCTTCGATCCACAATTCGTGCCACAGAGCGAAATTGAGCAGATACCAGGTCAGGTAATCGTTGCGGGCAATCATCTTCTCGATGGCTTTTGGGTCGAAATAGTCTGTCCGGGCGACGAAATCGGTCAGTTTGCGATTCATCACACTGCCCAGGCGGGTTTGCAGCCACTCATCGACCGGGACGGCGAATCCCTGCTTGGGCCGGTCGATGATCTGATCGGGAATCAGGCCGCGTACCGTCTCCTTGAACAGGTACTTGGTCTTCGAATAGCCGTTGAGTTTGACTTTTTCAGGGATGCTCATCGCCATGCCGACAAATTCATGGTCGAGGTAGGGTACCCGCGCCTCGATGCTCGTCGCCATCGACATCTTGTCGACGCGCATCAGCAGCAGTTCCGGGAGCCGTAGCCGCAGGTCTAGGTAGGCCATCCAGTTGGCATAATCGCCGCAGCCGCCCAGCCCGGCAGTGCGATCCTCGAACTTTGCCCGGTAGGGGTGGATCACGTCCCACGACGAGAGATCGCCCAGCCGACCGCGCAGCGCGGGGCTGATCAGGCGGTTCTTGCCTGCCTCACCGAAGGCTTCCGCGCCGCCCCAGAAAAGCTGCTCGCCAGCCGTTGCCCGGCGGACGAACTCGTAGCGAATCGAGTCGCGGCTGATCGGCGCAGCGGCCAGCGCGAGGCGCTGCATTGGCGCGGGCATCCGGCGGAAGGCTTTCCACGCCCCGCGATGAAGCCGCAGCACGTCGAGCCAGTGCGTGTAACCGACGAACAACTCGTCCGCCCCCTCGCCGACCTGGATCACGATGGTGCCCGAATCACGGGCCAGCTTGGAGACATAATAGATCGGCACGCAGACCGGGTCGGCAATGGGTTCGTCCTGGTGATAAACCAGCGCGGGAAGGAAGTTGACCAGGTTGTCCTCGCTCATCAACACTTCGTGATGATCGGCCTTGAAGTGTTCGGCGACCTGCCGGGCGTACTTGAATTCGTTGTACTGCTCCTGCCCGGCATAGCCGATGCTGAAAGTCTGCACCGGGCGATCCATCAGTTCGTCCATCAGGGCAACGTTGGTGCTCGAATCGATCCCCCCGCTCAGGAAAACGCCAAATGGCACGTCACTGACCATCCGGTAGCGGATCGACTCGCGCAGTCCGGCCAGTATCGCCTGCTGGTAATCTTCGGCGCTCCAATGGGGGTGAACCTGGGCCGAATCGAAAACATCCCAGTATTCCGTCACCTTGAGATCGCCGTCCAGGTTCAGCGTTGCATAATGGCCCGGTGGTAGCTTGTAGATGCCCTTGAACAGCGTGCGGGGTGCGGGTGAGGTGAGGAATGAGAGGAAGTGGTACAGCGCCTCCTCGTCGACCGCCCGGCGGACATCAGGGTGCTGGAGGATAGCTTTGATCTCCGAGGCGAAGATGAACTGCCCACCGACAAATGTGTAGTACAGCGGCTTGATGCCGATCCGGTCGCGGGCGATGAAAAGTTCCTTCTTTTCCGTATCCCAGATCGCCAGCCCGAACATTCCCCGCAGTTTGTCGAGCGCCTGCGGGCCTTCCTCCCCGAACAGGTTGACGATCACCTCGGTATCGCTGTGCCCGCGAAACTCGATTCCTCTGCCGAGCATTTTGCGGCGATAGGTTTCGTAGTTGTAGACCTCGCCGTTGTAGGCAATCCAGTATCGCCCAGAGGCATCGGGCATCGGCTGGTGGCCCGCCGGGGAGAGATCGATGATCGAGAGCCGCCGGTTGCTCAGCCCGGCCCGACCATCGGGCGAGACGTATACACCCACGTCATCCGGCCCGCGATGGGCGATCACATCGGCCATGCGCCAGACCAGTTTTTCATCGACTGGCTTACTGTTAGAGAGACTGACTATACCGGCAATACCGCACATATTTCCCCGTACCTTTTATCCTCAAAACTACGGGTAATGATACTCCTGTTGCAGGATGCTGCTAATGGGGCGTAGGACAGCCGTAGGGTAAACGGCACAGACCCGGCAAGGCAGGAGCACCGAGTTCCTGTATCCTAAGATCAAAGGGCGACAATCTCTTCTTCTCCTCCTTTTTCTAAGCGAGAGCCGGGGTTCGGCATTCCCGGCTCTCATTGTGTCTCTCAATCACTGCCTGCCAGACGCGCCACTAAAGCCTCGAGAGCCAGTTCGGGTTCGGTGACTCCGGTTTTGATTTCCAGATCGGTTTTAAGTAAATAATGATAAATCTGCTCGTAGGTTTCCAGTGAATATCCCTGCGCCTGGCGAGCAAGTTTTTTGGCGATCCCGTCATACCTGATCCCGACCGCTTTCCCGGCTGATGCTGCACTCTGGCCGCCGTCCAGCATCTCGCGCATTTGAAGCAGCAGCCGGTACTGTCGAATAATCATTCCAAACACCATCAACGGGGGATTGTTGTCACTGAGAAGTTGTTTGAGCAGCCGTAGTGCAAGCTGTCCGTTGCGCTGCCCCAGCGCATCAACCATATCGAAGATACCCGCTTCGGGTGTGTAGGGAGTCAGCAGTTCGACATCGGCAGCGCTGATCGGGCGTTCGCCGTTGGTGTAGGTCGCCAGTTTTGCCAGTTCGACATCCGCCAGTCGGAGGTCTTCGTTGATCCGGGCGGCCAGGACACTCGCCGCCTGCGGTTCGATCTGGGCCTGATAGGTTCCGGCCCGGTCGATGATCCATTTGCGGGTATCAGAAGGAAATTCGAACGCCCTGACCAGCCCGCGCGGCTCGGATTCGACCAGATCGACGAGTTTCTTCAGTGCCGGGCGGCGCGAGGCCATCCTTGAAGATTCGCCCGGTTTACCCCGCTGCAGAGTTCCTTCCAGGCCGGTTTCGACAAACACCACCCGTGCCCACTCCGGGAGCGCGGCGATTGTCTCTGGCAGTTTCTCGATGATGCCGCGCCCGTTGGCCGAATCGGTCAGGTTGTCGATCAGCACCAGTCGAAACTCGGATAGAAACGGCAGCGTCCCGGCTGCTGCGTCGATATCGCCAGTCTGGATTGTCGAACCGTCCAGCCGTGATGTATTCAGGTCGGCAGTGGAAGGATCGCCCAACCCGGTGCAAAAAGCATCGAGTTGATTCTTCAACGTGGGTTCATCCCAGCCATAATAAACATAGACAACCGGCTGCGGGCTGCTCATCAAGGACTACCCTTCCAGTCCGATCAGCGCGGCAGGCAGATCAGGAAGCTCTGCGATGATCGCGTCGGGCTGAATCTCCCCCAACTCTTCGGTCCGGTAGGGAGAGTCGATCAGGATACCGTACATTCCGGCAGCCTGCGCCCCAGCGACATCTATGTCAGGCCGGTCGCCGACATAGGCAGCCTCTTCGGGAGCGACTTCCAATTCGTCGAGCGCCAGATTGAATATGCCGGGGTGAGGTTTCATAAAGGGACTGTCGCAGGAGTAAATCCGCACAGGGAAATAATCAAAAATACCCTGTTCTTTCAGGTGACGGTCGTGGAGATCGCCTGCCCAGTACGTATTGGAAACCAGCCCGATCAGATATCCGACCTCACGCAGCACCTCAAGCGTTTCGTGCAGCCCGGAACGGGGAAAGACAATCCCGTCAATCGACTCGTAAAACTTCGGGCGAAGCTCTGCCCAATGTTGATCCTCGATATCCGCGCCCAACTCGGCCAGGGCTGCGCGGATCGGAACCTCGATGCTGCTGCCGCGCAGTTCCTCAAGATCAGCCTGATAGGATTGGTGGATATGCCGGTCGACGGTCGCCCCGATCTCCTCGATAGGCGGCAGGCTGATCCCATTGTTGATCAGATGCATGACCACCGATCGGATTCCCGCCATCGTGATACGCCGGAAAGGGGTGCGCGGGTTTCCGTTCTTGTCATCGTGATAGTGCAGGAGCGTGCCGCCCAGGTCAAAGACTACTGCTTTGATCGTCATCCATTCACCGCCATTCAGGAAACAATCTGTCAAGCGCCGGGAGCAGATCACTCAAAGAGTTGATGGTTGCATCCGGCTTGATATCTTTCTGCTCCTCTTCCACCACATCGACATCGGCCCACATACGGCTGTCACGGCGAACCCATACCGCACGCATCTTTACATTCTGGGCACCGAGCACGTCTTCGTGCAAACGGTCGCCGACATAGACCGCCTCGTCTGGTTTGACTTCAAGCAGGTCAAGCGCCGCCTGGAACACACGCGGGTGCGGCTTGACATGTCCGACATCGCCCGCTGTCAGGCGCACTTCAAGATGGTCGATCAGGCCGTAGTCTTTCAGTTCCCGGTCGCGCATCCACATCGGGGAAGAGGCATTGGTCACCAGCCCGGTGCGAATACCGGCTGCCCGGATCGTCTTCAACGCGTCGACCGCGTCGGGGAAGGGTGCCACGCCAGGCGCTGCTTCCCAGGCAAACAGGTCTTGCAAATGGCGCAGATCGACATCCTCATTTTCAAGATGAAGAACTTGCAGCAGTTTGAGCAGCACATCAGCCTGGCGTGGGGCTTTCCAATCGGGAGGCTGCGCGCTTTCCCAGGCTTTGTTATTGAACTCGTTAAACAGATCAACGATATGGTCGAGGCCAGGCATCGGGTAGCCCTTGTCAGAAAAATGTTTATGAATCGGGCCAAGATGTTTGCGCCGCATGGTTTTCCAATCAGAGTTGAATTGACTCCAATCGACCAGTGTGTCGTCCATATCAAAGATTACGGCACGTAACATAGGTTTCCCAGTCGTCTCGCATAGAAGGTGCAAATTGAGGCTGGCTAAATCGACGGGCACGATTGTATCACGCCTTACCAAGTCGATGCCACACCGCCGCGAGGTCGAATGGTGGAGGGTAAAAGGCCTGTGCTACAATACGCCCCATGAGCACTTACGACGACAACTGGGGAATGATCGGTCATGAGTGGGCCGTTGAACTGCTGGCAAGCCGCCTCGTCAGCGAACGGGCAAGCCATGCTTACCTGTTCACCGGGCCGAGTCAAATCGGCAAATCGACACTGGCGGTCCGCTTTGCCCAGGCAATGAACTGCACCGATCCCGGCAGCAACGGCGTACCGTGTGGGAAATGCCGGGCCTGTGACCTGATTGGCCGGGGGATTCACCCCGACGTTCAGGTTGTTTCGGCAGAGGGCAAGTCGATCAAGATTGAATCGATCCGGGAATTGCAGCAATCGCTTGCATTGCGCCCCTACGAAGCCCGCTTCCGGGTGGCGATTTTAACCGACATGCAGCTTGCGACTGATCACGCCGCCGACGCCCTGCTCAAGACTCTCGAAGAGCCCCCGGCTTCGACCCGCCTGCTGCTGACCAGTGATGTATCGGAAAGCCTGCTTCCGACCATTGTCTCGCGCTGCCAGGTCATCCCGCTGAGGCCGGTATCAATCGACACATTAGCTGAAGCATTGAGCCACTGGCACGGCCTTGACGAACATGAAGCCGCACTGCTCGCCGCGCTGTCGGGCGGGCGGCCCGGCTGGGCAATATCAGCGATAGAGAACCCGGAATTGTTGAAGGAGCGGGCGGAGATCGTCAATGCAATACTTGCCGTGCTGAACGAAAAGCGTGTAGGCCGCTTTAACTACAGTGAAGAGATCGCCCGACACCCAGAGCTTCAACTGGTATTGGAAACCTGGCAAAGCTGGTGGAGGGATGTACTGCTGCTGGTTGAGGGAAGCTCGGTAATGCCAGTAAATATCGACCGGCGGGAAGACCTGCAAGCTATATCGTTCCAGGTCACACCCGAAGAGGCTCGCCGGGCGCTGCGGGCCGTCCGGCATACCATCGAAGCATTAGATAAAAATGCCAACACTCGGTTGGCATTAGATGTTATGCTGCTCGAAATGCCCTATTTGTAGCCAGGGATGATCGTTTTCTGTACCTATCCGAAATGAGCAAAGCGAATTTGTGGACAGGTTTTTAGCTGAGATAATCCCGAAGCTGTCGACTGCGGGTTGGGTGCCGTAGTTTGCGAAGTGCCTTCGCCTCGATCTGGCGGATGCGCTCACGGGTCACCCCAAAGTGCCGCCCGACCTCCTCCAGCGTGTGATCCTGCCCGTCTTTGAGGCCAAACCGTAATTCGAGCACCTCGCGCTCACGGTCGCTGAGGCTGCGCAGCAGTTCTCTCACCTGCTCTTTAAGCAGCTGACGATCAGCTTTCTCGACCGGGCCGGGGAGTTTGTCGTCCTCGATGAAATCGCCCAGCAAACTCGAATCTTCCTGACCGACCGGCATATCCAGTGACATCGGATCCTGGGAGATGCGCATAATACGCCGCACTTTGGCGGTTGCCCGGCGGAGCTTTCGCTGAAGCGTCGGGTCAAGGCGAGCGCCCTGGTTATAGGTTTCCCGGATCAACTGTGCATCTGGATCGTCCAGCAGATCCATCTCCATTGCGATCTCTTCTACAGCCGGTTCACGCCCCAACTCCTGCGTCAGGCGGCGCTGAACGCGCATCAGGCGGTTGATCGTCTCGACCATATGAACAGGGATGCGAATGGTACGCGATTGATCGGCAATCGCCCGGCTGATCGCCTGGCGAATCCACCAGGTGGCGTACGTGCTGAATTTATATCCCTTTGTATGGTCAAATTTCTCGACGGCACGCAGCAGGCCGATATTGCCTTCCTGGATCAGGTCGAGAAAACTGATCCCCCGGCCCATGTATTTTTTAGCGACACTTACCACCAGCCGCAGATTGGCCCGCGTGAGCGCTTCGCTCGCTTCGTGGGCACGTCTGTCAGCCGCATTTAATGCTTCTGCCAGAACCCATTCACCACCATCATCGAGCCAGCCCAGGAACTGGCGCGTTCGTGGGAGTTTTTGCTTGTTCTGGTAAAAATCGGCGAGCTTTACCAGTAACGCTGATGGCAGAAGGTACACGATCTCAAATGATACAAACAACCGACGCGCCAGCTGCGTCCATTCTTCATCACGTCCCCATTCGCGGAGATCGAGATAGCTGTGGAGATATGAGCCGGAGGGTGTCCACCACGTATCTTGCAGATGAGAGGCTTCCTGGAGCAGCGCGATGAAATCCGGCGGGTCGATATCAAAACTCTGGGAGAGCAGTATAACATCCTGCCAGGCCTGATCGAACTCGTCGTACAGTTCGCGCCAGACATCGAACACACTCACAGCTTCGTTCTGCCCGGAAAGTTTTTCCCGCAGTTGGTTCACCCTCAAGCAGGCACGCATCTGAGCCGCCAACCAGATTTCTTGATCTGAGTCCAGCAGTTGTACCTGTCCAATTTCTTTCAGGTACATGCGCACCGGATCGTGGGAGAGTTCAGGGTCTGCCAGGCCCATCCGGTCGATCTCTTCGCTGTCATCTTCGAGATCGTCCAGGTCGTCGTCTTCCGGTTCGACTTCGTCTACATCATCAATATCTTCTGTGTCATCGTCGTCAAGCAGCAAGTCTTCCGGGGTATCTTCTTCGTCATCATCTTCATCGGTGATGACCTCGATATTCAATTCTTGAAGCTTTTCGTACAGACGATAAGCGCTGTCATCATCGGGATCGTTGAGCACCGCGACGATCTCCTGTTCGCGGATTCGTTTTTCCTTCACAGCTTTATTCAATAGGGCCTGAATTTCAGCCGGCCATTCTACGGGTGCATTTTGGTCCATGATGGCAATCCTATTGGAAAGCTAACGCCTGTCACAAGGAATGTAGCTGTAAACGATTGTTTCCGCCAGCCTCAAGCTGTTTGGAAGTCGGGCCATAACGTTGAATCGCTTTCAGAACACGTCGACGAGCAGTAAGCAGGACTTCTAGCGTATCGCGAAACTGTTCGATTGCAAAACTGTCTCCACCATCATCCAGGTCTTGCATTAGAAAAGTCAATTCCTGGTAATGCTCGTCCAGCCGCCGGACGCGAAGAGTCAGCAGCGCGGGGCATACTTCCGAGAAGACCTTGTCTTCCGAGAAATCCTTCTCATCCGGGCGGACATCCCTGAGCAGCGCATATATCGGCTGGCTCTGCCACCGGTCGACCATATCGAGAGAGACCGGATCGAGCACATCCTGAAGATATTGCAGTGGATCGACCTCGACCTGGCCGATTGATTCCAGCCAGGCACGCAGAATATTCTGGTGTTCCGGCAGGGTAAAATCTCCAGCGGTGATGGTTCCTCCAGCCAGTTGATAGATTGATGTCGACAGACCTCCTTCGACCCGACGTTCAGGCGTACCGAGATATTCGGTCAGAACACGGTTGACCTGGTACACGAGCCGGGGATAGCGGATCAGCGCGGCAAGACAGAAAGCCTCTCTGTTCCGGGTGGGCGAGCTTTTCCCGGAGAGCAGGCCCTCGACCGGGGGAGCAGGGGCAATGGAAGAAGCCCCGCCGGTTGGACGCTTTCGCGGCCTGCCCCCTGACGATGCGGGCGGCTTCGAGAAGAGCGTGTTCTCCGGGACTTTGAGCAGGCGGGTTAAACGCTGCTGGTAGTGGCTGCGCTCAACCGGATCAGCGACATCCTCGATCAACGGCACAATCTGCCGGGCAATACTGCTTTTCACTTTCGGATTATCGAGGTCCTGCCCCGAAATCGTCTTATCGATCACATAATCGACGATTGGGGTGGCCTGTTCAACCAGCGATTGCCACGCCTCGGCGTCATCCCGGATCAGGTCATCGGGGTCCTGGCCTTCCGGCAGGGTGATCACCCGAATATCGAAACCCAGGCGGCTTTCATAGTGAAGCATACCCTTCGCATCGAATTCCAGGCTCAGTTTAGCGCGATGTTCACGCTCGGCGGCGTCAAGCTGCCAGTCACCCTCCTGTTCGACCTGATCGGCGGCGGCCTTCGAAACCCGCGCGATCACGTCATGTCCCCGGTCGGTCGCCATCTGTCCGGCGGTATCCGGGTCGAGGGCAAGGATCAGGCGCTTGGCGTAGCGCGCCAGGATTTGGAGCTGCGGTTCGGTCAATGCGGTGCCCATCTCGGCGACGACATTGGTAAAACCAGCCTGGTGCGCCTGGAGGACATCCATATAACCCTCGACGATGACGGCTGTTTCACTTTCCCGAATGCTGCGCCGGGCGTAGGCCATCCCATATAGCAGCCTGCTCTTATCGAAGATAGCATTCTGCGGAGAGTTGATATATTTGGGCTTGGCGTCTTTCGTTAAAGCACGTGCCCCGAACCCGGCAACATTCCCTCGAATATCGTGGATGGGGATCATCAACCGGTCGCGGAAGCGATCATATATTCCACCGTCATCCTTTTCGATGACCAGTCCAACATTGACCAGATCCTGGCGGGTATAGCCTTTCTCCAGCAACGTATTGAGTGTCGAATCCCAACTATGCGGTGCATAACCAATACCAAAAGTATGGATCGTTTCCGTGCCTAACCCACGCTGCTCGACATACTCGCGTGCATGGGCGGCATTCGGAGAATCTGTTAGCTGCCTGTAATAAAATTCGAGGGCTTCCCGGAGAAGTGCTTGCAGGCGTTCGGATTCTTCGCGCTCATCGGCCTGCTGTGGTGTGATCGGTTTGATCTCGACCCCCGCTTGCTCGGCCAGGTAGCGCAGCGCCTCCGGGAAATCCCAGCCTTCCGTCTTCATCACGAACGAAAAGATATCGCCGCCTTCACCACATGCGCCAAAGCATCGCCACTGCTGGGAATCAGGGAAGACGACAAATGAGGGAGTTTTTTCGGAATGGAATGGGCACAGGGCTTTATAATTACGCCCGGATTTCTTCAATTCGACGTAATTACTGATAAAGTTTACGATATCGAGACGAGCCTTGATTTCGTCGGTAACGCTCATGCTCTATCATCGGGAAAAATGCATCTAACATTATCGTCAGCCGGTTGTGTTTTGACCACGGACTGCCCTTGCTCCAACTAGAGGCAACCTATCTTCCATTGATCGAAGCGGACTATGGATAAGTTCTAATGCGATTATACTCATCCGGTGAACAGGCATGCAAATCACCTGCCGCCTCAATGCCACAGGCATTTGTGGGTGTTCTGGCTCATAATTGTGGTAAAATAACGGCTGTTCCACGCAGGATGGTGCATATCTTACTGACGGGAAAATAGTATCCCCATGACAATTCCATCAACTGACAACCTGCCTCCCCCGATGCTCGATTCCATCTACGAGGCAGCGTTGACCATTACCGCCGAACTTTCGCTTCCCATCGTTCTTAACCGAATCGTTGCCCTGGCACGAGACCTGGTAAAGGCCCGCTATGCGGCCCTGGGTATCCCCGATGCTACCGGCAAACACCTCGTCCAGTTTATTACTTCCGGGCTTGACGAAGAACAACAAAGTAAGATCGCGGTGACACCCACCGGGCGCGGCTTACTCGGAGAACTGCTGCAAGTCGACGCAAAACCGATCCGCCTGTCTCGCATAAGTGATCATCCCCGGTCGGTGGGTTTCCCGGAGCACCACCCGGTGATGACGAGCTTCCTCGGAGTCCCGATCCGATCTCGCGGCAATTTGCTGGGCAATCTTTATCTGACCGATAAACTCGACGCCGGAGAATTCAGCACTCAGGATCAGAAAATGATCGAGATGCTGGCAGGCTATGCCGCCGTCGCCATCGAAAATGCCCGTCTCTACGAGCAGGTGCAGCGATTGGCCGTACTTGAAGAACGTGAGCGGATCGGCATGGACCTGCATGATGGGATTATCCAGTCAATCTATGCCGTCGGGTTGATGCTCGAACATACCGGGTATCTCATCGACGACAATAAGATAGATGCGGGCAAGGAAAAGATCGGCGAGGCAATCGACGGCCTCAACATGATCATTAAAGACATCCGTAACTATATCCTCGACCTCCAACCGCAGCGTTTCGAAGGAACTGTTCTGCTCTCGTCGTTGAAAAGATTGATCGGCGAGTTCCGGGCAAACACACTGGCCGATGTCGTTCTGGATTATGACTACGAGATAAAGGAATACCTGAGCGAAAGAGTCGCCGCCGTCGCTTTCCACATCATCCAGGAGGCATTAGCCAACGCCGCCAAACATGCGGCTGCGACCCATGTGAAGGTCAGTGTGGGGGTGAAGGGAGAGCAGATCGTACTGAAAGTGAACGATAATGGTCGGGGGTTTACCCTCGCCGAAACACAGGAGCGAATCGGGCACGGCCTCAGTAATATGCAGTTAAGAGCGGCTTCGGTTGGCGGCAAATTGGAGATTAACTCAGACCGAGGAGAAGGAGTCACCATAACCGCTTATCTTCCCCTCAGTGGCCGACCGACAGCCGGTGATTAGCTAAGTTCTTTCTTCAGCGAGATTCCTTTCTGATATGCCCGAAGAACAACGCACCGTTCAAGATTCCCAGGGGAAGACCTTCACCGTCGTCATCAGGCGGGATGGCAGGCTGAAGAAATCGGCACGCTGGATAGTCGAGAAGGATGGCACAGTTTTACTGCGCATTCCCCACAGACTGCCCGAAAGAGAGATTTCCCAACTTCTAAAAGATGTTGTCGCCCAGATCGAACGACGAGAAAACCGCACCGCCCGGCGAAAGAGTCACAACGATGCCGATCTGAAAGAGCGGGCCGAGTGGATCAACAACAACTGTTTTGGGAGCCAGATCAGGTGGCGATCAATTCGCTGGGTGGGCAATATGCAGCACCGCCTGGGGAGCTGCACCAACGGCGGCACAACTGATGGGGATATCCGAATCAGCGACCGGATCAAAGGCTGGCCCCAGTGGGTGATTGACTACATCATCGCCCATGAACTGGCCCACCGTGTAGTTACCAATCACAGTACGGAATTCTGGGACCTGCTGACCGGAGCCTACCCAATGACCGAGCAGGCACGGGGGTTCATCAAGGGCGTTGCCTTTGCCCAGGGTGAAACTTTCGAAGACGATTAGTTCCTGAATTATCCCGGCTTATTGAAATTTGCTTTCTTCCCGGCCAGCCGGGTGGCGAGATCGGTCAGTTCCTCAAGGTCTTCCAGGCGTTCGATCCACTCCCCCGGGATGGCCGACAACCCCGCGCGCGCCGCGACCAGTCCACCAGTCAGAGATCCGACCGAGTCCGAATCACCCGGAATATTCACCGCGCGGCGAACCGCCCCGACATAATCGTCCTCATAGCGAATAGCGCAGTAAATCGCCATCGCAACAGCTTCTTCGGCATTCCATCCGCTGCCCAGCGTCTCCAGCGCAGCATATTCGTCCGTCCACTGGATCACGTTATCAACCTGGCGCAGGATCGCATCAAACTCGCTTGAAAGCCCGCCAATTTTTGCCAGGGTTCGCTCAACATAGGCTTGAGGCGGGAGGCCATCGAGCGCGAGTTTGATCAGATAGGCCGCGGCACAAGACGCCGCTTGAGCCGTCGGGTGTGCATGAGTGGCTACGCCTGTCGCCTGGGCAACCTTGATCAGGCGATCAGGTTCATTCTGATACAGGTAACCAATCGGAGCCACCCGCACCGCGCAGCCATTCCCTTTTGCATGGGTTGGTCCCGATTCCTTCCAGGATACACCGGCTTCCAGTGTGCGAATCGCCTCGGTTACCGTGTGGCCGGGTGCCCGGTCGTTTTTTGGCGAATTGCTCCACTCGATCATCCGGCGGGTAACGACTTCCATCAATGCGTCGATGTCTGATTCTCCTGCCTCGATCAGGGACTCGGCAATCGTCATTGACATCTGCGTTTCATCGGTAAAAACAGCGGGCCTGGGAGGCTCTTTGATGCCAGACTCCCCGTAGATGATCCCGATTTTATTCATTTTCAAGAATTCAATCGGCCAACCGAGTGCGTCGCCCAGCGCCAATCCATAAAGTATGGCACGGGCTTGTTGTTCATCGTTCATTAGAAGACCTCAATGTCGTTATTGGAAAAGGTGCGAATTAGTCTACATCACGGTATTCGACAAGTGCAAGACGATTATAAATACTTCTTACAATACTTTTATAACAGGTATGATACAATCCACTGAGAAGATGGTTATCTAATAGAAATATTGTTCAGGAGGACCCTTTCAGATGGGGCTTTTTTACTGGAATCCAACATATTGGTTATTTGTCGGCCCGGCGCTGCTCTTCATGCTGTATGCTCAATGGCGCATCAGTTCGTCTTATCGACGCTGGGGACGGGTTCAAAACAGCCAAGGGATACCTGGCGCAGTCGCCGCAGAGCGACTGCTGGCGGAAAACGGAATGAGTGGCATCGGTATCAGGGGGATCAGCGGGCGGCTGACCGACAATTACGATCCCCAGAGCAACACGCTGAGTCTGTCGGAGGATGTTGCACGGCAGGCGTCGGTCGCGTCGCTGGCAATCGTCGCCCACGAGATCGGCCACGCGCAACAGGATGCTCAAAACAGCCTGCTGATGAAGGCCCGTGCCGGGATTGTCCCGGCGGTCAACTTTGGCTCGTCGCTCGGCCCGATTCTGTTCATCGTTGGGTATTTCCTTCAATTTCCGGCGCTGATGTGGGTGGGCATTGCCTTCTTCTCGATGGCTTTTGTCTTTGCCCTGCTCACTCTACCGCTTGAGATCGATGCCTCAGCGCGGGCCATGCGGATGCTCAAGGCAGGCAATCTGCTGGAAGAGGGGCGCGAACTGCGCGGGGCGCGGTCGGTATTGAGCGCTGCCGCCCTGACCTATGTCGCTGCGCTGCTGACAGCGCTGGCACAGCTTCTCTACTACATGACGCTTGCCTCAGGAGGAAGACGCCGCCGTCGGTAACGAGTGTTGACAAGCTACCAGGCTAAACATCTGGTCTTCCACGAGACGAGAGCAAATACAGGCTGGAATTTGACTGTCTTAAGATGGGCTTCTAAAGCTGACACTGCTTTGCTTGCATATTTTTTGCACAACGGTTTTCCCTGTCATGGCAGTCGAAAACAGAGACGCCATTGAAGTGACCCACTGCCCGGCGAAGAAGAAGTTGTTCAATCCGGGGAGTGTGAACATCCTGTTCGTGCCAAATATGAAATCAAGGACATTGCGAATGTCTGTCAGATCGTCGTATTTGTTTGGAAAGTTATTATGTCCCTGAGTGCCACCCATATAGCGTTCCCAGGTGCACAGAGTGGATACATCTACAACCTCTATATCTTCCTGAAGGCCAGGGAACTGTTTCTCAAGCAAAGTGATCACCTGTTCGGCGATTTTGTCTTTCTCTGTCCGATAAGCGGCTCTGTCATTGGACAATCGTGAAAAATACGATGGCTTCCCGGACAACTCAACTTTGATGACGCCCTTACCGGCTGGGGCCATGCTGTCGTCAAATCCATATATCTGCACATGGAGATGCTCACAGTCATGGCCGCCAATCGTTTCGGGCTGATCCAGAAATATGATCAGGCTGGAAGGATAGGATGATAAATCCCGCTTCAGCCCCAGGCATACGAACACAGAAAAGGCAACATCCTTATCTGGTGAATAAGGTTCACAGTATTTAGCAACCTTCCTGTTCATGTATCGACCGCCAAGCATCTCCAGGATTGTCTTGCGGCCATCTGCGTTCGATACAACGAAATCGGCTTTGTGCTGTGTACCATCTTCTAGTTCGATGCCGCAAGCCCGGTCATTTTCGGTCAATATTTTGACTACTTTTTCCCGATAACGAATCTCCCCACCCAGTTCTAAGTAGCGGTCGGCAATGTTTCTGGAGAATGCCAACCCGCCTCCCCTGGGCCAACCGGTATCACCGTAAGTATAACTGGAGTATTCGGCAAGATATCCAAACAAGGGGACTGCCGGTTCAGAGTAACGGATCAGTGGAAAGGCCCTGCGAAGCAGCGGATGTTTGAATCGCAGAGCAAAAGACCCCAGCGTATATCTGAAGTACTTTATCTTTGAGAGGAAAAACGGCATTATCTGGAGCTTTTCCCAGAAAGTACCGAAATTCGTAATGCCAAACCAATCTTCTTCGCTCAGGAAAGACCTGATGCCATCGATGTATTCATCGATTACCGGGGCATCTTCCGGCGAGAGCTGCTTCAAATGGGATTCCAGTTTTTCAATATCGAAATAGTTGTGAAAATAAGTTCCATCTGGAAGAACCGCGCTGACAAATTCATTTCTCTCGACCAGTTCACACGGCATTGCCCCCAACTCCTGCCAGAATGCATTGACCCTCGTCTGGGGTTTAAAGCCATTCAAGCTGTGCAGGCAGGCATCGAATACATACCCTTTGCGCTTCCAACTGGTACACTGTCCACCGGGCAAATGATGAGCTTCAAAAATGGTAGTCTTGAAGCCGTTACATTGTCCATAAATTCCAGCCGCTAAACCGCCCATGCCAGCGCCAATAATGATGATTGAGTTCATTTCTGCCGTTTTCCTTCTGGATCAAGTAATGAAGCAGGTTGCCATTTTCTATACTATACGCGAGGCGATCAGTTGAGTTGTGAAAAGGATCACGCTCTGGCGATCCGGTTGACTTTGTTAACGGGCTGGGACATACTCCTACCGGTTGATATTGAAAATCGGGCATGTGTTGTAAAATAGAACCGTGCAGGAGATTATGGCAGCATCGGGCAACCGTCCATTTCTAACCGAAACGTCTTTCCGTGTTCGTTTTGCCGAGACGGATATGATGGGGATCGTCCATCATGCCGCCTACATCGTATACCTGGAAGAAGGCCGCAGCGGTCTGGGACGTGAGCAGGGCATTCCCTATGCCGAACTGGAACGCATGGGGTTTTCTCTCGCCGTCAGTGATATCCATATACGCTATTATGAACCGGCCCGCTATGATGACCTGATTTCGGTGCTGAGCTGGATCGAGCAGGTGCGCAGCCGGGGAATGACCTTTGGCTACGAGATTGTCAACACCGAAACCGGGCAGCGACTGGTCACAGCCCGGACGAAGCATATTTGCGTTGACCATAATGGAACCGTCTGCCGCCTGCCGCACGACTGGATCGCCCCGCTAACCTCGCAGCCGCAAGCCGGTTGAGGAGAATAAACAGATATGGCTGAGAATCCCATCCTCAATGATCGCTACCGCCTGATCGAACAGATCGGATCGGGGGGAATGGCCGTTTTGTACAAGGCACAGGACCTCGAACTGGAGCGCACCGTCGCCGTGAAGGTGCTGCGGCCCAGCCTGGTTGGCGACCCCGAATTTCTCATCCGGTTCAGGCGGGAGGCGCGGGCTGCGGCCAACTTATCGCACCCGAATATCGTCACCGTCCACGATGTGGGGCAGGATGGCCCGAAGACCCACTACATCGTGATGGAGTACGTTCCCGGCCAGAACCTGAAACAATTGATCAGAGCTAAAGGCGCATTTGAGGTTGACGCTTCGCTGGCGGTCATCGTCGAAGTGTGTAAGGGTGTCGGATACGCCCACCGCGCCGGGCTGGTTCACTGTGATGTCAAGCCACAGAACATTCTCATCACGCCCGATAACAGTATCAAGGTAGTGGACTTCGGAATCGCCAGGGCGCTGGTCGGAGCACAGGCCGAAGAAGTCGACGATATGGTATGGGGTAGCCCGCACTACTTCTCACCGGAGCAAGCTGTCGGCGACCCGCCAACTCCAGCCTCTGACGTTTACTCAATCGGTGTTGTACTGTTCGAAATGCTGACCGGGAAACTCCCATTCACCGGGTCAGACTACCGCGAACTGGCGATGGCCCATCTGCGTCAGGAGCCGCCTTCCATACTCGATATTAACTCGATGCTGCCTGCGGAACTCGACCGTATTATCCGCAAAGTGCTGTCCAAGGAACCGGCGGCCCGCTATCGCACCGCCGACCAGATGGGACGCATCCTCAAGAAATACCTTGATGAAGGTCAGCAGACAACCAGTTCGTTCGTTGTCAGGCCATCTATCCCGCAGGGACAGCAGACAGCACCCCCACCACAGAAACCTCAGCACAGGGAAGAACGGCCCTCCAGCCGCCCGCCGGGATTGACACAGGAACCGGTCGGCCAGCCAACCGTCCCGACCCTGCCTCCAATCGAACCTGCCTATGCACCCATTCCTACACCGTCCCGCGCACCTCGGCCTGCGCAGTATACACCGTCCCCGGCTCCGACCGGCAGCTATACCCAGCCCGAAGCAGAAGAGGTCCCAGAATTTGACATTTACGGTATTGTGCTTGGCGTATTGGCCGCTATCGCCGTGCTGGGATTGATCCCGCTGTGGATAACCGTCTATATGACCTTTACACGTTAGCCGCACATTGTTGGGGCCTACCCGATCTGGTATAATCGGCATACTGAAATGGGTATCCATCGTGGTTGTCTGGTTTGAGTTGTAACGGGAAATGGCAGAAGAGTTCTGGCGCTGTATGCCCATCGGTGTGCAAGCGCTATTTGTTTTTAAGGAGTGTGTAGTGTGAATTCAACCCGCTTCAGGCATGGCTTTGTCTACCTGCTTATCATCATAGCTATCGCAGTTATTATCCTTGGATTCTTCGCCCGGCAGGAGAACCCCGACGAGTGGCCGATCAGTAAAGTTGCCGAAGCCGTACGAGACGAGCGCGTCGAAAGGGTCGTGGTCGACGATACCGACCGGATGGACATTACCCTGACGGATGGGAGCAAGGCCGTGTCGCACAAAGCGCCCGATAGTTCGGCCTACGAGCAGTTAGAAACACTCGGCGTTTCTCCTGAACAGCTTGGGGAGATCGAATGGGTCAACCAGCAAGCCTCGAACTGGCAGGCGCTTCTTCCATTTTTATTCTATGGCGTGCTGGTGCTGGTCGTGCTGGGTGGGATTTACTTCATGCTCCGGCAGGCGCAGGGCAGCAACAATCAGGCTATGTCGTTTGGCAAAAGCCGGGCTCGGATGTTCACCGGTGACCAACCCTCAGTCACCTTTGATGACGTGGCGGGCTGCGACGAGGCAAAAGAAGAACTGGGCGAAGTCGTCGAGTTTCTGAGCGAACCGGCCAAGTTCATTCAGCTTGGTGCGCGAATCCCGAAGGGTGTGCTGCTGGTCGGCGCACCGGGAACCGGCAAAACACTGCTGGCAAAAGCGGTCAGCGGCGAAGCGGGTGTCCCCTTCTTCTCGATCTCCGGCTCCGAATTCGTCGAAATGTTCGTCGGCGTGGGTGCCAGCCGTGTGCGTGACCTCTTCGAGCAGGCCAAGCGGCACAGCCCCTGCATCGTCTTTGTGGACGAGATCGACGCCGTCGGGCGTCATCGTGGGGCCGGGCTTGGCGGCTCGCACGACGAGCGCGAACAGACTCTGAATCAGATACTGGTCGAGATGGACGGGTTTGACACCGATACGAACGTGATCATCCTTGCGGCAACCAACCGCCCCGATATTCTCGACCCGGCGCTGCTGCGTCCGGGCCGCTTTGACCGGCGTGTCGTCCTCGACCGTCCTGACGTACGAGGTCGCGAAGAAATTCTCAAGGTACATGTGCGCGGAAAACCGCTTGCCTCCGATGTCGATCTGGGAGTTCTGGCCCGCGCCACCCCCGGCTTTGTTGGAGCCGACATCGAAAATATGGTGAACGAAAGCGCGATCCTCGCTGCCCGCCGCAACAAAAAGACGATCAGCATGGACGAGATGCAGGAATCCATCGAACGGGTGGTGATGGGGCCGGAGCGTCGAAGCCGCCTGATGAGCGAGCAGGAGAAACGCCTCACGGCCTATCACGAAGCCGGGCATGCTGTTGTCGGACATATACTTGAACACTGCGAACCGGTTTTGAAGGTCACCATCATTCCGCGTGGCCGGGCGGGTGGCTATACGATGATGATGGGCGAGGACGAATGGTACATCCCCCGCTCGAAGATCGTAGACGAGATTGCCATGGCCCTAGGCGGGCGGGTGGCCGAAGAGATCGTGTTCGACGAGATTACCACCGGGGCGCTCAGCGACCTGGAGATGGTCACCAAGCAAGCGCGCAGTATGGTCACCCGGTATGGAATGAGCGAACGGTTAGGCCCGATGATCTACGGGCAAAAGGAAGAACTGGTCTTTCTGGGGCGCGAGATCGGCGAGCAGCGCGACTACAGCGAGGCGGTCGCCGAGGAGATCGACGGGGAAGTCCGGCGCATCGTCAATGAAGCCCACGAAAGGGCACGGGTGCTCTTAATCGAGAACCGTGAGAAGCTCGACCTGATCGCAGAAACCCTGCTGGAGGTCGAGACGCTGGACCGCGCCGAGTTTGTCCGCCTGATGGACGGCGAAGTGGAAAAAGAGGAAAAATCGGACGACACACCCTCCCCCAAGGCAAAGTCCAGGCGCAAGGCGAGCGAATCGGGCGAAGAAGATGCTCCGCCATCACCACTCGACATGCCGCCTGCACCGGCTCCCGCCTGACAACGCTGATACGTAAATCAAACCGGGCTGTTAAGCGACAGCCCGGTTTTTCTTTTCTACCCGCCCTCTTGCTCTAATCGAACCAGTTCGCGCCGCAGGACTTTGCCAACCGGCGTCCTGGGTAACTTCTCGACAAATTCCACCACTCGTGGAATTTCATAGGGAGCTAGGTATGCCCGGCAGTGTTCAAACAGCGCGGCGGTGGTGGCCTCCCGTCCCGGGGCCAGCACCACCCAGGCTTTGGGAATTTCTTCTCCGGGAATGTCGGCATTAGGAATCCCAGCAGCGGCGGCTTCGGCGATGGATTCATGAGCCATCAGCGCTTTCTCGATTACGTTCGGGTAAACGTTGAATCCACCGACAATGATCATATCCTTCTTCCGGTCGACGATGGTGAAGTACCCCTCCTCGTCCATCCGGGCGACATCGCCGGTATAGAGCCAGCCCTCGCGCAAAACATTGACTGTTTCTTCAGGCATGTTGTGATAGCCCGACATCATCGCCGGGCCACGCAGGATCAGCTCACCTGGCTCGCCGACCGGCACATCGGTTTCACCATCTTCCAGGTTGACGATCCGACATTCCACGTCGGGAAGCGGCAGGCCAATCGATCCTTCTTTGTTCCGGCCCTTCAGCGGGTTGATATGGGTGGCAGTCGGCGTTTCGCTCATCCCGAAGCCCTCAAGGATCGGGCAGCCGGAGATCGCTTCGAAGCGCCGTTTGATCTCCGGGGCCAGCGGTGCAGACCCACTGATGCACACCCGCAGCGAACCCAGGTCGACCCGCCCGGAGACAATTTCCTCATGGAGGCTGAGTGCATTATAGAGCGACGGCACCCCCATGAAGATCGTCGGATGGAAGGCCGCGATATGAGCAACGATGTTATCCAGATCGCGGGCATCGGGCACCAGTATGATCGGAGCACTGATTGACGCCGCATAGGACATCACGGCGACCATCCCAAAGATGTGATACAGCGGGATGACAGCAAGAAAGGAATCGGGCGTGAGCGCC
Source organism: Anaerolineae bacterium (assembly GCA_016926255.1). GTDB lineage: Bacteria > Chloroflexota > Anaerolineae > Aggregatilineales > UBA3940 > JAFGOY01. The sequence continues at coordinate 7,858 of JAFGOY010000069.1, read as the reverse complement.
GGATCGGGATCGGCCAGCCATGTGCTGAACTGCAAGGTATTGGCGGCCAGCGCCGAATGCGGGCCACAGGCCGCCTTTGGAATGCCGGTTGTGCCGCCCGTGTATTGAAAGATCGCGGTGTCTACCTCTGGATCAATCGTAATAGATGGGCGGGATTCGCCTGCATTCGCTTCGAGGAGCGGTTGAAACCGGTGATCGTCCGGCAGGAGCCTCAATCCAGGCGCTTGATCGTTTTCGCTGGCGGGAAAGTATTCGTCTAAATTCGAGACGATAACCCGTTCGACAACCGTCTGATCGCGGATCGCATTGATCGCATCATAGTAACGCGCCATTGTGATCAGGACTTTGGCCCCGCTGTCGGCTAACTGATCGGCTTTTCTTTGAGGGGGAAAATGCGGGTTGATCGCAGCCACGATCCCCCCGGCTTTTAGAATACCGAAGAACGCGATGACGAACTGGGGTGTATTGACAAAATCAACGCCGACCCGGTCACCTTTTTCGACGCCCATTTTCACGAGCGCCGCCGCAAGACGGTCACTGGCTTCACCGATTTCTCGATAAGTGATCACCTGTGAATCACGTGAGTTTCGGGGATTTTTGGATGCCGTAATGCAGGCCGACGCATCGGGGGAGGTTCCGACGGCCCGGTCAAGCAGGTCAAATACGGGTATGGCTGGATATGGTTTTAGGGATTCCGGCACATGGCTGTCATAATATCGAAGCCAGGGTTTATCAGCATAGGTTGTCATTATCAATCCCTGAGGATGTATTCAGACGGATTCGTAGGCAGAGTATAGTGAAATCCGGACATGTTCACGAGTCTTGATCCCCTACATCCATACGATTCCCATGCTTACCTTGTGGGTACTGTGACTGTATCGCCAGGATTGGTTAAAATACCAGGGTCAAAAATTAGATTAGGAGCACCGGTCAATGGATACAACCCAAACCGCGAAGATGGTCGCCTGGCTGGACGAAGAACGCCGCAAGGACAAGGCCACCATCAGCAAACTTGAAGAGCGCACCGTCTCGCAGTCGGCGGTCATCGATGATCAGGCCAGGCGAATACAGGAATTAGAAAAGGATATCACAGGCCTGCGCACAAGCCTGGTATCGTCGAGTCTGTTTGATAACACCATAGACCGTCTGCGGACTGAAATGAATGCCTCCATGGAACAGGCGCTGGATCGCCGCAGCACCATCGACCAGGAAGTCAAAAAACTGCGCGAGTTGGAGCGCGAATCGATCGCCAAAACAGTGGAGGAACTACGCGTCGAGATGACCACCCGGATTGACCGGGCCATGCAGCCCCGCCGCACAGAAGAAGAACGTCTAGGTCGCGTAGCTGCCGAGCTCCAGACCTACGCCGACAACCTCGGCAAAAGCTTCGAAGAATTTGAGCGAACCCTGAATTTCCTCGAAGAGCAGCGTCGACAGGACAGCCGCCGCATATCCGACATCAGCGGCGAACTGGCCGAAGTCGGTAAACGGACCGAAGCCCAACAATCAAAAGTCGAACTGTTAGAAGAACTGAGCCGCCGCAACGAGCGCAACAACGTCGAGATGGTCAACAGCCTGGAGGATTTCAAACAGCAGCGTCTGGCATGGAACGAACAGCAGGCACTCGCCGAACAGCAGCGCGAACGCAACATGACCGAAATGACCCGTAGGATGGACTCGTTCGCAGAAGAGATGTCCGATTACGGCAAGCAGTTCGAGAACTGGTCTGAAACCTATCGCGGAATGAAACAGCACCTCGACGATTTCGACCGGCTGGTTGATCGCGTAGAAAGACGCCTGAACGAGTTGGGCGAGGTACAGCGCCTTTCCGAGGAGCGGTTCCGTAAAGAGTGGGAGGAATTCCTGGGAGAAGACCAGAAACGCTGGCGGCAGTTCACCCTGACCAACGACGAAGCCTGGCGAGGAAACGAGAAAGCAGTTGGTGATTTGCAGGTTGCTGTTACTCAACTGAAAGAGAATGTCAACCAGCAGATAGAATTCACCCGGTCAATGATGCGTGCAACCCGTGATATGCTGATCTCCTTCTCCGACCAGGTTCAGCTATTCCAGGGAAAAGCCGAGGAGAGCCAGAATATACTTTCGGAATTAAAGTAAGACCATAATGCTGCTGTCTAAAAGATGATCCGTCCCAAGGCGATGGTCGTCATCACGCAAATGAAGAAGAATACGGCTATTGCCAGCAAAACCACCGCCCAGACAGCAGGATGTATTTCTTTGGCCGTCCGCCCCTGTCTCCTCAGGTTGACGTGTGGCAGGCGGTGCAAGCCCAATCCTTCCGAGGGTTGTTCGGAATAACGCTGGAGCGCCACCTTGCGATAGTAGTGGGCGGCCCGTCCGTGTTCTTGAGGGGTATATTTGCGCCTGCTGTTCACCTGATCGGCCTTACCTGTGGCTGCCAATATCTGTTATAGATTATAACGTCTTTGTGACACCCTTCGTCACGAATCAACAGACCCCTCATGCAAGAGGGGTCTGTTTTTATGATAGAGCGACAAATGTTTGATTTAGTAGGGCATCTCGCCACCGGGCATCGCCGGGGGATTCTCCTCAGGGATATCGGTGATCAAGGCTTCGGTGGTCAGGATCATGGCAGCGATGCTGGCCGCATTTTCCAGGGCACCGCGCGTAACCTTGGCCGGGTCGATGATGCCAGCTTCGATCATATCGACGAAATCGGAAGTGATGACATCATAGCCAATTTTATAGTTGTTCGACTCTGCCTGGTAGCGGCGGACGGTGTCGATGATGACCGCTCCATCCTGCCCGGCATTGGCCGATATCTTGCGCATCGGAGCTTCGAGGGCAGTGCGAATGATGGCCACACCGGTCTGCTCGTCGGCGTAGTCCATCTGGAGATTATCCAGGGAAGCGATGGAGTTGATCAGCGCAACACCGCCACCGGGGACGATGCCTTCTTCGACCGCCGCACGCGTCGCGCTCAGTGCATCTTCGACGCGGTGCTTCTTTTCCTTCAGTTCGACTTCGGTCGCAGCGCCAACACGGATGACGGCAACACCACCGGCCAACTTGGCGAGACGCTCCTGGAGCTTCTCACGGTCGTAGTCCGAGGTGGTCTTCTCGATAGCGACTTTAATCTCTTCAATGCGGCCCTTGATCGCAGCATCATCGCCAGCGCCGCCGATGATCGTCGTATCGGACTTGGTCGAGATGATCTTTTCGCAGTTCCCCAGGTCTTCCAGGGTAGCGGTTTCGAGTTTACGGCCAACTTCTTCGGAGATCACTTCGGCACCGGTCAGGATGGCAATATCGCGGAGCATCTCTTTGCGGCGGTCGCCAAAGCCAGGGGCCTTGACTGCCAGCACGTTCAGCATGCCGCGCAGTTTATTGAGCACCAGGGTTGCCAGTGCTTCGCCGTCGACATCCTCGGCAATGATGACCAGTTCGCGCTTGCCGCGATTGAGCAGTTTTTCCAGGATGGGCATCAGATCGGCGGCAGCCGAAATCTTCTTTTCATAAATCAGCAAGCTGGGTTCTTCAATGATCGCTTCCATCGATTCGGGATTGGAAACGAAATAAGGGCTGATATAGCCACGGTCGAACTGCATACCTTCGACGTACTCGGTTTCGAATTCGAGGCCCTTGCTCTCTTCGACGGTAATAACACCGTCTTTACCGACCTTCCACATGACTTCAGCGATCAGTTCGCCAATTTCACGATCCTGGGCAGAGATGCTGGCAACGCTGGCGATCTCTTCCTGGGTATCAATATCGACCGCCTGGGTCAGAATCGCCTCGGCGACGACGTCGGTGGCAGCCTCAATACCGCGCTTCAACAGCATGGGATTCGCGCCAGCCGCGACGTTCTTCAGACCCTCATTGACTATTGCCTGGGCCAGCACGATACTGGTGGTGGTGCCGTCACCGGCGATGTCGTTAGTCTTAGTTGCCGCTTCTTTGAGAAGCTGTGCGCCCATATTCTCGTAGGGGTCTTCAAGCTCGACCTCTTTGGCAACGGTTACACCATCGTGGGTGATAGTCGGTGCACCGTATTTCTTATCGAGTGCAACATTACGTCCCTTGGGGCCAAGCGTGGTGATGACGGCATTCGCCAGAGTGTCAACGCCGCGCTTGAGCTTCCTGCGGGCATCCTCAGAAAAAGCTAACTGCTTTGGCATAGGTTACTTACCTCCGTAGGAAAATCTATCAGTTATAGCTGATTATCTTGTTTATTCAACGATTGCCAGAACGTCGCTCTCTTTCAGAATGAGCAACTTCTTGCCTTCGATCTTGACTTCTGTACCACCGTACTTGGCGTAAAGAACAATCTGGCCGACTTCGATGTCCATCGGGATGCGATTGCCATCGTCATCTTTACGGCCCAGTCCAACGGCCAGTACTTCACCCTGCTGCGGTTTTTCCTTTGCCGTATCGGGTAGAACGAGCTGCCCGTCTGCAAAGGTTTCCTGAGCTTCAATGGGTTCAACAACTACACGATCCCCTAGTGGTCGCAGCTGAAGTGCCATAGGTCGATGCCTCCTTATAAAATCCCTTCAATTATTGTATTACTGAAGATTAGCACTCTTTAGACGTGAGTGCTAAAAGCGTTGGTAGTATACGCTTCTACCGGGGGGATGTCAAGGGGAGAGAACGCACCGATCGGAGTTTCTTACACAAATTTTACGCTTGCCGATTTCGGCTCCGGACGGACATCACAGGTAGGAGAGGCGATTGGCATCTTCATCCGGTTCCGGCTCCGAACCGCCAAGCTGTTCGAAGTTACCAGCGTCGGGCAGCAGGGAGCGCAGATCAAACTGCTCGTCGATGGTTGTTTCATCTTCCTGGGGAAGCAGACCCTCGATGGTGGCGAGCAGTTCCTGGGCCTGTTCGATGCCCGACACTTTCATTCCGGAGAGCGTGTCGACCGCCTGCTCGGCATAGGTCCATGCCTGCTCGTAGAGGGTCATTGAGAAATAAAGATCCGCCAGGTTCAACCAGAGGACGCCCAGGTAGTACGGACTGGCATCCTTCTCGTAAACTTCCTGTGCCTCCAGCATCAAAGCCTCGGCCCGATCATAATTGCCCTGCTGCTTGAACAGGATCGCCTGGTGGCTCTTGACCGTCGCCAGCCCCATCTCGTCACCCAGCACGTCGAACAGATTCGCGGCACGCCGGTAATCTTCATTTGCCTGTCCCCACTCTCCGCCGTCATGCCGGATCGCGGCACGCTGGGCCAAGCAGTGAGCTTCGAGACGCATATCCTTTTTCTGCTGCGCTTTCGTGATCACCTGGTCGATGGCGGTCAGAGCTTCCGCAGTCTGCCCGATTTCCTTGTGTGCCTGCGACAGATTGAACAGCGTGATGGCTAAATCGCCCTGGGCGTCGGGCATCGTTTCGAACGTTCGCAAGCTGCGACGGTACGTTTTGATCGCCGCCTGGTGTTTCTCGCGCAGCATGGTGAGACTCGCCAGGTTGTTGAGTGCGCGGGCAGTTCCTACCTCGTCATTGGCCTGCTGGAAAAGATTCTGGGCATCTTCATAGGCCCGACGTGCGTTATCCCACTCACCCCGATCAAACAGCCAGTGACCGAGCAATATCAACCTCTCTGCACCGGTGCGCTGATCGCCGCGCTTGGCGGCAATCGCCGACCAGCGCCGGAAAGCATCAAGAGTGTTGGTGGTATCACCGGCGGCGCGCGAAATGGCGACTTCCAGCGTTACCGCCTCCTCGTAATCGGCATCGAGCGCCAGCGCAGACGAAACGGCGGCCAGCGCCAGTTCGTGCTGGTTCCTATGCCAGGCGGCCTGGGCCAGTGAAAGCTGACGAAATGCCTCGAATGCCGCCGGGCGTCTTGCCTGTTTGACGCGCTGGCGCAGCGCGTCGTCAATCGGGACGTTTAGCCGTTCGATCAGCGCCAGGGAAATGCGCTCAACGAAACGGCTGAATCCGGCCAGCGGCGTCGAGGCTTCCAGGGGAGCAGGCGAACTATCCAGGCCATCGACCACCAGCCGCACGCCAAGCATCTTGGCATCCTGATCCAGGATGTACCGCCCGTGAACCAGGGTCTGCAGCTTGAAGTGGGTGCGTATTGCCTGGACTGCATCGGGGGGCAGCGGCAGTGTCAGCTTGCGGGTGCTGATCAACCCTGCGACCGTATTGTAATCAATTGTCGGTAAACCGGCGGCAATCAGATGCTCGATGAATAATTTACTGAGCAGAGCGCCCAGCCAGTTTGCTTCGTCGGTTTGCTGGCTGCCAATCAGTGGAGCAATCGCAACGGCTTGACCAATCCGGGTTTGCTGCGCCATAAGTCTCCCTTACCCTTGTGATATTCGCCTGCCAGATTGTGCCCCAAATCAGAGGTGGATGCCAGTTGACAGTTTATGCGTTGCGCTGTTTTTGGCTAAAATCGACACAGTGGTTAAGCTACTTCACGATACCCACCATGCATCAGGATCGATTATGGCAAACGGACACAGCCCTGTTTCTCCCAGCAAATCTACCGGCAGGCATTTCTATCTACTTCTCGCGCTGCTGATACTGCTCGGCAGCGCGACAATTCGCATCGTCCGGCTGGACGATACGCCCCTCTACCTTGACGAAGCCACCCATGTAATGCGGGCGGAGCAGGTCGTCACCCAGGGTGATATCTACGCCGGTATCGTCGCCGACAAAGCGCTTTTCCCGATGGTGCTGGCGATCTTCAAACCGCTGGGACCGGAAGGTCCGTTCCTGGGCCGGATGATCTCGGTGTGGGCCGGGCTGATCGGCGTTGCCGGATGCATCGCGCTGGGGAAGTCGCTGGGCAGCACCCGCGTGGGGCTGCTGGCCGGGCTGATCTGCGCCATGCTGCCGGTGACCGTCTTCCACGAGCGGCAGGTGCTGGTCGACCCGCTGAAAGCCGCCTTCACCACGCTGTGCATCCTGCTGATCGTCTGGATGGCAAAGAAGCCCCGCGTCTGGCAGGGAGTTCTGCTCGGCGCGGCCCTCGCCGGTGCCTACCTGACAAAAATCTCGTCGCTGTTTTTCTTCGTGCTGCCGCTGATCGGCATCCCGATGCTCTCCCGCCAGAAAAGCAAATTATGGCGGGCACTGGCAATCAGCGTCGGGGCGATTGCGCTGGGCGCGCTGATTTCATACGAGGTCTACCAGATGGCCGCCCGAGATGGTGTCGAGCCGGTTCAGGAGCATACCTCGACCACCCGCATCCGCCTGCTGACCTGGAACGAGGATGAAACGCAGGAAGCCCTCAAGCGTGACCTGGGCAACATGGCCGATTTTACCAGAGCCTATATCGGCTGGCCGATGCTGGGCCTGTCGGCACTTTCGCTGGCCTGGATTGTACTCGACAAAAAGCGGTGGGAGCTGCTCTACCTGTGGGTACCCGCCGGGGCGTTTACCGTCGGACTGCTGCTGATTCAGACCGATCTCTGGACACTGCCTGCCCGTTATTTTCAATCATCGTTCGCCCCGCTGATCGTCCTGGCGGTGATCGCGCTGGACACCGGGATCGAAATAATCACCGATTGGCAGCCGCAATTTGCGCCCTGGGTGCTGGGCCTTCTGGTAGGGATCATCACGATCCCCGCGCTGGGTATCGACTGGGCGATCATCCATGACATCGACACGGCCCCGCTTGCCAAAGGCGACCGCGACCTGTACGTCGTCGGACTGACTGCCGGTCACGCCTACAAAGAAGCCGCCGAAGACCTGCTCGCCATCTGGGAAGCCGGTGACGGGCGGCCATTGAATACGATGACCTACGAGGGCTTCTACTGGCAGACAACCGTTCACCTAGTACTACAGCCGCAGATAAGGTGGCGGAAGCCCTCAAGCGGGCGAACGAGCAAAACGGCGGCGATAATGAGCAGCTTTTGCG
>JAFGOY010000068.1 GCA_016926255.1 Anaerolineae bacterium | reverse complement strand
ATCGTCCGGTGACATGGCCAGAAAGTGGATGGCATTTTGATCCCCCTCCAGGGTTCGTACAATTTCACCTGAAGTCAGGTCCCACAGGATAACCCGGTTATCCTCGCCCCCGGAAGCGAGGAGGGTATTGTTCACAAACGCTGTGGCAGGGACACTGCCAGTGTGTCCTTCAAGAGTTTCTTCTATGTACCCATCTTGAATACTCCAGACAACCACATTACTGCCCGATCCATAAGCCAACCGGCTTGAATCGGGAGAGAAGGCAGCTTTGTTGTAATCAGATTCGAAGGTCTGGAGCAGTTCTCCCGTCTCAACTTCCCAGAGTGTATGAATGCCGTAGCCGGATACAGCCAGGTATCGACTGTTGGGGGAGAATGCTATGTAGTATGTCGATTGGTCTGTGCTCCATACTTCTTCAAATGTATCAAGCTCATAAATGAAAAAACCGATGCTCGTACCCACTGCGAGATACCGGCCATCTGGAGAAGGTGTGACTTCATTGATATATCCCATTCCGATGCGGGCGACCGCCCCTTCGGGTACCTGCGGGGTATACGGCAGCGTGATCACCGGGATCGGGGTGTCGGTTGGGGTTGGAACCGGTGTATCGGTTGGCACAGACGCCAGAGTCGGCGCATCGGTCTCAGTCGGTTCCGGTGACACGGTCGCGGATTCCGTCGCCACAGGCGCATCGACCGTCTCCGTCGATACCCCATCATCGCCCGGCGCACAGCCGACCAGCAGCACACACAGGATCATCAGAAAGGTCAGTTTCGCATTGCGCACTATATTATCCCCCTGCCCTACTCGATCACATCCGAGGGGCGGATCGTGTTCCGCGACCAGTTCGCCGACAGCACATCGAGCAGATCGTTATCCACCGCAGCCGTGTTGTCCGGGTCGGGGCCAAAGCGGAGGTCGTGGGCGTTGACGTTGCCGGTATAGGCGGGCCAGTCCGGGTCCCACAGCCAGATGGCGTGATTCATCCCCCGCTGCTCGAACAGGTCGATTAGCGCCGCCGTGTATTCCGCCGCGCCCGGCACCCAGCGCACCGGCCCATACTCGTTGACCCCCACCGGGACGCCGTACTGCCCGATGAAATCATCAACTGGCGTAAGACTTTCCTCCAGCCAGTCCCGATCAAACGCGTCGGGTTCCCCATCCCAGTCGAGATCGAACTCGCCCGGATAGCTGTTCCAGGGTTCGTCGCCGGGCCACTGATGCGTGTACTGGCCGGGGGCGTAATCGTGTACCATGTAGACGGTGCGATCATCGCCGGTTGGCTCCAGGTAGGGCAGCCAGTGGACGGCGCTGTAGCCCGCCGCACCGATCAGGATTGGCGTGGAGGGATCGACCTCGCGGATCGCTTCGCTGATGCGCGGGTAGAACTGATTCCAATCGTAGACCGTGCCCGCATATTCCGGGTAAAACTCCTCCGGCTCCCAGACCATGAAATACACCTCGTCGGCGTTTGGCTCGACCATCAGGTCGTAGCCTACCACCACCGGGTGATCACGGTACCGGTCGGCAGCGTAGCGCCACATCTCGACCCACCCATCCTGCGCCGCCGGGTCTTCCCAGACCGTTTCGATCAGATCGTCTTCGCTGAACCAGGTGCCAACTTCATCCCGATTGAAGGTGTATTCGCAGCGGCCCGGCCCGGTGCGAAACGAGATCACCGCGAACATATCCGCCTGGGCGATCATCGACAGCAGATTGTCGAGATACTCGACGACTTCGGGCATCACCTCATAAGGTGGCTCGACGGTATACAGGCCCGGATAGGAGATGTTGACATAGTTAGCCCCGCGCGCGGCCAGCGCATCGAAATCGGATTGGGTGAAGGGTGGGCCGACCGGCCCCGGCCCCTTGAACTCCAACCCGTCGATTTCGGGATCGACCACCGCCTGCCAGATGTCGGCCCCTCGAAGCTGCGTGCCGTTCGTCCACAGCGCGAACTTGTCGAACGATGTGGATTGATCGAGCGGCGCGGCGGTGGGCACCGGCTGCTGGAGAGTCGGGACGACGGTTTCGGCGTCGATCTGATCGCCGCCGGTCGGCTCGACGGAAACCGGAACGGCATCCGGCTGATCAGATTCGGCATCGCCGAAAAACGCGATGTTGCAGGCAAAGCTGGCAAAAACCAGCACGACGAGAATCGACCGTTTGATTGTGTTCATGCCACTCTACCCCCTACCCCGATACGGCAGCACGTAGAACCATCTTACACTTTTTGCCGAGAAAATACATGCGGGGCCGCCATCGAACAACACACTTTCAACCGGCACTCTCCACACCCGTAATTGACCGTAATCCAGCCGGTTTTCCGGGTATATCTCCCCCCTGCACCGGCAAAAAGTCTTGACAAACTCCCAAAAAGGGCCTATTATGTTGGTAGGTTTTGAGAGCGCTCCCATTTCAACGTAAAGACAAACAGTACATTCAGTAAACAATAACCGTTCTATAATCTGCTCTCCAAATGAGAGCGCTCCCATCGAGGGACATATGGCAGGGAAAAACCTGACGCTGGAAGAAATAGCCACATTATCAGGGGTTTCCCGATCAACCGTCTCAAGAGTGATCAACAACCGACCGAACGTCAAAGATGAGGTTCGTGAGCGCGTTCAAAAGATAATCGAAGAAGTAGGCTACCGTCCGCATGGAGCCGCCCGTCGTTTAGCCGGAGATCGCAGTTATACACTCAGCATCATCATACCATACGACGTCCAGGCAATATTTTCCGAACCGTTTTTTCCAGCCGTATTGACCGGAATAACCCAGACAGCAGAGCAGAACGATTACTATGTCATGCTCTCAATGGTCGAGCGAAGCCGAGAAGAAGATTTTTACCGCCGCGTTGTGCGCGGCCAGATGCCCGATGGCGTGATCGTTTTATCGGCAAAGGCGGATAACAAAATCGTCCCGCGTCTGATCGAAGACGAAATCCCATTTGTCGTGATAGGTCGCCATCTCTATATACCGGATATCAGTTACGCTGATGTGGACAATATCGGAGGAGCGCGAACTGCAGTTCGCCATTTGCTGGAGAGAGGGCGTAAGAAGATCGCAACGATCACCGGCCCCAACTCGATGGTTGCCGGGGTCGACCGCAGAGAGGGGTACCTCTCGGCCCTCGACGAGGCGGGGATAGAAATCAGGCCCGAACTGATCGTCCAGGGCGATTTCACCCGCGAAAGTGGCTATTTTTCTATGCAGCAGTTGTTATCCTGCCAGCCCGATGCCGTCTTTGCCGCCAGTGACCTGATGGCCCTGGGTGCGATGTCGGCGATACGTACGGCCAATCTCCGCATCCCGGACGATGTCGCGGTGGTAGGTTTTGACGACGCCCCGGTTGCCGCTTACACCGATCCCCCATTGACGACCATGAAACAACCATCCAAAGAGTTAGGCGCTACAGCCGTAGATGTGCTGCTGCGTTTAATTACTGAGGGGCAGGAAAAACCCCTTTCCACCATCCTGCCTGCCGAGTTAGTGATCCGCAGTTCAAGCGGATAGGAGTAAGGAGGAAATCTATCGAGCGAGAAGAAGTAGGAGAAGCAACCGTTGAAAAGGAACGACACCTATGCAAAGACGTCCGAAAAATGCAGCATAGAGCATCGTTCCCCTTCGTAAAAAACGTTTTCAGTATATCATTAGCGAGGAAAAACAACCATGACTAAGAAGTCATTGCTGATCGCAGTAGTTGTAGTGTTCGTTTTTGCGCTGCTCACTGCCTGCGGAGGCGCAGCCGCCACCGAAGCACCGGCAGCCGCTGAAGAAGAAGCCCCGGCAGAAGAAGCCGCAGCCGAAGAAGAAGCT
>JAFGOY010000067.1 GCA_016926255.1 Anaerolineae bacterium | reverse complement strand
CTGCGGCGGTGCGCCGACCAACGGCCTTGACCAGCGCGGCTATCCACGCGATGCTTTGTGCGACATCGGTGCCTTTGAATACTATGACCGGTCGATCAGCGGATGGGTCTGGTTCGATACCGATGGCGACGGTATTCAGGATGCAGGCGAAGTGCCGGGTGTCGGCGGCGTGAACGTCACTCTCAACCCCGGTGGGCTGGTCGCTACGACCAACAGCCAGGGGTACTATGTCTTCGCCGGGCTGCCTGCTGGCAGCTACACGGCGACTTTCAGTAATCTCCCGGCTGACTATGGCTTCACCTTGCAGAACCAGGGCGGCAGCGATGATCTCGACAGTGACCCCGATCCCGCGACCGGGACGACGCAGGCGATCACGCTCGGTTCCCCGCCCGACAACGAGCATAACTGGGATGCGGGCATCATTCCGAGTGACCTGACGGTGACTAAGTCGAATTCGGTCGGGGGAAACACCTGGGACTGGACACTTTCCATCAACAATAACGGCTCGGCGGATATGACCTTCAATGCCAGTGAAGTCATCCTGGTCGACGAACTCCCTGCCGGGCCGACCTATCCGGCGGCGGCAGCGGTCACGCTGACGGGAGCCACCGGGACGATGACCTGCCCGATTGCCGCCGGCGTGCTGACCTGCACGGCGGCGACCCCGGTCACGATTGGCTATTCAGGCAGCATCGAGGTGGAGATCGGCGGGATCACGGCGGACGCGGGGCAGTACGCAAACTCGACCGGCGTCTGCACGGTCGATCCGAACGATGTCGTCGACGAGGACGATGAGACGAACAACGACTGCAACACGGATGTGATCACCGTCCTGGGGGAAGGCACCGTCCAGGGCAGCGGTGGTAGTGGACATGGTTCTGTCAGCACGACAACAACCGTTGTGACGGTCACCGAATCTGCACCGGAGTACATCACGATAGCGGTCGATAATCCGGCGGCTGCTGGTGGTGAGACCGTCACCTATACGATCACCGCTTACAATCCAAAGAACATCCCGCTCACCGATGTGGTGATCTACGATATATTTCACGATCTGCTGGGTGATTTCCAGATCGTCTCGAACACTCACGGAACAGCGATTATCAGTAATGATACGTTGATTGTCAACGGATTTACCCTCCAGCCCGGCGAGACGGCGACGATCATCGTCACGGCGATCATCTCCGATGATTACCGCGCTGGCGATGTGATCCCGAACGTGGCCGTCCTCGAATCGCCCGACGCGAGCATCCATGTCAGCAACCTCATCCTGATCGGCGATATCGCAAACCGCAGCGATGGCGACTCGGTCTCGGTGATGGTAATGCCCGGCAAGCTTCCGGAAACTGGCGGCGATCTCCTGGCGACAGGAGACGAACCCAACCGTCGCGGCTGGATTTATGCATTGGCAGGCGTAGCGCTCCTGATCGCAGCCGGGTGGATCGTCCAGCGTCGGCTGGCGAGCAGATCGGCAGGGTAAGATAAAGATTGATCGACACAAACAAGGGGCTGCATTGCAGCCCCTTGTGATTCCTGTTGCCGGTCTTCAGAACAATTGAAGCGTTCCCGTCGCCGGAACGACTTTCTGCTGGTAGCCCGAAACGTAATCGGAGAGACGGTTGTGGAGTTTTTCCCAGTCGTCGCTGTTGATGATCTTCTGCATCGATTCGATGTCTTCGGCGATCCCGCCGGTGAGTACCTGCGGACAGTCACCGTAAAGGGTAAACCATGCTTCGGTGGGCTGAAGCCCCAACCGGGTGATCCCCGGAACCCATTCCCGTACCATAAACTCGAAATATGCCGCGTCCTGCCCATCCTTGATATCCCAGCTCATTAACAGTTTGACCATCATCCGTGCCTTATTCCGTTCACTCGATTCCAGGTCTGCCGGTATTATTGTTGGGCATTCAGTACGACGATCTCGGTGTCTTCGGATAGGTTCATTCCCCGGATTCTCAGCGTGTCCTGCGCTTCGACTGCTGAGACTCCCATCTCTTTGAGGAACTTGTCAAGCGGGTCGAGGTTGAGTGAGTATTCAGGTGTCGCATAGTGCATCGGGATGACAATCGCGGGTTCGATCAGGCTGATCACTTCCGATGCCTGCGAACTGTTCAGCGCACCGCCGCCGCCGACCGGCACCAGCAGCACGTCGATGCCCCCCAACTGCTCGATCTGCGACTGGGAAGGCACGTGGTCGAGGTTGCCCAGGTGCCCGACGACGATATCGTTAAAATCGTATACAAAGACAATATTGCGATGTCCGTTGCCTTCTTCGGGGTCCGGGTGATAGGTCGCCACGCCGGTGATAAACACACCGCCGATTTCATATTCGCCGGGCCGGTCGAGCACATAGTTGACCTTCTTGATGTACTCGAATGTTGCGTGACCGGGTGCGTTATGGCTGATCGTGACGATATCGGCGCGCAGGTTGGGCAGCGGGTAGCCGATGCTCTCGTCAAATGGGTCGGCGACGATGCTCGCCACGCCTCGTTCCATCAAGCGGAAGCAGCTGTGCCCATACCAGGTTATTTCCATCGCTGTATATTCTCCGTATCTCTGGGATCAGTAAAACCTTTGTGCGATTATACCGTATGCCAGAATCGCTTGCTAATGGGTGGCAACATTAAGGAAAAGGGGAATCTATCGCTTTTGGTGGGTAGGCTCATACCGGTAGACGGGCCAGTCGAAGACCCCGACCGTCCCAATCTGTACGTAGTGAGTGGAGACAAAGTCCAGGAAATCCTGCATCTCAGGCAGCAGGTGATAGGTTACATTGCCGGAGCCGCTTTCAAAACTGTCGTAACGCTCAAGTGTCAGGGAGGGCACCAATCCTTTGGTGCTGGGAGAGGTATCGATGATGAAAACGGGCGGATCGTTCATCAGGTCGCCGGTAAATTCATCGACCATCCCGGCGGTGGCATAGTTTTGTGTCATCAGGGGATACTGGTACACAAATCGAGTCGGTGCAGCCCGCCGACTCAGGAAATTGTAGGCGGACTCCGCTCCCCAGAACAAGACCGTATCGTCGGGAGCGGTTTCGTTTTCGATATATTCTACAACCTCAAGGTTAGCCCCAGAACCCCGCTGCGTATACTGGTTCTGAAGTTCGTCGACCGGCAAAATGCAGAATCCTGCGAGCAGGCCAACCAACCAGGCATGCTTTACCTGAAAACCTGACGACGATAACAGGGGGACCCGGAGCGATTCTGTGCTGCCGGAGAGCATAAAATCGCATAAAGCAGCGGCGCAGAGACTGAGAACGGGCAGCCAGGCAATAAAATAGTGCGGTGCTTCCCATGTAGACAGGCTCGATAAAACCATTTCTACAGGTATGGCAATCGCAATCATACCGGGAACAGGATGCACCATTCTTTCTTCCCTGAACTGGTGTACGACCATGAACAGGCTGTAAATCCAACCCGCGACGAGCAGAACGCCGCCGCCGGGAGCCAGGGCCGCCATCCCATACCGGATCGCCGCCGGTCTGTTCCACAGCGAGCCGCTCGTATAGACGAAATTGTAGCGAAATGCTGCGTCCCAGAAATCAATCAGTGTTCGGTTGAACACAAAGTAGAGGGCAATAATCCCGGCCACTATCGACCAGCCGCAAAACATCAGGAAGATTCTTTTCAGCCCTCTGGTTATCTCAGCTTTGATGATACTGTGTACAAAAAGATACAGGACGATGGCGATCCATACGCCTATCAGGTTCTGCCGTAGAAAGAACGCGCCTCCCATGGCCACCCCGATCAGCACATCTGTCAGATTGCGAGGGTTCTCCGCTTTCGACAGGAACAGGAAAATCGCCAGGAACTGAAAAGTCAGGGCGTATTGTTCTGTTTGATTCCCGCCGCGAGTCAGGACAAGGACAAGGTTGAACAACCAGAATACAGAGCACCAGGCGGCCTGCCACATGCCGTATGTTTTTCTGATTGCTAAAAATCCCAGCCCGGCGGCTAAAGTCAACATCAGGCATTGAAAGAGCCAGACCCCCCATAATGTGTTGGGGCTTATCAGCAGGCCCACTGCATTGAAAAAGAAAATAAGCGGTGGTTTGTGATCCCACACAGCATGATAGGGAATATCCCCCTGTAAAACTCGCCAGCCTGTGTACAGATACAAACCGGAGTCACGATTCGGGATGGGAACAAACGCCGGGCTATGAGGCAGGAGAACAGCAATCGTTAAAAGGAGAAGCAGGCAAAAGATGATCCATTCTTTTCTTGAGATTTTCACTGTTGCTTTCTTTTCCGGCATTGAATCCACTCCTTCCAGTCAATTGTATGGAGAAAAGTTATTGTCACAACCCGCCCCATGATGTATCCTGTGCGAAAGTGATTTAGCGTGTCAGCCTATCAACCGGAGTAAAAGGTATGGAACTCGATCTCGTCGGCCAGACTTTGTGTGGGTGTAAGATTCTCCGCGAGCTTCAGCGCGGCGGCATGTCGCAGATTTACCTGGCTGAACAAACCAGCGTCGGACGCCAGGTGGTCGTCAAGGTGATCCTCCCCGATCTGCTTGGCGACCCCACCTTTTTGCAGCGCTTCGAACAGGAAGTGTCGATGACCGCCCGCCTTCAGCACCCGCACATCATCCCGATCTACGATTACGGCGAGGAGCAGGGTGTCCCCTTCATCGTGATGGCCTACATGCCCGGCGGATCGCTTGAAGACCTGCTCGCCGAAGACCCGCTCGATCTCAGCCTTGCCACCGATGTCATCAAGCAGATTGCCACCGGCCTTGACTATGCCCACCAGCGCGGGGTGATCCACCGCGATATCAAACCGGCCAACATCCTGCTCGACGCGCAGCGCAACGCCGTCCTTACCGATTTCGGCATCGCCCGGCTGATGACCTCGTCCGAGCGTCTGACACTCAACGGGCTGGTTGGAACGCCGACCTATCTCGCCCCGGAGGTCGTCACCGATGAGTGTCCCGCTGGCCCCTCCTCCGATGTCTACGGGTTAGGCGTGACGCTCTACGAGATGCTCACCGGTGAAAGACTGTTCGCCGGTAAGTCGGCCATGCAAACCATGTGGGCGCATGTCAATGAGCCGGTGCCCCTGATCCACGAGATGCGCTCCGACCTGCCGGAGGCGGTCGATATGGTGCTTCAGAAAGCGCTGGCGAAGAACCCTGCCGCCCGCTATGCATCTGCCGGTGAACTGGCCGAAGACCTGGCCGAAGTCGTCAGGGGAACAGCGCCATCTCTTGCCCAGGCTTCGCCGCCGCCCAAGCTGGTCGAAGCGCCAACCGCCGAGGTGCGCCGCCTCGAAGATGCCATCCGCCGGGTGATCGACCAGGTGATCAAGGTCCGGCTGACCTCGGAGGGGGCGGGGACGGGAGTCTATCTGCCCGACAACCATGTCGTTACCTGCCGCCACGTCGTTGACGGCGCGCCGGGGATTTTTATCCAGTTTCGCACCGGGGAGCAGATTTCCGCCGAAGTGGTCGCCATCGACACCAACTGCGACCTGGCGCTGCTGCGCCTCGATCACCACCCGGAGACGCTCGAACCGGCCCATCTCGACGGGTTGATCTACGGCGCAAAGGAGATGGAGCCCGGCGAGCCGCTCGCTGCCATCGGCCACCCGCTGGGCCTGAACTGGGCGGTGACCGGCGGGCATTACAACGGGACACGGATGCCCGGCGAGGAAGCGCTGAAGATGTTCGGCATCAAGCTGAAGGTGCCGATGGTGCAGGTCGACGTGGCGATCAACCCCGGCAATTCGGGCGGCCCGCTGATCGACCGTGACGGGCGCTTGATCGGTATCGCCGACAGCATTATCAACCCGGCGCTGGCGAACAATATCGGCTTCGCCGTCGAAGGGCAGGTGGTCTACGATTTCTGGCAGGCCAACTGTAAGACCGAGACGGCACTGGTCGCCTATACCTGCGGTCACCACCATCCCGACGGTAAAGCCTTCTGTGACCTGACCGGCCAGCCGGTGCAGGCACTCGAAGCCGTGCCGATGCCGACGGCGGACTCGCTCCGCTACTCGTGTGGCCACTTCCACCCGCCTGGCCTCGACTACTGCCCACTGACCGGCAAGCCGGTATATGCCAGGGGGCAGGGGGGTGAGACGCCAAAAACAGATGCCGGTAAAGAAACCCCGACCGGGCCGGTGACCTGTACCAACTGCGGGCACGAGTTCCCGGCGTGTGAACGATACTGCCCGCGCTGTGGCAAGCCCTCACACTAACGCATCAAGGAGAAACCCGTGACGCTGCCTGACAACAATAACAACCACAACATTTTTCTAATCAATCCTGACCTGATCGGTATGATCGCCAGACACGTAGAGAACGGTATCATCAAACCACGCTACGAGATTTACGTCCGTGATTCGGTGACCGGCCATACCCACATGCTGCTGGTCGATGAGCCGGATGGCACGCTCGATACCGTGCTGGCAAGTATCAAGCGCGGCGTCGGCTTGCAGGTCAACAACCCGTTCGAGGATTATTTCTGGCTGTTCTGGCGCGGGTGGATGGGCCATCTCGACGTGGAGATTGTCCGTGAACTGCCGGTCGGGCAGCATATTTTGGAACGGGTCGAACAGGGCAAACCCCTGCGCGGCGGCGATCTCGAACGGCTGGCTGATGCGCTCGGTTGGGAGTTTGCCAATACGACGGCAGGTTGGGGCGAAAACGACGCGGACTGGCAGCAGTGGACGCTCACCGCGCCGCACAAGAAGCAACGCCGGATGGTCGCTGACTACGTAAAAGAGCGGATGGCTGTGCTTTACGGTGAGGACTACGGCAGCGCCCCGCAGCCTGATCTATAGGCTGTCACGCCAGATATCTGGCCTGTTGCTGGTCACTGCATCGACGCCCAGCCAGCGCATCAGCTTCATCTGCCACACATGGTCGACTGTCCAGACGCCGATCTGCCGTCCCTGCCGGTGAACCCGTCTGACCAGCGTCGGGTCGATTAGCACGCCCGTCCAGCGGTAATCGAATAGAACCGTATGCTCTCCGGCTTTTTTGCCTCGCGGCCACGTAAACACCATCCCGGTTGCCACATCCGGGACAGTGTGATTGAACTCGACCAGCCACTCATGGTCGAAGGAAATGATCATCACCCGCTGCACGGCATTGTAACGATGCAGCGAGTTGATCAGGTTTTCGACAATGCCGGGTGAACGTTCCGGCTCCTTGACCTCGATCACCAGCGTTGCCTCGGTTGGCTCGACCAGATCCAACACCTGGTCGAGCAGCGGCACGCTCTCACCTGCAAATGCCCTGCTGAACCATGACCCGGCATCCAGCAGCCGGATCGTGTCCCAGGTCAGATCGGCGGCGGCACCACTGCTGTTGGTCGTGCGGTCGACGGTCGCATCGTGCAGCACGATCAGCCTGCCGTCTTTCGTCTGCTGGATGTCGACCTCGACGCACTCCGCCCCGTGATCAAGCCCCAGGCGGACGGCGGCCAGCGTGTTCTCAGGGGCCAGCCCTGCCGCTCCCCGGTGGGCGATCAGGTAGGGGCCAATGATCGGCTTATCGCGGAATGCAAAGTGCAGCCCGATCCATGAGGCCAGTACGATTATCAATCCAATGATTATCCACATAGATCACCCGCCGGTGGAGAGGTTGAGATCAGCAGTTGTGTGACGATCATTATACATGAATGTCGGGCAGGCGTGAAGTCAGGAATCTGCTGTTAGTGCATCGAGTGCGGCCAATCCCAGCGCATCCTGATACACCGTCGATATCGGGCGGCCATCGGAGGCCTGCTCTGTCGCGATCTCCTCGCGGCTGATCCAGCGCGTGTCGGCGTCGGTGGGCACTTCGAAGGTCAGATCGTGGACATGGTAAAAATCCATCGCGTAAGCGGTAACGATCCCATACGTCGCGCTGATCGTTGTGGTTCGCCAGTCAGCTTTAACGAGTGTCAGCGTGCACTGATCCGGCCCCGGCAGTGAGTCAAGGCCGAGTTCCTCCATCATCTCGCGGCGCAGCGCTTCGGCTGTGTCGGCGTCCTCCGGGTCTTTCTTCCCACCAATCGGCTGATACCGCCCCGCGTGTGCGTCGTACTGCATCAGGTACACGTCCTGATCCCCGCGCCTCGCCTTGATGATCCCCTGCGTCACCTGTACGATCCGCCCCGGCGTCGGCTCGTCGACCCGCTCGATCCGCGCTGCTTCGATAGCTTTCAGCAGGTCGACCCCGCGAAAGCCCTCTGCGTCCAGGTCGCCCCACTCGATGCCCACTACCACCCCATCGGCGAGATGCGCCCGCAGGCTGTCGATCAGCATCCCTGCGACCTCGTCTGCCGGTTCGAGTTTTCCGCCGGCCAGCCGCACCAGCCCTGACAGGCGCAGCACGTCGAGCACGCCGCGTGCGTAAGGGGTATCAGCTTCGAGTGATTCTAATACGTCGTTGAGGTCGGACATTTCGGCCATGATCGATCCCTTCTGTTTGAGTGTGCAGGAATGATACCGCGATCACCTCGACTTTACAGGTGGGCAGATACCGCGCTACAATGCCGGTGAATGGATGCGTCATCTGGAGGAGGGGCGTCGATGAGAACCAGGCATGCCTTATTCATTTTGATCGGGTTGGCGGTACTGGCGCTGGCCTGTGGGATCACGTCGGGGATCGGCGAAGAGCTGTCCGGTGTCCAGCAAACCCTGGAAGCCGCCGGAGCCGAACTCACCGAGCTGGCCCCCACGCTCCAGGCTCAGGCCACGCTCATCATCGGGCAGGTGACCGAATCGGGGCCGGAGTTCAACGCCACGCTGACCGCGATTGTCGGCACCGCCGATGCGTTGGGGGGCGAACTGCCGGATATTGGGGACGTGCAGGCGACAATCGACGCTGATGCAGTCGCCACTGCCGAAGCGCAGGAAGGCGAACTGCCGCAGTATACCGGCGGCGATTCGATGCAGACCACCCTTTTGCAGCTCATCCCGCTGAAGGCCCAGCAGCAGGCGACAATTACCGGCGGCAGTGAAGCCCATAACTGGTTGTTCGAAGGGCAGGGCGGGCAGACCGTGGCGATCAATGTGACGGGCCTGAACGGAGCTGATCCCCGCGCCCGGCTGATCGATCCCAACGGTGCGGTATTGATCGAGATGGACGACATCGACCTGGACACGGGCAAGAAGGACGTGTCGATTATCACCAAGCTCCCGGTTACGGGTCTTTACACCGTTCGCGTCGATCTCATCGCGCCGGGGGATTACCAGATCATCATCGAAGGCTGACCGATTGTGAACCGCTGCGGTCTGGGTTGTGTTATAACCAACAAACAGTAGAATAAAGATGTCTCAACAATCCCGCTGACGTGCGAGAGGACGGTGGATATGGGCAAGAGTTTTGACGCGATCATGGAGATCATTCAAAAAGAGGGCAAGATCGATGATGACAAGGCGAAGGAGATCATCACCGAACATGGCCCGCTTTCCGACGAGGAGAAGAAGCAGGTCGCGTCTGCAATCAAGATGAAGAAAGCCCTCGAAGGCAAAGACGAAGGCAAAAAGGACGCAGACGAAGTCTCGATGGATGATTACATCCAGGCGCTGTCCGTCCTCGATTCAGAAGGCGCCAGCGAGGAAGAGAAGAAGAAGGCCGAGGAGGTCAAGGCGAAGTTCGAAGGCTGATGCCCTGCACACTGCGGGGCGGCCTGTCGCCAGAGAGAACAAAAAACATAATGCCCTGCGTAGTGTGCAGGGCATTATTGTTCTAAGGTTATTGAGGGGATAATTATTCCCTGGTGCAGCCGCCTATTCGTCGGCGGGTTCTTCTACCGGCTCGTCAGCCATCGGAGCTTCTTCGCCTGCGGTATCCTCAGGTACGACGATCCACATGACGATGTAAACCAGCAGGCCGGGTCCCCAGAAGCCGAGTAGAGCGAAGATAACCCGCACTAGGATTGGGTCCATGTCGAAGTATTTGGCCATACCGCCGCAGACTCCGGCAACCCACTTTTCGGTGGTCGAGCGTGTGAGTTTCTTTTCTTCCATTTTTCACTCCTCCATAAATAAGTCTGGAAATGGTGACTACAGTTTACAGGGTTCTTATGATACCGCAAACCCCAAAATAAAGACGTGGTTACGGAAACCATTAACCATAAAGAGGGCCTGCATCGGTGCAAGCCCTCTCCTGGTTCGCAGGCTGCTGCCTATTCTTCGGGCATGATCGCCCATAAGATGATATAGGCAATGATTCCGCCCGCGCCCGCCGTCAGCACTTCGAAGAGAACGAACGCCAGGCGCACGATGGTCGGGTCGATACCGAAGTAGTCGGCCAGTCCGCCGCAAACACCCGCGATCATCTGATCGGTGCTGGAGCGGTGCAGTCTCTTTTCTTCCATTACATTCCTCCACGTTCTTCAACAGCGTTATCAATACCGGTAAACCAACAATCTACACCAGTCTATACGTGCGGTCGATGCGAAAAGTTGCGAATGTACTTCCTTTGTGCTCTCCTCGGCCTTTGCGGTTTGATTTCCCACCGCCGGGCTAAGACCGTTATCTTCTTTTCTACCCCGTCCCCTGATTGCGGCGAAATGCCGAAGTATGCTATAACGAGTTATCACTGTTCGCATTTTACCGACCGGAGAACCCGGTGAGCCGCACCGAGAATAATCACACAATCGGCCCCTATATTCTGCATGATGTGATCGGCCAGGGAGGAATGGGCTGTGTCTATCATGCCTACCAGCCCAGCGTCGAACGCGATGTGGTGATCAAGGTGATCACCGCCCCATTTGCCGGTCACCCGGCTTTCTTGCAGCGATTCGAGATCGAGGCGCGGGCCAATGCCCGCTTGCAGCATCCCCACATCCTCCCGATCTACGACTCCGGAGTCGATGATGGGCGGCCCTACCTCGTGATGGCTTTCCTGCCGGGCGGCACGCTCACCCGGCGCATTGCCTCCAGGCCGGGGGGCATCCCGCTGAAAGAAGTCGTCAGGGTGACGGCGCAGATGGCCTCAGCCCTCGACTATGCGCATCAGGCCGGGGTGGTCCACCGCGACATCAAGCCCGATAACGTGCTGTTCGATATGCAGGGCAATGCCTATCTCGCCGATTTTGGGATTGCGCTGTTCATGCAAAATGTCGGGCGTTCGGCGGCGAAGCCGGTCGGCACCGGGGCTTACATGGCTCCCGAAGTCGCCCTCGGCGGCGGTGCTGGCCCGGCGAGCGATATCTTCAGCCTGGGGGTGCTTGTCTTCGAGATGCTCACTGGCCGCCGCCCGAATGAAAACGACGACACCCAGTTGTCGATGAGTGAACGCGGCTGGTTGAACCCGCTCGATGTGCGTGTCTGGCGTCCCGAACTGCCTCCGGGGGTCGGAGTCGTTGTTCAGCAGGCGCTTCATGCCGTTCCTTCTGCCCGCCCGCCGACCGCGATGGCGTTCGCGCAGACGCTCGCCCAGGCTGCCGGGTTGTCCCAGCCCGCCTATCTCGATTCGCTCAAGGCGCTGATCGAGCGCAATAATTCAACCAATGAGGCTATCCCGACCCCGCCACCGGATATCGACCTCGCCGATCTGCCCGCCCTGCCGGTACATAATACCCCGCCTCCCGATGAACTGGGCGGATCGTTTGACCTCAAGACGAAGGTTCACGTGCCGCCGTCGCCTTCGCCCGTCGACAAACTATCCCGCACGATGCCCGCACTGCTCACCGCCGGGCTGGTAATTCTGCTGGTCGGGTTGTTTGTCCTGTTGATGCTCAGCCTGGCTCACACGCCGGTCTATTGAGGCTGGTTGTCACAGGCAGTTGATGGCATAGATGACGGCCAGACAGATGAACAGAAGCAGCGCCAGCATACTCACCGAAATCACGAAGAAGATAGACGAAGTGAAGAGGATGACGGCAGCTTTGATCAGCCGGTCGATTATTTTCATGATCAAATCTATTAGCCACGCCATAAATTTGTACATCCTCTGCCCCCTTCTCCGGAGGCGCCCTGCACAGCGGCCTTATCGAACGTTTCTCCTAAAAAACTCGGTCGACACTAAACAACAGCATCCCTACTTCAATTATGAAGCATGTCGATCAAATAAATACCCATCTCTGATGGGGGTGTTTCCGCGATCTCCCCACCGGATGTGGGTAAACCGGCGATCAGGCCGCGGAATCAAAAAGAGGCAGCTCAAAACGCCTGCCTCTCAGGTTCAATTGGTGGTTACTGGCGGGCGACGGTCACCCGGTGGTATTCGGTCATCCCAGCCGGGATGTAGTCGATACCAGGATAGTTGTTAGCTGCCTTCCACTGTGCAAGAAGTCCGCTGATATGTGTCGCCGCGCTCTGGTTGGCGATGTAGACGATGATATCGAATGCCTGGCCGGATTCACTCGGTGCATCGCTGCCTATCCAGGCTTCATTGCGCCATGTTCCGCCAGAAAGAGTTGCCGGGCCATTCTGGAAATAATAGAGGCCATTGCTGTGCGGCATGGATGCAACCCAGATCGTATTACCAGTCGGAAGATTGGAATACGTCCCTTGAACGTTGATATTGATTCCTACCGTCCCGCCTGTTGTTGGGAAACTGATACCCACCCAGGGATTCGCGGCGGTGGGCTCCTCGGTGGGTTCGACGGTGGGTTCCTCGGTTGGCTCTTCGGGTTCTGCGACCGGCTCCTCCGGCTGTTCGACTGATCCCTCGGTATCTTCAACCGGTTCCTCTTCCGCTTCAATTGGAGCAGGCTCCGGGGTAGGCGGCGAGGCGAGAGTCGGGGCGATGATCTTGCAGATCAGCGTGCGCGGGTATGCGTTATCACCGTCGATAACGTTGACGGCAATCGTTACATCCGTATCCTCACTGACTTGAGGGGCTGTATAACTGGACGCAATTGCGGATGGATTGGCAAAGGTTCCCAGCGAAGCCTCCCAATGTACTTCGGCGTCAGCGGGGTAGCTTCCGGTAACACTGAACGACGTTGTACCACCCGAATTAATCTGGCAGGGTGTAGAGGCTGCGATCTCGATGACCGGCGGCGATTCGTTTTTTCCACAACCCGAAAGGAAGCTGAAGCACACCGTGATAATGAGCAAGCAAAACGTAAAACGTTTAGACATAATAACCTTCCTTTATTCTGTTTCAGGTATGATAACCAGCGCCTCTGTGATCTGTCCGGAGCAGCATTTTTGATGGGTGATCACGGTCAGCAAATCGTTGGCGCGGTCACTGCCGGTTTGAATTTCAATCGTGCAGCCTGCTTCTCGTACCGTCCTCCCATCCCCGATGTAAGTCCACTTGCAGGATAGCTCCGCCGGGCTTCTTGGGCAGAAATCCTGTGCATCGATTTTGATTGTTTCTCCTCCTCGCACCGTAACCACTCTGCCGCTGGACGGGATATTTTCGACGACCAGATCGACTGCAACCAGGTCGCAGAAAGGCTGCCAGAGATAGAGCGCGGTGCTGGCTATCATCAGGCTGATCAGCGCAATGTTCAGAAATCGGGTTGACTTGATTTTTAACTGGTTTTTTATCCATACCGGCCAGATAACGGCGCACAAAAAGATGATCAGGCTTACAGAGCCGATAGCCAGGAAAAACCAGCGCGACAGGCAGGGATCCGCCCTGCCGAATACAACTTCGACCAGCGCCGCCGATAGTATCGGCACGATGAGTGCAATGATAAATTCCCTGATCCCCGTGCTTTTCCCCGTTGTTCCCGCCATGTCGTGGTGTTCCTTGTCCGGTTATGAATAATGGTCACGATTTGCATCACTGATTAAAACAGGTGATGGCTCTCTGAAGAGGTTGGCGCGATGGTTGTTTTTATAGAATTTGATGTGATATCGATCTTGAAATATATGATCGGTGTGGTGACGCCGACAATATTACTATGGAAGCATGGTTGATTCAAGCATAAAAGGGGACTTAATTGTCTGGAAGTGGCTGCCAGCGTGTTGTCAATCGGCACACTGGTAACTGAAAGGACGGCCTTGCTTCAGGTGGTGAACTTTGAAGTGAGGCCGTCCTCCTTATTAAACTTCAGACACTCTGAGGGAATTATGCCTGCTCGATTGTCGGCAGCGTGCGCTTTCGGATGATCAGCCAGATAAAAATCCCCAGCATCCAGGTAAACTGGAAAGTCAACATCAGGACGGCCAGCAAACCCAGCATTGGCGACAGTGTGTCAACAACATGGGGTGAGCGAAGGTTCATCATCAAAACGCAGTGATAGAAAGCCCAGACCGCCCCCAGCGTGATCCCCAGAATGGACAGTGGGCGGGGAAGTCCGTTGTCTTTGATATTCGCCAGGATCAGCGCGATCCCAACCGTCACATAGATTGTCTGGAATACCAGCGAGGCCACCCACCGGTTCATCGAGATTGGCCCGGTGAGAAGCAGCAGCAGGAGATCGATACCAATCGCAATGACTGGGGCCTGCCATGCAATGGCGATCCGCCGCTGCTTATTGGCAGCGAGGACAAAGGGCAGGATGAAATAGGGCAGCGCCGCCAGCACAAACAGAATCGAAGCGGCTGCATCACTTTGTATGGATAGAACCCCCAGCAGGAACAGAATGGTGCTGACCAGTGGGATGCTCCCCAGCGTGAAATAGGTAACAGGCTTCCGTTCCGGTGTTGTGTTCATCTCCCATCCTTTTTGTGGATTCAGGTAGGCATCGAAAATGCCCACGATGATATCGACCACGTCTTGTATGTCAATCGACTTCTGTTCCAGCACGGCGAGGAATTCATCCTGGTATCGATCTTGCCATTCCGGTGGGTACAGGTTTACCAGTATTCGTGCGATCAGGTTCATGTGTTCGCCAGCCTTTGCAGTCCTTCGGCGCTCCAGCTTTGCATGCGATCCAGTTCGGTTTGCAGAAATCGCCGCCCCTCGCCGGTAAGGGCATACGGACGCCGCCGTGTGTCGGCGTCCAGCGGAACGATCAGCCCGCGCGATTCGAGCCGGGAGATCGCTCCATAGAGTGTGCCGGGGCCGAGTTTTACCCCGGATATATCCTCGATGTCTTCCATCATGGCATAGCCGTGTTTGCTGCCGTTCGCCAGGCTGACCAGGATCAGCAGGGCCGGGCTGTGATATCGACCGAGATCGTCTTTTTCTCTGCTCATGATCGCCCTATATTACGTATTACGATATATCGTTATGTGTAATATAAGCCGAATTTCTAATTGAGTCAAGATCGCGGGAACCTTTCACCCCGATTGTTCGTCTCTACCTGTGAGAATATGATAAACCACAACCGGTTTATCAAAATGATTATTCTGGGAGGAAAAAATGAATCAGAAGTCAGGATTGAGAACGATCGCATTGATGAGTATCATCGCGCTGGCGGCGCTGGCTGTGTCCGGCTGCATGCCTGCCGCGTCAACTTCGAACACATGCTGTGAACAGGAACACGTGATCAACGTCTCAGGGCAGGGGGAGGCGACCGCCGCCCCGGATGTCGCCTATGTCTCGCTGGGCATTCAGACCAGTTCCGGCGACCTGCAAAACGCAGTCGATGAAGCCAACGGGATCATGGAACGCATTCAGTCTGCGATGACCGATCTCGGTATCGAAGAGAAAGACCTGCGGACACAGAATTTCAACGTCTGGATCGAAGAACCGTATAACGACCGGGGCGAGCCGACCGGGCAGCGGATATATCATGTCGAAAATATGCTGCGGATCACCGTCCGTGAGATCGGCAAGGCAGGCGATGTGATCGGTGCCGGGTTGGATGCCGGGGCCAATCAGGTGCAGAGTCTTAGCTTTGGCATCGAAGATACGAGTGACCTGGAAGCAGAAGCCCGCGCCGCTGCCATCGCCGATGCAAAAGACCGCGCCGAGCAGTTAGCCGATGGCCTGGGTGTGACGCTGGGCACGCCGCTCGCCGTCAGCGACTCGTACAGCGGCGGTACACCGCTGTACCGCGAGGCGTACGGAATGGGTGGTGATATGATGGAAGCGGCTTTCGCCGCGCCGCCCATCAGCGAAGGCGAGATGACCATAAGCGTATCGGTCAGCGTGACCTATACCATCGAGTAGTCAGCCGGTCAATCAACGAACGACGGTTCACCCGGTGCTGCCGGGTGAGCCGTTTTTGATCTGGTGATTATTCCATCACCCGGCGTCCCGACGTGGCCGGATGAAGAAGAACATCGGCACGAAACAGATCACGGTCATCACCGCAAGCACAATGACCGCCCCCCAATCGACAGGTGATCCATTGCTGACAGGTTCGATGGTGACGAAGGGAATTGCGCTGATCGCCAGCACCCCGTAGGCGAAAAGCATTCCCACGCTGCCAACGTATCCGAGCGTCTTTTTTCGCCACAACTGAATCCCGCAGGCGAGCATCACCGGGATATACAGCAGGATGTCGGTTGTCCAGGTGACATCCATCTCGCCATTATCGAGGATCGCCATGACGATCATGGTTACCTGCCGGAAGGTGTTGAAGACGGCCAGAGCGAGCAAAACGATTGCACCGAACTTTTCCCGGACGCGGCCTTCAAACCGCTGGCGCACCACTTCTCCGTCAATGGCTGCGACCACCGCGATCAGTGTATAGACGCTCAGGGTGATGATGAATAGATTGGGCAGGTACAGGACATTGAAGGGCAGGTTCAGGAAGTTGGCGAGATAGGCGTAGGTGATCATCAGCAGTTGGCCCGGCCACAGGAGCAGGCCGATCAGCTTCCCACGCCATGCCAGGAACATGATGATCAACAGCAGCGGCAGGTTGACGGCCAGGTTGAACCAATCCTGTAGATACAACGATTGGTGTTCCGGTGGGTAGACCTGGGTTCGGTATATCAAACTGGTGATTGATGTCCCGGCCATGATCAGGGCAATGATAATCGAGAGAATAGTCTCAATAGTGAGCTTCCGTTTAACCGGCAGACCCGTTTCAGGCGTTTGCATGTTGCATGTTCCTCCTTATTCACGATATGTGGATCATTCCACGACTATTAATAGTCAGGTTGGACGAAGGAGACGTGCTGCTGTGCTATGAAGAAGGCGTCGCCCGGTTTTGCAAATCTCCCCCGGTAAAGTGCCGGGGGAGACTCTCAGGTCGATTATAGGTAACTTGACAGGAACAGCAAAATCAAAAATGGATTACTCAGCGGCCAAATGTTTCGCTGTGCAGCCTACTCTATCCTGCGTGCACGCCTGCTCCTGCACGCGCCGCCGCCGCTGCCGCCGAAGATGATGCTGACGCCGAACATAAACCCGAAGTTGTACCAGCCGCCGTTGTTGTTGACTTCATAGATGCTGATGTTGTGGTTGAACAGCGAGATGATGAAAGCGAATGGCGAAATGAACCCGTGCCACAGTCCCAGCCAGAAGCCTGCCTGTTCCGGGTTTCCGGGATCGGCCAGCTCGTTGGGGCCAGCCGCGCAGCCGGTCGCCGCGATCAGTACAACGATTAATAGAACTGCAATCAATACCTTTTTCATGATTCAACTCCCTTTCTTACGAATGAACAGATCAAACATAACAATAGTTAGGAGCTTCTAAACCAATAAACACCCGACCGGCTGATTACGTCACATCGGCCTTCCCCAGTTGGAACAACTTCAGCGCAGCCATGATCTGCCAGACAATGCTGGCTGCCCCGGCGAGAAATACGAAAATCATTGCCAGATCTTGCAGTGCTGGCACGAAAGAGTAGCTGATATCGTAGAGAAGCAGCCCGCCGAAGGCCACAATCCCGGCGATGGCATTGCCTTTGCTGAATACGCCTCCGCGGAGCATCACGATTGACATGAGCAGTCCGGCCCCTTCCGTCATCAGGAACGCCAGGAAGGTTCCGGGTGTGTGGCTCTGCCCGACTACCAGCATCGACTGGCCCGCAGCAACCAGTGCTGCACGCTGGGCTTCAGATGTCGCTGCCGCGTACTGCTGGCTGAGACTGAGCATGGCGAATGCCCGGTTCGTTGCCAGGAATACCCCCGCGCCGATCATCGACACGATCATCGCCTGCAATGCAAATGTTGGCTGGCTCTTCCGGTGTGCGCCATACAGCGCGATCATGAAGGGGATGCCCGTAAGGGCGAAAAGAATGTTGAGCAGCCCCAGATTACGCAGCCCTATGAACCAGTGATCCTGAATCAGGGCGAACCAGTCGGCGGCTGTAACGGCGTCTCCACCTGCCGCGCCGGGGAAAAACTGGATGCCTGACTCGACCACCCCGACCAGCACGCCAATCACTGCCGCCCATGCGCCAAATTTAAAGAACTTCTTCCAGTGCAATTCAACTGTGCTTTCGTCCATATTGATCCGTTCCTTTTCCCGTTATTCGGCTTCCGTTTCTTTGGGAGTGCGTCCCAGCTTCAGCAGGTTCAGGCCGAGCATTGGGAACCAGACCAGATAAAAGGGAAAACCGAACATCCCGATCGTGCCCGCAATCGAAGGCGCAAAGGGGCTGAGGAGATGCTGTGCCAGGTCGCCCGCGTTGGCGATGATCCCGGCGATAGCCGTCACCTTGCTGATTCCCTTGTGCCGCAGCATCAATACCGAGATCAGGATGCCCGATCCTTGCAGCAGGATTCCCCCGATATAGGCCCCGGTGCTGTACCATATGTTACTGGCGAACACCGCTTCCCCTGCTGCGATCAGTTGTGATCTCTGGGCCTCGCTGGTCGCCGCCGCGTACTGATCGCTGAGGTGCATCAGGGAAAAGGCCGAGTGGTTGGCAAAGGTGAGGATGACTGTGATGAAAACCAGCACCGTCAGCAGCGTGACATATGCCTGGTGGCTGGTTTTCCTGTAGACGGCGTAGATTCCGGTGAAAGTGCCCAGGTAGAATGCAACGATGAGCAGGCTGAAAAGATCATCACGCAGCAAGCCGACGAGTTTGCTGCTCTGGAAAATGGTGAAGGCTTCTTCTGCCGTTTCGGGCCGCATTCCCAGGGCGGCAAGCGCGATGGTCATTCCGATGACACAGCCCAGCTGCATCCACGACGAAATACCGCCCACACGGATCATTTTGCGCCAGCCGGTATCGACCGTCTCAGTCCTTGATTGTTCCAAGTTGAAAACCCCCATTTTTAAAGTGTTATACGGTTACTTCTACTGATTTCCGCCCCAGCTTGAGCAGGTCGAGGCCCAGCATGATATACCATACGATGTAGAACGGCCCGGCGGCCATCAGGATCGTGCCGGGGATCGTCGAGGCAGCCATGAACGGGTGCAGCAGGTGCTGGATCAGGTCGAGCGCATTGGCGATCAGCCCTGAATAGGCGGTCACCTTTCTGAAGCCACTGTGCCGCAGCATCAGCAGCGACATCGCCACACCTGCGCCCTGCAGCAGGATCCCGACCATATAACCGCCGGTGCTGTCCCAGATATCCGAGGCGATCACCGCTTCTCCCGCTGCCAGCAGTTGTGACCGTTCGATGTCGGTTGCTGCGGCTGCGTACCGGTCGCTGAGATGCATCAGTGAAAAAGTCGACTGGTTGGCAAATGTGATCGTCACCGCGATGAAGATAAGGACCGTCAGCAGAACGGCAAATCCCTCGTCTTTACTTCGTCTGAAGGCAGCATATACCCCGGTGAACGAGAACAGGCATAGTCCGATGATGAGCAGGCTGAACAGTTCATTCTGTATGATGCCCGTAAGCCTGCCGCCCTGAAAGAGGGTGAAGGCTTCTTCGGCAGTGACCGGTTTCGTTCCCAGCATAGAGAAGACAACGAAGATCGCCAGTATGCAGCCCAACTGCAAAAAGGAGGCGATGCCCCCCGTGCGCATGAGCGCCCGCCAGCTTGAATCGGCGGTATCCTCGGTAGAATGTTCCATGTTTTAACAGCTCCCAAATTCCTGTATACGGATAAAAGCCATCCCGGTTAACGTCTATCATTATGCTTTTACTTTGGCGTACCGTCTACCCCACAAATGGGGGGATCGGCCAGCCCGGTCTACAGGATCGCCATCACTCCGAAGAAGTGGAACACACTCCCGGCCAGCACAAAAACATGCCAGATGGCATGGCTGTATGATAGTTTTCTTGCCCGGTAAAAGAGGATTCCCGAAGTATAGAATGCGCCGCCAATGGCGATCATCAGCAGCGTGGTGAGGTCGAATGAGTGGATGACGCGCCTGAGCAGCACCACGATCAGCCAGCCCATCGCGAGATACAGCCACACCGATGGATTCTGAAATCGCGAGGTCATACTCAGTTTCAGGATCAGTCCGATCAGGGCCAACCCCCAGACAATGCCAAAGATCGTCCACCCCAGCGGGCTTTTGAGTTCGGTCAGCAGAAACGGCGTATACGTCCCGGCGATCAAAAAGTAGATGGCGATATGATCCATCCGCTGTAAGAAGGCTTTGATAGGCCGCTCCGACAGGCTGTGATACAGTGTCGAGGCGAGATAGAGGAAGATCAGCGTGCCGCCGAAGATCGAGAAGCTGACGACGTGCCAGGCGGTTCCCAGCCGCGCCGCGCGGACGATCAGCAGCACCAGCCCGGCGATGCTCAGTCCAACGCCGATCCCGTGCGAAACGCTGTTGGCGATCCGTTCGCCTTTGGTAAATGACTGTAAACGTGTGTCTGTTTTGTAGGGCATTCATGTCTCCGAAACAAAAATAGCAGATGGCGGCGATCACCCTGCTGCCTGTCATCTGGTGGACGGGGGGATACCTCCCTTCTCAGGAGGTGATTATCTATAGCTGTATACGCTGTATTACCTGTCGAGTTGCAGGGTCGGTGCAGTAATGAGGATAGCAAATATAAGTGTGAGGTTAAAGGTTAGATGGAAAAGTCGGTGATACTTACTGTCAGTATCCCCGACTATCCGAAATGAACGCAGCGAATTTACGGATAGTCTATTTCTCCTCGGTCACGATCAGCATCCGGTGACGTGGCACGACTACCGCACGGAATCCCCAGATCGCTGCGAAATCGTCCTCGGTCATCCAGAACAGCTTGTCGACTGGTTTTGTCCACGAGTTGATGAATCCCCAGGGCGTCGAGACGGCTTCACCATCTGGTCCGGTCGATGTGTGATCGGGGTCATACGCGGCGGCGATCATCGTGTGAGCGGTGAACGGCCACGACGTGATCGCAAATTTACTCAGTGGCAGCAGCCCGCGTTTCGGGTGATCCATGCGGATGACGCCGGACATCGCCTTGTTCCAGCCGACCGTTACCAGCACCGCCGTTCGCGGCGTGCCGATAGCCTGCCTGAGTTCGTCCATCGTTCCCGATCTGACCTTCGTCCACAGCCTGCGGCCCTGATCCTTCCCAAACCGCCGGATCAGCCCCGCCGACATTCGCAGCGTGGTCGCCCAGCCGGGGATCGTCCTGCGCACCGCCCCGATAGCCATCAGCACCGGCAGCGCCGGGAAGATGATCAGCGCGTGGAGCGCCGTCCACCGGTTGGCGAACCCGATCTTCTCCTCGATCTCGTCCTCCGTCGCCGGTTCATTGCGGAACAGCGCTGCTGCCTGAGTCGCCGAAATCACCCCGCAGGGGTTTTTCCGCGTCCAGCTTGCGACCTGATATACCGCAAGCGCCGCCTCATTCAATCCAAAGCTGTACATTCCCCACCCCTGATTCTTATTAAATCACTCTGCCAGCGCCAGCCCCAACACCGTGTGCAGCAGCACGTTTCCTGCGTTGATGCAGTCCTCGTCCGGGGTGAACTCGCGCGGTGAATGGCTCGCCCCTTCCACCGACGGTACGAAGAACATCCCCGCCTGGGTGATCGCCGCCATGTTCTGTGTATCGTGACCGGCGTAGGAGGGCATATGGATGCTCGACAGTCCCAGTTTCTTGCAGGCTGTCTCGATTGCCGTCGACACCTCGCGGTCGGTCAGCGCCGGTTCGTGCAGTCCGATCTGCTCGACCTCCAGGCTCAGCCCCTCGACCTCGACGACGTGGAGCGCCAGGTTGATCAGTGCCTCACGCATCGCGTCGAGTGCCCCCGGATCGCTGTGACGGAATTCCAGCGCCAGCTTCGCCCGTTCCGGGATGATATTATGTGCCCCCGGCTCGACCTCGACCATGCCGCAGTTGCATACGCCCTGCGGGAAACGGTTGATCACCAGCTCGCGGACCTGCCCGACAAACGCCGCTACCCCGCGCAGGGCATCGAGCCGCCTGTCCATCGGTGTCGTCCCGGCGTGATCGGCCCGCCCGATGAAGTTCAGCCAGTACATTGCAATCCCCACAACGCCCGACACGATCCCGATCGCGCTGCCGCTTTCTTCGAGCTTCGTTCCCTGCTCGATGTGGCATTCGACCCAGGCCTTGATCATTGACGGGTCTCGGGTGGAAGCCAGCGCTCCGGCTTTGGTCAGCCCGGCGGCGGCCAGCCGTGCCTCGAATGCCTGTGAGCCGCCTTTCGGGTTGTTGAGAATATCCTGATTCAGTATCCCGGTCAGTGCCCGGCTGCCGAACAGCGATATCCAGGAGCCTTCCTCGTCGGAAAAATTGACCGCCTCCACGTTGACCGGCAGCCTGATCCCCGACTCTTTCAACGTCCGCACCACTTCCAGCGCGGTAATGACGCCCAGAGCACCGTCGTAGCGCCCACCTTTCGGGACGCTGTCGAGGTGTGAGCCACACAGGATCGTCTTTGGTGCCGATTCGGCATTGGCTGCGGGCAGGACGGCACTCAGGTTGCCCGCCCCATCCTGCCGGAATTCCAGCCCGGCTTCTTCGGCACTTTTGCGGAACCAGCGCCGTGCTTCGAGGTCCGCGTTGGAGAATGCCGGGCGGTTGACACCCCCGTCAGGCGTTGCCCCGATTGCCGCCAGATCGTCCATTTCGGCCAGCAGGCGGTCGCTGTTGATTCTCAATTCGGAGTAGTCATCTCCGGGCATTATCTTTCCCCCTTTGAGTGTGTTCAACAAGGCAGGTCAGATCGTCGTGACATTCATTGTAGTGATCTTTGAAAAAAGCCCAAAATCGAGCGTGGGAGACGGAGGAGAAAGATGAAAGAGTTCTCTGTAGCTTTCTACTCTTATCTTTCTACTTTTGACTCGCCAAGCAACGAATCGCCCCGTTATGCGTAGATACATACAACAGCACGTCGATTCGGTATAATCTCTATCCAGGGCATCACGCGGGATAGGTTTAAAAAGGGTGAGTGTTATGAGCCAGTCTGGTAATTCATTTGGACGCGTTGTATCGGGAATACTGAAATCCATTGCGGCGTTCACGCGCAGGGTCGGCGACAGCCTCGACACGGTCATCGACTTTGCCTATGCGCGGGTCTTCGGCCTGCCGTTCATCGTGCTTGGCTATCGTCAGACCGGCAAGACGACCCTGCTCGAATGGCTGCGTCACGATTCCGAGCTGCTCGAACAGTTCGCCCCGGAGCCGACCGCTGCCGGTGGTGACGCCGTCCCCGCGTTTACGACCAGGATGAGCGCCGACGGCGGTGGAATGCGTCTGCGGCCCAGGCGTGATGTCGGCGGCGAATATTCGATGTGGGACACCGACTGGGTCGAACTGTTCTACGAGACGCGCCCGCGCGGGATCATCTTCCTGGTCGATCACGAGAACGCTTACCAGCACAAGGACGCGCTGAACTTCGTCCTGCAGATGCTCGACGACGAGCCGCTGGCCCGCCGTTACGTCAAGATGTTCACGCTGCTGGTCAATAAGGAAGACCTGTGGTGCGATGAAACCAACGTCGATGCGCTGCTTGATAATTTCCGCAACGAAATCCGGCGGCTCAAGTCCCAG
Organism: Anaerolineae bacterium; assembly: GCA_016926255.1. GTDB lineage: Bacteria > Chloroflexota > Anaerolineae > Aggregatilineales > UBA3940 > JAFGOY01. The sequence goes on along the minus strand of JAFGOY010000067.1, from coordinate 170,898 downwards.
TCGGAGCGATTGGGCTACGAGTACCGCATCTACCATACCAGCCTGAAAACCGGGGTCGGCGTGCGCGAGGCGATGATCGAGTTCTTCGACGCGATCCGGCCCAGGTCACGCATACCCGGCGACGGGCAAGGAAACCAGTGATCCGCCACCTGGTGATCGAATACCATCTGAACGGTAGCCAGCCCGGCTACCGCTATCGCCCACCCACCGACGACTTCGATGAGCAGATGCTCAAGTCGATCTGGCGGCAGGCGATGCCGCGCGGCCAGGGGTGGAGCGCTGATAGTTATCAGTCCGCCACCTCGATCAAATGCTTCCCCGTTGATCGCGCCACGATGGCGATTTCCCGCGTCGAAGTGACCGATCAACAGGACGAGGTAGGGCGGTCGGGCATTCGCCGCGCTGATATCACCGTGCTGCCTCAGCAGAAGCTCTCGTCGACCCTTGCGATCATGCAGGCCGCCTATCCGCCCTCCGTTCAGAATGCGGCCCAGAAAAAAATGAGCGCCTACCTGTGGCGGCGCTTGCTGAATAAGATCATCCCCCGCTTGAAGGACGGCAAGCAGGTGGTGCTGGCTTATCCCTACACGGGGCCTGAGTCCTGGCAGGTGATCGAACTGCTGCTGATGCGGATCGTTACCGCGCCGGGCGTGCGCCTGCTCGAAGGCTGGGGCAGCGCACCCTCGTTCACCACGCTCGCCCTCGACTGGCGCGAAGAATCGCGGATCGTCGCCCTGCCGCTCGACCGCGCCAGAAGTGCCCCCGCGATCAGGATTCCGTGATATCTATCCGCCAATTACACGAATTTTAGCTGCTCGTTGATCGCCCCTGTGGGGGAGATGGGTCGTAGACCCAGAGGGGGTGATTCGTCACGCTCCGAGGGGCAATCCTTGTGGTCACCCGGCCTTTGCGACCGCCCATCACCCGATCTGCCCGCGAATCTCCTCAATTAGCCGCTCGATCTCCTCTCGATCCCCGTTGCGCTCCCCGCCACCTAATTCGAGATACTTTTCATAATCGGCCAGTGCATCGTGCAGATCGCCCAGCGCCCACTGCGCTTTCGCACGGTTTCTATACGGTTCGTCTAGAGTAGGATCGAGATCGATGGCTTTGTCTAGATCGTTTTTAGCTTGTTCATTTTTGCCGAATTCGAGATAGATACAACCACGTGTATCGTATGCATAGGCGTTTTCAGGACTAAGCTCTAGCGATTTATTTACATCTTCAAGTGCTTTCTGTAGTTCGCCGAGCACTAATCTGGCACAACTTCTCTCATTGAATGCATCAGCATTTTGGGGTTCGATTCGGATTAATTCACTAAAGTCTTCTATTGCTTTTTTGTAACTTCCCTGCCGTATAAGCGCATGTCCTCGATTATTATGTGCGACGACTGAGTCTGGGTTAATCTGGATCACGTTGCTGTAGTCGGAGATGGCGCTTTCAAGGTCATCTTGTTGCTCAAAGGTTTCTCCACGACTGAAATATGCGGTCTCGCGCTGTGGATCAAGCCGTATTGCCTCGCTGAAATCGGAGATGGCTCCAAGTATATCACCTTGTCGCTTTCTTATTTCGCCACGATCAACATATCCTGAAACCCACTCTGGGTTGATTTGTAGAGCAGCATCGAACTCCGCGATTGCTGCTTCTAGGTCTCCCATTTCCGCCTTTATTGAGCCCCTTCCGGCGTACCCCCTTACATCCTGTGGCTTGAGATATATAAACTTTTCAAAGTCTTTATATGCCTGATCCAGATCGCTGTTCATATAGTGTGTTATGCCTCGTGACATGTACAATTCGGCATTGTTGGTACTGAGGTTGATGGCCATGTTAAAATCGGATATCGCATCATCAAAGTTGGCAAGATTTCTGTAAGTTACTCCTCTAGCCCAAAAATAGTCACTGTTTTCAGAGACGAGTTCAATTGCCATATTGTAGTCATCTATGGCTCTTTCAATATTGCCTAGAGACGCATTAGCATTACCTCGACAGAAGTATGCCATGTCATACTCAGGATTGAGTCTGATAGCTTCGTTATAGTCGGCGATGGCGGATTCAAGTTTGTCCTGGTTGATCTGTGCAATTCCCCGATTTAAGTACGCATCTGCATTCTGTGGATTGATATCAATAACTTTTGAATAATCAGCGATTTCTCCTTCTAAATCCCCTTGCTTCCAGCATATCAATCCTCGATTATAGAACGCAGCCTCTTCTTGTGGATCGAGATGGATCGCTTTACTGTACTCCGAAAAGGCTGCTTCAAGGTCGCCTGCGTTATGCTTTGCCAAACCTCGAAAGAAATGAGCTTCAGAATCAAGCTCTATTTCTGTCGGATAAGGTTTTTCATCTGCTACATCGATCATACGGTTGACTTCCTGACTTTGCTCAGGTGGGGGAGACTCAATTTCAACACTTATCTGTTTTGATAGGAAGCGATCACACAACCGTTCCATCCCCGCATCAAAATAATCATGATAAAGCATTACCCCTTGATATCCTGGTAGTTTTCCCAGTTCACCAGTCAAATGGTTCCGCACGTCTTCGAATCGGAAGTTATTCACCAGTATTGGAACAATATTTCGTTGTATGTTGGTTGCGTGCTCGATTTCCCGGCGCAGCCAGTCACCTGGTTCATTGCATCGTTCTAGCGTACCTGGTGTAAGAATAGGTAGGAAATGGGCGCGGGCTTCAATCTGGTTGAGGATAATTGATTCGAACTCTCCAGCTCCGATACTTTCTACATCCATAAATACGTCAAAGTCTTTCGAACGCAAATATAGAAATACTGCTCTAGCGATGTATGATGCAACACTGCGTCGATAGCTAATGAATACTGTCTTTTGTGTGGACGACATATGAAATCCTTGAATGTGATGTGATTGATACCCATCCCATTATCGACCATCCTCACCATGAGAGTCAACATCGCTGACTCATCCCCACTTTTATCTTTCATCTTTCCGCTTTTATCTTCTTTTCTAAACTTTTATCTTCCACCTGATGCACTATAATAGGGATCAGACCCAACTCAGGGACGGTCGACTTGAAGGAGCAGCGCTATGGAGGAGACGACCTATCACGACCGCTACGGCCAGTCGTACGCACTGGTGATCGGCATCGATCAGTACGATGCTCTGCCGCCGCTGAAAACCGCCGTTCGCGGCGCGGAAGCGGTCGCCAGTTGGCTGCGCGACGATGGCTTCGAGGTGACCACCCTCTGCAACGAGGCCGCCACCCGTGAGGCGATCCTCGGCCACATCGACAGCGCTTTCTGTGCCACGTCCCCCGACGATAGGCTGGTGATCTATTTTGCCGGTCACGGCTTCACCCGCCAGACCACCACCGGGTCGCCGGTCGGCTTTCTGATGCCCTACGGCGTCAGGCCGGGCCAGTATCACCGGGCCATCGAGATGGACGATCTCGTCGACCGCAGCAAGTTCATCCCGGCCAAGCACATCCTCTTTCTGCTCGACGCCTGTTTCAGCGGGCTGGCCTTCACCCGGTCGGTGTCGATGGGCAGGCGGCTGGTTGCCGATCTCGTCAGCAGGCGCGCGGTGCAGGCCATCGCCGCCGGGCAGGCCGATCAGGTGGTGCTCGATCTCTATGGCCCGGAAGGCCACTCGATGTTTACCGGCCTCCTCCTCGACCGTCTTAATAAGCGCGGGGGAATGCTCACCGCCAACGAGCTTGGCCTCTACCTCCAGCGCGAGGTCGGATCGAACACCCACAGCCGCCAGACCCCCCACTACGGTCACCTGCTCGGATCGGGCGGCGGCGATTTCGTCTTCTGGGCCGATGAACCGATCCGCCATCTGCCGCCCGAAATCAGCGTCGCCATCGAAAGCCCGCTGACGGGTGTGCGTGAAGGGGTGATCAGGGAACTGGCGAGCATCCTCCGGGGCAGCGATCCCGCCCTGGCCGAGCTTGCTCGTGAAGCCCTGCTTCACCTCTCCGAAGACGACAGCCGCCGGGTATCCTACGCTGCCCGTGCGGTGCTCGGCATGGGGCCGACCCTCACTCAGCAGGGCGGCGGCCCGGCTCCCGGTGTCAAAGGCCGCGCCGCGCCGACCGTCCCCGTTTCGGCGGATCGAATCGAGAAGCGGCTCAAGCGCCAGCGCGAATCCGGGGCAGGGCGTCTGGAGACGGCTGAAATAAAGCCTGCGGCGCGATCCGCTGAAAGCCCCGCCCTGAGCCTGCTGCGGCGTTTCTGGCCTGTGCTGGCGATCCTGGTCGGCCTGACTGCTTTGATCTACGATATGACACGCTCGCTCGATGATAACCGCTGGTATCTCTCGACGGTCGCGATCTTAGTTGCGGTTGGCGTCGTCAGGGCGATCCAACAGCGCTGGTGGCAGGCCGGGGCATTTGTCGTTGGCGCATTGATCTGGATTATCCCGGCCATGTATTACCAATGGAACGTTGAAGAGCTGTTCGATCTATACGATTTTCGGTTTGTCCCGCCGCTGATCATCGCCTCTCTGCTGATCTGGGTGGTGGTCGACGGTTTTCTGCCTCAGAAATCATGACCATATTTTGACGGGCTTTTCGTCTCGTCTATACTTGGGAAAACGACAACCCTGTGTTGAAAGGAACCCCTGCGGTATGGTGATTAAAAAAGATCGGATTATTATTGCCCTGTTGATCGTTGTTATTGTCCTTCTGATAGGCTGTTCGTCGGCCCCGGCCACTGCCGAAAAAGTGACGCCGCTTGAAATCAAAACGCGCCTCCCAGCGGCCTATGACGAGGGTCTGATCCTGCTCGACGTGCGCACCCCGCAGGAGTGGATCGACGACTGCCACATCGAGGGTGCAACCCTGCTCCCGCTCGAATCGATTACCCTCAGGGCGTCGGAGATTCTCCCTGACAAAGGTGCCGAGATTGTCACCTACTGTCGGTCGGGGAATCGTAGCGCCGAGGCAGCGGCCTATCTCGTCGAGAACGGCTATACCAACGTCAGCGACATGGGCGGTATCAATGATTGGAAAGCGCTTGGCTACCCGGTTCAGTGCGGCCCGTAATCATGTCGATCAGCCTCTGAGGAGCACGTCATGCAAACAGACCTCGTTTATCGCCTCGTAGAACGCGAAGGTCCGAAAATACAACGCCAGTTCGTCCTATCCAGCAGCGCGATCACGCTGGGCCGCGATCTCGCCGCCGAGATTGTCCTCGACGATCCGCAGGTAGCGCGTCACCATGCTCGTCTGACCTATGCCGAAGCCGGGTACTTCATCTCCGATCTGAACAGCCCACCGGCCACCTTTGTCAACGGCCAGCCAGTTCCGATGCCCCGCCCGCTGAAGCACGGCGACGTGATCCGTCTGGGAGAATCGCTTGAACTGGTCTACGAGATCCTTACCACTGACCAGTTCGCCGCTGAACAGCAGGCGCAGCCCTTGCAGCAGGCTGTCAAACGGGTCGTGCGGAAGAAGCGCGGCTATCGCTCCCCCTTCTGGCTGATCCTCACCGGCGGACTTTCGGCAGTCTATATCGCCGGGGCGATTGGCCTGATTCCCCCCATGCGCCTGATCACGCTGTTGAGTCTGTGGCCGCTGATCGCTGCCGCGATCATCATTGATCTGGTGCTTGGCCGCATCTCGTGGATTCTCGGCGGGGTGTTCGGCCTGCTGACTGTTTGTGTGCTGTATTTGCTGACCGTCACCGGCCCGCAAAAAGGCTGGGTCGATGCGAGCGGCACGGAGGTGTTTGGCGTACAGTTGAACACGCTCCCCGAAAGCGTCGAGACTTTTTTCAATGATTTCCAACCGCCGGGCAGCGATCTTGCCCTGTCGATCCAGTCGGCGCGATTTTATCAACCGGCGGTCGGGATCGAGACGGCCTATGTCGAGCTTGGCCTGGGGCGTTTCGATACAATGGTCGGGGCGCTGCCGGAAGGTGTCAATATTGTCGAGGCCAATGTCTACTATCTCGAGGATTTCATCTACGACGTGCAGGAGGGGTCCGACCGCTCGGTGACGATTGCCATGCTCGACAACGATTCGCCCGATATTGTCATGCCGATTGGCGTCAACCGTGACCTGTACCGCTGGGTGATCAACTTCGATCCGGCGGTGGCCCTCAACCTGACGATCACCCTGGGGGAGGGGGCGGCGGAGATCGATCTCTCCGGGCTTGATGTCGCTTCGCTGACCGTTTATGGTGGCGAAGGCGCGGCGCTGATCGCGCTGCCCGCCGATCTGCCCGTCCGGTTCGATTTACCCGATGCTGCCGCCGACCGGGTGACGCTGCCCCTCAGCTACGAGGAAGGCGCAGGCGAAGATGCCGTCCCGGTAACGGTCGAATCGGTCGGCGAGGGGACAATTGAGTTCGTCACCCGCTGATGCCGGGAAAAATCGGGGCATTAAGTCGGTGAATTGGCTTTTGCCAATTCACACGAGGGGAATTTAGGGGTGAGGGCAGAGGAATATTCAACTGCCTTCCACTCCCGTTTCACTTTTTAGCTTGTGGGTCGGGGCAGCATCGATCCTGGAGGCAGCATGGGCACGGATGATCCAGATCGTAATCCTGAAATTGAGCAGACGTTCGAAGAGCAGCTTCGTGATCTGGAGGAGAAGCTGCAGCTTGTCCGGCAGATGCAGGGCGAGATTACGATTCCCCACGATGTTCTTGACGAGGGAATGAGACTGCATATTGAGATGCGAATCCAGGCAGAGGGCGAACTCGATCAGCCGGTTTATCCGTTCGAGGAGTATTTAACAGTCAGGTTGCAGGTACAGGATCACATGAAAGAGAAGCTCAAAGACCCGGCAAAGCGGCGGGCCTTTGAGCTGGCGCGGGAGGCCGAGGATATCTTCTGGCAGAAGCGATACGATGAAGCCATTCAGAAGCTCGTCGAAGCCGCCGCCCTCGATCCTGAGTACACCCACCGGCTTGAAGGCTATCACAAACTCAAGGAAATCGAGCTTCGTAAAGGCCGGGTCAGGCTGACCCAGGCGATCAATCGAATCCTCTATCCCCGGCTGCGTGCGATTGGTTTCCGTGTTGGGTACGGAGAAGACAGCCCGAAGTGGAAAGAGGACATGATCCTCGTTCGCACGAACGCCCACGGGCGCGAAGCATCGATTTACATGGGCCGGGTCAAGTTCGGTAAGCGATTCGGGATAGACATAACGCGCACCGTCGGTGAAGGTCAGTACGAGAGCTTTGATCTGTCGAGCATCGGCCTTGACGACGATGCCCTGAGCTATCTAAACCAGGACGAGGCGAATGCAGTCCTTGAGCGGGTCGCCGGGGCATTCGAAGGCCCGATCCTCGCCTGGCTGGATGAGGACGTGTAGCTTAATCCATCCACTCCCGCCTCTTATTTTGTAGTTGACGGCAGACTTAAAAACATGTACAGTATATCTGTACATGTTTTGTTATGTTTGGAGAATGGTTATGCCTGTTGATGTCACCTATACCCAGGCTCGCGCAAATCTGGCCGCGCTGCTCGATCAGGCCACCGACGACCGCGAGATTATCATCATCCAGCGTCGTGATAAAGCTGCTGCGGCCCTGATCTCCGCCGATGAGCTTTCCAGCCTGCTTGAGACGGCCTACCTGCTGCGCTCACCGGCCAATGCCCAACGCTTGCTGACCGCCTTGAATCGTGCTCTTCAGCACGATGAGGCGCCGCTCTCTCTTGATGAACTGAAGGAACGGGTCGGGCTGGATGAGCAAGAAGCATGAGGCCGTATTCCATCCAGAGTTCATCGAAGATTTGCGCTATTGGGTGGAAACCGACCGTAAGCTGGCCCTGCGTGCCTTCAAGCTGATCGAAGATATTCTTCGAGACCCGTTCAGCGGCATCGGCAAGCCTGAGCCGCTCAAATACCTCGCGCCGGGCGTGTGGTCACGTCGTCTCAACCAGGAGCATCGAATCGTCTATCTGGTGGGGGAAGATCGCATCGACTTTCTACAGGCCCGCTACCATTATTAGGAGAGCATTTGGGTAGCCAAAAAGAACGCGATCCAATCGAATGAATTACCTGTTCGGCACTAATTGTTTATCCGTCACTTAAACCAGCGATCCGGGGCATTCGAAGGCCCGATCCTCGCCTGGCTAGATGAGGACGTGTAGCTCAATGTCAACAAGAAACCTGGCTAGGTTGATGCTTGTCATCATTGTTGGAATAGGCCTTGCTGGCTGCTATAGCAAGTCGCTTACCAGGCAGGATGTAGCGACACAGGAACCTCACGAAACCGGATATGTGGCTACGATTCAATCACTTCAATCGCAATATCATGCGATAAGTTTTTCGCCTGACGGGAACACCTTTCTGGTTAGCATCGATGATGGTTTGACACTATTCGATACTGAAAACTTCGAAGAAATACGTCGCCAGCCTTTTGATCTTTATGTAAGCAGTATTACATATAGTGCTGATGATGAAAGGATAATAACCTGCCATTTCGATAACACACTGACTATTTGGGATGCTCAAGATTTGGAACCACTGTTTAGCTGGAGAGCTTCTGAAAAGCTGACCATAACACAGGCGTGGTTTAGCCCTGACTCGAAGTATATAGTTGGCGATGTGTTCGATAGAACAACCAATTTCGCAATTATCTGGGAAGCAGATACTGGCAAACCTGTATACGTCCTGGACTCGTATATCATGAATGATCGTCGCACACGAAACTACGTTTTGGTCAGTTGGGAAATGGAAAACGTTCCAGTAGTCGCTGCCGGATATGGCAATATGTTGACGGTTTACTACCCAGAGTCTGACACCAGTAGTTATGAATTGGTTCATGAAATCGCCTATGATGAGGCTGCATGGTCTCCTACCGGGACACTCCTGGCTACCGGGGGTAAAGAAGTTATCATCTGGGATATTGAAACTGGGACACAACTACGAACTCTACCTTTAACATACGTGGATATGACCTGGATTTATATGACAAACCTGTCATGGTCGCCCGATGAAACCAAAATCGCTGTAACCCTATCAAATGGGACCGTTTTGATACTGGATGCAATATCAGGTGAACTTATATACGAACTATCTGAAGCCGGAGCATTCTCTGATCTGGTATGGTCGCCGGACAGCTTACTTCTGGCAACGTCTTCACGCGATACTGGTATATTTGTGTGGAACATCGACTCGGGTGAAATTGTCTATCAATTGAGCGATGAAATAGATAACTGAGAATTTAGAACGGGAGAGGTGAGTCACTGACGCTGTCTGCCGGTGATCGCCTCGATTTGCCCACCAACGTCATCCACATACGACTCCGCTCCCTCCACCTGGAAGGGGGAGGGCAAGGGGAGGGGGTGAAAACGTCGTTATATGCTGCCTTACTAATACTCCACCCCGTTCCGCTCGATCACCTCTTTATACCACTCATAGCTGGCCTTCGGCGTCCGCTTTAGCGTGTCATAATCCACCCGCACCAACCCGAATCGCGGCCCGTACCCGTGCGCCCACTCGAAGTTGTCCAGCAGGCTCCACACATAGTAGCCCCGGATATCGACCCCGGCCTCCATCGCCTCGTGGACGGCCCGTATGTGTTCACGCAGGTAGGAGATCCGCATCCGGTCGTCGACGAAGCCGGTAGCGTCCGGCGCGTCGTTCATCGCCGTGCCGTTCTCGGTGATAATCACCTTCGGCAGATCGTATCGCTCGTTGATCCGCAGCAGCATCTGTTTGATCCCCGGCGGATTGATCCCCCAGCCCATCGCGGTGCGGCCAGTGTTCGGCGCGGAGAACATGTTCATCGCGTATTTCAGCATCCCACCGCGCGGATCGTGGGCTACCGCCTGGGTGAAGTAGTGATTCACCCCGATGAAATCGAGCGGCTGCCTGATGATCGCCATATCGCCCGCTTCGATCTTCGGTCCCTGCTGCCCGATCCATTCCATCAGCGCGGCAGGATACTCGCCCCTGAAGATCGGATCGGAGAACACCCCGTACCAGTGATCGGCGGCCCGCTGCGCGGCATCCCGGTCGGCTTCACTGTCTGTGGCGGGGAGATAGTTGCCAAAGTAGATCACGATCCCGATCTCGCCCTTGTAGCCGCCTTCGCGGAATAGCTTCACCGCTTTGCCGTGTGCCATGTTAAGGTGATGCGCGCCCTGATACGCCTGTGAATAGCTGCCATAGCCGGGGGCGAAAGTGCCGTCGGCGTACCCCATGTGGATGATGGCATGTGGTTCGTTGTGCGTCGCCCAGTAGTCGACCCGGTCGCCCAGCCGTTCGAACATCAGGCTGGCATACTCAGTGTACCAGTCGACGCTGTCCCGGTTGGGCCAACCCCCTTTGTCCTGGAGCGCCTGCGGGTAGTCCCAGTGATACAGGGTCGCGTTCGGCTTGATCCCGGCGTCGAGCAGCGCGTCGACCAGCCGGTCGTAGAAGTCGAGGCCCTTCTCGTTGACCCGCCCGATCCCCTCCGGCAGCACCCGCGCCCATGAGATCGAGAAGCGGTAGGTGTTCAGGCCGAGCGCCTTCATCAAGGCGACATCCTCCGGCATCCGGTGGTAGTGATCGCAGGCGACGTCGCCCGTGTCACTGTTCGCCACGCGATACGGCGAATGCGAAAAGCGATCCCAGATGTTCTCGCCCTTCCCGTCGATGTCCCACGCCCCTTCGATCTGATAGGCGGCGGTCGCCGTGCCCCACAGGAAGCCGTCGGGGAATTGAATTCTGGACATGTCCTGTTGTTTCCTCTCACTGGTTGGGAATGCTGCGATCAAAACGGTTCTTTGATTTTATCATGTCATCACCCGGAGTTGAAAGGTCTTTTTCATCGCGCTGTGCTGAAAGGTCGATCACCAATTTTAGCCCGGCGGCTTTAGCCCCGGGAATCGTAGAGAGCTTGAAAAACTACTCTGCATCCTCCTTGACCCTGCTGCGCCAAAAAGCGATAATCAACAGCGACACAGGGGGAGCCTGCTTATGAACAACCGTGATTTTGCCAGACGTGTTCTTATCGCCGCATTTGTCGTCGGCGTGATCGCTTTGTTCGTGTTCGTCGTCAACAAGATTACCACCGTGCTGATCATCGTCGCCACCGCCTGGATCACTGCCGAGACGTTGGAGATTCCCGTCCAGTTCTTCATGCGGCGCAAGATACCGCGCTTTGCCGCCGTCGGCCTGACTTTTTTGCTTGGCCTCGTGGCCATTGCCCTGATCCTGATCATCGTCGTGCCTCCGGTCATTGAGGAGTTTGTCAATCTATTCGAGCTTTCCTTGCAGCTTCCCGATCTGATCGCCGAGCTTCTCGCCGGTTATTCGACCTTCCGCAACAGCCTGCCGATCTTGCAGACGATCCTGCCGCCCACTTCTCAGGAGCTTCCCGCTTTCATCCTCGGTGAAGCAACCGGCACGAGCGTCGCTGCGGCTGTCGAGCAGGCCTTGCCGATCATCACCAATATCGGGGCCTGGATCGGTACGTTGATCGGGCAGGTGGTGCTTTACCTGTTCCTTACCATCCTGATCATGCTGGAGCCGGAGATTTACTACGATGCGCTGGTCGCCGTGATCCCCTCCCGCTACGAAAAGCGTGCCCGCGAGATTATCTGCATGGTGCGCAAGAATGTCACTACCTGGTCAGGGGCGATTTTTCTCTCGGTTGGTGTGACCTCGGCGCTGTATACGCTGGTGCTCGGCGCGATTGTCCAGCTGCCGAACGCGCTGGCCTTGAGCGTCATCGCCGGTATAGCGACGATTATCCCCACCATCGGCAACACGCTGGCGGTCATCCCGGTGATCATCGTCGCTGCGCCACTGGGCTGGACCAAACTGATCGCCGCCGTTGTCCTCTACGCGGCGGTCGGTACGCTTCAAGACCGGGTCGTTACCCCGGCCATCATGCGCACCGAACTCGACATTCCGGTTGCCGGGTTGGTCATCTTCCAGTTGACGCTCGCCGCGTTGATCGGGCCGGTCGGATTTTTGCTCGCCGTGCCCCTGCTGGCGATCCTGATCACCCTGATCCGCGAGTTGTACGTCTACGATACGCTGGGCAAACAGCCGCCCACTCCATGCCCTGACGAGGACGAGCCAGAAGAAGATAAATCGCCTGCGCAGGAATAGCCATACGTCGGGCTGCCCTGTGATACAATAAGAATTGACCAGTCTCAACTACCTATCCCCGGCGCAGTCTCGCCGCTGCCGGGCGCGAGTCTGCTTTTCGTTCTGAACCCGCGCATAGTCTCTGGCATGATCATAGGGAGAAAGCCATGGACGGTCGAAGAAATGGCCGGAGGATACGCGATCTGCCCCCCGCAGTTCTGTGATACTACCCGCTACGAACCGGAGGATTAGAAATGTTCTCACCCAACGCTAAACATCGCCGGTCTATACTGCTCACTGCATCTGCCGCGCTGCTGATCTTGGTGCTCGCCTGCAATATCGGGGCCGTCGCCGGGCCGCCCACACCGACCCCCGCGCCCACCGCCACACCGGTCGACGAAGAGGCGGCGCTGTCCGAAGCGGGGGTGACCCTGGAAATTCTCAACCAACTCCCCGACGATGTGTGCCAGGTCTATCTGTCTTATGTCACTGCTCCAAATTGGGGAGTCAACCGGCTTGAAGGCAGTGTCCCCATCGCGCCGGGGAGCGTCCATGAGATCGTCCTTCCACCCAATACCTATGATCTCCAGGTGATCACCTGTCCCGGACAGGTATTCGAGGTGCGCGATCTCGCCATCACTCAGGATATGACCTTCCCACTGGTCGAGACAGCCGCCGTCGTCGAAGCTCAGCCTTCCGAAAAACCCGACACTGAAGCAATCATTGTCTGGATTACCGAACCCTGTTTGCTCCCGGCAATCGCTCCTGGCGACCCGTTCGTCGTTCGCACCCCCTGGATTGCCGCAACGGTCGACATCGCCGAGCAGAACGCCGACCAGATCAATCTGGTGCTTTCAATCGACGGGAAGGTTCAGGACTCCATTGAACCGGTGCGTCATCCCGGTGTATCGGTCGCCGATATCGCCGAGCTTGGCTGTTTCGGCATTTCAGGCGAGTATGCGCTGGTCTACTGGGACTTTGCCATCGACGGTCTTGAAGAAGGTTCTCATACCTTTGAGATCGAGTACATCTTCAACGGAGAGATATTCGATGGATACAATACATATGGTAGCGATTCGCTCGATCCTAACACGCGCACGCTGGTCATCGGCGAGGTGGAGCCGGGCGAAACCACGACCTGTGGTGATGACCGGTGCAGTCCCGGCGAGAGCTACGATTTGTGCCCCGCCGACTGCAATCCGCCGGTCAACCCTGGGCCGTGCGGCGACGGTGTCTGCGAAGAGAGCGAATCTGTCGACAGTGGAGATTTCTGCCCGTACGACTGTGGATGGTGCGGCGATGGCTTTTGCACCGATCCGGAGTTGTTCAACGATACCTGCCCGGCGGACTGTGATTGATTCATGGATTAAGCATTGTCGAATATGGCCCTCACTTAATCCCTCTCCTTCGGGGCGAGGGACTTGAGAAACCAGGGGAAGGTCAGATGCTCCCCTTCTACCTGAGGGAGAAGGGGACGGGGGATGAGGGCTAACCTGATAGTCTGGGTAGTTACCATGGGTATAGAATTAACTCGGATTTGCTTTCTTGCAGACTGGCGCTGAAATCTGGGCTGGGGTATCCTTAACGCCATGCCAGAAAATTGAACAGCGTCGAGTGATAGCATAGGCTAGGAAACGTGCCCACATACGATCCAACGATAGTTAAAATCGAAGAACACTCCAAAGGGTTGACCCTCGTTCATATCGAAGGCGATCTCGATTCGATGGGCACCCATATGGTTCAGAACGATTTCACCAGAGCCGCCAAAGGCAGCAAAGACGACGTGATCGTTGACCTGGCGAAGGTTGGCTTCATTTCGTCGGCAGGCATGGCGATGCTACTGGTGAAGGGGAAGGCACTTCGTAAAAACGAGCAGAAGCTTGTGATTGCCGCCGCCAGCACCCGCGTACTTGAGGTTCTGTCGCTGGCCGGTTTCCACGAGTTGTTCGATCTCTATCCTACTTTAGAAGCCGCCATCGAAAAGATTAAAGATCAATCGTAGACCAGCGTCCATACTGATGATAACGATAATGGGCGACCACGTAGGTCGCCCATTTTTTGTTTCTGCGAGTGTTTAGTACTGCTCATAGATGAACGATTCCATCTCCGGGAACATCGTCCTGATCAACCCGCTGTTTGCCCCATCGACACTGAAATCGGGGTAGCGTTCGATAAGCGTATCCACGCTGAGATATCCCAGTACCAGCGGTGCGAATACGTTCGGCGGAATGCTGATCTCGTGTCCGATCATCCCCGGCTGCCGCTCGATGGCGGTGATTTTCCCCGCCTCGATTTGCAGCTTTGCCGCGTTCCGGTACTGGTTGATGATCACCATTTCGCTGATTCCCATGTAAGGACTCTCTGCGATGCGCCGTTCGAGGACGGGCGCGATCGTTTTCAGGAACCGCACCGTGTCGGGGATCAGGATTTGCCACGGGTAGATACCGTCGTCTTTCAGTCCCATCGACCGGGCTGTTTCGATCAGGATGCTATCGGGCAGGTTGAGCCGGACGTATGGTTTCTGGCGTTCAATCGCCAGTGCCTTGAACTTCCTGATCGACGCCCGCGCGGTCTGATAGTCCATCAACGATGTCTCGCTGACGTTCAATCCCTCGCCGAACCCGTGTGGTTCGATCCCCCAGTAGCCGCTGACCTCTCCGCTGGTATTCAGCGCCAGATAGAATTCTCGACCGCATTCGGTGCTCGGCCCGTATTCGAACAGGTAGCGCCATGATTCCTCGTCTCGCACCGCCGACACGCCGAGCGTTTGTCCCGCTTCGTCGTACAGCTTCGACAGCATCGGGATGTCATCTACGGTCGCCGGGCGGAACGATATCGCGTCGTCGCCGTCGGGAATGTCACGCAGTTCGAGCGAATTCCATACCTGAAGCGGCATTGCATATTCGTAGCCGAACAACCGGTAGAAGTACCGGATGCCCTGAATGTGGCTCACGTCGAAGCCGCCCTCGTCGAGTAGTTCCTTGAAGCGCCGGTCAAGCTGGCGGATCAGTCCGTGCCCCCGGTACTCCGGCAGCGTCCCGACGATCCCCATTTCGCCCGCCCGCAGTTCGACCTCCTCATAGCGCCATGTCCAGGGGATCAGGCACAGTGACGAGACGATCTGATCCGTCTGTTCGTCAATGATCATCAGCCATTGATCGGGGTTTGTGCGCGGGTGATGGTTGATCAAATGGCGGGTCAGGTTTTTGACCTCCTCGCCATGAATCGATATGTTGAATGCTTCCAACTGTTCGACTTCTTCTTCGGTGCTGATCGATTTCATGACCAGTGAATCGGAAAGTGAGCGTCGAAACGTGTTACCGTTTGTAAACATTGGTTTTTCTCTCCTGTTGGTATATAGCGACAGCAAACTATCGCATTGGAAAAATATGAAACTGGGTAAATGGGAATATCAATGAGTACGGTTAGCGCCCCGGTGGTAGAGCGGGAACCGTGAAGAACTTATTTAGAGGGTGCCGGGGCCGTTTCCCCGACTATGCAGCGGCGGTATTGTTGATTGAGTTAAACATCCGCGAGGATGATAATCGATCCGGCTGCGGCTGTCAACAAACAGGGCGAGTCGCATTGACTCGCCCCGGTAAAATTCGGCCTGTGTAAATCTTACGCCGACGCCCTCTGCCGGATTCCGAACCATGCCCCTGCGCCGATAAGCAGCGTCCCCGCTGCCGCGATCCAACCCCACGGCACCGGCTCGACCGGCTGCCCGCCCGTCGAAGGCAGGGTCGAGGGGAAGTTGGTCACGCAGATATTCAGGCTTTGATCAGCGACCATCCCCAGCACACAGACTTCATCGCCTGCTTCCTGATTCGCATGGCCCGGCATCACCCGTACGCGGACGCCGTGCTGTGCCGTTCCGCCGCTCCACGTCCCGCTGATCGTGATCGTCACCATGCCGCCCGGTGGGATTCTATCCAGGTCGACGGTTGTCGTCGGTGGCCCTGCCGTGATTACTGCTCCCTGTGTCGTCGTGACCGTCACCCCGGTCAGGCCATCGGGGATCGTGGCGGAAAATGACAGCGGGTCGGATGTCGCATCTCCCCGGTTCTCGACCGTGAACGTCCAGGTGAGGATGTCACCGGGGGCCATTGTCGTTTGTGAGACTGACCCGCTCAATACGATCTGTGCGCTGGCGGGCGCGCTGACGCTTGCTTCGACCGTTACTTCTTCCTCTGCTTTTTTACTGCTGTTGCTGCCTTTCTTCGATCCACCGCTGGGCGTCCCACAGGTGAAGTTGCCGAAGTCTATCGTTTCGGTGTCGCCTGCCGTCTCGCTGATGGCGACCCCGGTCCATGTGCCGGGACCGGCCAGATCGGGTTCGCCGATCCTCAAACCGATGCCGAGCATCGGCAGACCCGTACCGGTGCCATTGACATTAAAGGGGCCATCGCCCTGGTCAATCGTCACTTCGAGGTTGTCTGCATTGCAGCTTACGCTGGTAGCCAGCTGCGGACAGCCATAGGTCGCCGACCAGCCGGAGTTGTCGAAGTTCTCTGCATAAGTGTCGACTGCTGCATCACCGGAGGGCCGGATGATATTGTCGCCGCCGCAGAGGCTCGAAGCCTCATCGTGTATACTGGTGCCGGTCATATCGGCGACTTCGCCATCGAGCAGGTTGTCGGTTATCCAGAAGACAGCCAGATTGGAATTACTGGAAAGGTCTAATAGAGCCAGGTCTCCGGTAATCTGGTTGAATGATAGAAACAGGAAGCCAAGGTTGGGAACACCACTCAAATCTAAGCCGCCGATGTCACCGCTGAACTGGTTGCCTTCCAGCCGGAGGTCTTCCAGGTTGGCGAGGCCGGTCAGGTCGAGGTCACCGATATTGCCGTAGATATCGTTGTCTTCAAAATCCACGCTCCAGGCGTTGACCAGACCACTCAGGTCGACACCGGCGATATCGCCGTCGAGTCCGTTGCTGCTCAGGCTGACCCATACCACGTTCCCACCGGGGGCATCGCAGATAACACCATACCATGGGGTCGCAGCGGCACACGGATCGCCGCCGTTGTTCCAGTTGTCATTGTCTGTCCAGTTGGGACCATCCAGACTGTTGTATATAGTCATCAATGAAGCGGTTTCGGCTGCTGAGGCGCTGATTGGCGCAGCTTGAACGGGGTTTGCCGGTATAAAGATAGAGGCTGCTAAGAGGGAAAAGGCAACTAGAGCAATACGAGCATGCTTTGCGGACGTTGTCATCGAACGTTCTCCAGGTGATTGCCCCCGGGGGCAAAGATTAAGGATTATTCATGATCGCGATCATAAACAAGTTTACTTTGAATGTCAATAACTGGATGGTAACAGAATCTGTATATGTTCAGATATGAACTCACGTACTGAGAACATAACCATAATATAAAAAGGGCAAGCCGGTTCGGCTCGCCCTGAAAAACTGCGATTATCCTATGCGGCGGGTTTCTGCCGGACCATGAACCACGCACCCGCGCCGATGGTCAGTGCAGCCGCCAGTATGGCGATCACGAACCAGCGCAGCAGTTCGACTGGTTCACCGCCCGTAGCGGGCAGTGCCGCCGGGAAGTTGGTCAGGCACACGTCTAGGCTCTGATCGGCGACCATGCCGGTCACGCAGACTTCCTCACCCACCTCTTGATTCGCGGCACCGGGCATCACCCGTGCACGGACGCCCTGCCGCGCCTCGCCGCCCTGCCGGGGTGCCTCCCCGGCCCATGTCCCATTGATCGTGATTGTGACGATGCCGCCCGGTGGGATGCTGTCCAGGTCGACGATGGTGGTCGGCGGCCCGCTGGTGACGACCGCCCCCTGTGTCGTCTCGACCGTTACATCGGCTAATTGATCGGGCAGGATAGCCGAGAACGACAGCGGATCGGAGGGTGCGGTTCCCCGGTTTTCGACGGTAAACGTCCAGGTGAGGATGTCACCGGGGGCTGCTGCCGTCTGCGATAGCGCTCCATTCAATATAATCTGCGCACCGCCTCGACCTCTGTCGCCCCTTACGCTTGGCTCAACCGTCACAACGGGTGCTGCACTGCTGCCTGTACTCGCGTTGTTGCGCTCACAGTCGAAATCGCCAAAAGCGATAGTTTCCAGGTCTCCGCCCGTTTCGCTGATCGTCACCCCTGTCCATTCGCCGGGGCCATCAAGCGCGGGGTCGTTGATCATCAGTCCGGTGCCCAGAATAGGAAGTTGTGTGCCGGTGCCGGTGACGTCGAAGGGGCCGTCGCCCTCCAGAATCCTGATCTCCAGGTCATCGACATCACAGCGGACGCTGGCGATCAGCGTTGCGGGGCAGCCGCTGGCTGCCGTCCAGGATGTGATGTCATAGGTTTCAGCATAGGTATCGATGCCTGCGTTTCCGGAAGGGGCAACAATATTGCCGGTTCCACACAGGGCTACCGCTCCCCAATCGATATCTGTACCTGTCAGGTCGGGGACTGTGCCATTGAGTTGGTTATCCGCTATGAAAAGAACGTACAACCAGCTGAGTGTTGGAAAATCTGAGGCGGACGGGTCTCCGGTCATCTGGTTGTCGTCCAGGTAGAGTTCTTCTAGGTCGGGCACGCTGCTCAGATCGAGGTTGCTGATATCCCCGCCGATCTGATTGTCGCCCAGGTCAAGGTAATAGATAGGCGTGCCGGTCAGCGTCAGGTTGCCGATATCCCCGCCGATCTGGTTGCTATAAACGTCGAAGTATTCCAGGTTGGGAGCGCCGCTCAGGTCGAGGTTGTCGATAAGCCCACCGATCTGGTTATCCCACAGGTCAAGCCCCAGTAAACTTGCGGCACCGGTCAGGTCTAGATTGCCAATGTCCCCGCCGATCTGATTGTCGCCCAGGTAGAGTTCTTCCAGGTTTGAGTTACCACTCAGGTCGAGGCCGCCAATGTTCCCGCCAATCTGGTTGCTATCCAGATCGACATAGTAGAGAAACGGGGATGGGCTTAGATCAAGGTTGCCAATGTCCCCGCCGATCTGGTTGTCCCACAGATCAAGTTCCAGAAGGCTTCCGGCGCCGGTGAGATCGAGGCCGCCGATATTCCCGCCGATCTGGTTGTCACCCAGATAGAGAATTAGCAGGCTGCCAAGACCGGTCAGGTCGAGGCCGCCGATATCGCCGCTGATCTGGTTGCTTTCCAGGACAAGAAACTGCAGGTTGCCAAGACCGGTCAGGTCCAGGCCGCCGATATCGCCGCTGATCAGGTTGTCGGATAAGATGAGGTAGTCCAGGTCTATGAGGCCGCTGAGGTCAAGATCGGCAATATCGCCGGTGATGGAATTCCCCTCAAGGAATAAATCCTGCAGGTTGGTCAGGCCGCTCAGGTCGATGTCGCCGATATCGCCGTCGAGATCGTTGTAGCTCAGATCGAGACCTGCTATATTCCCTGCCCCATCGCAGCCCACACCGTACCACATTACCCCGGCGGCACATGGATCGCCGCCGTTGTCCCAGTTGGTATTATCAGCCCAGTTTGCGCCGTCCATATTATCGTAGATGGTCATTAGCGAGGCCGTCTCAGCCGCCGATGCGCCGCTTGGTGCAGCCTGAACGGGTATCGCTGGCGCAGCCAGTAGTGTCACGGTGAGGGAAGCTGTCAACAAGGCAATGCGGGCGGACGTTTTCATTGAACGTTCTCCTGGATAAGCTGCGACTTGTCAATACGCCTGAAGGTGAAAGTTCGACCGGTATGACTGTCATAATCTTAGGTGAGCGTGCGAGGGTTGTCAAGGGAAAAGATTAGCAGGGGTGGTGCATTCATGGTTGGGGACACAGGTCGATTCCTCCCATCTGGCTGAGTGCCACCTTAGCCCGGCGGCTTATGCAGTTTGAGAAAATAATTCGGTGAACAACTAATAGCCGTATCAAACAAAGCCAACCCTGATCGCCCCCAGGTTTGGGGGAGATGTCGCGCAGCGACAGAGGGGGTTGTTTTGCCGGGTTAAATTCTTAAGGTTCATCAGCCCCGGGCTTTACAGATCGTTCGCGCCTCCCCGGATTCGAAAACAAACAGGGCGAGTCACATCGACTCGCCCTGATACTAATTCCGCTCGATTACTCTACGCGGTTGCCTTCCGCCTGACCGCGAACCACGCGCCCGCGCCGATCATCAGCGCCGCCGCCGCGATCCAGCCCCACTGCAAAGGCTCGACCGGCTGGCCGCCTGTCGAGGGCAGGGCTGAGGGGAAGTTGGTGACGCACACATTCAGGCTTTGATCGGCGACCATCCCCAGCACGCAGACGCTTTCGCCTGCCTCCTGATTCGCATGGCCGGGCATCACCCGCGCGCGGACGCCGCGCTGCGCCGTTCCGCCGCCCCACGCCCCGCTGAGCGTGATCGTCACACTGCCGCCCGCCGGGATGCTTCCCAGGTCGACGGAAGCAGTTGGCGGCCCGCTGTAGATGACCGTTCCCTGCGTTGTGGTGACCGTCACGCCGGTCAGGCTGTCGGGCAGCATGGCCGAGAACGACAGTGGGCCGGAAGCTGCACTGCCCTGGTTGGTGACGGTGAACGTCCAGGTGAGCACGTCGCCGGGGGCGGCGGCTGATTGCGAAGGTGAACCGGTCAGCACGATCTGTACGTCGGGGGCTGGTGCTGGCTCGACGCTCGGCTCGACCGTTACGGTTTCTCCTTTGTCGCCGCCGGGGCGCCGGGTACACTCAAAGTCGCCGAAGTTTATCGTTTCTGCGCCCCCCTCTTCGGTGACGGTTACCCCTGTCCACGTGCCGGGGCCGTCGAGAGCAGGCGTGTCGATCCGCAGGGCACTGCCGAGAATAGGAAGCTGTGAGCCGGTGCCCGTGATACTGAATGGGCCGTCACCCTGGTCGATTCTGACTTCCAGGTCGTCGTTGTCACAGCGTACGCTGGCGGCCAGCTGCGGGCAGCCATATTCAGCCGTCCAGCCGGTGGCGTCTGTGCCCGCAACAAACCAATCGACACCCGGGACGCCGGAGGGCCGGATGATATTGTCGCCTCCGCAGAGTCTCGTGTCGATCAGCGCAGGCCAGCCGGTTGTTATTGTGGGAAGCGTGCCGTCGATTTGGTTATTTTGTAGATACAGGTTCTGCAGGTTGGGGATGTCGCCCAATGCAAAGCCGCTGAGGTCGCCGCGGATCTGGTTACCAGACAAGTCAACTCGAATCAGGTTGGGGACACTGC
Source organism: Anaerolineae bacterium (assembly GCA_016926255.1). Classification (GTDB taxonomy): domain Bacteria; phylum Chloroflexota; class Anaerolineae; order Aggregatilineales; family UBA3940; genus JAFGOY01. The sequence continues at coordinate 149,737 of JAFGOY010000067.1, read as the reverse complement.
TCAGGTCGAGTTTCCCGATATTACCTTTGATATAGTTATTTCGCAGCCAGATAGTCTCCAGGCTGGGGAGTTTGCTCAGGTTGACTTTGTTGAGGTTCCCGCCGATCTGGTTGTCGTCCAGGTCGATCCATACCAGGTTGGCGAGTCCATCCAGGTCGACTTTGTTGATATCGCCGGTAAGCTGGTTGTCCAACAGGACGATCTGTGTCAGGCTGGTGAGGCCGCTCAGGTCGATATTGTCGATGTCGCCGGTAAGATTGTTGCTTGCTAAAAATACATTGGTCACATTGCCACCGGGATCGCAGGTTACGCCAGTCCAGCCGTTTGTACAGGGGTCGCCAACACCCCAGTTGGTGCTGGTTGCCCAGCCCGGGCCGCCCAGGTGATTATAGATGCTCATCAGCGAGTCTCGCTCGGCATCGGTTGCCCTGCTCGGTGCAGCCTCAACTGGGGCCACCGGTGCGATCACAAATACAAGCGCCAGCAGGAGGGCTACCAGCAAGCCAAGACGGGCATATCGCGCGGATAATGTCATGGTTTCTTCTCCAGAATTATAGAGTTCAAAACTACTGCTATAGGGTGGGAAAGATGTCGATGATACAAGTATGATAAGTGTTTTGCCGGGAGAAGTCAATAATCGGGGATTTGGTGTATTCGGATGACAGAAAGGGCGAGCCGCATCGACTCGCCCTGTTCCCTTCGCAGCTTTCTTACAATCTATCCGTAAATTGTCTGAACAGGCTCATTTTTGTACCTATCCGAAATGAACGAAGTGAATTTGCGGATAGGTTTTTAGTGTTCCTCGACCCGAATCTTCATGATCACGTCCCCGGTGTAGTCCGGGTTATCCGCTGGGTTGCGTGGCAGAATGCTGTCGACCACGTCGGTGCCGTCCATCACCCGCCCAAAGACGGTGAAATCGGGATCGAGTTGTTGTACCGGTGCATAAGTAATGAAGAACTGGCTGCCGGTTGTGTTCGGTATATTGCGGTGTGCCATGCTGATCAGGTACGGCTGGTCGAAGGAGATTCCGTTGTCCGCTTCGTGCTCGATGGTATAGCCAGGTCCGCCCGACCCCGTTCCGGACGGGTCGCCAGCCTGGGCGACGAAGCCGGGGATCACCCGGTGGAAGGTGAGGCCGTCATAAAAGCCCTGGCAGGCCAGGAACACGAAGTTGTTGACCGTGATCGGCGCTTCTTCGGGGAACAGTTCCAGCACGATCTCCCCGCCGTTCGCCATCGTGATCGTCGCTGTGTATTCGTGGCCGGGCGATATCACCTGCTCCGGCCCGTCGAAGCTGCGCGGTGCGGGGCCGGATGGGTTGCACGAGAATTCACCGGCAGGCGCAGCTTGCTTCGATCCGCCGCCGCAGGCGGTGACTGCAACCGCAATCAGGATCAGGAATAACAATGTTGATTTTCGCATAAGGTACGTCTCTCCAGTGTTGATTGACTCATTATTTGTGGGTTTTTCGACCCTGACAACGCCAGCAATCTGCACCCTCCACCTTGAGGGGGAGGGTTGGGGCGGGGGTGAAAACGTCAATTTATGATCCGTCCACCAGGAACGCCACCGCTTTTTGTTTCTCACTGTTCATAATGATCGTCATTGTCCGCCCATTGCTCACCGCCGGGATGTCGATCACCTTCACGTAGTGGGCGTAGCGGGATTCGTCGGACAGAATGGTCGAGAGTTTGTTCGGCGTCGAATCGAAAAACGACTGGTCGAAAATCACGTCCTCGTCGTCCGGGTAAAGCGGCAGCGGGTAAATGTTCGCCTCGACGAGGTCCTGGAAGAAGTGTGTGCCGTATGAGACTTCCGGCACCGACCCTTCTGCGGCATAGGCGATCTCGATCAGCACCTTCGTGTTGAAGATGTCGGCGTAGGTCACCTTGACCCCCAGTTGGATATTCGACGTTCCCCAGCGGCCCGGCCCCATCAGAATGAAGGTCGCTTCATCTAATGTATGATTGAGCCGACCCACCACCCGCCCGACTTCCATCCGTGTATGTGGATCGGGGATGCGGGCATAGGAACGCGGATCGACGAAGATGATCGTATCGATCCCCTCGACGCACCCGCGCGGAATCTGCTGGTTGGCGCTGAACACGATATCCTCTTCCGGTAGGTCGTCGGGGATTTCGACAGTCTCCCCTTCGGCCTGGCTGCTCAACCCCCGGCATTGCAGCAGCGCCAGCCTCACCAGCGGTTTCGGGTAGGTTTCGATCACCTCCCCGGCAAACTCCACGTCGACCGGGTGCTCGTAGGCTTCTTCGAGAATGTGGAGCGAATCGCGCAGCATCCCGGTGAATTGATCCTGGGCCAGCAGGTTGTCAAAGGTGACCACCATCTCGGCGGGGTCGAGGTTGAGCGGGCGGCTGACCAGCGGCTTGACATACCCATCATGGTCAACCGATACCAGCGCGTTGAGCGCAGGGAAGCGGACGTCGATCACGTCAGTGATCGGGACGGTCACGAACTGGTTCTCTTCGAGATCGATCACGTCGATCAGGTGCTGCGAGTAGCGTCGGAGCATCTGGCTGCCCCATTCGGGGCGCAGCGTGGGGTGGCTGAGGGCTACCATGCGCGGATAATCGCTGCCCACCCGGTTGACCGCCCGCGTCCCCAGCCCGACCACCAGCCGCAGCAGGCCGTCCTCGCGCCGGATGCGCTCGCTCCAGGCGTAAGGGTTATAGCTGAATCCCACCCCGGCCAAGTCGGGGAAGAAGTAGCGCCCGTTCTGTTTCCCTTCGACTTTCTGGATCAGTACCGCCATCCGTTCGTCGTAGTCGACCAGTCCCATCCGGTCGCGGTAGATCAGCACGTCGGGGCGGATCACGCTGGAGTAGACTTTGATCACGGCTTCCTGTAGATCGTGAAGGTTTTGCTCCAGTGTTCCCTGGTTGGGCAGGAAGAACGAATCGTATTTCCCGGCGAACGACGTGTCGATGTTGTCTTCGAGCAGGCTCGACGACCGCACGATCAGCGGTACCGGGCCGAGCGTTTCCAGCAGGTCGGCCAGATGCCAGAGGATGTAATCCGGAAGCTGGCAGCTCAGGTACTCCTTGTATATCTTTGGGTAGTCCGCCAGCATGTCCTCGTGACGTTTGTACTTCTGGTTCATGTGCTGGAACAGTTCGTTGTTCGCGTGGAAATCGTAGTAGACGTCCGAGCCGATATACCACGATTCGGGCATGCGGATATAGTTGGTGTCGATGCCGTATTCCGCCGCCTTGTTCTGCAATACCTTGTAGGCCAGCAGCATCCCTGCCGACTTCCCGCCGATCTTTCCCCGGCCAAAGCGGTGTTTGCGAATCTCTTTCAGGTCTTCCACGTCGAAGTATTCACGCGCCACCCGCACGAAGCCAAGCTGGTCGGAGATCATCGCCTTGATCAGCACCACGATGATCTCGCGCAGGTGGTGTTCCACCGATGCCCGCTTTTCCGGCGGGGTGCGTTCGTATTCTTCCGCCTGGGCAAACAGCAGCGCCCAGGGAGCCATCTCCGGGTTGAACGAGAGGACGAATTCACGGTCGGGCGCGCGCTCGGTGACCACTTCCTCGACCAGGTCTTTGAACCGGTCGTGGGGCAGGTTGTAGGCAAAGTAGAAATCGGTCAGGTCGTCGCGGATTTTCTCGACGCGAAGCTGCCAGGTGTCGGGCGGTTCTTCGGCCTCCGGGTGGTCCATCCCTTCGCGCCGCTGGGATAGGATCGCCTTTTCGCGTACCTCAGCCTCGAAAAGCTCCGGGGCGACCACCCCGCGCTGGAAAAGTTCCTGTCGCATCAACTGCCGTATCCGGCGCTGGAGAATCGGGTACTGGTTAAGTTCCAGATAAAGCTGGAGCACTTTAGGCATCGCGCGTGGATCGATTTGCATAGGGGTATATCCGTGCTTATTGCAAGCTGTTCATTCGGTCGGTGGGGAGAATAAGGGTGAATGTGCTGCCAATCCCCGTCTGGCTTTCGAGCGCTATCTCGCCGCTGTGCAGACGCACCAGCGCGCGGGCAAGGGTCAGGCCCAGTCCGAGTCCCTGTTGTTCCAGCGTATCGCGGTTCGCCTGCTGGAAGCTCTCGAATATGATATCCTGCTGCACTGGTTCGATCCCGATCCCGTCATCGGATACTGCGATAGTCAGTTTTCCGTCGGCATGAGATAGTGTCACGTCAACGCTCCCGCCCTCCTGCTTGGAGAACTTGATCGCATTGTCGATCAACCGTTTCAGCGCATCGCGGATATAAAGCGACACCGGCATCCGCTTCAACTCTTCGGGAACGTGGTAAGCCAGTGTGACGTTGCGCTGCTTGGCCTTGTGTCCAAATTCGTAGCTGATATCCTCGATGATTTTTCCCAGTGGCAGGTTAACCTGTCCCAACGCGATTTCCACCTCGACCACCCCGCTGTCGATGCGAACCATCAGCATCAGGTCTTCGACCAGCCGGTAGAGCCGCTCGGCCCCCGCCTGGATTCCGTTCAGCATCTCGTCGATGGCGTCCTGACCTAATTCGGGGTACTGGTCGCGCAGCAAGTTGACATATCCATAGATGTAGGTGAGCGGTGTGCGCAGCTCATGGCTGAACACGGCGATCAGCCGCTGCTTCATCGCTTCGACATCGGTATAGGTGGCTACCCTGATATCCTGCGTGCGCTTGATCTGTCCCTGCACGGCGCTCAACAGTTCTTCCGGGTCGAAGGGCTTGGTCAGGTAGCCGTCCGCGCCGATCCTGCGCCCGCGCCGGATGTCGGTGAGCTGGCCGCGCGCGGTCAGGAAGATGAACGGAATCGGCACCCATTCCGGGTTGCTCCGCACAGCTTCGAACAGTGCGTAACCATCCATGCTTGGCATGCTGATATCCGAGATCACCAGGTTGGGCGGGGTGCTCTGCATCACCTCCAACGCCCGGTGGCCGTTCTCGACGGCGATCACCTGGTAGCCGTAGATGTTGAGCAGATCGGTTACCCCATCCAGTATGGCAGGGTCGTCGTCGACCAGCAGGATGGTTGTATTCATTTTGGCAATATGGTCGTCCCCGTGTTCTGTCATGTTGTATCTGGAGGTTACTTACCGGACGTAAATGTAAGGCAGCACACCTGTATTATCTCATTTAGGGGGCGAGTCGCGCAATCTCGGTACTACGATTTCTATTATCCTGATTGTATAAATTGTGAAAATAATCACAAACCGGTGACAGATGTCACCCTCAGGCGGTTACAATTGGACTTTCCAGACAATACCAAATGGCGTTATTTTAATTGTGACACTTTTCACAATCTAGGATGAGCATATCTTGTTCGTTCATAAGTCAGAATCAGGAGAACCCGATGGCTAAAATTACCACAACTTACAAAGGCGATATGTTGTTCGAGACACCGCTTGGCAACCATACCCTGGTGACCGATGTCCCTGCAGCGATGGGGGGTGAGGATCGCGCCCCGACGCCGCCCCAGATTTTCGTTGCTTCTCTGAGCACCTGTGTCGCCGCGATGGTGACCAACTACTGCCAGAACAACGACATCTGTGTCGAGGGGTTGACGGTCGATGTCGATTTCGAGAAGACGGACAGCCCGACCCGCCTAACCGACCTGAAGATCACGATCAACATGCCCAAAGCCGACTACCTCGATCGGGAAAAGGCGATCCGCCGCGTGGCCGAGCACTGCCCGGTTCACGAGACGATCATTGCCGTCGAAAGCATGGAAATTGCAATGGTTGCCAACGGCAACGGCAAGAAGTAGTCGCAGGTTTCGATCCAGACTCGCAGCGCCAGCCAATCGGCTGGCGCTTTTTATACCCGGCTCCGCACGGCGGTTCTCGTCCATACGCTGCTCGCCTTCCCCTTCGAATTGATCGCCGCCCCGGTACCCGCCTACAATCTGCTCTGGCTGATCACTTACGCGCTGACCGGTTATATGGGGTACCGTCTCTGCCTTGACCTTACTTCTGGCCGCCGCGCCGCGTTTCTCGGCGGCCTGATCGTCATGCAGTTCCCACTTCGTGTGCTGCACGGTCTGGCCGGTCTCCTGGAGATCGCCGACCTGTTCCCGGTGCTGCTCTATATGATCATGCTGCGCCGCCTGCTTGTCCGGCCATCGATCAAGCGGGCGGTCCTTGCCGGGCTTACCCTCGCCCTCGCGTCGATGGCCCACATCAGTGCCCTGCCTTACGTCCTCATCCCCTGGACTGTAATCTATGTCGCTCTCTGCTGGCTGTTCGGTCGAAGCGATAGGGCGATGTTCCGGCTGCGTGTCGATCCCGATCTGCCGGTCGAGGAGGTTCGAATACCCGTCTGGTCGATCTATCTGATCGCCGCTGCTGCTGCCCTGATTGTCATGCTGCCTTTCATGTTTGGCTTTCTCCGACAGGGGGCGCAGCCGCCCGAAAGTTGGCTCCCCGGCGGCACGACCGCCAATGCTGCCGACTGGGCTTCCTATTTTCGCCCGCTGGCGACCAATCCTGTCTGGGCGGGATTCAAACTCCTCCCCGGCTACGCGCAGGGGATGGTCAACGCCGCCCATGAGGTGACCGCCTATCTCGGTATTCTTCCGGTTTTTCTTGTGATCTGGGCTGTTGCTCGTCGCAGCGAAGAAAGCGGCCTCTGGCTGATCGTCGGCCTCACTGCTGCCCTGCTTGGCCTGGGACTGGTTCTCAAAAATGCCAGTGGCCCGATCACGATCACGCTCGACGATCAATCCATGTTGATCCCGCTTCCTTATGCGATCTTGAGTAAACTGCCTTTCTATTCCTTGGGACGCACGCCGGGGCGCTTTAATCTGCTGGTCGGAATCGCGCTGGCGGTGCTTGCTGCTCAGGGAATGTCCGCCCTGCTGATCGTCCTCCGCCGTGTCAATTCATGGCTTCCCACCGTGTCGATCATCGCTGCCTGCCTGCTCGTCATCGCCGATTATCAAATAGCATGGCCTCTGCCGATCCGTCCCGCCGCTTCGCCCGAACCCATCCGCCTGCTCGCCAATATTGAAGACGGCGCAGTGATCGACGTACCGGGCGATGTGTATATGGTCAGTCAGGAGGCGATGTTCTACCAGACCGTCCACCATCACCCGATGCTGGGTGGCCACGAGCTGCGCGATATCCCCAACCGGCCCGGCCTGCTTGCCCTGCTGAGCTACCTGACGACAAATTCTGACGCCGATATCCTTCCCGCTTCCGATCCATTGTCGGTCGCTGGTGTCCTCGCCGCGAACGATGTCAGTTATTTGCTGGTTCATCGCGGCTATCTGTCCGATCCTGATTCTGTCGATGAGTGGCTCGGATCGGCGCTTGGTGCGCCGCTTTCCGCCGACGGTTCTGTCGCCCTTTACGAAGTTCCCACCTCTGGTCGTTCCGTCGATCTCACCTATGCGCTCGATCTCTCCACTGGCTGGGGCAAATCGATCTCCTTTGATGGTCGGCCCGCCCGCTGGCTTTCCGAACAGGCCGCGCTGGTGATCGATGCACCCGATGCAGCTTCCGGCTTGCTGACCTTCACCGCGCTTTCCGGCGACCGTCCCCGCCATGTGGCGATCACTGTCAATGGCCAACCGGCTGCATCGCTCGTCGTCGCCGAATACCTGACCTACAGCGTACCGGGAATCGAGCTGCAGCCCGGCCCTAATGTGATCGAATTTAGTGTTGAAGAACCCTGCTGGCTTGTCGAAGGCGACCCACGCTGCCATATCAGCCAGCCGCTGACCCACGCGCCCGCCGATACCGGCTGCTGGCTGGCCGATCCGCGCCCTGCCTGTGTTGATCTGTTGGCGCAGTCGATCTTGTTTGTCGAAGCGGGCAATGCTGAATCGCCTGATGCGAAGATCGGCCCGCTGACTCTTTCCGGGGTTGATGTTGAATGGGGTAGGGCGGCTCCCGGCGCGGCGCTCCCCGTCAAGCTGTCCTGGCACATTGATGAATCCCCAACCTCCGATGCCAATTTCTTCGTCCACCTGCTCGATGAAAACGCGGAAACGCTCATTGCCCAGGTTGATGCGGAGCCGCTCGGTGGCGCATACCCGACTTCGCAGTGGCGGTCCGGCGAGATCGTCAGCGAGCGAGTCGATCTGCTGCTCCCTGCCGATCTCCCGCCCGGCACCTACCGGCTGGTGACCGGCTTCTACACCTATCCCGATCTGGTTCGATTCCCCGTCACCGCCGACCGCCCCCTCGCCGAACATAACCTCGTCTGGCTGGGTGATCTGGTCATTGAGGATAAATAAGCAGGGCACCTACGAGGGGTGCCCTGCCGTCGATTCTTGTGATGTGTTGACTTGTCGATCCGATTTGTAGGGGTAGGGCTTGTCCCTACCCTGTATTCTGTCCAGCTATCCGAAACAATGCAGTGAATTTGCAGATAACTGGCTTACTCGACTCCCAACTCCTCCAGCACCATCTTTTTGACGTTGTCCGGGATGCCCGGCAGCGTGTTGATGTCCGGCCCGGTGTAGCGCGCACTCCGGTCCTGCACGATGTAGGCCAGCCCTGCCCCCTCGATATAGTCCCAGTATTTGTCGCCCTCGCCGACTTTCTGGAACGACCGCGCGAAAGCGTTGATCAACTGCTGGTGGGTAAAGCGATATACTGGTTTTTCGGTCTCTTCTTCCCCATCGGTGGGATGCGGCAGCGGAATCTCGAGCTTCTGCCCGACGTAAATCCGCCCGACATTGGTGATGTCGTTCCACACGGCGATCACCGTGTACAGCCCGGAGTTGCCGTAGAATTCGTCGGCGATCTCGCCCAGCGTATCCCCGGCCTGGATCGTGTACTTGGTAGATACCGTGCCCCAGTCGCCTAACCAGTTCAGCATCGTCTGGTAATCGTCGTCGTTCTTGACGATTGGTGCGGGGACTCCCTCGTAGATTGCCTTGGTGCGCAGCCGTTTCTTGATATCTGCCGGGATTTCGTAGTCCGGTTCCTTGCCCCTGGCGATGGCCTGCGCAGGCACCAGCGCGATCCGGTTGTACATCGTACCGTGCTGATACCACGCCTCGTTGAACACCTGGATCGGCCATTTGCGGTACGCACCGCCGGTGCCGTTCCAGTAGGGATCGTGGACGTAGATGTAGCTGTCGTCGTAGCCCACCACGACGACATAGTGGCCGCCCTGGATGTTGCTTTCGTGCAGCCCGGCCCGCATAATCGGGGCGTAATTGACCAGTACCAGCGCCGGGCGGCCCTCGTCGACCCAGTATTTCAGGTTGGTCAGTCCGGCATCGCTGGTCTTGTCGTGGCGTTTCAGGTTCAGACCGTAGATAGCGCCTGCGCGCTGAACCTGCCACACCCACAGCCCGCCCTTTTCGGTGATGCCCGTATCCCGGTAAACCTGATCGGTGGTGACGTTTTTCCCAAGTGCCTTTGCCATCATTACCACGCACGCCGGGCCGCAGTCGTTGATCGAGTACCCGGCTGTCCGAGGGTCTTTCTGTGATACATAGGGAATCTCTAAGATTGTCATTCCGCCCGTCTCCTGTTATTTGCCCTGGAAAATTCGATAGGCTCATTAAATATCAGGCCGGGTGATTTGGCAATTCGGTAGAAAACCGTATCAACCAAAGCCAACCAATCGCCCCTCCGGCGGGCCAGGAACACGACACTTTTCTGTGTATAGCCGCTGTCGGAAAGGAAAAACCGGAGGATTTTGCTCTTTAACAAATTGATGAAGTAATCGAATTCCGCGCAAAATACCACATGATTCTGTTCCCTCCACCTTGAGGGGGAGGGACAGGGTGGGGGTGAAAACAGCGCCCCCTATTATCAGGTGCTTTCCTTCGCCTTCTTCTTATGGTTCTTGGGGACTTCCATCTCGTTGAAGATCATGCCGGGCGGAAGCGGGAGCACCAGCGTGAAACAGCTTCCCTCGTTCGGGCCGGGGCTTTCCGCCCAGATTCGCCCCTTGTGCCGGTCGAGCACCGTCCGGGCGATGGTCAATCCCAATCCCAGGCCGCCGTGCTTGCGGGTCATCGGGTCTTCCACCTGGTAGAACTGCTCAAAGATTTGCTCCAACTCGTCGGCAGGGATGCCGATCCCGTTGTCTCGCACCCGCACCCAGACTTCTTTGTTGCGCCGCACCGCCGAAAGCAGGATCACGCCGCCCGGTGGTGTAAACTTGATCGCGTTGTTCAGCACATTGGTCAGCGCCAGCACAAATTTTGCCCGGTCGATTTCGATCATCACTGCTTCGGGCGGCTCCTCCAGTTCGAAAATCTGGCCCTTCGCCTCGACCATCGACTGCACGTCGTTGATCGCCTCCTGGAGGACGTCGTTCAGCCACACCTTTTCGAAGTTCAATTCGCTCTCGTCGAGCGATACATAGCGCAGGTTGGTCATACCCTCGATCAGCGATCGCATCTGCAGGGCACTGCTCAGCACCGCCTCGATGTGCTCGCCGCTCTCGCCCTGTGCATCCTCCTGGAGGACGGTCGCATAACCGAGGATCACCCCCAGCGGGGTGCGCAGTTCGTGCGAGGCAATGGCGATGAAATCCGTCTTGAGCTTGTTGACTTTTTCCAGGTCGTCATAGGCGTGTTCCAGCGATTCGACCATCTGCACGTTGTCGATGGCGACCGCTGCCTGTGATGCCAGCAGCGTGATATAGCGGATATCGTCCTCGTCGTAGCGGCCTTCGCGCCGGTTGAGCACTTCCAGCACGCCGACCAGTTTGTCGCGGATTGCCATCGGCACGCCCAGGATCGAGCGCGTGTCGTAGTCGAGCTTCTGGTCGATATCGTCGAAATGGCGCGGGTCCTTGTCGACGTCATCGATGATCATCGCCTGTTCCTGGTCGATGATGCTCCCGGCGATGCTGCCTTTGCGTGGTACGATCATCCCGATCAACTCCTCGGCGACATCGCCCAGCGCCGCCGCGAAGCGCAGATCGCCGGTCTTGTCGTCCAGCAGCAGGATCGACGCCGACTCCGAATTGGTGATCTCGGTCGCCTGGAACATCAGGTATTCCAGCAGTGGATCGAGTTGAAAAGTCGAGTTCATCACCAGGCTGATCTCGACCAGCCGGTTCAGCATATCGACTTTCTGCTGGAGTCCTTCCGATTTATTCTGGCCTGCGCTTGTTTCCTCCGGCAACGGCTGTTCCCCTCCATCCGATGACGCCCAAAAGGCCCAATGATGCAAATGTACACTACAATCAGGTGACTCGCAATGAAAATCCCTGGATTCGGGGTAAGTTTTGACATTATCTTCACCGGTGCGGTAATCGGTTGCTGTCTTTTTAATTTACTGCCCGTCGGTGTTCCTTTATAATGCAGATAGGGGAGGTGAGTGACTAGCCCGAAAGGAATCTGTCGATGAGTGAAACGCCACAAATGCAATCCGGGCCAAAGAAAACCGGCCCGCTCTTGATCATCCTGGGCGTACTGGCTGCCCTGATCATTCTATGTCTGTGTTGTATTATTGCCGCATTTATTGTCGATCGTCTCGCCCTGTTCGATCTCCCTGACATTTTTGACAATCTCACATCTTCATCCACCGCATCAGAACCCCCGACCGAGGTGCCGGGTGCCGCCATGAACCTCGTAACTTGCAACGGCGGCAGCGCGTTCCCGGCCTCTGGTTCCCAGCGCTGGATTTACGAAGCCGAGGCCGGAGAGACGATCACCGTGATCATCCAGCCGCTTGAAGGTGAAGAATTACCCTACTATACGCTCTACATCCATCCCGAAGGGGCCGATGTTTTCCCCAACTACGTCTACCCGGTCAACGACAAAGCGGTGATGACTTACACTTTTCCCGATTCCGGTACCTATATCATCCGCACCCGTTTTGACGATGACAACACCGGGATGTATGAGCTGATCGTCGAGTGTGGCAGCGGATCAGATACCGCCGCCCAGGACCCAGCCTATTGGGATGATCAGCACATCCGCCTTGAGTGTGGCGATTCCTTCAGCGGCGAAGTGAATAACAGCGGCGGGCAGTCTGTCGACTGGTACTATTTTTATGCCGATGCCGGAATGGAGATCGTATTCGATGTCACTGCCGGGTTTGAGCCGGATTTGACACTGCGTCAGGCTGACGGTTCATCTGATTCCCTTTCCAGAGATGAGGCTGAACGGGATCGCACCTATGCGACGGTCACTGTGGTTGCTCTCGAAACGGCCTGGTACTACGTCGCGGTGACGAGCGAGTTCGCTGACGAGGGCAGCTATTCCGGTTCGCTTTACTGTAGTCAGGCTGCGGCTGCCGCCGAACCAGCCGAATCCGAACCATCCGCCGACGATGTGGTGATCGTCGAAGGGCCGTCCGAGGAGCAGCTCTCTACCGGCGATATCGAAGTGACTGCCACCTGGCCGAGCAGCCCGCTGATCGACATCGATCTCTGGGTCAGGACGCCGGGTGGAGGCGAAGTGTATCACAGTGATCCGTACGTGGATAATGCCGTGCTGGAATGGGACGCCAACGCCGATTGTTATGAGTCGTCGACCACGCCGACCGAGCACATCTACTGGCCCGATGGTGACGCGCCATCTGGAAGCTACGACGTGATGCTTGAATACTGGTCCGGCGGTGCCTGCGTGGATCGCGGATCGGTGCCGGTGTCGGTGCATGTGGTGGTCGATGGGGAAGTGATCTACGACTCGACGGTCACCATGAGCTACGACGGCAGTCCCATGACCCCGGAAACGATCTTCTCGTTTGAGTACGGTGGTGCCAACTAGCTGGTAGAAATCGGTTGACTCCTCACCATCGAATGCGGTTTAATCAGGTAGCACCTGACGACGATGGATGAGGAGTCAACTTTGAGTGATGGCAGCGGAACGCCCGGCCAGATAACCGACGATCAGATCAACGAACTGGCGGCGCTTCTTCACGAATTCATCAACGCGGAGACGTTCTACGGCAAGCAGCGCCTTGTCGAGGGTAACGCGATCCTGCTCTCCCACCTGGCCGATTCCGCGCTGGCCGGGCTGCTCTTAGAGTTTCAGGATAACCCGGTCTGGAGCCAATCGCTGCTGATGCACCGCGCGTTATTGCAGCGCTGTAATGTTGCTGGCATCCGCGAGGCATTCAAAGAGTTTCGTGACCTGATGGGCGAAACGCCCAGCGCCGTCGATTACGAGTCGGTGCAGGTGCAGGCGCTGGTCGACTCAATCGGCGAGTTCATCACCGCTGAAGGCTGGGACGATGCCCGGAACTGGCTGGAAGATCACCCGGAACTGCTCCGCCCCGATGCCGATCGCGTTTTCGACCGGCTGATCGCCACCTACAAGTCGCGCGGGCAGTCGAACATCGTTCGCGAGTTGATCGTCCACCGGGATTTGCTGCGCACCTGCCGTGAGATCGGGATCGAGGCGGCCTTCGAGCGGATGGCGAACCCGCCGGAAACCCTCGACATGATCGCCGAGAACACCATTGCGGTGCTCACCGACCGGCCCGACGAGCGCGATAACTGGCTTGAGACGGTTCGCCTTTCGAGGGTGCGGGCTGCCGAATTGAACGACCTGCCGATGCGCGATCTGCTGCGCGCGGTGAGCAGCCTGCTCATCGACGTTCCCCCGGACGAGATTGCCGCCGACCTGGAAGGCGATCACGCGGCCTGCTGGGATCGGATCATCGCCGGGATCAGGTAATCGCCGGGACGAAGCGCGACACCCACCACCAGTCCGACATGGCTTCGAAAGCTTCGAGTTCGCCGCGTGCGCCGAGCGTCGCGTAGGCTTTCGAGACATACTCGCGAACGGTATCTGTCCCCAGTAGCAGCTCATCCTGAATATCAGGGTTGTCTAGCCCGACGAAAATGCGCCACATGACGATCTCGGAGATGCGCTTGGAGAGGTTGGGGTGCATCTTGTGCGGGGCAATCGCCCGGCCCTTCATGCGCAGCGTCGAGGATTCCGGGAGCAGTTTGCGGCTGTTGCTGGTCAGCAGGACGATATCCTCGTCGATCACCGCCCGGATGGCGAGGTGCAGGCAGTAGCCCAGGTCTTTCTTGGAAAGCAGCGCGTTGATCGGTGCATTGGCCAGATTTTCAGCCGCTTGCTTGAGCATCATCCCTTCGGCCAGGCACAACACCCGTGACCGGGGCGTTTCGTGTACCAGCACGCACACGTCCTCGAAAAAGGCATTCGAGTCGGCAATGGAACCCAGGTCGAGGATGATCGCGTGCACGTCGCTGACCGCCCCGGCGAGATCATCCCGGATTTCCTTCAGGTTGTTGACCGTGTTAAAAATCCGTGCCCGCCGATCACGCCCTAACAGCCCTCGCGTGGTGAAGATAAAGAAAGGGTCCTGACTCGCAATTTCTACGACTATGTCTTTTGCATGTTCTACCGTCATCTGGCCGCCGCTCCATTTCACTGATACCCAAACAGCATCGGCCCATCATTGGCCGCCGATCAGGGCATCGAGCCGCAGGCGGGCATCGACGCTTTCCGGGTCGAGGTTTGGATACAGGTCTAAAAATGTGGTGTAATCGGAGATGGCCTGGTCCGTCATCCCCAGTGTTTCGTAAGTCATTCCACGCCCATAATAAGCGTATAAGGTGTTGAGGTCAAGCGCGGCGTTGTAGTCGATTAACGCCGCGTCTGGATTCCCCATCTTCAGGTAGACCAATCCGCGCGTATCGTAAAAATTGCCATTGTCCGGTAGCTGGTCGATGGCGGCACTGGCATCGACCAGCGCCTCACTCAGCGATACACCTTTGACGGCATAGGCGAAGGCGCGGTTGTTGAGGGCGAAGGGATTGTCCGGTTCGAGGTCGAGGCCGCGATTGTAGTCGGCGATGGCCGCGTCGATGTCGCCTTCCTGGTGATAGAGCAGTCCCCGGTTGACGTAGGCGCTGGCGAGTTCAGGATTAAGGCGCAGGGCTTCGTCGTAATCCTGGCGGGCCGATTCGTAATCGCCGAGTATGAAGTACATCCGCCCCCGGTTGACGAAGTAGCGGGCGTCACCCGCGTTGAGGGTGATCGCGGTCGAATAGTCGGTGATGGCTAATCTGGTGCTGCCCTGGCGATCATAGATCAGGCCCCGGTTGTAGTAAGCAGCAGAATTACGCGGACTGAATTCGATGGCCTTTGAGTAGCTTTCCAGCGCGGTGGCATCGTCGCCGGTTTGCTGGGCAGCATAACCCTGGTAAAAGTAAACGGTTCCCCAGCCAAGCTGCTCCTGCCGGGCCGGGTCGACGTGAATGTCGAGCGCCTCGTTTAACAGGCTGAACGCCTGCTGATAGTCGCCGCTGTAGTAGGCGATCTGCCCCAGGCTGAACAGCATCAGGTATTCGAACTCGTTGGATGCCCCCTGTGCGACATACGCGCTGAACGTCGGCAGGTCGGCGGTGGTGATGCCGAACTCTGCCTGAACGGGGATCAGTTCCTGGTTTCGGACGACCTCGTAGCGGGGTTCCAGTCCGTACTGGTCGGCGGTGCCCCAGATCACCAGCGTGGCGTTGTATTCCTCGCCGATCTTGATCGCGTCCCTGGCGACTAGCGGCGGGTTCCCCGTCAGCCGTTCGACGCGAACGTTCTCAAGTTGGCTGGCTTCGACTCGTTCGCTCAGGGTGCGGTAGATGCGCGTGTCGGTTTCGATGGTCTCATCGCCGGTGAAATCGGTGACGATCACCAGGACTTCGCTCTCGGCGGCGGGCTTGAACGGCCTGTGCCCGAGCCATCTGCCGATGAACTCCGGGGCATCGAGGGCAAACCCGACGATCATTGCGACGGCACCCAGCACGGCCCACAGCCATTTCAGAATATCGCTGGCCTTTGTTTTCCTTGCGCCTGGTTTTCTTGTTTTACTCACGCGGCGGGTCATAGATTCTCCCCATTCTAACCCCAATTCCTCCTAAGTAAATATCAAGCGAGGGCGGGCGTCAAGTGGTGGACAGAGGTAAAACCGGGGCTTTTCTATCGAAGCGCCGGAACCCGTCACCGGTTTTAAGAAGAGATTGGCCGGGTATCTACCGGCTTTTTCGAGTGAGCGATTGGAAAGCGAGTACCAGCGTGTGCGCGTCTCCCTGATCGTCCTCGGCCTGGATGACAACGCGATCGACCAGTGGAGGCGTCCCGGCATGGAGACACAGATCAAACATCTCGTCGATTGTGGTGAATGATTCGCTGTGTTCGGTCAGGCTGCCCTGATCGTTCCATACGCGGAGCACAACGGTCCCTTTGTTGACATGGATCGCCATGATAGTCTCTCCTGTCTGGCGGGAGGCTGCGAACAGCCGCCGCCGATGGTGGCAACCGGACGCATGGTTGGTTCAGATTATCGAATCTATCATCAATTGTATTGATACAGGAACACCTGAACAAATTCAGGAATGATCTTTGTTTGATCCCTTTCAGGGTAACTCCGTATTACAATAAGTGTTCAAAATATGGGAGGGAAAGGCGGTAATCCTGTTATTCGGGCACACACGCTGTCGCTAGGAGATAGGAACTACCGATCATAGGTTCCTCAAAGTAAGAAATCTGTTATAATTAAGTGGGGGAGCTTGAGCCATTTGTTTGGTGCATTCTAGTGAGGATGAAGCCGGCTACGTGCTGTGGGGCGCTGCGCGTTTTCGTTGATGTGATGAAGGAGGCAGTTATATGCCCACAGATGATGGTACGCGATTTATCAAACCCGACCCGGAAGACACGCTCGATTCCCCCAGGAAATCAGAAGTGGGCAAAGCGGTAAAAGCCGGTGCTACACTGGATATCGAATGGATCAAGACCCGGTCGGACGAGGAACTTATATCCTTGATCCACGTGCTCAGCACCGAATTGAACCTCCGGAAAATCCGGTTCACCGATTCTATGCCTATTGCAAGTCTCCCCAGAAGTATCAGCCTCGACGATAAAGATATCAAGGTCGATAAGTTTATCCGCAAACCGCCCGGTGCAAAGAAGCCGTTCGGGAAAAAGGCGTGGCAGATCATTCTGGTATGTCTTGACAAAGAACACGAGCCGCTTGGCCTGGAAATTGTCGACGATATAACGATCGGGCGGTTGACTGATGAAACACCGGTCGATCTCGATCTCAACCCTTATCACGCCGAAGAGTATGGTGTTTCTCGTGAGCATGCCATGCTTCGCCCCAGCGATGAGAGTCTCTTGATCAGCGATCTCGGCAGCACCAACGGTACGTATTATGAAGGCAGCAAGGTGGTGCTGGGCCAGCCGAAGCCGATCAAGAATGGCAGTGTGATCTCCTTCGGGAAGCTCAATTTCTGGGTGAAGGTGGTCAACAGTCCGCGGTCGTAAATCAATCGTTGTGATAGGACTGTAATGCAATTGAGGGGGGCCGCCCCCTCTTTTTGTTTTATCCTCTCTTTGACCTGACTGGTTCTTATGCTATGCTGAAAAGTTGGAAAGGCGTACTTGTTACAGGCGCAGAAAACGATAGCAGGAGCGAGGATAATGTCAAAACAGGAACCAAAAATTGCAGACTGTAAACCGATCTTTCTGGATTTGGAGCCAGGCGAATATTGGTACTGCCGCTGCGGTCGATCTCAGAATCAGCCGTTTTGTGACAGTTCGCATAGAGAGGAAGGCATATTCTCCCCGTTGAAATTCGAAGTCGACCGGGCACGGCGCTTGAAGCTGTGCCGCTGCAAGCATACCGGGACGCCGCCCTATTGTGATAGATCACATCTTGAACTGGACGAGTGTAAAGAGTAAATGCCATTATCGGAGGAAGGCATGAAGAGACAGCATATTCTACTGATTATACTGGCCGCGATACTGGTAACGGGCTGTGCCCTGGCCGGTGGTGAGAGCGCACCCCCTGAACAGGAGCAGGAAGAAACCGGTGACATGTCGGTCAGTGAGCCGACCCCCGAACCGGAGGTGATCATCGTCACCGCGACGCCGGTCGAACCTGCCGAAGTGCTCGCCGAGGAACCGGCAGAAGAAGAAGCGGTGGAAGAAGAAGTCGCCGAGGAACCGGCGGAGGAATCTGAAGAAAGTACCGCTGAGGAAGTCGAAGAACCGGCAGAGGAAGTGGTCGAGGAAACTGTCGAGGAAGAAGCCGAAGAGCCGGTCGAAGAAGAACCCGAAGTCCCTGCCGAGCCGGTCGATTTCACCGCTTATGCTGGCACCGGCCAGGAACTTCTCGATGCCTGGGAGCAGGCTTACGCGCTTGGCCCGAATGTGCCGTTTAACGTCACTGCGTCTGAGGCAGAGATCGAGGCGGCGATTGAAAGGGCTTTGTCTGCCAGCGGCTATGGTCAGAACATCCAGGACATCGAAGTCTCATTCTCCAACGGGCAGATCAAGGTGACCTTCGTCTTCCAGATTCCCGGCACCAATCGCACCGCATCCGCCGACGCGGTCTTCGCCGTTTCGGTCGATGGCACGGGCGATATCGATGTGACGCTCGTCAGCGCCCAGGCTGCGGGTCGTTCGGTGCCGCCGGAAATCCTGACCGGACTGACGACCGCTGTCGAAATGGTGATGACCGGTCAGGTCGAGGATCAATCGGGGTCGGAAGTGTACTTCACGGCGGTGACGATCGGCGGGGGGCAGATCACGATTTCGGGCTACGTGGTGCCCTGACACCCTGGAATATCGGGCTTTCCTGTCGTCGCTGGTTTGAAACATATTTTGACAAAGAGATCGGCGGTAGGGGCAGGACTTGTCCCTGCCCGGTGCCGTCCGCCAGTCTTGAGTTTGGCGTTTTCTCAGATGTTAGGGAAAGGCGAATCCATGTATACAGACGATATCACAGCCGAGGTGCAGGCGATCAAGCAGGCGATCCTCGACTACTACCACGAGGGCCATGCAAAACACGACGCGAAGTACTACGAGCCGATTCTGCATCCTGACTGGCGCTTCATGATCCTCGACGAGTCCGGCCAGCCGCGCATCATAACCCGGGATGAATATCTCTTGTTTTACGATCCGAAAGATCGTAACCCCGATCTTGAGTGGGAAACTGAGTTCTATAGCGTTGACGTGACGGGCAACTTTGCCTCAGTCAAGCTGCGCATCGAATGCCAGACCGTTCGCTATATCGACTACTTCCACATGATGAAGATCGACGGCACCTGGTGGATTGTACATAAGATGTCGCATGGAGAAAACAAAGCCGGATAGGTGATAGTTCCTACCCGGCTGTATATCCGTGATCTGGTTTGCTTTTATCGCGCCGGTTCCAGGTTGATGAGCATCATCAAACCGCCTGTCTGCCAGTAGCCCGGCCAGGTCGAAGGGACAATATTCGGCCCGTCTTCCGATGGCCAGTTTGTCCAGCGGGTCTCGGTGTATTGCGCTGACACACTCGTATACCACAGCGGAATAACCGGCATCTCGGTCAGCGTCATTTCTTGTATGGCCGATGAACCCATTTGTGTGCTGGCTGTGTCCTCGTAGGGTATCCGGGCCAGTTCATCCACCCAGTAGAATAATTGTTCATTGTCATATCTGCCGTAGTTTCCACTCCACATTTCATCCTGGATCGGGTGTTTGAATATGTAATCATACAGTGTCCAGGGCGTATTGCTCATCCCTGTCTGATTGTTCAAAGTCATGTCGAAGGTTCCGTATGCGAGTTCGGTTCGCCAGAGTTGGTAGTCAAGTGTCTCAACGACAACATTAATCCCGACTTTGCGGGCGTTGTCCGCGATGACGTTAATCGCCGCCTCCCAACCTGTCCAACCACTTGGACAGCTGATGCTTATTTTATCCATTCCATTGACATAGCCATCACCATCAGTATCAACGTAACCAGCTTCAGCCAGGAGTTGAATGGCGACTTCGGGATCGTAGAGGCTCTCTATGTCCTGATCGATATACCTGTATAGATGCGGCGGCAACCCGGATGGGCTGGCAGTTAGTACAAGGTCTGAATATGCATAATCGACAATCTGATAGGAGTCGATGGCATACGCCAGTGCCCGCCTGACTCGCGAATCATCTAGCGGGGCTTTGGTTGTATTCATGAATAGAACTGTCGTGTTGCCCGGAACCATATACGGCGGCTCATGATAGTAGGTTAATATCGAACCCTCAGCGGATAGCGAGGATGCTTCGGGCAGGAAACGATTGCTGATATCCAGTTCTCCGGCCAGCTGCATTGCGAGGAAACTGTCATTTGCTACAGCGATATTAACGATATGGGTTGGGGCTGGTGGGCCAAACACGTCAATGCCCCACCAATCCAGGTTCCGAACCCAGACATTGGTGTCATCGGTGTGGGAATCATACAGATAGGCACCTGATCCAATCGGGTTTGTATGAAATTCCCCATAGATCTCATCCTCATCGCTGCCAGCCCAGATGTGTTCAGGCACGATCGGGATATTGTAGAGATGATAGGCCCAATCCTGGTAGAGCGGATCATTGAATGTAAACTGCAGGGTTACATCGTCCAGAACCTCCACATCGACGAGATAATTCCACACCGGGCTGTACCACAAGTCATAGGTCGGGGCTATATCAAACGTAAACGCCACGTCCAAAGCCGTCAGCGGCTCTCCATCAGTCCAGGTAATGCCCTCGCGCAATATCAAAAGATACGTATTTGCATCGCTCCATTCGGCAGTCTTGGCCAGGAAAGGGATCATTTCATCTTTCATCGGGTCATACAGGAAGAGAGGCTCGTATACCAGTCCAACCGTTCCGGACGTAATATAATCCCCTGAAAAGAAGGGACTCCATTGTTGGGGAGTTCCCACATCTGTATTGGATATATATAGGGGCATGGCTGGGTCGTTGGTCAGTGCACCTCCGGCTGGTTCACCTTGTGGTGGCTCTTCTTCCGTCGACC
This sequence comes from Anaerolineae bacterium, assembly GCA_016926255.1. Taxonomy (GTDB): domain Bacteria; phylum Chloroflexota; class Anaerolineae; order Aggregatilineales; family UBA3940; genus JAFGOY01. Next base: position 129,047 of record JAFGOY010000067.1, on the reverse strand, counting down.
CCTCGATGGGTGATATTTCCGCGCCAATACCTGCTGGTTCCTGTGTGCCATGTGGCTCATATACCGAAACAGGTTCTTCAGTCGCGGCACCACCAAATATAAAATCGATAATGGGCGGAACGACCACGATTGCCCCAATCACCGTCGCCACGCCGACGAAGGCGGCAGCCACCCATGCCCAGACCGGGATTCCCCGCCGCTGTTTTGCCGGTCTTGGCTCCTGATGCGCTGGCCTGGCTGCCGGTACTCCCGGTGCGGGTCGTGTCGCGGGCGGTCGTTGTATGTCGGGTTCTACCCTGCTGATGGCTGGCTCTGGCTCAGGCGTAATTTCCTCGACATAACCCGGAGCCTCGTCGATTGCAGGTACTTCCGGTTCGTGTTTGATACTCGCTTCGCTGATCTCCACCGGAGGCCGCAGCCCGGTGAGCGTATCATGGTCGAGAGGCTCCTCTCGCTCGGACGGTTTGACCGTCGGGCTGGGGAGAATCTGCTCCAGTGCGGCCTGGGCTGATGAGTTAACCAGTGGATTCTCGTCGTCTGCCAGTATCTCCAGTTGCTCGACTGCCACATCCGCCAGCCGTGGATCGTCGCCCTGTGCGATCTTCAACAGGTGGCTGACCGCGACCATGCGCTGCGTCGGATCGGTGCTTTTTACGGTGCTGACAAGCCAGTCGGGCAGCTCGACCACGTCGCGCACGCTGAAAACGAAATCGCCGCCTTGGCTGCCCATCAACGCCGCATACTGCGGCGTCTGCCGGGAATACGAGTGCTGCCCCACCTGATCTTGCAGATAACCCGCGAGATGGAATGCCCGTAGAATACCTCCCGGCGCGGGCATCGCGCCATGCAGTGCCTGGAGTAAGAAACCGGTAAACAAAGAGTGTTGACCCGGCCCCCATAGATCGGATACAGCCTGATCGCGCGTCCCGGCGGAGATGACCTGCCGCACCGAGCGCGTGAGATAATCAGATACCTGCCGCTGTGCGCCCCTGCCGACCTCGCGTACTGTTGCATAGCCGCTGAAGCAGGCATCGATCAAAAAGAGGACATGCTTGGCATGGCTCCGGTTTGCGAGCCGGGTCAGTTCGTCCATCGAGATCGCCGTATCCCAGTAGCTTCCCTCGATATCATAAGGAGCGATGCAGCCGATCAGCCCCTCGGCGGTGTCGTAGGTCAGGCCGTGCCCGCCGAAGTAGATGATCACCCGGTCATCGCGCCCGACCTTCTCACTGTTGCCCAGTGGATCGGAAAATGCACGCCGGATGGCGCGCTGGGTGGCGGTTTCATTTGTCAGGATAATGATCCGCTCGGACTCGAATCCTAACTCGTCGCGCAATAGAGCGGCGACGGCACGGGATCCTTTAACGGCGGTATCTAATGGGCGGATTGTGGGGTCCTGGTATTGGTCGATGCCGATGATGATTGCCCAGGAATGGCGGTACTCCGGAGAGTAGCTTTGCTGCGACATAACGCACCCCTGGCAAACCGAGCGAGCGACGCATGCTTATCTTAGTCGTGACGTGGTTGGGTGTCAAACCGCGGCGAGCACGAGTCTCTATCGATCCTGTTTGAATGAGATATCGGAGGGATTTATCTCCGGGCGCATCCGAATCCTACCACGCGATCTTCCGGCAGTGGAACCCTTCCGCGTACTTCTCCGGCGCATTCGACTCGATCCCCCTTAGCCGCAGGATCGCCAGGAAGGTCTCTTCGGTGAACCACTGATTGTCCCGCTGCGACTCGAACGCCTCATGGATCGCCGCGATCTTCCTGCGGCAGGTCGCCTCGCTCAGATGCACGAAGAAGTTGGGCTGCCCCAGGTCGCCGTCGTATTTGGGAATCTCGTATTCGAGGATCAGGTGATCCCGCCACGTGTTCCAGGTCAGCTCGCAGATCAGGCGGTGATCCTGGTGCAGATCGTGCCGGTAGTGGGTGAATACGAGATCGGGCACAAAGGCGCGTTTCAGTTCTTCGAAATACTCTTTGATCTCATAACCAACGTAGGGGAAAAAGCCGTCACGAAAATCCTTGACAACAATCTGTTTCTTGCTCACGTTCTCCAGGAACAGGCTGGCGCTTCTTTCCGCTTCTTTCGTCCGGTGCGCCGACCCGCTGAACACGACCCAGTAGAATTCGATGTCCGGGTGATCCTCGATCAGCTTCAGGATCGTCCCGCCACACCCGATCTCTATGTCGTCGCTGTGTGCGCCAAGACACAGCACCCTGTGTATCGATTCGAAGTTTGTTTTGAGCACTATCCTTACTTCTTTCTTGCCGGGGCGTGTTTCGTTTCCCACACCAGCCAGGGGGCCTGCCCGGAACCGAAGAGATCGTCCAGGCGCTGCTTGTCCTTGAAGGTATCCATCGCCGTCCAGAACCCGTCATACCGGTAGCCGACGAGTTCCCCGGCTTCGATGAGTCGTTTGAAAGGCTCCTCGACTAAATCCTCCCCGTCTTTAATGTAGTCAAATATGCCTTTTCCGAAGACGTAAAACCCGCCGTTGATCCACATATTCGAATGCCCGATGGGCTGGATCGACTGCACCAGGGAATCGCCATCTGACACCGATACGATGTGAAAACTCTGCGTGGAATTGACGCATATGCAGCAGGCTGTTTTCCCGTGCTCGAAAAAGCAGTCGGTCAATACCGGCAGCGGAATATCCGTCAGGCCGTCGCTGTAGTTCGCCAGGAACACCTCTTCGCCTTCCAGGTACTTCTCGACCGCTTTCAGCCTCTGCCCAATGTTCGAGTGCAGGCCGGTATCGACAAACGTGATCCGCCAGTCGTGGATGTCGCTGTTGAGCAGTTCTACTTCTTTCCCGCCTTGCGCCAGTACGAAATCGTTCGAGAGAGTCTCCTCGTAGTCCAGGAAGTACCTTTTGATGCTGTCGGCTTTGTAGCCAAGACACAATATAAAATCTTTATGGCCGTAGTGGGCATAGTACTTCATCACGTGCCACAGGATAGGGCGGTATCCAATGGTCACCATTGGTTTAGGGATTCTCTCCGAGAACTCCCTCATCCGCATGCCTAATCCGCCGCAAAACAGAACGACTTTCATTGGTTACCCTTCCTTGAGCGCGCTTGCCGGATACTCTTTTTCTGGGTCAGGGATAAATTTTCACTTCCGGGATCGGTACGATGAACTTTCCGTCCCAATCGCGGATAAAACTCAACTGCGCCATGATCTCGTCCTTCAGGTTCCAGGGCAGGATCATCACGTAATCCGGTTTCGTTTCTTCGATTTTGTCGGGGTGGAAGATCGGGATGTGGGTTCCGGGCAGGAACATGCCCTGCTTGTGAGGGTTGCGATCACAGGTGTAGTCGAGGAAATCGGTGCGGATGCCGCAGTAGTTCAGCAGCGTATTCCCTTTGCCCGGTGCACCGTACCCGGCAATAGACTTACCTTCACTTTTGGCCTCGATCAGAAAATCAAGGAGCTTTCGCTTCGTGTCCTTTACCTGTTCGGAGAATGAGTCGTAGGTTTCCATCCGGGTAAAGCCCGCCGATTCTTCCCTGTTCCTCAGATCGATCACCCGCTGCCCGACCGGTTTGCTCGTGTCTTCGGTGTGACAGGCGTAGATTCTCAGCGATCCGCCGTGCGTGGGCAGTTCTTCCACGTCGAACAGCGTCAGCCCGTGCGCGGCGAAAATCTTCTCGACCGAGATGAGGGAAAAATAGGAGAAGTGTTCGTGGTAGATGGTGTCGAACTGGTTTTCCGCCATCAAACGCATCAGGTGGGGAAACTCCATCGTGATCACCCCCTGCGGCTTGAGCAGGATTTTCATCCCCTCCACGAAATCGTTGATGTCGGGCACCTGGGCCAGCACGTTGTTGCCGATCACCAGGTCGGCCTGTTTGCCTTCGGCGATCAGTTCGCGTGCCAGTGCCTCGCCGAAGAACCGCACCAGCGTCGGGACGTTCCGCGCTTCCGCCGCCTCTGCGACGTTCGCCGCCGGTTCGATCCCCAGGATGGGGACGCCCTTCGGAATGAAGTATTGCAGCAGGTAGCCGTCGTTGCTGGCTAACTCGACGACGAGACTGTCTGCTCCCAGCTTCAGGCGTTCCGTGATCATGTCCGTGTAGTCGCTGACGTGTTTCAGCCAGTAGTCGGAATAAGCCGAAAAATAGGCATAGTCGCTAAAAATCTCTTCCGGGCTGACGTACTCTTCCAGTTGAACCAGGAAGCACTTCTCGCAGACGAACACATGAAGCGGGTAGAACGGCTCCATCTGGTTCAGTTGTTCAAGGCTTACATAGCTTTCGCACAGGGGCGACATCCCCAGATCGACAAAGGTGTAATGGAGATCGCTTCCACAGAATCTACAGCTTGCACCGCTGCTGAGGGTTTCGGCCACAGGTTTCTTTTACTCCTTGAGACTATGTGTCAACTGTCAACCGGTCGGAAGATGTCCGGAAGTGCGGGCCGGGTACGCATCAATCATCGCCGCCGAACCTCAAGTTTTCGGCCAGACCCAAAATCCGATAAGGTCAGTCGGCAAAGGGCATTCTAATAAGTGATTATACAGATAAAGTTTTTTGGAACAAGGGAGCCTGAGATCAGGGAGCGGGTGATGTCCGGGAGAAGGGGTGATCACCCGCCGGTGTGATTTCCCCCTTATAATAGACATGTGATGCTGTCAGGATAAGGTCGATTCAGATAGGAGATGTTCCGATGACCGAATCAGGGCCAGAACCGTCCCGTGATCCCTCTCAAGCCGTGCGGGATATTCTCTGTATGACGTTTGATACCCCTTTTAAGTGGGTCGATATCCCGGCGGGGAGTGTGACGTTAGAAGGTAATCTGGGAACACATCAAGTTGAAGCTTTCCAGATGGCGAGGTATTGCATAACCAACGCCCAGTTCGATGCCTTTGTCGACGATGGTTATGCCTATGGTGATGGGCGGTGGTGGAGTTATTGTGATGCTGCGCTTGAACATAATAAAAAAGGTTACGATCCAGCCGATGCAACTTATCCACACGTATCCAATCCCAGGGTCAACGTGACCTGGTATGAGGCGGTCGCGTTCTGCTTATGGCTCAGCAATCGAACGGGCCAGAATATCATGCTGCCAACTGAGCAGCAGTGGCAGCGGGCCGGTCAGGGCGATGATCGCCGGGCTTATGCCTGGGGAAATGGCAGACCGAGCGAACGGCTCGTCAACTGGAACAAGCACATCGGTGAAAGCCAATACCTGGTTGAACACGTTGATAGCCATCATTTGCAGGCAGAGAAGCAGCCTTACGGACTGTACAATATGACGGGCAATGTAGACGAATGGTGTCTGACAGATTATCACACCGGGGCGCAGGACATAAAACTTATGGCGGAAGGTCGTGTGGTGCGCGGCGGGTCGTGGAATACTAAAAAGCCGGAGTACCTTCGTCTGGCGTTCCGTAATGCTGGGCCGCCTCAATACGGATACCACTTCATTGGTTTTCGGATTGCTCGCTTACTTTGATGATTTCTATATGGGCCACAAGCGGTTTGACGCGCTCAGATCGCCTCAAGCGTCCCGCGCAGCCGGGCCTGATACTCGAACGTGCGGAAGATGATGAACCCAAGCAGCGCGTAAGCCGCCCCGATCAGCAGCTCGACCAGCAGCATCGACTGCACGTCGGCCAAATGCGCCCCGTTGATGATCAGGCGGGCGGCAGCGATAGAGCGCGTCAGCGGGATGAACTGCGAGATCGTCTGCATCCAGTTGGGGAACTGCTCTATCGGTACATTTGCCCCGGCGAAGATCAGCAGCAGGAAGAAGAACAGGTTGTTGATGAACATGATGTTGACCGTCACCAGCCCGAGCGCGCCGAGTGCCAGTCCCATCCCGCAGGTGGCGATGGTGGCGGTAGCGATTGCCGCGCCCAGCAGCAGCAGGTTCGCCTGAGAGAAGTCGAGCTGCCAGATCAGCCAGCCGAGCAGCAGGCCGATGATCACATTCAGCGAGCCGTCGAGCAGGTGGAAGAACGCCCGCCCCAGGAAGGTGAACAGCCGCGATCCCGGCACGCCGAACAGGTAGGGCAGCGTTCCCTCCCAACGGTCGCCGCCGACGCTCATTGTGACCCCGTATATCCCGTTGATCGCTGCAAGGTGCATCGCGTTGCCGATCACGTAGAAGGGAGCCGCTTCGACGCCGTTCGCGTAGATGCCGATGAAGGTAAAGAACATGATATCGGCCAGCGGCATGATGATCTTCGACGCGGCGTAGGTGCCGGGTCGCAGCCACCGGAACAGCGCGATATAGGAGAGCCGGGCGCTTTCGAAAAACAATCGCAGATTGAACACAAATTTACGCATATCCCGTCTCCTTGCTTGAACAAACCAACCTCTGAACGCCCCTGTGGGGGAGATGGCTCCGTAGGAGCCAGAGGGGGTTGTTTTTACCGGGCTAAATTCTTTTAAGGCTCATGATCCCCACGCGTGGGCATTCTACACAAGAGCCGCTCGTTTTCATACCTATCCGAAATGAGCGGAGCGAATAGGTACCTATTGCATATTCAACGTCGCATCGACGCGGGCCTTGCGCAGCACCGCCCGGAATATCCACGACGACATAATCAGGTACAACGCCGAAAATCCGAGCAGCATCGCCCAGACGAATAGCAGTTCATGCCGCGTTGCCAATCCCTGGGACGTGATATGCAGCGCCCGCGCCGCCCAATAGGTCGGCAGCGCGTAGCTGATCGGGTTGGTCCAATTGGGCAGCAGCAGGATCGGGAACAGGAATCCGCTCAACAGGAAAACCGGGAACTCCATCCCGTTCTGGAAAGAGCGCACTGCCGGGTTGAGAATGAACAGCGGGGCGAGAATCAGCGCAAAGCTGACGAAGGCGATCCCGGTGAAAACCAGCGAGATGGCAAACAACCAGGGCTGCTGGACGACCAGCGGGTAGCCGAAGAACAGCGAGGAGATCGTGTAACAGGCGATCATCGAGGCCATCGACTGGGTGACGTTGGCGAGATTCTTCCCGATCACGATCACCTGCATTGCGGTCGGCAGCCCGACAATCGTTTCGAGCGTTCCCGTCCAGCGTTCGCGGGTGATCGAGTTCCCACCGTTGAACAGGAGTCCACTCCACAGGCCGGTCATCCCGCTCCCGACAACGATGTAGATTGCGTCGTCGACCGCATCGCCGAGCATCCACAGCGCCAGCAGCGCGACGATCATCGGCTGGATGACGACCGTGAATATCACAAACAGATCGGTTGCTTGCTGCTTGAACAATACCCCTGCTGACATCAGGATCGGCCTGATATAGCGAATCGCGATATTGCGCTCACTCATGTGTGCCTCCCACCAGCCGGATATAAGCATCTTCGAGCGTTGGTTCTCGGACGCTCACCCGTCCCACCCGGTGTCCGTCGAGCTGGGCCATGATATCGGGCACGGCTTCCGCGCCGCGCGGTGAGTGGATCATCAATGCCTGCCGCTGGTCGCGATTCTCCAGTGAGACGGTATCGACGTAAGACTCGGTGCGAATCTTTTCCAGTGCCTCGGAACGTAGCCCGAACACCTCAATCTCGATCACGGACAAGTCCTGCACGTGTTTCTTCAAACCGGCGGGCGTGTCGAGCGCGACGATCTTTCCCTTGTCGATCACGGCGATCCGGTCACACAGCGCATCGGCCTCGAACATGTAATGGGTGGTCAGCAGGATTGTTTTGTTCTCAGCCTGTAAGTTGCGCACCACCTGCCGAAGCTCGCGCGCGCCGACCGGGTCGAGGCCGATCGTCGGCTCGTCGAGGAACAGCACGTCCGGATTGTGCAGCAGCGTCCGGGCGACATGGAGCCGCTGTTTCATTCCGCGGGAATACCCTTCGACCTTCTCGTCGCCGCGCCCGCTCAACCCAACCAGGTCGAGCAGGTAGGGGATGCGCGTCTTGCTGACCGCCGGATCGACGCGGTAGAGGCTGGCGAAGTAACGCAGGTTGTCATAGCCGGAGAGCCGCCAGTACAGGCCGCGCTCGCCGCCAAAGATGAACCCGATATGCTCACGTACCTTCGATTCGTCTTTGACGATGTCGTAACCCAGCACGCTGGCGCGGCCCCCGGTCGGGATCAGGAGGGTGGTAAGCATCTTGACGGTGGTAGTCTTCCCCGCGCCGTTCGGCCCAAGCATGCCAAACAGTTCGCCCTCGCCGACCTCGAACGAGATGCCATCGACGGCGACGACTTCCTTCACCTTGCGCTTGATCACGCCCGTATGAGCGCGGTAGACACGTCGCAGATCGCTGATCACTAATGCATTCATCGCTGGCCCTCCGCCATTGGCTCGCACAGTGCCGCGATGATAACCGAGGTTTAGGATGCCGTCAAGAGGAAAACCCGCAAAAATGGGTAAACTGGTTAACTACCTGTTCTCTTCTTTGCCCCCTCTGGGAAAAAATGTCTCGCAAGGGACAAAGGAGGTGCTGCAGCAGGGAGCAGGAGATCGACGGGGATGGGGAAAAAGAAAAAACAGCGTTCCGGGATTGGGACGCTGCGGGTGATCTTGAACTTGAGATATGCTCATTCATCCTCGGGCATCTGGGTGATCCGCACCCGGATGTGGAGCCGACCCAGCGTGAGCAGGTCGCCATCGCGGAGGGCATAAGCCCAACCGACGCCCAGCGGCAGTCCATTGATATGTGTTCCATTGGTGCTGCGCAAATCCATTGCGAACAGCTTGTTTTTGCTGGGACGCAGGAGCACATGGCGGCGGCTGACCCCATTCTCATAGCCGTTCCATTGTGACAGGTTCACATCAAGATCAGCCTCGGAATTGTTGTTGGAACCCATTACCGTATCAGCCCGGATTTCCAGGGCCAGCACTTCCTTGACGCCAACCGGGGCAATCTGCACCCGCCAGTGCCGGACCTGTTCATCTTCGGGGTGAGCGGTGGAATCGGCCTCTACAGGAACGATGCGATACTCAACACCAATTTCGTGTTCGCCCGGTTTTGGAATGGTGAATATAGTCCCATCGTCGAACTGACTATCCAGTGGTGTAGTATGTTTCGGGACCATCAGTTTCTAAGCCTCTATCCTTTCGCTTCCTGTTTCTCCCGGTGAAAACCGACAATTTTCTCGGAGCAATCCCACTGGTCTTCACTGGATGTAATCCGCCTTTTTGAAAACCGGAGCGGTTCACAATATCGCAGGAATTCTCCCCTAGAATGAATTATAAACTGTGCAGGCTTAGAAGTGATCCCCTGGAGGGTTGGTGTTATAAAGATGTAACATAAAAAACGATGATCCAGAAAGGTGGGGCAGCCGGTTGGCGGAAACAAAAAAACGGCAGCGCTTCACGCACTGCCATCGATGATTCTTCTGATCAATCTGTCAGGCTGTCAGATGCCGGGGCTGGGGGCGTCCTCGTCGATCAGCGCCGCCGCTTCCGGCTGGGTGTGCCCGTTCGAAGCCGCGCCGGTGCTGGGTGATACCACCGTGTGGCGCAGCATTGAGCGGATGACACCGCTGCGCCGCTTGACGATGATCACCGTCGTTTCGGCATTCTTGGCGATGCGGGCCGGGATGCTCCCCGTCAGCCGGTTCCGGAACAGCGGTTCCTCGGTCGCACCGATGACGATCAGGTCATAATTCTTTGCTGTTTCGAGGATGGCATCGTCGATCCGTTGTCCCTCGACCAGTTCGGTCGTGAAGTTCTCGAACGTCCGGCTGCCTTCCTGCGAGACGTTGATCGCCTGCTGCGCGCGGACACGGATATGCTGTGGGGCGTTGTGCGGTACGACGCTCATAATGTGGACACGCGCCGGGCCGTTCTCGACGACACGCGCAAGACTGGCCGCCAGCCTGACCGCGCGGCGGCTGTTGGGTCCGGCTGATACCGGCACGAGGATCGAGCGTATCTGATCCATCCCGCGATAGCGTACCATCGCAATATCACAGGGCGGGTTGTCGACGATCGTGTCGATCACATTGCCGAACAGCCGCCCGGCGCTGGCCGTGTAGCCGGGCCAGCCCAGCACCATCATGTCGCCTGCGTTCTCGATAGCCGTCTTGCGGATCGCTTCGGGGACATCGCGCCCCAGCCGGATCATCGTGTGAACCGGGACTTCGAACAGGCGGGCTTCCTGGATCAGGCGCTCCAGAAAGGCGCGCCCTTCGCGCAAAAAGTAGCGGCCATCGGCGAGAGTTAGCTGCGGCGGCACGCGGGCGATATGGAGGGCCATCACCTCACCCTGTTGATCCTTGGCGATCAGCGCGCCCAGCTTACCCAGTTCTTCGGCCTCTTGCATCGAGGAAACAGGCACCAGCACCGAGTAATCAGCGGAGACGAGCACTTCCTCCAGTAGGATTTCGCTGGGGGCCTCCAGTTCTTCGATCCGCGAGAAGATGGTGTAATACAGCAGCGCCCCACCGACGATCCAGCCGATGGCGGTGAGGAAGGCGCGCGGGTCATAGCGGAACAGGAAGACGATCAGGACAACCTGGGTGATCAGCCCGATCACCGGGACGACCGGGAACCAGGGAATGCGGAACCCGCGATCCAGGTCGGGTTTGTTGTTTCTGAGCACCATCGCCGAAATGTTGACCTGGAAGAAAAGGAACAGGAACATCAGGTCGGCGGCGGCGGCGACCGCTTCGATGGGCAGCGCCCAGGCCATGATCACGATCAGCACGCCGGAGAAAACGACTGCCCAGACCGGCGTATGCCGCTGTGGGTCGATCCGGCCAAAAAACTCAGGGAGATTGTGATCGCGCCCCATGGCAAACGATACCCGCGACGAACTGTATGTCGTGGCGTTGAGGGCCGACATCGTGCTTGCCAACCCGCTGATCAGGAGCAGGATGCCCCCCACGCCCAGCGGGAAGAACTGTTCGGCGGCGCGGACGATGGCGGTTTCCTTTTCGATGCCGAGGTATTCAAAGGCAGCCATGCCGGGAAACTCTGTGGGGACGGTGATCGCGCCGATGGTGGTGAATGCAACCAGGACGTAGATGATCACCGAAATACCGATTGCCCAGAAAATCGCACGCGGAATGTTGCGCTTGGGGTCGATCACCTCTTCGCCGCTCTGGGCGATGATCTCATACCCTTCGAAGGCGATGAAGGTCAGCCCCATTGCAGTAAACACCCCGACAAAACCGTTGGGCATGAATCCGTCTGTGAAACGGTAATGCCACGCCTCCTGGTGGAACAGCGCGATCACGCCGAAGACTACGAACAGGGCCAGGATTGCTACCTTTGCCAGCGTGATGATATTGCCGATTGATCCCGTTTCGGATGCACCCATATAGTTGATCACGGTAAACAGGATGGCGATAAAGGTCATGAACAGGAGTCTCATAAACTCCGGGCCTGCGAAGTGCAGCACGGTCGTCTCGATCATCGGCAGACCTGCCAGGTGCCACAGTTCGACGGCGAAGGTGCCGAAGGCTAGGGCGTAAAGACTGCCTGCTACCGCGTGGGCAAACCAGCTCATCCAGCCGGAGAGGAACCCTTGCAGGCCGCCCATCGCCTGCTTGACCCACAGGTAGCCGCCGCCCGCTTCGGGGAAGGCGGAGCCGAGTTCGGCGTAGCTCATTGCCGTGAAGGAGGTAACGATCCCGTTTAAAAGGAAGGCCATCACCAGCGCGGGGCCTGCTTCACCGGCGGCGATGCCGGTAAGGACGAAGATACCGGCGCCGATCATCGCGCCGACGCCGATCATGGTGATGTCGAACAATTTCAGGTCACGGCTCAGGCCAACGTCGATATCTGCGCCATGTTCAATTGAGCGGTTTTGAGCCACTAAAAACGCCTCTTTCTTGACTATTCAGGTACTCACAACTATCAGACACAATTAAGCCCGAACGGTCATTGACCAATTCCGGGCGTGGTGTCGTTATTGTATGTTTTGCAACATTACTATCCCAGATTATACCAGCTAACCGGGAGCCTGCTACTGAAATCGACCGGCTGTAATGGTAGTGAAAAGAGACGCTATCCCCAATTATTGGGGTAATGGAATAGAAGTGATTGGTTGTATAAAGTAGTCTGACCGGTTTGCGAAATGTGTTTCCGAATGGTCCCGCAGACGCGATTCCCTGGGTTATAATAATGGATGACCATGTCTGGCACCGGGATATCCGGGAGACGTTCATCTAAAACCTTTTGCGAAATTCTGATCGCGTTTCAACTCAACAGGCTTTCAATCTCCTTGCCGTTCTCCATTTTGCTTTATTTGCCACATTCGGAGTCCCGGCGAAGCGGAATGGATCGGTTATCCGTATTCAAAAAGGAGAGCGAAATGGATAGAAAGTCTTTACTAATCCGGCTGGTATTGATTATGGTTGTCCTGGCCAGCCTTGCCTGTAACCTGGGGGCGATTTCAAAACGTGCGATGGGTATTGAGCCAGACGAAGAGGAAGAATCGTTCGAACCGGATGATTATCACAGCGCGGCAGTCGAGGGTGAACCGGCGGATGATACGGAATCGGCTGCTCCGGCACCGGACACAGCGCAGGAGGAATCCGCCGAAGTCGAACCGACGGTCGAGCCAACACCAGAGCCAACCCCCGAACCAACCGAAGAGCCTGTCCTGAACTGTGTCGACTTGCTGGTACCGGGTTTTAAGGCGGTCTATGAATGTGGAGGTGGCATGTGGCAGTTAATGCCGGAGGGACGCGGCAAGGGCGATACCGCCGATCAGTATACCTTCACTGTATCCGATGATGGCGTATTGATGGTTGAGCGGCATGAGCTTACCTACGATATGGTAATCCCGCCCGTACCGGCAGTTGCCGAGAACGATATGCTGCGTGAGTTTACCCTGATGCATGCCCCGGCTCTGTGTCTCCCGGAGGTGGAGGAACTGACGATACCCGCGTCGCAGCATGCCCCCGGTGACGGTGAGATAGTCTGGTCTTATGACGCCTATTATGTTACACCTGTCGGTGAGGCGCCGTTTCCTGTGATGGGGACAACTTTGACGGCGACCTCATATGAATCAAGCAATGCGTTTACCTATGTGAACGATGATGGCTATAACCGGGTGGAACAATGGTACAGCCGCCATCTGCTTTTCTACTACGATGCTGAAACCGGGCTGCTGCTGCACTCGGAATCCTTTGAATATCTTGATGACTGTTCAACCACCGATGATGAGTTTGGTCACCTTGATTGTCCCGGTACGGGACTTCACAACTACAACATCTGTGAGTTGATCGAAATCTCGCTCGATTTAGGAATGTAGCAAGGAAAACGATATGTCCGACAATGAAATGATCGTCAACGACAAACCCGAATTCGAATCGCGGCTGCTTGCGGCGCTGTCGCACGGATCGATCTTTCTCCAGGGTGCTGGGATTATCGTGGGCGTGGTCGTCTACCTGACCCAGCGTGACAGATCGAAGTATGCCGCTTTTCAGGCATTGCAGGCGGCGGTCTTCCAGCTCATCAGTATGATTCTTGTCGTCGGGATGTGGATCGTGTGGACGTTTTTCTATATGCTGTCGCTGATCCCTGTGATCCAGGCCTCCGAAGCCGCCCCGAATGCGCCACCCCCGCCGATCTTCTGGGTCGGGATGGGCAGCATGGTGATCCCCTTCATGGTGATGATCGTCATTGGCCTCTACGGGCTGTGGGCGGCGTTCCGGTCGCTGCAAGGTAAAGACTTCCGCTATCTGATTATCGGATCGGCATTGGAGAAAGCTGGGTTGTAGGCAGTCAACCCTGACCGGTTGAAATACAAAAAACTGGCGATACCCCCGGCTTCTCCTGGTAAGGGAGTCGGGGGTGCCTTGTGTGACGGCTTCGATCAATTTGCGTGAGGGTGTCACAAAAAGATGCTGCACGGTGTTTAGCTTTAAGTACCCAATTTTTGCCCAAAATAAGCAACAAATCATCAATGTGACGGAGTAAAATAGCTCAACTTTGAAGGTAACAGTATCAGATCGGCCAGCAGGTGCCAACAGTCATGCGTAAAAAGGATTCAATTGAACACTGTCTGGACTGAACATATCGGCAGTCACGGGCAGGGAGAGACCGGGAGCAGCAGCCAGGATTGACCTCCCTGACAACCTGTGCGGAGCAGACAGCACAAAACAGCCGAAGTCCTTGCATAGCCTGTGCCTATCGTATCATCACTCTCAGGTCAACAATGCTGGTCGACTAACGCTCACAGCAGCAGCAACATCATTGTTGACACCAATCTTCACAACATAGGTCTGTCCGGTCGTCAAACAACATCCTGTACTTCTTCACCCGGCACCAGGAATCAAAGATATCAACCAATGACCGTGTCAATAGTCCTGCACAAACTTGACCAGGATTCCGTCATTCCGGCACCGACACTGACTTGAGGTTGGGCACCTGGGAGATGCTAAATATCCCCGAAAGTGAATACAAAATCATTGTGTATCAGGCCCTGCGAGAAAGCCTTAGCAAAAGATATTGCTTTGGGATGGCCTTTGTTCAGAATGACAAATGTGGAGCCTTGTCCATCCGTTTCAAAACGCCCTGGAATAGCCAGGACATCGCGCACCATTCGCAGCGTTTTCAGGTTGTCGAAATCAGAAGAGTACGCGGCCAGTTCAAGCCGGAACCAGACGATGAGATTGTATGCCAGCTGCGCAAGCAGCACGAGCATCATCTGCGCAGCCCAGCGTTTCTTGTTGCGTCTGGTCAAACCCAGCCCCTGCTTGGCGTTGCGATTGATCGTTTCCACACCACCACTGCGCAGGTCATAGGCATAGACCGCCGCCAGCAGCACATGCCTATCGGTGGGTTGATTCCGAACGGGTTGGCGCGCTATGGGGAATAGAGAGTCGTCGGCCAGGTTGAGAACAAGAACGTGAAAAGACCAGGTATCATCTTTCTTCCGGGTGCGAATGCCGATCTGCCGGGTGGGGCACGCATACTCATGTGGTTGGGTGATGAAGCCCACTTCCCGCTCGGGGATCTTCGGGTCTGGATACCAGGTCTCGACTGACTGGCACAACTGCGCCGCCCGTCTCCAGTTCCTGACTTTCACCAGTATCCGATAGCCATGCTGGAGCATCCAGTTGATGTCTTCATCGGTGCCGCCACCGCCATCCACTCGCAGAATCGTACGCGGCCTGCGCTGGTCATCCAGCGCCAATACGACCTCCGCTGCACTCACCAGGCCCGGCAGGCTCTTGTCCAACTGGCGTTTACCAGGAAACAACTGGTCCACCACGATTTCATCATACTGGGTAGCCGTCACCCGTCCCAACTGACGCCCCCGCCGGCTCTTCTGGTTACTGAAGTAGCCTTTGGTGACACCTTCTCCCTGGCGTCCGGCGGGCATCCCGGTCATATCCACATCCAGCAGCAGTCCCTGCTGACCATAGTCGTGCTGGCTGCCCTGACTCTTTTTCTGGTAGATGACTCGTATAGCCTCCTGCATCTGTTCGACGGTTTCATCGGTGCAGGCATTGATCGTCTCACTCACGGTCGATTGTTCCGCACACCTTGCAGACCCGAATGCGGCCACGATCATCTTGTCCGTGCGAACCCGTGTGTTGATCTCGACCAGGCCCTGTCCTCCGGCCAGGATATTGACCATGGCGAACCGCAGCTTTTCGAGTGGCGTATACACGACTGTTTTCTGTGCGATCCGCACATGCTCTTCAACGATATCCCAGATATGCCACTGTCTCAGCTTCAGGCCCATCATCGATAGGCTGGCGTGTGGTGAATATGCGATATACTTATTCATGATGACAGTTCTCCTTTGCTGGCGATTGGTTTGCCTGCCTTAGTCTGGCATAGGAGACTGTCATTGTCATATCTTGATACAACTCTTCTCGGAATACCTTCCATATACATCAACGATCGAGTATGCTCTGCCTTGTCTGGTGAAGTCAAGGTCAAAAACGAGCGAGCAGGAAATGAAGGGTTATGAATATCAGCGGGATAGCGAGGGGAAAAGACAGGGCCACCGAACCCGATGGCCCTGAAAACTGCTTGGCTTGGTTAAAAGCCCAGCAATGTGGTCGAGAGTGCTTCCGTATCCACTTCGCTGAAGCCGGTCTTCCCCAGCAGCCAGAAGACCCGCGCCGGGGCCGGGCGCAGCGTCCATGTCACCAGGTGCTCATATTGACTCGACACCTGGTGCTGCTCGCCGACGATGAAGTACTCGCCATCCGAGCCGGTCTGCCCTTCGCTGATCTCGATCCGGTCGCCGATGGTCAGGCCCAGGGCCTGCGTCATGAGCGTGTCGCTCCTGTTGGCGACCAGCGTCACCGCCTCGATCTGGCCCTGCGGTTCCTTGCGCAGGAAGATCAACCCCTGGGCCAGCGCTTCGGCCACGTCCAGGTCGTCGAGCAGACTTATACGCATTTGCATCTTCTGGCGACCATAGGCGACGATGCTGTCTTCATCCGCCAACGTGGCCTCCTGCCCGCCGAAGTCGGTGATCTTGTATCCCTGTACCGCCGCGCCAGCCTGGATATAGGCCACCTTCGAGCCACTGTTGGCAAAGGTGATCTCAGCACCGGTTGCGCCTTCTTCAAGCTCCACAGCGATATAGCCCGTCAGGTCGGAGCCACCATCGCTCTCCGACTTGGCCGACCAGCTTCCCATCGATACTTCCTTACCGCCGATTCGGTTGTCGGAGCCATCGTCGTAGCGAATACGCACGGTGCGACTTTCGCCCGGCTCGATTTTTACCGGGTTCGTGAGCGTCCCCAGCGTCTCGATGGTATCGCCCACCTCGCGCGGGCGCAGTGAGATCGTCACGTCGTTGACAATACGGTCACCATAGGCGTACCGGAATCCATCCTCCCTGATGTCGTCCTGGGTGAGTGTTGCGTCGACCGACTCTGGCATGTCCTGGTGTGGCCAGTGGCGGCCCCGGAAGACAAGCTGCCCCGCCCGGTCGATGTAGAGCAGCGCCCCTTCGCCTTCCGCCTCGACCACGTCACTGACCGCCCGGTAGACGCTGACGCCCTCCTCCCAGTTGTCACCTGCATAGTTGAGAACGGTCGCGCCCTCACCCATATCGGTGAAATCTTCGAACCCGGCAGCCAGCGTCGTGGTCTGGCCGAGCGACATGAACCCTGGAATGTCCAGGAACCAGCCCATCGAGCCGGGTGGATAGATCGCCGAGGCGCTCATCAACGCCTGGATGACCTCGTCGGTGCGTTTGCCTTCCTGCACTTCGAGGAAGACCTCATCATCCTGAAGGCGGCTCATCCAACCCGACGCTTTGACCACCGTCTCGCGTTTGCCTCGTGTGCCGGGCGCGGGCCGGATACCATCTTTGTCGATCCAACCGATAAAGTGATTGGTCTTACCCGTGCTGCTGGCCGCGGTCGATCCGTTGGCCTCGTCGAGCATCCAATAGCCGATCAGGTCGTCGCGCTCGGTGTCGAGAACGACATCCTCTTGCCGGGTATTTGCCCGATATAGTTGGCCGACCTGATCGGCAGTCAAAGCTTTGTCCCAGATTGCACAGTGAGCGATCTTCCCCGACCACGTAGACCAGATGGTCCCGGCCTGTGCAGTCCCAATACAGCATTTATTTGTAGCCAGCGGCCCGACCCAGGTGCCGAGTCCTGTTCGAGTTGAGTCAAGCTGAACAGCATTGGCATAGCCCTTCATTTCGTCTGCGGCGGTATCCCAGGTCAACACAAAGTGATACCATGCAGAGTCTCCGGTGTCGGGGGTGTTGAGCGCTACCGATTTCCAGGTGCCACCGGCATAGTATGCCAGTTGAATCCGGTCGACAACCGCATCGGCATAAATGCAGATGTAGTTATTAGAACCGCTCCCCGTAAGCCGGATGACCTGCCGCCATGATCCATCGGCAATCGACCCGGCATCGGCGGTACACCACACGCTGATCGTCCCCGCATCCGGGTCGAAGGGTATGTCGAGCGCAGGCGCAGGGATATTCGCATACCCGATATTGCTGCCGCCCGGAAAACGGGCGCAGGTGTTCCCATCGCCGATACCGGTCTGCCCCAGCGTCACGCCGCTGTATGTCCCATCGACATCGGTGGGCTGCAACGACCGGACGCGCACCAGTGCGCCGGGGGCAAAGCCGCTCAGGCCGCTGGCATGCTCCGGCGAGAACCGGCCATCCTCATTGATGAGTGTCATCTCCAGTGTTGCCGCGCGGGCCATCGCGTCATAGGGTTGATCGACGCCCAGGCTCCATTCCATGCGTTTCCAGTAGGCCGATACATCTTCATTGGCGTCGGAGAAGTCACGATCGCCGTTGAGATCGATATCAACCAAATAGTCTGCCTGAACCGCCATTACGACACCTCCGCGAAGTCGAGGCCCTGCGCCCGCAGTTCGTAGCGCAGTTCGCGGACGAAGCTCCGCGCGTCGCTGACGCCGTCGACCGAGATGTAGAGGTTGTTGTGGTTCACCGATCCACCGGCGCTCTCGCCGCTCGCTCCGCCCAGCAGCACCCCGGTGCGAACCGAAGGTGTGACGTAGGCTCCCTGCGGCAGGGTGACCAGTTCCGGCCCGGTCTCGCCGACCAGGTACGCACCGGTCATGCCGACCGGCCCGCCGTACTGCCGGTTATCGCCATCTCCGCCCCCCAACACACTCTGAATGATCGAAATGGTCGCGGTCCATGGTTTCGAGGCGATGCTTTGCAGGTTGGAGAGTATCCCCTCGACCTTGCCCTGTACCGCCTCCAGCCCTTCTCCGGCCACCAGGTTGAGAATCCAGGGGGTCTGATCTTCCCCTTCGCCGCCGACGATGTTCAGGAGGTTGAGCAGCAGGTTGTCGAGGGCGGCCAGGGCCATCCCTTCGGGGTCGACGGCAAACTGGATCACGTTGAGCAGTCCCTCCTCGTCTTCGCCCGCGCCCGTCAGTTGATAGATCATCTCCTGGATTGGGGCGAAGGCTTCCATCGCCGCTTCCAGATCGAAATCAATCGGGATTTGCAGGCCGCTGCCGCCCTCCTCGCCTTCGCCTTCGCCGGTACTGAACAAACCGCTGAACATCTCGCTGAGTATAGTAACGCCCTCTTCTACCGATGCCTGGTCGAAGCTGATGGGGATTTGCAGCCCGCCTTCACCCTCCTCCTCGCCGGTGCCAAACAGCCCACCGAACAGCCCGGCAAGCGGTCCACCCTCCTCATCAAACAGACTGGTGTCGATGTCAATGGGAAGTTTAAAGCCGCCTTCGCCCAGAATTCCGTCAGAGAGACCGCCCAACTGCTCCAGGATCGCGTCCAAATTGACCTCGAACGGTAGATCGAGAATGCCCTCGCTATCAGTTCCTTGTTCGACATCCTGTCCAAAGAGACCAATTACTTGATCGTGTAGAAAGCTACCTACTTGATCGTACAATATTGAGGTGTCATTACCTGTCAAAGCATCATATTCATCCAAAGAAGTAATAAATTTGGCGGGAGTAAACCCCCAGTTTTCAAGTCCTTGGAAGAGGTCGCTTTTTACTGTACTTAACAGATCATCAATACCCAATATTTTGTTACGTGTTGGTCTCAATTCTTCCAACGCCTCGATTGGATTCGGTCTTCCAGTCCGGTGCTCAAGGAAATCAAACATTGCATTAACTGACCATATTGATCCTGTTAGTGGGTTGCTTAACATAGTCGCGGACTTCACAGGATCCTCGGATAACGAAATTGCACTTTGCATCCGAAATTCATCCCATGCAGTATGAAGAATATTTTGCATAGTCATGGCGTTTGCATGTTGATCACCCATCTGGTCTACCCCGAACTGTTCGAGGTACCCAAGTCGGAGTTGATACCTTTCTAAATCCGATTGGGTCTGTTCGTTAATGCTTTCGAATGGGAAATCATATATACCAAGCTCCGCAGCGGCAGATGCGTCTTCAGATAACACAACCTCGTAAATATTCTCGATGGTGGCGGAGTAGTCTTCGCCAAACGGTTGCAGATTGTTTGCTATACCCGCTATCCTGACTAAATCTTCTTCAGAAGAAGCAATGGCACTTTCATAAAACCTGTTTGCCCATATGGCACTTTCGCTGCCTGAGAGTCCTCCGCGAGAACTGAATTGAAATTCATTTACTGTCGACCTTGGGTCGTGGTCCTTGGCTAAATTTTCTAACGCATCCACATACAGAACAAAGTCTGTGCGCCCTTTACTAAAAAACTCTAAGAGGCCAGGAATAATGTCATCTATATCAATCCCATCGCACATATTTTTCCTCCTAATCCTTACTGATGTAAAATCTACATAGGGTTAATTAAGATCAACTGTGAAAGTGTGTATTCTCATGAGAAAGAGTTTGTTTTCTTCATATCACTTAATCATAATCTTAGGAATTGTTTTCCTAACTACAGGGTGCCTTTCTTGTCCTCCTGAACAGACACGTCATGCAAGGCTCGATATGCTAGGCGCTATATCAGGACTTGATGCTCGACTTGGCGCAATTCTGGATACTAATGATCCAGTTGTTATTCAAGAACATTTGGATGAAATCGAGAGTATTTACAGCTCTCATAGCTCAAAGTCGGTTCCAGAATGCGCCAAACCAGCTCAAGAAGCATTACTTACCACGCTTGAATTGGGCATTCAGGTAGCAGAATTAAAGTTGCAAGAAGCATCCGAGTCGGAAATCCAGGTAGCTATTGCCGAGATGGAAGCAAGCCACGAAATCTTCGATGCTGAATATGAAAAACTTAACGAATGATCCTTCTTCTGCCTCGCTTTTTGGACACTGAGATAGATCTGTGGGCTTTTGCATATCCATCCCGTATACTTAAGAACGCCCACAGGTCTTCAATACTCAGGTGGCGAATGTAATCGAGCGTCCAACCTGTTGCTTGGGCGATTTCCCACATCAAACTCGCATTCCAGGTGAAAGAGTCAACTGGTGAATTGAATCTGGTTGCGAGATAGATCGCCCGGCTTAGTTTGGGTCCGCACCCAGCGGGTCACGGACGAACTCGGCCACCCGGCGGCTCACCCTGGCAAAGTCCACCAGGTTCAGCGCCAGCACCTCTTCGGCGCTCAGGCTTACGCAGCGCCCCAGCAGGTCGGCAAAACGCCGCTGCGCCGCCTCGATGTCGCCTTCCTTCTCGGCCCGCACGCGCAGCATCTCGTTGGCTTCCACCCAGGTGATGTTACGCATGTCGAGGGTCAACTCCTGTCCATCCTCCAGCACGATCTGCCGGGGGTCTTTCTTCTTTTCGTCGGTCATTTCCTGTTTCTCCTTTTGGGTTTGATATCTACTCGTCAGTCGGTCGTTTTACCTATCCGAAATGAACGCAGTGAATTTGCGGATAGGTCATTTCACATCGTTGAGCAGCCGACGCAGCGCGCCGCGCCAGTCGAAATCCACCACCGCCTGCTCAATGTAGGTCTCGGCGGAGTCGTCACGGGCAAACACCCGCCAGCGCTTCCCCACCCGCCGCCGGTTGATGCCGGAGCGGAGGTTCACCGGGGCCAGCCGCCGGGCGGCCTTCACCAGTTCGTCGGTCAGCAGGTCTCCCAGGGCGTCGGCGGCCCCTTCGAAGCGTTCCAGCCTGCGGCGGGCACCCTGGTCACTTCGTTCGATGTCGATCTCGATCATTGTTTTCTCCTTGTTTCAGAATGTGACGGGTGGGGAACGTCGGGGGTGTTCCCCACCGCTGTCAGGCTTTAAGCGTAAGTCGTGCGGGTCACTTCGCCGCTGAACTGGAAGCTGGCCGTAATCTCGACCACTTCGTCATACGGCATCCGCTCTTCGTAGGTCGTCACGATGGCGTTGACGTAGCGGCGGGGCTTACCGGCGGCGGTGCCTTCCGGCCCCCATTCCAGCGTCCCTTCCGCGCCCTTCTCCAGAAGCTGGGGCGGGTCGGTCACAGCCGTGCCATCAGCCTGAAGGAGCAGACTCAGGGTCGCGGTGCCATCTTCGAGCGTCTTGAGGTAGGTGCGCGCGGCTTCGCTGCCAGAGCTGGCATCGGCCATTCCCACCTCTTCGCTGATGGAAAACTCGCGGTAGTCGGCTTCCAGCGCCTCGCCCATGAAAGCGACATACAGGTTCTTTCCTGTGATTCCTGCCATACGTTCACATCTCCTTGTTTTATAGTGATACCATTAACTCGTCATACCGATTCGTATCCGGTACTGACCCCCGATGACGAACTCGGTGCCCCCGCCACCGTCGTCCTGGGTGTCAGCCAGATCATTCTCGCGCACCATCGAGACCGTCTGCCATCCACTGATGGTCAGCGTACCTTCATGAAGCTGCGCGTCGATCTGCGCGTCGATCTGTTCGGCGGCGTCGGCGGTATCGGCCACGGCCTTGACCGTGTAGACCACCTCGCGCTGCCGGGTCGGGGAGGCGTTTTCGTCCCCTCCGCCGACCAGTTCGATCAGGATGTAAGGTTTGCCGCCCACCGCGCTGGCATCCAGCCAGGCGATGCTGTCGGCGCTCTGGTTGTAGAGCAGGTCGGTAACGGCTGTCACGTTCAGCGCATCCTTGATTGCGCTGCGAACCTTGCCTACCATTCCATATGCGGTCATCAATGCTCCTTTTCTGCTTGCGTTCTTCCTTCGCACCCCCTGCTTCTTTAGAGCAGGCTGATAACAATAAAAGTTCCCTCCCCTGCCACTGCGAAAATGGAAGAACAAATAAACCGTCACATCATTACTATCCCAGGCTGAACGGAAACCGTGCCGGGACTTCTACCCTCTCACTTTCTATTGCCTGCCGGATGCGGTAGAAGCGCCGGGCAGCGGCAGTATGTGAGATGTCGAGCCGCTCACCCACTTCAGCCAGGTTGTAACCCTGCATGCGCAGGTCAAGCACCGCCCGGTTGATCGCGCTGTCGGTCAGTTCATCGATGTTCTCAAAAACCCAGTCAATGTACTCGTCACGCAGCGGTGCCCTCTCTATGGCCTCAATCCGGGCGCGCAGCATCTCCCGCGCCACGTTGTACCGCCCATACAACTCTCCTTCGGTCAGTTCCAACTGCCGGGCGACTTCCGGCAGACTCAGACCCTGCAAACGCAGTTGGATGATCGACCGGTGCAGGTTGTCATCAGGCAGGTCATCGACCACCCTTGCAAGAATCTCCAGCCGCTGGTCAAACTGGCGTTCCTTCTGTTGTGCCAGATAGGCATCCTCGGCAGAGATTGAGTAACCAAGAGATCGAGACGTTCTGAGAACGATCTCTTCTTCGATGCGCTGCTGGCGCGATTCTCGGTTCAGGTAGTCGCATCCTACATTGTGAGCGACCGTTCGGGCATAGCGCAGGATGCTGTAGATTTCCCGCCCCTGCCTGATCTCGCGCAGGATTGTCTCGACCGCTTCCGCGACCACGTCGTCGATCATCCGCCAGTTTCGGAGGTGCAGCACGTACCACAGATGGCGGATCATCGCCGGTCGCAGCCAGGGCAGCGCGTGGACGAATGCTCCTTCGACGTCGTTTTCGGCCAACCCCTGTTCGCGAGCGATTTCGGCCAGCCGATGGCATCGAATGGCAGGCCGGGGTTCCTCGCGTCTCCGTGTCAGCGGACGACGTGCCGAGCGCCGATCTCCAGGTATTGCCCAGAAGGGATGGCCGGAGCTATAGTAGGTCTCCCTGAGCAGGACGGTCATCGCGCCGCCTCCAGCACCAGCCGCCAGAAGCGATCCGCCGCGTCATCCAGCGCTGCCGGGTCCCGTTCGATCCACCACAGCGCCCCGACATTGTGGTTGACGATCATCTCGCAGCCTGCCGCCCACGCCTCGACCACCGTCCGGCCAAAGGGTTCGACCGCGTCGGGCAGAAACAGGAAACGCTCATAGCGGGCCAGCAGTTTGGGCACTGCCAGATAGGTCACCGGCCCGCAATAGATCAGCGGTGGACGTATAGCATCCCGCAGCGGCCCGAACCCGTACACATCGACCCGGCAGCCCTGTTCGACTGCCCAGCGGTGCGCCTGTTCCAATCCCTTGCCACTGGTCAGCCGCCCCAGCCAGACCGTCCCTGCCCGCTTCGAACCAGTCATTCCGGCCCGCCGGAAGCGCCCGATGTCCACCGGGCTGGGCACATACTCGACCGGCGCGTCGATCCGCCAGGGCATCTCTTCGTGCTGGATCGGGCTGCTGAGCAGCACCAGCCGGGCGTGGGTCAGCAGCCAGCGCCGCAGATCGCCATCGCCGTGCGGCCACACGTCATGCACCCGTTTGACGACCGGTTTGTCGGCCAGCAGCGGCAGCAGCGACCGGCCATAGCTCACACAGTTGTGGATGACGTAAACGTCCACGTCCGCCGAGACTTTCTCCGGCGGGCACTGCACGATTTCGACTCCCTCCGGCACGGCGTCGAGCAGTTCCATGACTTCCAGTTCCGCGCCTCCGGCATACTGCCCCGGATGATCATACAGCCAGCCTACTTTCATCCGGCCACCCCTTTGCTCCAGCGCTGCCTGAAAATGGCATCGATCTGTGACTGGTATCGATGCACCAGCGCGGTCATCTGCCCCTCGCCCTGGTAGAAATAATGCAGGGCGAGCGTGTCACGCAGGGCCAGTCCCTCCCACCCCAGGTCGACGATCAACTGCATGACGAAATCGTAGTCGCTGATGTCGATGTTCCGGCCTTCCCGCTCGATGTAGGGCTGGTAGCGGCAGCCTGCCTGCCACGCCTCGCGCCGGTACATATAGCCAAACAGCGAGGCAAAATGGCGGAAGAAATCTATCCGCCTGAAGGGTGGGGGGAGATAGCGGGTCCGGCGTGCGCCGTGATACTGTGTCGAGCCGTAGACGAACCCTACATCCGGGCACTGGTCGAGCGCGTCGACGAACTCGCCGAAGACGCCCGGCTCGTACCAACTTCGCACGCTCTGGACGATGAAATAGCGCCCGGCGGCCATGCTCGCTGCCGTGTTGAGTGCGGCGGCGATCCCCCTGTTCTGCTCGTGCCGGAAGCTCGACAGGAAGGGATAGATGCTTTGCAGTTCCTCGACAATCTCCGGTGTCCGGTCGGCGCTGCCATCGTCGACCAGGCAGATCTCGACGCTGACTCCCGGCTGGCGCAGCAGGGTCGACTCGACCGCCCGCTCCAGCAGGCCAAAAGGACAGCGCTCACGCATGTTGTAGACCGGCATCAGGACGCTGACATCCGGGCAGGTGACGGTTGTATCCGACCTCTTTTTCAGGATGCCGCTGTCCGGGTTTAGAATACTTGTTCTGTTTGGGGGGCAAAAAAATATATCCGCCATCACGACACCTCCGCGAAGTCGAGGCCCTGCGCCTGGATCGTCAGGGGAGCCAGTCGATGTGCGGTTTTCCGCACTCGATTCTCGATCTCCGCCAGCACCGGCTGCCAGTACTCGCGGGCGACGCGGTCGGCATCGTAGGTCAGTGCCCCCGTCCGAGCATCGGCTTGCAGATAGGCCGACTGCCCCTTCTGCTTCGTCTGATAGGCTTCTTCCAGTGCGGCGATAATATCGTCCACCGAGGGGATCACCTGGTAGGCGTTCTGATAGAAGAACCTATCCGCCGCCCCAACCTTCCACCCGGCGAAGACCAGTTCTGCCATCGCGCTGAAATCGGTGGTGATCACCGGCGTGCCGCAGGATTGGGCTTCCACCAGCGGGAGTTCGAACCCGCCGCCACGCACTGCCCCCAGCAGCACGTCCATCGCGGAATACAGGTGCGACATTTCGGTCTGCGAGATATGACCTACTGCATAACGATAAGGGTCTACCCGGATGACCGCCTCTTCGGGCAGCCCGGCCAGCGCGATCAGCCGGTCGATATCCTCTCCGTGCTGGCAGCCGTATTCGGTCAGGTCGGTATGCAGGTAGAGACGGCTGTCAGGATGACCGGCGTGGAACCGTGCAAAGGCCCGAATCTGCTGGTCGAAGGCTTTACGCCCTGGCCGCCCCTTGTTGGCGGCGACGATCCCGGCCAGGAAGATATCTTCTTCGACCTTCAGCATCTCGCGCCCGATCTTCTGTCCACGCGGCTGGAAAACAGAGGTGTCGAGCCCGTGTGGAACGTACAGCGGCTTGAACCCGGCCTCGGCCAGTTTCCGCATCCCAAACCGGCTGAAGGCCACCGGCTGGTAAGCCGCGCTCAACGCCTCCTCGATATCCGGGGCCAGCGGGTCGGTATCGACCGGCACCCAGGGCACCCAGCGAAACTGACGTGCTGCATAGGGTTCGATGGCGTAAGCATCCAGCAGCGTGATGACAATGTCGGCTTTCAGGTATTTTGTATGCGCTGGCAGGATGTCGTTGCCATACCGGTCACGCCCTGTAGGAAGCACCTGCACCCCATCAACAAAGATAGGTTTTCCCTGGAGACCGTACATGCAGCTGACCGTCATCTCGTGTCCCAGCTTTTTCAAACGGGGGACAAAGGTCTCCGTCTGTGTGCCGTATCCACTTCCTACCCACGGGGCATTGCTATGCCAGAGTATTTTCATCACGCCTTCCTTCCTGTGTCGTTGCAGCCAGGAGTTGTCCCCTGGCCCGGGTTGCTGTACAATCTAACTGTCGTCCAAGTTGTGGGACAGCGCTTCGAAAAAAATAGCTGCTGTTGGACTATTCAAATGGTGCAAATCTATCTTCTCCATACTCCAAAACAGGTACCTGCAGAGAGCAGAGAGTGTCCCATGCGTTGGACATATTATAGAACACAAGTTCTTTGCGTCAAGTAGAAGTGTGTTATAATCCGGTTAGAAAAGGGATAGAACACATGTCTGATTATGGCTTTGACCGGCTGGCGACCTATCTGCGAACCGCCATGGAAGAGCGTAGTATCGGCAGCGGCCGCGCATTTGCGCGCTACCTGGACCTGCCGAGGATGACAGTGGCCCGGATGCTGAACGGCGAGCGGGTTGATCCGGAAACCCTGGTGCAGGTGGCCGGGGCACTGGACGTTCCGGTCGAGATGCTGTACCGTCTGTGCGGGTATCTGCCGCCTGCCGAGGACCAATCGCTGGTTTTTCGGGAAGTGGAAGCCCTGCTGCGGAACCTGGACAGGGATACGCAGCGTCATATTCGGGACCTGGTGCGCGAGGAAGTGGATCGGCTGAAAAGTTCGGATCAACCAGAGCAAAGCGATATTTCGCAAAAACGGGCTGGTTAACACAACTCCACATGGAATCCAACCGGACTGTAACATGCTATGCTTGACAGAAGTAGAACACATGGTCTATCATTAGTGTCTAAGCTGGAATCCGGGAGGATACGTAAGCAAGGGAGACTTGTGTTTAAATGAACTACCACAAACCTCAACTCTACCTGGTTGATGATCCGGTGGCGGAAACAATGGCGCTGCTACAATCACAGCCTTTTCCGTTTATGGTGCTCATATTACTTGCTGCCCTGCGCCAGGCGGAGGTTGAACGGGACTTATCTCCTGCTGCTCGAATTGCGTTTCTGATGACAGTGCAGCACATACTCGTTAAAGCCGCTCACCGTGCAGCCTGAAACCGGTTGGGATTTGTCGCCTGAGGCGAAACGCCATCCATGCGCTGCTCAGCAGCGAAGTGGTTCACTTACAATCTGTCTCAGACAATTACAACTATACTCTGGCCTCTCTGTATAGATATATAGGAACAGTCCCGCCAGTTGCACCGGCAGGACTATATTGATACACGACGATTATTGCTTTCCACCAGGCACTCAATATTGTGAGTTCTCGTCGATGGTCTCCGTTGCAGCTAGTTTGGCATCGATCCATAAACCTCTACCATCAACGAGCATCGATCACATTCCGAATATCTTTGGAACTACCTTACCCAGGATTGCTCCAAAGAGGGCACCCACTACGGCAGCCACACCGGCGAAGTAGGCAATACGCTCCTTCAACTGGTTGATTTCCTGTGTTTGCTCCTTATGATCCTCGCTAAGGTTCTGCTCGCAGATCTCCAGGTTTCCGATCCGTGCTTCCTGACGTTCGTTGAGTGATTCCACTTGTCCAACGCGCTCCTGGAGCCGGGCCAACTGCGCATTGGTGCTGTCACGCAGTTCCCTGACATCCCGGGCTATCCCCTCGAGCGTGGCTTTGGTTGCTGCCCCCTGGTCGATGAGCTGCAGCAAGATCTTGAAGGTGTCACTGCCTACATCAACCATGTCCTGTCCATCACCTGCCATGGTATATCACCGTGTTTCACTGGCCCTGCAAGCCGGGCCAGGTTTTATTTCGAAGGGCGACAACGAGTCTGGACAGTGCTGAAAGGGCCTGTTTGGCACCTTCGAGATTGGTCACATGTCCATCGACCCAGGCAACGGCTTCGGCTTCGGTCCACGATGCCCAGCCGGGAATGCTGGCCGCATCCGCTTTGGCGTTTGCTTCGGTCAGTTCCTTTGCTGCGTCTGCTAACTGCGCCTCCGTCAGACTCGGGTCGTGGTTGGAAAACTCGGCGATGACCAGTGTTTGAATACTGCCATCTGGATCGTCATGGATGTGAACAGTTACTTCAGAGCGATCTGGTATCGACATGATGGTTAGATTAGCCGGGTCAATCCCGAGATCAATCAGGCGATCAGTGGCGGCTTCCAGGTTGAAGCTGCCCGGTTCTCCGTTAAACGTCAAAGTAATCATGTTGGTTTTGCTCCGATCAGTACCATGAAGGCCGCAATTCCGATATAGCCGCTCGCAACCATCAGACGTGTTGTCCCCTCTGTGTGATAACCTTTGAAAACTACGTAATCATCTTCGGCAAGGTCCACAATAGTAACTACACTGCCACCGAAACTTGATCCTGCATCACCACGCCCACCGACGCCAAGCTGTGTACTGCCGTTCTTGAAGACTTTCAAGTCGAAGCAGTCTGGCTGATTGAAGTACAGCGAGGCCCCAACCAGGTACAAGCCATCCTGAGGGGCAGTCAGCCGGTCGGTGTTTGAGATGGTACTGTGTATGTCATCCGTATCCCACAACTCGGAATTGAATGTCATGGTGGTATCGGTTCCGGTTGGCCAGGAGATATCGGCAGTGTTGTACACCCAGCAGCTCTTGCCACCAGGCAGATTGTCGAAAAGATACTGAACGTTGTCGACCACATCTTGGTTCCAGATGGCAGCGGTGATCAGGTCTCCTATGTCCCGTGATTCAGGATCGCTCCAGGTCATTGAACAGTCTCCTTTGCTCGTCCGGCATCCTCATAGGCGATGGATGCGACCAGCGCAGTACCGATCACAGTGAATACAGCCAGCAGGCTCTCTTCAACCGATTCGAAGGCTGGAACATAGGCAATGACGATATCGACGACAAGTGTCATCAACACAACCATGAACTTGCGGCTGTGCAGCAGCCTGAGAATCGGGCCAATGATTGGCATCAACTGATTGTTTTTATTGATCATGCTTTTCTCCTTATGAATTGGTGTCCCCACAGCCAGAACTGGCAGCTAGGAACGAAATACTATCTACAGTAAACGACACATTCCCTGCCCGAAGGTAAATCCCTGCTATTGGCAGGACACATCCATTGAAGCGTTCGTCGGGTTGCCTGTGAAGCAGGTGGATATCTCCTACTTCAAGATGCAGGACATATGTCAATCGTCGTGCAGTACTTAAGGTCTTGGTTGAGGGTAATCACGCGGGTGAGGTCAGTCATCTGCCATCGCTGTGATGGACCAGCGCTATATGCAATTCATTGTAGGGGCGTCTCGGCGTATCGCTGCTGGCGGGTGATCTCGTTGCTGTGGGCAGCGCTGAGACAAAGGAGACGGCATGCGTATTTCATCCAGAGCTGAGCCTCTGGTAGGCTCCAGACGATTTATGCTGGCAGGGGGCGTCGAGAGTTTCTCGGTTGCTGGTTGGTTGTTCTTCTCAGGTAGCGACAGGTACAGTGTCTATGAATCAGTTATCTCATAGGAGTCCGTCTAATGATCTGTTGCTTATTTTGGGCAAAAATTAGGTAAGTAAGTTAGACTCGGTTGGAGTCTGTATCTCCATCAATGAACCGGGTATAATTAACAAGACCAGTCATTTTTAACAGGGTAGTCAAAAAGAATATACAGTGCTCACTGGAGAAGATCGTTATGTCTGACGTTCCCCCTACTGCTGTAGCCAGTAAACTGACTCCATTTGGGACGCTGATTGGCGTTCTGTTTCGCCCCAGGGCAACCTTCGCGGCGATGCGGGATGCCGAGCGGGGTTACTGGTGGGTGGTGCTGGTGCTGGGAATTATTTCGCTGGTGCTGGTGACTGTGGCGGTCGTTCCTATCGAGGCGAAGCTCACCCAGGACGTGCTGGCTGCCCAGCAGGAAGGGGTGCAGCTTTCGGCGGAGGAGCAGGCGCAAATGGAGCAGACCCAGGCGATTTTTTCGTCACAGGCGATGCTGGGGGCGCTCGGCATTGTGGGTGGCATCGTCACCATGCTGATCGGCTTTGGCGCGCGGTCGGGGCTGTTATTCCTGTTCGGGCTGGCCTTTGGCGCGCGCGTCGAGTTCAAGCAGGTCTGGCGAATGGGCGTCTGGACGATGCTGCCGGGCGTCGTTCGTAATATCGCCTCGGCGATTGCCGTCTTTGTGACCGGTGAGCTTCCCGCTGCCGGGCTGTCGGCGATCTACGTCAGCAATACCGAAGTCGCCGAAGCATCGGCGGCACTGGTTGCCATCCTCGGGAAGATCGATATTTATATTTTCTGGTCGCTGGTGCTGGTTGGCATGGGAATGGTCGCCACCTCGAAGATGAGCAAGGTCAAGGCCAGTGTGACGGCGATCTTTACCTGGCTGCTTGGCCTGGGCTGGGTGGCGGCCTGGGCCGTCATCGGGCAGCAGATAGGCCGGGCTTTCGGAGGGGGGTAAACATGGCCCCAGATACGTTGATACGCATCCAGGGGATCAAGCGGCATTTCATTCTGGGCGACAGTGTGGTCAAGGCGCTCGACGGAGTCGATCTCGACATCGAGCAGGGTGAGATGATGTGCCTGATGGGACCCAGCGGCAGCGGCAAAAGCACGCTGATGAACCTGCTGGGCGGACTCGATACGCCGGACGAGGGAACGATTGTCGTTGGCGGGCGTGATATCTCCGCGCTGGACGAGAACGAACTGGCCCTGTATCGCAGGCAGATGGTGGGATTTGTTTTCCAATCGTTCAACCTGATCCCGACGATGACCGCCCTGGAGAACGTCTCGTTCCCGCTGATCTTCTCCGGGACAGCGCCCGCCGAACGCAAAGCGCGGGGCGAGGAATTACTGGACATGGTCGGGCTGGCCGACCGGATGGATCACAAGCCGACCGAACTGTCGGGCGGGCAGCAGCAGCGTGTCGCAATGGCGCGTGCGCTGGCGAACGATCCACAAATTCTGCTCGGCGACGAGCCGACTGGCAACCTCGATTCGAAAACCGGCGTCGAGGTGATGGAAATGCTGCGCAAATTGAACGAGCAGGGGCAGACGATTGTACTGGTCACCCATGACCCGCGTGTGAGCCAGTATACGACCCGTTCGATCCATATGCTGGATGGCAGGATCATCGAGGAAGAACTTGCGCCTCTGTGAGTGCAGCGGATTTTCCCCGTTGATTGTCACTGGAGGAACGGTGCAAAGCCAGCTGGCTATAATCACTGGCTTACAATTTAATGCAGCGATGTCATTCTGGCCGAACAAATTCACACTCCGCACCCTCCACCTTGAGGGGGAGGGCCGGGGTGGGGGTGAAAACGCTGCCAGCTATTTAGCGAACCCATAATTTGGCTGATTTGATTGCTTACAAGCAGAGACTGATAGGACTATGAATCCAAAACCAACTATTCACCGAATCGTACTGCTGGCCGGACTGTTGATCGCTCTGGCCGCCGTGCCGGCCTCATCAACTGCATTCGCCTTTGGCGATGCGCCGGAGTTCAATATCAAAAGCTGGTCGACAAACCCGGCCACGCTCCACAGCAGCATGCAGTTCGAACTGAGCCTGAATCTGGAAAATGTGGGTGATGAAGATGCCGAGGATGTGCTGGTATCGCTGGGGGCCACTACCACTTTCGTTGAAATGTCATCCGCTGAGCGGATCGGTAAGATCAGCGAGAACCAGTCGGTAGCGGTGAAGATGTTCCTGGCAACAACCAGCGACGTTACCAGCGATTACTACTCAATCCCGATCCGGATCGACTATATCAATGATAAAGACAATTCGCCCGGCGTTGCGACGCTCAATGTCGGTGTCTATGTCCAGGGCCTTCCCTCGGCAAGCAGTCCCGAAGGGAAAGCTGCGTTTTCTGTATCGAACGCGGTCTTCAACCCGGAGGAACTGGTAATCGGACAGGAATTCGACGTGACGTTTTCGATTACCAACAACGGCACCTGGGATGGGGAAAACATCGTCGTCAAGGTTGGTTCAAGTACAACCTTTGTCGGGATCACACCCTCGGCAGGAATTGACCGCTTGCAGATCGGCGAAACCCGGTCAGTATCTTTACGCGGGGCAGTCACGTCGTCCGTAGTGACGGGGCATTATACCCTGCCGCTCGATATCAGTTTCTACCACCCATCGTCGACTGGAAAAGTGGCATCAAGCGATTCAGATGGTATTGGTGTCTTCGTGCTTGGCATCGCTCCTAGCACGGGGCCGGATAATGGCCGTCCGCAGCTGGTGATTGAAGAAACGCAAATTGTCCCTTCTGCTGTAGAAGGTAAGCTCATTTTAACAATGATTGTGCGCAACTCCGGCAACCGGATCGCCACCAGCGTGGTTATCAACCTCGACCAGTCGACGGTTTTCAGTCCTGCCGACGGTTTCAGCACTGCGCTCGCTCTCGAAGATGATATCGGTGTTGACGAAACGGCAGTCGTTCAGATGCCGCTGTCGCTGCTCACCACTTCCAGTGAGCGAGTTACGCAGAGTTTCACAATTGAATATGCCAGTTACAGCGGTGGATACTATCAGGCGACTCAGTCAGTACCTATTTCACTTGGTGGCGAAGCCATCGAAGCACCGCGTTTGTTGATTGTAGGCTACACCACCGAACCACAGACCATCTCTCCCGGTACGACGGTTCATCTCAACCTCGAACTACTGAACGTGGGTGCGGGGACAGCACGGAGAGTATTCGTCCGGTTGGGTCAGAACGCGGCGTCTCTGGGGCCGCTTGCGCCGCTGGGCAGCAGTAATGTGCGCTATGTCGAAGAGATGGAGGGCGGAGCGACGGAGGTCGTTGGCTACGATCTGGCCGCCGACGGCGGCGCCGAGGCGGGGATCGTGCCGATTGATATCGAACTGGAATACGAAGACGCCTATGGGGTCATCCATACCGACACGGAGACGATCAGCCTCCAGGTGCTCGAAGCGACTTATTTTGACATTGGCCTTTTCGACCCACTGCCGGAAGAAATCTACGTCGGCGATACCTTCGAAATCCCGGTCGAGGTGATCAACATCGGTCGCTCGATGATCAACGTGAGTACCGTCGAGGTAACCAGCGACCGGCTGCACATCACCGAGGGGTCGCTCTATGTCGGCCCGCTCGACGGCGGTACGTCCGGCTCGATGATCGCCTACGCGGAGGCGTCACAGGCTGGGCAGGCGACGATCACGATCACCGTTAACTACCTCGATACCTTCCAGCAGCCGCGCACGACCAGCGAGACGCTGATGGCCGAGGTGCTGCCCCTCGCGGTCGACGAGACGGGCGAGGGCGTGCGCCCCGGCAGCGAAGACACGGGCGAGGTCACGGCGGCGGAGCGTTTCTGGCGCGGGCTGCGGGGCTTCTTCGGTTTGGGCACCCGCCCGGCGGAAATGCCTGAGATGTATACGGACAACGGGCGGTAGACCGTATGAATTTTCGTGACTTATTACGCGTTGTCTGGTCGAACCTGAACCGCATGCGCGGGCGGGCGATCATGACCGCCCTGGGCGTGGTGATCGGCACGGCGGCAATCGTCGTGCTGATCGCGCTGGCAAGTGGTCTTCAGGAAAGCGCTACCGGCGATGCTACAGCGTTTGGGCCGGTCAATCAGATCACACTTTTGCCCGGCGCTTTTTTCCGGGCTTTCGGCGCGCCGAGCGGCGGCGATGAATCGGTACTGACTCCGGATATCATCAAGGAGATCGGGCGGCGGGAAGGCGTGACGGCGATTACGCCAAAGGAACAGGTGGCTGCCCCGACGACGATCAAACTCAACCGCCTGGTCGGTTCGGGAACCCTGACCGGGATCGACCCGCTGGTGGTGCGTGATATGGGGCTGGAAGTCGAGCGCGGTGCTGATATCCTCGGCAACTGGACGGTGATCGTCGGAGCGAAAGTCGGCGAGAGCTTTGTCGATCCCCGTGAGCGAAGCGGGACGCAGGTGCAGCGCAATGGCAGCGAGGAACCGCTCGATCTGCTGGGCCAGACTCTCAGCGTATCGATCACCAAACTGGGCGATGATGGCAAGCCGATCACCCGCACCGTCCGGCTGCGCGTGGGCGGTGTTCTCGAAGAGACCGGCTCTGACGATTATGCGATCTATATGGCGCTGGCCGACGCAGAAGACCTGACAAGCTGGTATTCGGGCCAGCGACCGGATCGCCGCAATGATGGGTATTCACAGGCCGTCGTGGTCGTCGACGATACACAGCAGCTTCTGCCGATCCAGCGCGAGCTTGAGGACGATGGCTTCTTCGCTTTTTCGGCCCAGTCGACTCTCCAGCAGATCAACATCCTGTTTGCGGTGATCCAGGCCGTGTTCGGCGGCATCGGCGCGATTGCGCTGCTCGTCGCCGCGATTGGCATTGCCAACACGATGATCATGTCGATCCTGGAACGTACGCGCGAGATCGGCCTGATGAAAGCGGTCGGGGCGACCAACCGCGATGTGATGAGCATCTTCATCGCCGAAGCGGGAGCAATTGGCTTCTTCGGCGGGATCGCCGGGGTGTTGTTCGGGATCGGCGCGGCGAAGGTGATCGACGTGATCGCCCAGGCGTATATCAACGCCCAGCTTGCCTCGTCTGGATCGACTTCCAGCGATCCGATCAGCATTGCGATCATCCCGATCTGGCTGCCGATCTTTGCGATTGTCTTCTCGCTGATCATCGGGCTGGCGTCGGGGATTTACCCGGCTCTGCGTGCTGTCCAGCTCGACCCGGTGAACGCGTTGAAATACGAATAGCAGCGCCGGGGTTTATCCGCGAATTACGCCAATTAAATTTTACTGCACTGCCAGAATGCCCCCCCCAGCTTGCTGGGGGGATGAATGGCCGGAGCCGAAGGCTCCACAGGGCGAAGCCCTGGTGTAGTTGCCAATTTACTTGCGGCTGTTCGCAACATTGCCCACAAATCTGTATCGACCCCGCCGAAATTGGCGGGGTTGTTTTATGTTATACTGTCGTCAAACGGAGTTGGCATGAGGTGGTAAAGTGAGGATGCATATGGCAGCAATCGAGCAGCAGATTATCGATCATCTCCGGCGGCTGTCCTCCTCGCAGCAGCAGCAGGTACTGAGTTATGTGCGCAGCCTCGAACCCGACCGGCCCAGAGGCACCTCGCC
This sequence comes from Anaerolineae bacterium, assembly GCA_016926255.1. Taxonomy (GTDB): domain Bacteria; phylum Chloroflexota; class Anaerolineae; order Aggregatilineales; family UBA3940; genus JAFGOY01. The sequence goes on along the minus strand of JAFGOY010000067.1, from coordinate 93,731 downwards.
CGACGTATTGAAGGGGTTCATCGGCGCGATCCCGGCAGAAGACCTCGACCGGATGGAAGCAGCCATCGAGTCTGATCTGGAGAAGGTTGATCCAGATGTCTGGTAATCTACTGGACACAAACGCCGTGATAGCCCTTCAACGTGGTGATGAAAACCTTTTGGGTTTGCTTGCTCAGGCCGACGAATGGTATTTGAGCGCCACTGTTGTTGGAGAATTGTATTACGGGGCCTATCGTTCCGGCAGAATTGAAGCCAACTTGGAAGTTGTCGATCGATTGGTGGATCGGGTCCGGGTTTTGCCTGTGGATGCCGTTACCGCACGTATCTTTGGCGACATCCACCAGAGCTTGAGATCAAAAGGCCGTCCTATACCTGAGAATGACCTCTGGATTGCGGCGACAGCCCTTCAGTACAAACTTGCGCTGGTAACAAATGACGAGCACTTTAACGAAGTAGATGGGCTGGATATCAAGAACTGGTAGTGAGGTAATTACTCCAACAGAGTTGTTAGAGGTGCGGTGATGGTCACAGTCTACCGGGGAACAGTTCGGGCCTGTTGAGGCTATACTATCTTGAGCTGCACCAAATCGATGGGATATGTAAAAACCTCCAGATTCCTCATTTGTGCGGACAAGGCTTTCGGGTCGATAATTGTATAATTCTTGAAAGGATGGCAGACAATGAAGATTTGTCCTTTTTGTGCCGAAGAGATACAGGATGAGGCTATTGTTTGCAAACATTGTAAGCGGGATTTGGTTGACCTTCAAAGCAGTGCTTCCCCTGATGTAAACAGCTTGGTTACGATATTTGGTACTGAACAGTGGTTTGCTACCAATCCACAAGTGACTATCCACATAAATGGCGTTCAAGTAGCTATAACTAAATTTATGAAAAGCAAAGTGGATGTGCCGGTTGCTCCAGGCAGGAACACGATTCAGGCTAAAATGGGGTTCAGAAAGACACCGGTAATCGCCCTCGATGTCGCCGCGGGAGATAGTATTCTACTTCGATTAAACTCAAATCGCATGACGGGAGGAATAGAACTTATAAAAATATAAAGGCACTTGCAATTATCATGCATTAAGTGAGATCAGAAAACTATTTTGGAATAAGAGTCTGGACAAAAGCCTTGAACTACTTTGATTATTCGGCGCACATTTGTGTATGCCTCGATCAAAGCATTTTTAAAATCAGTCTTCCGATCTCGAATTTTGTCAGTACAATTTGCCCTTATCTATTTAGCGAGTGAACCATTTAGGTTCTATAGAGGTTGATAAAATGAAAAAATGTCCATTCTGTGCAGAAGAGATTCAGGATGAAGCAATTGTATGCAAACACTGTGGACGTGAACTTGTGCCTCTCAAACCCACAGCAGCCAGTGCTCAACATGTGACGCAAACGCCGGCAAGTATGCCACTCAATCATGAAATATCTTCAGCGATGCAAAGGTATTCAGCGGCAGGTTATCAAGTTACCTCTGCTTCAGGAGATATAGCGGTCATGGACCGCCCGGCTAAAGAAATAGCCTGCGGTGTGGCTTCACTTTTGTTTTTTCTCACCGGTGGTATTGGTTTGTTGATCTATTTAGCCATTTTTTACATCTGGTCGATAAGAAAAGCCTACCATGTGCAACTCAGTATTGGCCCTGATGGCAAGGTTGTAGAAATCGGCAATACGCTTGAGGAGTTCGAGCGAGACCGGCTCCAGGCCGGGCAAAAAAGGCATTATTATTTTGGGCTGGTCTTAAGTGTGCTGGCGATAATCTGGGTCCTGCTTATAGTTCTGGTGTTGATCGCTGGGCCCTCCGAAGATACGACCTGGGCGAGTCATATCGGAATGAGCCTAATGATGTTGTTTCTTTTTGGTGGGCCGGTCGGGGGATTGGGTGCTTTCCTGTTGTTGCGGGCTAAGAAGAAGAAAGGCGAGTTGGAAAGGGTTGCCATTCCAGCGTAACCAGATGAGAGTGCCAGCAAAGCTCAGGTAAGCAAGAAGGCGGTTGGTAAACTTCATACTCACGCTGTTCTTTGCGATCGTCTTCTCGCTGATCATCGGGCTGATTTCGGGAGTCTACCCGGCCCTGCGTGCCGTCCATCTCGACCCGGTCCGTGGCGCTCAAATACGAGTAGCGTTACCGGTTCCTGTTGGAACGGATCGGGGAAATTGATTTGTCCCGGCAAAAAACATCAAATCAACGGTAGGGCACTCTTGTGGGTGCCCGTTTGTCGCGGCATCGGCTGGTTCTCAATCCCCGCCCCCGCCGCTGTCGAACCGGATCGCGGCGAAGATCGCGTTCCAGAAAAAGCCGTTCTCGAACGCCAATCCCAGGTTCGCCCAGGAGGGCATCCCCGCCCCGCTGATCATCTTGGCGAAGACATTGTAGAAAACCAGCGGCGCGACGATCAGCGCGAGGGCGAGCGAAATCCAGTTGAACGACTCCCGTTTGAGTAGCGGCCCATATACCGCCTGGATGACGATCCCCAGCACGGTCGCTCCGAAGATCGCGACATCCCGCTCGGAGAACGACCCCAGCGACATGGTCATCGCACCGGAGCGCATCAAGGCAATCACAATCGCGGCGATCAGCGCAATGGCGGCGATATACATCTGTGTCCGTTTTTTCATTTCCAATCCACCCCTATCAGCAGCATCAGTGCCCTATCTCACCCGCATTATAGGCAGTTTGGCTGTCGTTGTGAATGACGCTGTGGGACTAATTGAGAATGAGGTACTATTCTCTCGTTGAAACGTCAGCGGGTATTGCGGTATCCTTTGGATCGACTCGAAGTGAACAATCGAATCTTTAGAATTTACTGAGGCAGCTAGTGTAGATACCAACACAACCCGGATTCTGCTCCCTCCACCTTGAGGGGGAGGGTTGGGGTGGGGGTGAAAACAGCACCCTCTATTGCCTTACTGTTTTGTAAGTAAAAGATCATTCCTGAAAAACACACTTGCGACCGGGTATTCGACGAGCAGAGGTCTATGACATCACGACGCACCATACTCAAATCGATTGGACTGGTGGGCCTGGGCAGCCTGACGCTCACCAACGCCGGGAAGTGGATCGCGGGGGAGGGCGGTGTCTCGACGGCGCACGCGGCGGAAACCGATCCGCCGTTTACCTACCAGCGCTGGAACGGCGAGCCGCTGGCCCGCATCGCCGGAACCAACCAGCCTGCTCGCGTCGAACCGAACATCGATGCCGACATTGTCGAGCGCCTGCCGCAGAACACGGTCGTCCGCGTGCGCGGGCTGGTTCGCGGCGAGAAGGTCTACCCGAACAACGACCTGTGGATCGAGACGCGCTACGGCTATCTCTATGCGTCACTGGTGCAGCCGGTCAACTATCACCTGCCCGCCGTGCCGATCGCCGATCTTGGTGAAGGCCGCTGGGCTGAGGTGATCGTCCCCTACAGCGAGTCGTTCAAGGTTCCCGATCCATATAACAAGGATGCCTCCAAAGATTATGCCTATTATGGCTGCATCTTCTACGTCACCGACCTGGTGACCGGCACCGATGGCCGCTCCTGGTACAAAATCCAGGAGATGTACCAGACGATCTACCTGCCCGCCACCCACCTCCGCCTGATCCCCGAATCCGAACTGACCCGCCTCTCGCCCGACGTGCCCGACGCGGACAAGCACATCGTCGTCCGTCTCCGCGCGCAGACCGTTACCGCCTACGAATACGACCAGCCGGTCTTTTCCAGCCCGTGTTCGAGTGGAATCTTTATCGAGGATACCCCCGTCGGCGAGCACCGCATCTTCGACAAGCGCATCGGCGACCGCATGGTGCCCACTTCGCTGACTGCCCAGGAGGAGGGCTGGTATAATCTGCCGGGCGTGCCTTATTGCAGCTACTTCACGCTGAAATATGTCGCCCTCCACGGCTGTTTCTGGCACAACGATTTTGGCCGCCAGCGCAGCCACGGCTGCGTCAACCTGCCCAACGAGGCCGCTAAGTGGGTTTACCGCTGGTCAACGCCGCCGATCAATACGAGCGAACTCTACACCAAGCAGAACTACTATAACGAGGGCACTAAAGTCATCGTCGTCAACGAATAGGACGCCAACCAGATGCCATCCAGACGCACCATACTTAAATCGATCGGGCTGGTGGGGCTGGGCAGCGTGTTTGCCCTGCGCCAGGGAATCGACTTTGCCCACGCCCAGGCCGATATTCCGATTCCTCCCAGCAGCTTCATCCGCTGGTCGGATCAACCCCTGCTGCGGGTAACCAATGCCTGGCAGCATGTCCGTGCCGAACCCACTACTGAGTCGGATATTGTCCATACGCTGGTTGAAAACGATGTCGTCCGAGTCCGTCGTGTAGTCGAGGGTCAGGCGACCTATCCGAACAACAACCTGTGGCTCGATACTCGCTACGGGTTCATCAATGCCGCGATGGTTCAGCCGATGTACTATCACCTCCCGCAGCCGCCTCACGCTGATCTGGGCAGCAGCGGGCGCTGGGTCGAAGTGATCGTCCCGACCTCCAACACCTATTTCGAGCCTGACCCCTCGAAAGAGTCCGAGTTTGCCGGGTTGATCTATTATGGCTGTGTGCTGAATGCCCGTGAGTTGGTCGAGGGCAAAGATGGCGGCTCCTGGTATAAGGTCAAAGAGATTTACCAGACCATCTATATCCGGGCCACCCATGTCCGCCTGATCCCCGAATCCGACCTGACGCCGATTACCCCGGAGATCGCGCCGAAGGACAAGCACGTCGTCCTTTTCACCGATCAGCAGCTTGCCGTCGCCTATGAATACGATCAGCCGGTCTGGTCGCACCCGATGTCGAGCGGTATCAACGACGAGGACACGCCGGTCGGCGAGTATTACATCCACGATAAGCGTGTTGGCACCCGCATGACTTCCGGCACCGCTTCTGCTGATCCCGGTCACTACGATCTGCCGGGCGTGGCCTATGTCTCCTATTTCACCGGTAAGGGAGTCGGTCTGCACGGCACTTACTGGCACAACGATTACGGCCACAAGCGCAGTCACGGCTGCGTGAACTTCCCCAACGAGGCCGCCCGCTGGCTCTGGCGCTGGACCGATCCCCACCCGCCGGACGTCCAGGCGCTTTACTACAAGCCCAGCCGCACCGTCGACGGCACCAAGATCATCGTCACGCGTGGTTGATCCATGCCTGGCGAGCCTGCTTCGGCACTTTCCCGGCGCGCGTTCCTCAGGTCCATTGGCCTGATCGGGCTGGCGGCGGCCCTTGCCCGTGTCGATGCCGTCCGCGCCGATTCGGGCGTTACGTCGTCATACCGGCGCTGGGACGGCGAATCGCTCGCCCGGATCGCCGCCCCGGTTCAGGATGCCTTTTCCCTGCCGCGCACCGCGTCGCGGGTCACCGCCTCGCTCCCGCAGGATACGATTGTCCGGGTGCGTGATGTAGGCGAGGGCGAAGCGACCTATCCGAACAACAATCTTTGGCTCGATACCCGCTACGGTTACCTGAACGCCGCCTTTCTTCAGCCCATCGATTATCATCTCCCCGTCCGGCCCGACCCCGATCTTGGCGCGGGGCGCTGGGCCGAAGTGATCGTTCCCTTCACCGATACCTACTGGCGGCCCGTTCGCCACTACCAGCGCGACGTCGCCGCCCGCGCCCATTATCGAAGCGTCTTTTTTGTCACCGAGCTTCTCGAAGGCCCCGACGGTCGATCCTGGTACAAGGTCGAGGAGCTTTACCAGACCACCTACATCCTTGCCACTCATGTTCGCCTGCTCCCCGCCGATCATTTCACGCCCCTCTCGCCGGATGTCCCGCCGGAGGACAAGCGCCTCGAAGCCGACCTGACTCAGCAGATGCTCACCGCCTACGTGCGTGATCGGGCCGTCTGGACGCATCCCATATCGAGCGGTGCGCCGGGCTGGGAGACCCCTGCCGGGGAGTTCACCATCTTCGAGAAGCGGATCAGCAGCCACCTGATCCCCTATCTGGTCGAGCCGGAGTCGCCGCGTTACTACAACCTGCCGGGCGCGCCTTATGTCTGCTACTTCACCGGCACAATGATCGCCACGCATGGCTGCACCTGGCACAATGATTATGGCCGCCCGGTCAGTCACGGTTGCCTCAACCTCCCGCCCGAAGCCGCCCGCTGGGTCTGGCGCTGGACAACCCCCGTCGCCACCCCCGACAGCCTCTCGGTGACTCCCCCCGAAGGCGAAACCGGCACCCGCATTAAAGTGATCGGCGAGTAGAAAAGCAATACTACAAGCCACCATCGCATTCCAATGTATGATGTCCCCCTTTGCTAAGGGGGGACGGATGCGGAACGTAGTTCCGCACAGGGGGGTGATCGTGGTCAGACAGCCGGCTGGGAATACATGAGAAGCTGAGGTTACGATTTGCCGACGGCCCGCAGCAAGAATCCCATCACCAGAATCTTCACCCCGATCACAATCGCCATCGACGGTCCGAAAAGCCCCGGCACCCAGATATAGTCATAACCCAACGCCGGGATGCCGGGAAACCAGCGAAGCTCTGCCCACGAATAGCGCAGCCACATCCGTCCCGCGACCAGAAGACGCTCGCCCAGAAATCCTGCGATCCACACCCCGCCGATCCACCCACTCGCGGCGAGCAGGCGGTTGTCCTCGCGGTGGGTTCTCGATACTGCCGCCAATCCGATCAACCCGTACAGCAATGTATCCCACACCGGCTGTATGATGGTATACGCTTCCCAGAGCGGCCAACCTTTCAAAAAGCCTACCGCTGCGACCTGCCGTACCCATATTTCCCATAGATCGTATTCAAGGATGCACAGCCGCCCGGCAGTCTGCTGGATGATCGGCGGTACGTTGTTCATTCCCAGTTTGATAATAGCTGTCGGCGTCAGAAGGCTCTGGTACAGGGACGGGTTTGAGGCAACAAACAGCACCAGCCCCCCGCGTACGAGGGTCACCAGGATCAGCGGGACAAGCAGGTAGCGCAGCACCGCACCCAGCATCGCCAGCCGGATCTGCCGCGCCGAATAGGGTGTTGTGCGCAGCAGATCGGTGCTTCCCTCGTGCAGGATGTTGTTGGCGGCAATTGCCAGCAGAATCCCCCCACCGATACTGATCGCCTGCTTGACCACCTCCTGCCAGGCGATCAGCCCGAACTGCCAGGGGGCGTACACAAATTCCCACTTGAACTGCGGCAGCACATGACTCGGCGGCAGCAGGCTCATCGGCAGCCCGATCAACACGATCACCCCGATCAGGCTGATCAACAGTCCCCACCCGACGGCATGCTTCCCGAACCCGGCGCGCAGCCGCCGCAGCGTCAGGCAGGTGATCGGGTTGTCCGGCTTGAGAATAGCTGTAAACGGCGGCATAAGGCTGTCTCCTTTCCCTGGATTCATTATAATCGACAACCGGAAACGGTTGATTGGTATCAATTCCAAGATTCCCCTTGACTCTCAAGTTACTTGAGACTTTATACTGGGGCCAGACGTCAAAATGAAAGGCAGATCGATGGCAACTCACTATTGCACGGCGGCGGATGGAATCAAGGTAGCCTATGACGTATCGGGCAGCGGCCCGGCGCTGATCCTGCTTCACGGGGGCGGCGGCCTCTATGATCGCCGGATGTGGCACAAAACGGGCTACGTCGAACGGCTGATCGATCATTTCACCGTGATCACCCTCGACATTCGCGGCAATGGCGATAGCGACCACCCGACGACTCCCGATGCCTACGATATCCACCGCATCAATGCCGATGTGCTGACCGTCGCCGATGATTGTGGGGTCGAGTCGTTCAGCGTGTGGGGGTTCTCGTTCGGAGGTAATATCGCCCGCTGCCTTGCCGCCCGCTCAGATCGGATCGAGAAAGCGGTGATCGGCGGAGTTGCCTTCGGCTCCTCGATCCCTGAATCGATGACCTGGGTCGCTGACTATATCGCAAAATGGGAACCCATCATCGAAGCCATGCGGCGCGGAGAACTCGCCCCGGACGATCTCGACAAGAAAGATCAGAAGGTCTATAAACACAGCAGTGTCGACGTCTGGCTGCCGATCTATCAAGCAATGAAATCGTGGCCGACCGTCGAGGCCGCCGATCTGCTCTGCCCGGCGCTCGTCTACGTCGGAACGAAGAATGCCAATGCCTGCAATCTGCTCAAGGCCGACGAATCGGCGATCCGTGCGGCGGGCGTGCGGTTGATCGTCCTCGATGGCCTGACCCATCTACAGGAGTTCAACCAGATCGACGCCGTCCTGCCTGTTGTGATCGATTTTTTGAAAGGATGACTCTCAATCCCTGATCTATTTCGTAGGGGCGGGGCTTGCCCCCGCCCTGCAGCCGATTGTCCGGCTGCCCGTCGTATCGATATTAGCCTGGGGCTTCAGCCCCAGGAATGAGGAACCATGTTCAAAATCGGTGATTTCTCACGACTGTGCCGCGTTCCCGTATCGACGCTCCGCTACTACGCCGATATCGGCCTGCTCGAACCGGCCCATATCGATCCCGAAAGCGGCTACCGCTTCTATTCGCTCGATCAACTGACCCGGCTCAACCAGATCGTCGCCCTGCGCGACCTCGGATTCGCCCTTGACCAGATCGGCGAGTTGATCGACGAAAACCTGACCATCGACCAGATCAAGGGGATGCTCAAACTGCGCCGCGTCGAGATCGAGAAGGACATCCGCGAGGAGTTGGCTCGCCTGGAGCGCGTCGAAAACTGGCTTCAGCAGGCCGAGCAGAACAACCGCCGCTTGATGTCCGACATCGTCCTCAAGCGTATCGAGAAGCGTCACGCGCTGACCCTGCGTGTGACCCTGCCAGAACTGTTTGATATGGTACCGATCTACACCGAAGCAGCGCGGGCGCTCAGGTCGCGCCGGGTGCCGATCTGCGGCCCCTGTTTCGCCATCTACTATGACCAGGAATGGACGGGCAAAGACATCGACATGGAACTGGTTTTCGAGGTCGATGATTCTTACGGCGGCGACATCGATCTCGAAAGCGGACTGCGGCTGGCCGTCCGGCAGGTCGAGCCGGTCGAGAATGCCGCCTGCCTTGTCCGCTATGGCCGCTATACCGATTTCACCGAATCCTACACGCTGCTGGCGACCTGGATCGCGCAGCATGGCTTCGAGATGGCCGCCGGGCCGAACCGTGAAATCTACATCAAGCCCGATGAAGTGGTGGAGCTCCAGGTGCCTGTGGCACCTGTTGTCAGCCGGAAGCAGGACGCTGTGACCGGCAGCGATCAATCGAATGAGAAAGTGCAGGAGAAAAGCGAATGAGTAATCAGAATGGAAAATCGGAAACCTATACCGTCAGGCCAATCGGTACCATCCACGCGGATAAGGGCGAGTTCTACCTGGAGGTCGATGAGACCTACCGCCCGGCCCTGAAGCTGCTCGGCGAGTGGAGCCATGTGATGGTTGTCTGGTGGGCCGATCAGGTCGATACCGAGGAACTACGAGGAATCATGCAGGCTGAACTGCCTTATGCGCCGGGAACAGTGGCCGGTATTTTCGCCACCCGTTCACCGGCCCGACCCAATCCACTGACGGTGACTAACGCGGCGGTGCTCGGCATCGACGAGGAAAAGGGGATTGTCAGGCTGGCCTATATCGACGCCGAGGACGGCACCCCGCTGGTTGATATCAAGCCCTACGTCCCGATGTCGGATCGCATCCGCGATGCGAAATACGCATCCTGGTTCGAGGGTTTCCCCGAATATTACGAGGACGCCGCGGAATTCTTCGCCACCCATGAGGTCGATTTTGGCGATTAGCCGGTAATCAAGTTATTGGTACAGAAAACGTATGGGGCGGCCACCCGGTCGCCCCGCTTTTATGACTCGATCCATATGAATATGATCCCACCTGCCCCCTTGGGGAAGTGGCCGACCGAAGGTCGGTCGAAGGGGGTGGATCGTTTTATCCCCTATGCCCGCCCATAAACCGGTATCGCCGCCCCGTGTATTGCCGCCGACTGCTCCGATGCAAGGAATACCAGCACATCTGCGATCTGCTCCGGTGTCACCCACTTGTCGAAGTCGGCATCAGGCATCGCCTCCCGGTTTAGTTCCGTATCGATGGTCGAAGGCATCACGCAGTTGACGTTGATCCCCTTGTTTTTGAGTTCTTCCGAGAACGCTTCGGTCAGCCGGATCACCGCGCTTTTCGATGCGGCGTAGGCCCCGTTGCCAGAGCGGGCTTTCAGCCCGGCACTTGCCGCGATGCTGACGATCTTGCCGCTCCCCTGCTCGATCATCTGCGGGGCCACCGCGCCCGACATCAGAAAGACCGATTTGGCGTTCACGTTCATCAGCATGTCCCAGGTTTCGACCTCCGTCTCGTGAACGGGTGTGCCGCCGCGCCACGTGCCGACGATATTGACCAGCACGTCGATCCGCCCGTGCTCCTTGACAACCATCTCGACCAGCTTGTCGACCGACTTCTTGAGCGTCACGTCCACATTGCCGATCAGCGTTGCGTCGTATTGCTCGCGGAGAATCTCGCAGTTGTCGGCGAGTCGGGTAGGGCTGTTGTCGACGAGGACGAGTTTCGCACCTTCCGTGCCAAACTTGCGCGCCACAACCGATCCGAGGCCGCCCGCCGCACCGGTAATCACCACAACTTTATCTTTTAATGACATTGCTTTTCCTTCGAATGACTGGATAAACAGACCTCAGACTGATTCAATCTGATGTTTCTTTTATCCTGATTCCGTATCAAACAAAGCCAACCCTGATCGCCCCCTGGTAGGGGGAGATGTCGCGTAGCGACAGAGGGGGGCGAAAGATTCATATCAACCCAGCCCATCAATCTCGCCGATCAACGCGAAATCCCTATCGGTGATACCGCCCACGTCGTGGCTCATCAGGCTGATAGTGACGTGTTTGTAATCGTGGATGCATAAGTCGGGGTGATGGTCGGCGCGTTCGGCTAGATGCCCGACGGCATTGGCGAACAGCATCGCCTGGGTGAAGTTCTTGAAGATGTACTCTTTTTCTAATCGTCCGGCATTGTTCAGCGCCCAGCCGGGATGTTCGGACAGCTTGTCTGTGATCTCATTCCTTGTGAAAGGCTTCATTGGCGGCTCCTTTGGCTTCTATAATTGATAATAGCGCGCCCGGTCGATTGTTTTCACGGCCAGACGCGCTGTTTCGATGCGCCGGAGAAGCCAGCGCTTACTATGTCATCCGTTTCCGGTTGAAGAAGATCGCCCCGGCAGCCAGCACGGGGAGAATCGCGGCTGAACCACACAATCCGCCGCCGCCCGTTTCGCCGGAATCGGGTTGATCGACTTCATCGCCGCTGTCAGGCTGGGGCTGTTCCGGCTCGTCGACCACTGCCTCGGCTTCCACTTCGCCTGCCGCCTCCTCTGCGCTTTCATCCACTGGCTCGTCGGCGAAGTCACCGCCCCCCATCAGGGCAATCTCGTCGATCCAGGTGATCCCTTCGAGCGCGTCTTCCGGCACGACGCTGAATCCGTAGCCGATCACCCGCGTCGTATCGAAGGGCACGCTGGTGTCTTCCGCCCATTCCGCAATGGTGAACTCGTCCCAGGCGAAGCTGACCTGCACCCAGCCGTTGACGCTCTCCTCGGACGTCTGGAGGAAGGCTTCGTAAGGCTGCTCCTGGTCGGGTTCCCCGGCGAACACCATCCAGGTGATCGATTGTCCAGGGGTGTCGGAGAGCATCCACAGCGAGATGCCATCACTGCTGCTCCAGTCCTGTGGGGTTTCGAAGTTCGTGCCGCAGTCGGCCCAACCGCCCGCCGATACCGTGTAATGGAAGCGGAGCGAGGCGCTGCCCTCGTGTGCGAAGTTCGAGTCGGCGTTGCACTCTACCACCGATGCATCATCGGTCGAGGGCCACCATTCCCCCATTGCCTCGAACCCCTCGATCAACCCGCCAGCGGCTGCCGCCCCGCCTGAACCGGGCTGGCTTTCAGACTCAGCCGCCTCGTCGACCGGTTCTTCGGCTTCGTCGCTCAGCCCTGGCACGGTGGTCGTTGGGCGCGGCCCTCCGGCCATGAACGCCGAAATGTTCGCGTCGAGAAAATCGACGAAGATCGGCCCGATTGTTGCGTTGGCAACTCCGTTCGGGTGTGCATCCCACTCGTCGACCCGGTATTCGGGCCGCAGGAAGTTGTCGCTGCCTGCCAGGTAGCCGAAGAAGTCGAAAGTCACCAGGTTCTCCCGTCCACCAAGATACTCATCCGACGAGAGCCAGTCGGCCAGCGCGCGGGCGCGCCGCGCCTCCTGCGGATCGCTGCTGTTGGGCACCTGCGGCGGCTGCGTGACGACAACAAATAGCTTGTCGGGGTACTGGTCAACCCGGTCGCGAACGGTCAGGTAGTAAGACTGGTATTCCTCCAGCAGTGAATCGTCGTAGATGTTCGAAGTTGGGAAGCACGATTTGAAGGCGATCACGTCGTACTGCATCAGGTAGCTGAATGTATTGTCGGGCGGTGAGTGGAGCGGCTGGCTGAAAATCCGGGCGATGCCGTCCGGGTCGGTGTTGTCGTCAGGGACGTTGTAGTTGTCGCCCGTGTAAGTGCCGTCGGCCAGCCGGAGGCCGTCGCCGTTGTAGCCGTGATCGTAGAAATCATAACCGCGCGCAGTCATTCCCTCACGCACGCCGCCCTCTTCGATCAGGTTGTGCCCGCACGAGTGATGCAAAAAGATCACCGATACGTTGTCCTGCGCTGATACACCGCTGCTAATCGCCAGCAGCGGAATCAGCAGTAGAAATAGCAGGGCATATCGCCTGTGTTTGTGCCAGTTGCTCATCGTTCTCCTCCAATTGATTAATGCAAAAGCCCGTAGCTACAGCATAGCATAATTGAAGGATCGCGCGAGTAGGAGATTGGTCACCGGCTCCGATAAAAATGCAGAAAACCGGAGCGGTTCTTGATGCAGCTCGTTAGTCTTATATGACCGCATCAAATCACGCCAACCCACTTGCCCCCTTTAAGGGGGAAATGTCCCGTAGGGACAAAGGGGGTTGATCTTCGCCCATCAAATAACGGGCCTTTGTTATCGCCCGATCCACAACCCCGCTCTCGCGTCGAAGCTCCACCCCTCAGCATCAAGCTCGAACGAGCAGCGCAGCCAGCCCTGCTCGATCCGCGAGCGCGTTTCCTCCCAGCTTCGCAGCCCGCTGATCGCGTCCGCAGCCTCGACGTTGCATGCCCCGACCGCCACTGCCATTGTCAGCGCTTCTGCCGGATCGTACCCCCGCAGGAACGCGCTCAGGAAACCGGCGATCGTTGCATCCCCCGACCCGGTCGTCCCGACCACGTCGACCTGGAAGCAGGGTGCCCACAGTTCTCGATCTGCCCACTGCGCGAGATCGTCGGGTGTTCCGCGCCCCATGTCGATCAGCGTGGACGCGTCCCCCGTGCGCAGATACGCCCCCCGGTCGCCCAGCTTGAGCAGCACGATCTTTGTCCCCATTGCCAGCAGGTTGCCGCTGATTTCATTGAGCAGTTCCGTCGACAGCGCAGCAAGGATGCTTCCGTGTTCGTCAATCAACCGGTTGTAGCGATCCCGGTGGAGCAGGAACAGGATTTCCTCGACGCTTGGTGTGAAGATGTCGACGTGGGGCAGCGTCTTGTCGAGAATCGCCTGCCAGTCGGCCCGTCCACCGGGCGATGTTGGATCGGGGAAGGCCATATCCAGCGAAGTTGTCACGTCTGTCTGTTTCGCCTGCCGGAAGATCGCCGCCAGTTCGTCACCCTCGTTTTTGACCATCCCGGCCATGATCGGCGGGTAGCCGAAGTGGAACAGGTCGGCAGCGTCGAGCAGGCTGTAATCCACGTCGTCGGCGCTGAAAGCGTCGTTTGCACCGGGGTTGTGGAGGAATATCCGGTCAACATCCGGCGCGCTGATGATCACCGTGTACGAGGTCGGCACGCCCGGATCGACGACGAGGCCGCCCACCAGTGACCTATCGATGCTTCCCACCAACCCGGTGACGATCTCGCCAAATGGGTCATCGCCGATTTTTGCGATCAACTGAGTTGGTACACCCAGCCGGTGCAGCGCCAGCCCGGTGTTCGATACCGGCCCGCCGGTCGCAAAGACCGCTTCACCTACCACGATCAGGTGGCCGGGCTTGAACAGGTCGTGAAACTGGCCTTTGGGTAAGGCGTCGAGATCGGGGATGACGTCCAGGCAGATATGTCCGGCGACGACGGTCGATTTTTGCATGTGTCCCCCTTTTGGCGGGTGGATGAACAGCTTGTCATAGAAATAACCTCGGCAGGGCGTTGAGCTTAGCGGAGAATTTTGTACCTTGAATATTTGATAAGGCAGTCGAATTCAGTCGAAACAAACAGGTTTCTCTGCTCCCTCTCCCTTGAGGGGGAGGGACGGGGAGGGGGTGAAATCGGTGCCATGCATCTATCATCGCAAAAAGACAGGTTTTAATCAAGATCGATGGAAAGATCGGCGGGGTAGATACCGGGAGTGCGGGCAAATCGGATCGCGATCATACCGAGCGGCTCCCACGTCACCGGGTGGTAAAAATCGGGGTCGAGATCGGCTAGGGGTAGGGCGATGTGAGCGCGGGTGTAGATGTCCGGATCGGGGATTGGGAAGGGATCGTCCTGGACGAGATCGCCAAAGATCGCAATGTCGAGATCGATCGGGCGCGGTGCAAATTTGTCGTCGCTGCGCTGGCGTCCCAGGCTGGCCTCGATCGGGCGCAGGACGCGGTACTTGAATTCGTCCGGGGCGACGTAGGGGTCCAGCGCGAGGAGAACGGCAGCGTTGAGATAGTCGGGTTGGTCGAGCAGTTCTCCATCCGGGCCGAGCGGTTCGCTGCGGTAGACCCCCGACGTCCTGATGATGCCGATCTGGTCGTGCAGCAGCCCGACCGCCCACTGCAAATGGTAATCGGGATCGAGGTTTGACCCCAGGGTAATGAACACAGGCCGGTAGTCCATCACTTTGTCACTTTTCCCGGTCGAAATCGGCGCGGCTGCGTTCGATCTCGACGCCGACCGAGCGGGCGAACCGCAGCGCGCCCGGCTTCTCGACCCGGACGACGGCCCGTTCGGCCCCGCCCTCGATGCAGATTCGAGCGATTTCGGTGGCAAGCGACTCGACCAGGTTGTAATGTCGGTCGCCTTCTTCGATGTAGCCGATGATCGTCTTGGTGATCGTTTTGTAGTTCAGCGCATCGGCTACTTCGTCGGATTCCCCCGGCTTGCGGACATCGGTGTAGAGCACCAGGTTGATCAGGATGTTCTGCCGTTTCTCCAGTTCCCAGGGTTGGAACCCGATCAGGCCGCGAACGAGCAGGTCAGAAATGATGATTTTGTCATTTTCCATTTGTTTGTCTATGCCTGTAAACCAGAATCCATTTTTACAGGCCGCTACCCTCTCTTATAGATGATAGCAATTTACCTCTGGAATATCAGTCATTTGCCTGTCCGATCAGGTGCTCGCCGCCGTCAATGGCGAGTTCGGCCCCGGTGACGAAATCGTTCTGTGCCAGTGCCACCACCGCCTGCCCGACCTCCTCGACGCTGCCGGATCGCTTCATCGGGAGTCGCTCCACGATTCGCTTCCAGACAGGGCCTTCGGGATCGGTGTGTGGCGAAGGGAGGATCGGGCCGAGCGTCAGCGTGTTGACGCGAACGTCCGGGGCTAACTCGCGGGCCAGAATCGCCGTCAGGTGGCGCAGTCCCGCCTTGCTGACGCCGTGCTGTACGAAGTCGATCCAGGGATTGACGCCGCTCAGATCGGCGATGTTGACGACCAGCGCCGGGGATTCGCGTTCGCTGGTGATCATCATCCGGGCGGCGTACTGACTGCACAGGAAAGGTGCCCGCAGGTTGACCTTCATCACCTGATCCCAGTCCTCGACCGTAATCGAATCAAAAGGCTGCTTGACGAAGCTCGCCGCGCTGTTCACCAGTATGTCGAGCCGTCCGAATCGTTCGTCGATGGCAGCGAACAGCGCCGCGATCTGGTCGGGGTCAGCGAGATCGGCGGATAAGGAGAACGCCTCGACGCCCAGCGTCTCGATCTCACTTACCGTTTGGGTCGCTGCCTCGCGTGACCCGCCGTAATGCACGACGATGCTGGCTCCCTCTTCGGCCAGCGCCAGCGCGATCCCCCTGCCAACCCGCTTCGCCGATCCGGTGACCAGCGCGACTTTTCCGTCTAATTTCACGGGCCATCTCCCTTTCTTGATTCCTTTGCGTACTCTGCGTCCTTTGGGTTCGTTTCTTGAAACAATGCAAAAAAGGCAGGATTTATCCCTGCCTTCAGTGTAATCAAGTTGCGATTGTGAGTCCACTTGCTTGATTCTTCATAGTCCCCTCGCCCTGAGGGAGAGGGGATTTAGGGGTGAGGGCTGTGCCCTACTTCCCGATCAGCTTGAAGAACTCGTCGCGCAGATCGCGGTTTGTTCGGAACTCGCCGCGCTTGGCGGTCGTGACCATGTTGACCCCGTGCTTCTTGACCCCCCGCAGCGATCCGCACATGTGCTGCCCTTCGATCATCACTATCACGCCCACCGGATCGAGGTATTCTTCGAGCACGTCGGCGATTTCGTTCGTCAGCCGCTCCTGCACCTGGAGTCGATGCGCGAACATGTCGACCAGTCGCGGGATTTTGCTCAACCCGACCACTTTGTTACGTGGGATATAGGCGACGTGCGCCTTCCCGACGAACGGCAGCATGTGATGCTCACACAGCGAGTTGTACTCGATGTCGGCAACGACGACCATTTCGCCCTCGCCATAATCGACGTCGAACATCGCCCCGTTGATCACTTCCTCGGCATCCTGGGTGTAGCCTTCGAGCAGTTCACCGTACATTTTTGCGACTCGGTAAGGAGTCTTGACCAGCCCGTCGCGGTCGGGGTCTTCGCCCACTTCTTCGAGAATGGTGCGGACAGCGTCCTCGATCTTTTCGAGGTTGTCAACGACCGTCGTGTTCAGCCCCTTGACGATCAGTTCGTGTTTGAGTTCGGGGTCGTGGGTGTGGACGTGGGCCGCTTCACTCTCGTGGATGTGAAGATGGGCGTGCCCATTTCCGTTCCCGTTTCCATTTGTGCGATGCCCGTTCCCGGACTTCACGACTTCGATTGGTAGTGCCATGACTTTTTACCTTCCGTTACAGTTATTGATTGATACCGGTACACTCTTTTATTTAGATGCGCTTACCCCGGTTTGGTCTTACCTGATCGTGTGCCTGTCTGCGGGCGGGCATCTTTGTGTATTTACAAATATTATACAAAGTTTATACAATTTATGCAAATTATCGCAAAATTGTTAGTTTTGGAAACTGGATAGAGGATCAGAGAGGTAGTTAGTTTTGATGACTCAGCTTCCGTTTATCTGCTGCTTGACTGACCCTTTGATTGTATCGAACGGGTGAAGTGGGTTCAACGCGCTGGGTCAGGAGCGGTATGCTTGTTTCCTGATTTCGGTGCTGGCAGTTCTGACTATAATGGACGGGGTGACCATTCTTACGTGGAGGGGACAATGGTGAGCAATCAGGAAGAAGTAAATAAGAAACCCAAGCGCGGATGTGTCTACTGGCTGAAGCTGGGCGGCTTTGGATTACTCAGTCTGCTGATCGTGGTCTTCTTCGCCTACCCGATAGTCGATTTCGAGATGCAGATGCAGCCAGCGCAAAACGAAGTCTGCTGTTTTACGCCTGCTGATTTCGGTTTTGACTATGAGGACGTGACCTTTACCGGCGGTGATGGTCTGACTCTTTCTGGCTGGTACATCCCTTCACAGAACGGTGCGGTGATCATCTTGCTGCACGGCTACAGTGCCAATCGGATGCAGATGATCTACCGGTCGATGATGCTGGCCGAGCACGGTTACGGTGTGCTGACCTACGATCTGCGGGGTCACGGTGAGAGTGAAGGCGATCACCGTTCGCTGGGTTGGGAAGACCCGGCTGACGTGGCCGGTGCGCTCGCCTTTGTGAAGGAGCAGCCGGACGTCGACCCGGAGCGGATCGGTGTGTTGGGGTTCTCGGTTGGTGGGCAGATCGCCCTGACATCGGCTGCGGCCTACCCGGAGATCGCGGCGGTGGTGGCCGAAGAACCGGGCATGGTGACGATGGACGACGTGCCGCCGGGTAAGAGTCTGTACGACTGGTACATGATCGCAAGCTACCGGTTCGGCTACTGGTATTTCCGGCAGCGGATGGGGATCGAGCCGCCCCCCGATATCGTCGATACGGTCGACCAGATCGCCCCGCGCCCGATTCTGTTCATCGCTGCTTACCCGGAAGACGATCTGCGCTACCGGATAGGCTTCAATATGTACGAACTTGCCGGGGAGCCGAAATCACTGTGGCACATCCCCGAAATTACCCATGGCGGTGCTTTTAATTACGACCCGGAGGAATACGAATCCCGCATTATCGGCTTCTTCGACGAAGCCCTTGACATCGAAACAGCCCCCTGATCGCCCCCCGGTGGGGGCTGGACGTTTTTACGGGTGCAAATTTACAAAATAATCTGGTAATCACCCATATATTATGCCAACCCACTTGCCCCCCTCTCAGGGGGAAATGTCCCGAAGGGACAAAGGGGGTAAGGCTTCGCCCATCAAACGGGGCGCGTCATCCCCAGGTCTCCTGTTATGAGGGATTCCGCAGCGTCTGGTGAAATACGTTCAGATTCTGCTGGTCGACCAGTGCCGTGACTAGGTCTCCGGGCTGGAAGATCGTCGTCCCGCGCGGGATCAGCACGATCCCATTGCGTCGAATCGATACCAGTAGGCATTCCTCCGGCAGGTGCTTCGACAAATCCCGTACCGACTGGCCCACCGCTGCGTCGGCATCGGCCAGCGTCAGCTCTACCAGTTCCAACCCGACGATGCTGTCGAGCTGCATCTCGCGGGCGCGGTTCAGCACCAGCGGCGGTTCCCATCCCGGATCGTAGGTCTCGGCCAGCCACTGGTCGACTTTCTCTTCCAGTTTTTCGTAGCTTTCCTGTGATAGCAGTCCCTGGCGCATCTGGTTCAACAGCGCTTTTTTCTGATGGGTGGCGATCTCCCGCTGGGCGAGGCGAATGTCGCGCTTGGCAAGCTGTGGATCGCGTGAGATCAGGTCCCGCACTTCGTTCCATCGGTCGTCCATCTGCCCTTCGTAAACCTGCTGAAGGAAATCGCAGACCGGGCCGGTCAGCGTGTGCGATTCGCGTAAATGGTCGATGGCATCCAGCGCAGATCGGGCTATCACCATTTCGGCGCGGCGTTCCTCGTACTCCTGCCGGTACTGGCTGATCTTGATGATGTCCAGTTTTCTCAGCAGGGGCCGGATCGTCAGCCCCTGGACGAGCAGCGAGAACAGGACGTATCCGAAAGCCAGCACTTTGATCAGCCCGCCTGCTTCCAGTTCTTCCGGTAGGCTCAACACCAGCGCCATGCTGACCGCACCGCGCAGCCCGCCCCAGAACAGCACATGGTTCCATTTGCCGGGCACGTTTTTTTTCTTGAGGTTGACGAAGGTGCCCAGCGGGTAGACGATCACTGCGCGGGCAAACAGCACCACGACAATCGTTATTGCCAGCGGGATGGCATATTGGATGAAGTCTGTCGGTTCAATCGTCATCCCGATCAGCAGGAACACGGCAGAGTTGATCAGGAAGACGACGAACTCCCAGAACATTACGATTGTGATCGAGGTCTTAGCCGAGTACATCGCCCGATCCTGGTAGTTTCCGACGTACAATCCGGCAACCACCACCGCGATAACCGGCGACACCGCGCCATGCAGCAGCCCTTCGGCAATCACGTAGGTGCCGTAGGCCAGGATCACCGTCAGCGCCAGGTCGACCAGGTGATTCTCGCTCCGTCGCACCAGTTCGCCGGCGATCACCCCGGTGATCAGCCCCAATACCGCTCCCCCGGCGACCGTCACAAAAAACGCGGAGGTCACACCGGCGATGGTAATCGGCGTACCGTCGACGATTGAGCTGATCAGAATGCCGAACAGCACAATCGATACGCCGTCGTTGAGCATGCTCTCGCCTTCTGCGATGATCCTCAACCGCTTGTTGACGCCCAGTTCCTTGAAGATCGAAATGACGGCGACCGGGTCGGTGGCCGAGATCAGCACGCCGAACAGCAGCGCCTCGGCCAGTGACATGCCCAGGGCATAGCTGAGGATCACCCCGATCACCCCGGCGGAGATCAGTGTCCCCCCGATCGCCAGTGACATAATCATCAGCGAGTTGTCTCTAAGTCGTTTCAGGTCGAGATGGTAGGCAGCTTCGAACAGCAGTCCCGGCAGGAAAACCCCCAGGATAAGCTCCGGGTGGACGGTGACGCGGGTGAATTCGGGCCGGGTGCTCAGGAAACTGACGCCGAGTCCGGTCAGCACTACTGCAATCGTATAGGGGAGGTGTGATCGCTGCGCTGCGACCGTCACCAGGACGGCGACTGCCATCAATGCCAGAATCTGTGACATCAATCCAAGGCCATGTTCCATCGCTTTACCTCAGCACTTAAGGATAATCATCAGTCGCCAGCGATATCTGCGCCGCGTGCCAGATTATAACCGATCTTGTTGCCCGGTTTTCGACGCTTGAGCTACTGCTGGAATATTAGAGGCCGTCGGTCGACCTGGCCTATACCCCGACCGGGTGATTATCGCAGTGGTTGGAAGGCAAAAAAACAGAATAGGGAGATGGGCTGAGGGCTAACTGTCATTCGTTTGTTGTGCTATATTGCCACCACTTGAGAAAATAGGCCCAATTGGCAGTTCTCCCCTTCTCCATGAGGGAGAAGGGGCCGGGGGATGAGGGCTTTCAGATATCTGCTGTCGGACTACCACCTTGAATCCACTCAGCATCAATTTGTCTGTGTGAACTGAGTCAGATCGGTTTCCGGTGTCCATTGAGTGCCATCCGGCAGACAGGTGTCATGGTCGAGCTTTGCCCGGTTTAGAATCGCCCCTCCGAGGTCAGCCCCGCTTAAATCCGCACCTTGCAGGTAGGCGTAACTTAAGTTGGCATCCCGCAGGTCGGCTCCATACAGGTTTGCCCCGTTCAGGTTAGCCAGAGCAAGATTTGCCTCTCGCAGATTCGCTCGAAAAAGAACGGCTCTTTGCAAATCGGCTACCCCCAGATTCGCCCGTTGAAAGTTTGTTGCGACCAGGTTTGCCTCCTGGAAATCTGCATGATACAGACACGCCTCTTCGAGCATCGAACGGAACATGAAGGCCCCCCGCAGGTCGGCACAGGATAAGTCTGCCCCACGGAAGTCAGAATTATATAGGTTGAATTCTGCAAGATTGGCGTTGTGAAGATCGATCTCGGAACACGAATTTAAGGAAAGAATGTGAGAAAAAGCTTCTCTATGCTTATCCGCGTAATGCAAGACGCCATCGCTCTGCATGTTTTGTTTGAAATCTGTAAGCACTGCTCCCCGCACTGTCGCCCTGACCAGCCTTAATCGTTCCATGGCTTTTGCGCAATCATCGAAGCTTGTCTTTCCCTTCCTGACGACGAGCACTATGTTGTTAACGTATGTAGTCAACACCACGGCGGCAGCTTCTATAACAAGGACGGGCGGTGCATCAACCAGCACAATATCAAACTGGTCCTTCAATTGATCCAGTGCTTGAGGGATTATCGTCGAAGCGTACAGGTCATATGGATGGGTCGATACCGTGCCGACTGGCAGGACAAAAAGGCGGGGTATAGATGTTTCTTGTATCGCATCTACAAGACATTCCATCGACTCGGATATCAGGTCGCCTATACCAAACGAATTGGATATTTTTAGTTTTTTATGCAAAGTCGGGTGATAGAAATCCCCGTCTACCAGCAGCACCTGGTAACCATGTTTCGCCAGCGCAATACCATAACTGGCAGCGAATGTTGATTTTCCTTCTTCAGGAAAGGTACTGGTAACCATAAGAGGATTAACCAGGCCATCTTTTTTGGGGGTTCCTTTTGCATCTGAAAGAGGTGTTCCCAAACCACCCTCCACAGGAAAGGGTGAAGAGTCAATGATTGTGTGTCCTGGTGAGGAAACATTGGGTATCAATTGTGCTAACAAAGGGACAGCTAAATGATTTTCGATGTCACTGCGATGATTGATCCGTTTCATTCTGTTTCACATAGATACCTGTGTAGAATATAAAACTGTCCTCTAAAGCCCCCAGAAACATTATACACTAGGACTGTGCTGTTATTCGGCCAATGTAATGAAACTGTATTTCCGCGATTCTTCCCCTGTGGAAAGCTGTTGATTCCGCGCAGAAAGGACGCTCGGTGTACAATGGGACATTGACTGACTTCTCCAACTCTCACACTTGTCCCCTCCCTGAGGGAGAGGGGACTTGCAGGGGTGAGGGCTTATCAGATTAAGGAGACTATGCGGCGAAGCCTCGCCGCCGAAATCATGAGCAAACTGGTTAAAGCCACCGATCTTTCCGCCTTCAAACGCTGTGACCGGCTGGTGTATCTCAATCACAATGGCGACCCGGCCCTGCGTGTACCCTCGTCTGCCTATCAGAAATGGGTGCAGGATCAGGGCATTGCCTTCGAGCAGCAGGTCGTCTCGACCTTCGATATCTTCGAGCCGGAATATCCCATCGCCGATTTTGAGCAGGGCTTCGCGCTGACCCTCGACTACATGCGCCAGGGCGTAGCTTATATCTTCCAGGGCGTGCTGCTTGTCGATGGTCTGATCGGCCTTCCCGATCTCATGCAGCGCGTCGACGACCCCTCGAATTTCGGCAGCTATCACTACCGTCCCGTCGACGTCAAATCCGCAACGAAGGCCCGCATCGGCCACGAACTCCAGGTGATGTTCTACGCGACCCTTCTCGAATCGATCCAGGGCGTCCGGCCAGAGGGCAGCCTTTTCTTGAGGACGCCATCCTCGGAGGCCGAGTCCGCCGGGCTGTTTACCGAGATGCCGGTCGAATACGACGCGGAGATTTTTGACGAGGTGCTGGCTCAGGTGCGGGCATTGGCGGCAGGTGAGGAACCGCCGCCCTTTTACTCCTCGACCTGTAAGGGCTGCCACTGGCACGATGTCTGCGTGCCGGAGCTTGAGGCGTCGGAGGATGTTTCGCTATTATCTGGTATACGTCGCTCGGTCTGGCAGCAGCTCCGGGCGCAGGGGATTCGAACTTACCACGACATGGCGAAGCTGTCGCCTGGGGAACTGGTCGTCTACAAGGGGGTAGGGAAGATCACCGCCGAAAAGATGATCAATCAGGCACAGGCGCTCTCGACCGGTCAACCGGTGGTGTTCGCCCCTGTCGATCTGCCGGAGCCAACCGACCTGGAAATCTTCTTTGACGTGGAGAGCGTCCCCAGTGAGGACTGCTTCTACCTGATGGGGCTGCTGGTGCGCCGTGGCGATGACCTGACCTTTGAATACGACCTTGCCGAGCATCCCGGCGAACAGGCGGCGATGTGGGAGCAGTTCTTGCAGCACATCGACCGGATTGGTGGGTGGGTGTATCACTACGGTGTTTACGAGCGAACGGCGATCAACTGCTTGATGTCTCGCTTTGGCGAAGACCCCCGCGCCCTCGATCTGCTCGACCGGCTGGTCGACTTACAGAAGGTGATCAACGAGAGTGTGACGCTGCCGCTCAAGGGTTATTCGCTGAAAGATGTCGCGCCCTGGCTCGGCTTTGAATGGTCGGGGGTGACGCAGCACGCCGACGATTCGATGCTGGAGTATTTTCACTGGCTGGAGACGGGCGACCGGACTCATATAGACAATATTCTGGTTTACAATAAGGACGATGTCGAAGCTACACGCGTTGTGCGCGATTGGCTGCTGACGCTGTCAGGGGGCGAGAAATGAGAATCAGCATATACCGGTTGATGATTAGTGGTTGTAAAGAAATAACGCCGCATTTTTCAATAAGAGTATCAAGTCCCCTCGCCCTGAGGAAGAGGGGATTTAGGGGTGAGGGCAAGGTCAAAAAAGGCGGGCTTATATTTTTACAGTTCCTTAGCATATTAATGGCACTGTTGCTGGTGGCATGTTCGGCGGCGCAGGATGCCGTATCAGAGGGGGCAGCGGCGGAAGCGGCTGAGGCGCTTCCGGCCCCGACCGAGACCCCAACCGTGCCGCCCCTGCCGACCGTAGCGCCGACTGAACCCCCTGCTTCTGAACAGGTAGAACCGGTCGAGGTCGAAGTCGAACCCGCAGGCCCCCGCACCGTCGAGATCGAAACACTGGAAGGCCACCTTTTGGTCGCCACCTCGGCGGATGGGCTGACCGTCGATACGATCTGGTTGGCCGATGCCAGCGGTAAGCAGGTCCGAAAACTGGTAGACAATGTGTCGATCATCATGCCCTGGGACGCGGAACTCGATCAGCTTGTCTCCCCAAACCAGACAATCATGGCCGTGATCACTACCGCAAATGTCGAACGTTATGAGGACCTGTGGCTGGAACTGCTTGATCTTGAGACGGGTATGCTCATCCCCATTACACCGCTGACATCCTTCGATACTGAACCGGGCAGCGGCGATTATGAATATATCTGGGATGACCCGAATTTCCAGGTGGTGCGCGCCTTCACCGAACTGAACAGTGTGGCCTGGTCGCCTGATGGTCAACTGCTGGCCTTCATGGGCGCAATTGATGGTCCAACCTCCGACCTGTACGTCTACTCGATGGCCGAAAAATCGATCTCCCGCCTGACCGACGGGCCGAGTCAGGGTATTCACCCCGTCTTTTCGCCCGATGGCAAGTATATCGTTCATGCTGGAGTCGGTAGCCTGGGTACGGGTGCGGGCTATTCGATGGAAGGCGTATGGGCCGCTGCCGCCGATGGCAGCGAAGTGCTCTCTCTCTACGATCCATCTCGCAGCGGCGACGAGGTCTTTGTCGGCTGGGAATCGCCGGGTACGCTGATCGTATATAGTTGGTCGGCGGCTTACGGCCCGCATAACCTCCGTCGTGTGACGATCCTCAACCAGCTTGTCGAGCCGATCTACGAAGGCGCGTTTGGCGATATCGCCTATGACCCGGAGACTCATACGGCGGTATTCACGCTTGATCAATACATGGCCGAGGTGGATGGTAGTCAGCCCGGTGTGTTTTTCATCGCGTCTGATGGTACGGTGTCCCAGATCGACAAAAGCGACAGCTACCGCCCGGTCTACTCGCCGGAAGCCGGGGCGTTTTTTGTCTGGACGAGCGCCTATAATGCGCTTCAGGTCAACACCGATGGCAGTTTTGTTCAACTGCCCAACCCGACCGACCGCACGCCGGTTGTTTCGCCGGATGGCTATTACCGGGCCTGGTCGACCAACTACTCGGACGGTGGCCTGTGGATCGGCCCCGGCGTTGATCCAATGCCGGTCTTTGATGGCCCGGTCATCTACCCGACCTGGCACCCGACCAGTGATCTGATCGCCTTCATAAGTGCGGATACATTGTACTTTGCCGCTGCCGAGGATTTTGATGTAATTATGGTTGCCAAAGGCATCGACCCGACCAACTGGCAGCCCGCCTGGATCGACTGATCGATCCTCGTCCACTTTGGATAGATAGGCGAAGCCCTTGTAACAAACCGGACGGTCACGTTCAGCCCCCGACAACCCACATTTCTGTTCCCTCCACCTGGAAGGGGGAGGGACAGGGAGGGGGTGAAAACATTGCTTTGTATTGCCTGACTGTTTTCTGGATTCTTAACTATCTACAAACAAAAAGGAATGGTACATGGGCATGCGAAAAGAAGTCATCTTGATCACCGGTGCGGCTGGCGAATTAGGCCAGGCGTTGATCAACCAGTTAGCCGACGAGGGCCGCTCCAACATCGTCGCCCTTGATGTCAAGCCGATCCCGATCCCCATTCAGGAACGCTGCGAGTTAGCCATCCCCGGCGACATTCTCGACGAGCGGCTGTTCTCCCGCCTGATCTCCGAGTATGCAATCCCGGCCATCTACCACTTCGCGGCGCTCCTTTCGACCCGCGCCGAGTTCACGCCCGAAGCCGCCCACCGCGTCAACGTCGATGGCACGATGAACCTGCTCAAGCTCGCCGCCGATCAATCCGGCTGGCTTGGCGAACCGGTCAAGTTCGTCTTCCCCAGTTCGGTCGCCGTCTTCGGCCTGCCCGATCTCGCGACGAAGGCCAAAGAGGGCGCGCTGAAAGAGTATCAATGGTTGGAGCCGACCACGATGTACGGCTGCAACAAGCTTTACTGTGAGCAGCTTGGCCGTTATTATGCCCATAACTACCGCCAGCTTGCCGCCGACCAGCACCGGGGCGGAGTCGATTTTCGTTCGCTGCGTTTTCCGGGCTTGATCAGCGCTTTCACCCTGCCTACCGGCGGCACCAGCGACTATGCCTCGGAGATGATCCACGCAGCGGCGAAGGGCGAACCCTACCGCTGTTTTGTTCGCCCCGATACGCGCATCCCCTTCATGGCGATGCCCGACGCGATCAAGGCTCTCCTTGATCTTTCCGCCGCGCCCGCCGAAAATCTCAAATCGTATGTTTACAGTGTCACCGCATTCAACCCGTCGGCGGAGGAGATCGCAGGGATTGTCCGCCGCCACTTCCCTGATGCGGAGATCACTTTTCAACCGGACGAACGCCGTCAGGCGATTGTCGATAGCTGGCCCGAAGACCAGGATGACACCTGGGCGCGCCGCGATTGGAACTGGCAGCCCGCCTATGACCTCGACCGTGCCTTTGACGAATACCTTGTACCGAATATCAAAGCCCACTATCATCGAGAATAGTCATAGAGTTTTGCTCTTTGACAAATTAGTGAGGTAATCAAACTCCGCGCAAAATACCATGCGGTTCTGTTCCCTCCACCTTGAGGGGGAGGGATAGGGAGGGGGTGAAAACGTTGCCCTCTATTGCCTTGCTATTTTGTAAATCTTCAATATTCTTCCAAAGGATAAACCATGTTCAACACACTGCCCGATAACTGGAAAGCATTTCTCGACTGGCCGTGGGAGAAGATCGCGCCTTACTTCGACGATCTCGCCTCCCGCGACCTGACCGCCGACACCGTCGAATCCTGGCTCCTCGACTGGACCAGACTGGCCGATATTGTCGTCGAGACCCGCTGGTGGCTCTACATCAACACCACCCTCGATACCACCGACGAGGCGGCTCAGAAAGCGGTCACCGATTACCTGACCAATATCTTCAACCCGGCCCAGTCGGCGGAGCAGGTACTCAAGCAAAAACTGCTTGCCAGCGGCCTCGAGCCGGAGGGCTTCGAACTTCCCCTCAAGCGTATGCGTACCGAGGCGGCCATCTTCCGCGAGGAAAACCTCGATCTGGAAACTGAGGAACATAAGCTCGTCTCCGATTTCGAGCGGACGGTCGGAACGCAGACCATCGTCTGGGACGGTGAGGAAAAGACCCTCCGCCAGCTTGAGCCTGTCTTCATTGGGCTGGATCGCGATCAGCGCGAAAAGATGTGGCGGGTGGCATCAGAGCGCAATCTCGAAGACCGCGCGAAGATCGACGAGATATGGGTCAAATTGATGGCCCTCCGCAGGAAGATCGCTGTCAATGCCGGATTCGATGACTACCGTGCCTATCGCTGGCAGTACTGGCGTCGTTTCGATTACACCCCCGAAGACTGCCTGACCTTCCACGCGGCTATTGAAGAAGTGGTCGTTCCGGTGGTAGCCGAACTCAATGACCGTCATCGCCAGCATCTCGGTGTCGAGGTGCTTCGCCCCTGGGATTTGGGCGTCGATTTGCAGCATCCGGCGGATATGCGCATCGAGCCGCTGGCCCGCCCGCCGCTGCGTCCCTTCAAAACGGCGGAAGAACTCGAACAGCTTGCCAGCAGTGTCTTCCACAAGGTCGATCCCGAACTGGGCGAGTATTTCGAAATGCTGCGGCGTGTCGGTCATCTCGACCTGCCCAATCGCAAGGGTAAAGGGCCGGGTGCCTACTGCCAGACGCTCGATGCAACCGGCGTCCCCTTTGTTTTTTTGAACGCGGTCGGCATTCATGACGACGTTCAGACGATGCTCCACGAGGGCGGCCACGCGATGCATGCTCTTGAGTGTGCTCATCTGCCCTATCACCAGCAGCGCACCGAATCGGCCATGCCGATGGAAGTTGCCGAGGTTGCGTCGATGGCGATGGAGCTGATCGCCGCGCCTTACCTGTTGAAATCCGAGGGCGGTGTCTATAGCGAAGAAGAGTATGCCCGCGCTCGTGTTGAACACCTGCAGGGCATTTTGCGCTTCCTGCCCTATATGGCAACCGTCGATGCTTTCCAGCACTGGGTCTATACCCACCACGATGCGGCCAGCGACCCGGCCAACTGCGATGCGCAGTGGGCCGAATTGTGGGATCGTTTCGTGCCCGGAGTCGACTATACCGGCCTGGAAGACGTGAAGGTCACCGGCTGGCACAACAAGCCCCACATCTTCTCGGTGCCCTTCTATTATGTCGATTACGGTCTCGCGCAGGTCGGCGCTTTGCAGGTCTGGCGCAATGCCCTCGCCGATCAGTCGAAGGCGGTGAAACAGTACCGCGCGGCGCTTAAGTTGGGCGGTATGGTGAACATCCCGACCTTCTACGAGACGGCGGGCGTCAAATTCGCCTTCGATGCCGCCACCCTGCATGAGGTCGTCGATCTGGCAATGGATACCATCGAGGCACTGGAAGGCTAGAGACTTCCTGATCGCCCCCTGGCAAATTAATGAGGGAATCGAATTCCGCGCAAAATGCCACGCGGTTCTGTTCCCTCCACCCTGTGGAGCGGAATCCTCTCTGCCCCCTGAAAGGGGGAAGTGGCCGACGGAACGTCGATCGAAGGGGGTGGGTTGGTGAACTGAATATCTGGACCACCCTGTTCAGTTCTATTTGTACGGGCACAGCGAGTTTCGCTGCAAGCGAAATCTCAAAGCATCTGGTATTTTGCCAGTTGCCAGCGTGCTGTGCCCACCGGTTGGCCCAACCAGTCGATTTTAGCCCGGTGCTTCAGTGCCGGGAATACACATAATCCGCCTTACACGATCACGAGTATCAGAAACGAGGTTTTTATGCAGCGAATTCTCATAACCGGCGCGAACCGGGGCATCGGCCTTGAATTCACCCGTCAATACCTCGAACGCGGTGATCGCATATTCGCTGCCTGCCGCAATCCCGACGCGGCGGCGGAACTCCACGCGCTCGCCGATGCCTACCCGGATCGACTGTCGATCATCCAGATGGAGGTCACCGACGACGCGAGCATCGTTGCGGCGGCTGACGCCGTCCGCCGCGAGACGAAGGCCCTCGACTTGCTGATCAATAACGCCGGGATCATCTCGCACGGGGAGCGGATCGACAATCTCTCGCGGGAGACGCTCATGCGCCTTTTTGATGTAAACGCCGTCAGTCCGATGATCGTCACTCAGCATTTCATCAACCTGGTGGCTAAAGGCAGGTCGCCGAAGATCATCAATATCACGTCAGGGGCGGGATCGCTGGAGAATAAGGACGAAGGCACGTTTTACAGCTACGGGGCGAGTAAGTCGGCGCTCAATATGTTCAGCAAAACCCTGGCGAATGAGCTCCGGTCGCGGCGCATCGTTGTCGTGGCGCTGCATCCCGGCTGGGTTCAGACCGATATGGGGGGCAGGGGGGCGCATCTCAAACCCGAACGGGCGATCCGCTCGATGATCCAGTTGATCGACGGGTTGAAGAAGAATGATACCGGGCGCTACCTTCAATGGGATGGCCGCGATCTCCCCTGGTAACTCTGGCGGTCGCTGTTTCGAGTGTTATTTAACAAAGAAACCGATAGCAGGGGCGGGGCTTGTCCCCGCCCAACCCTTGTGGATGTTCTATCGTGGCTTGTAGCATTGGGGATGGGCTTGTATCACCGATCTCCGGCAGCGGGGGCGCTCTGGGGTATCGGCATCACGAAGATATTGTCGGCCATCCGGCGGCCAATCGCCAGCCGGGAATCGACCTTGACGGCGACGATCACCGGGCCGTGATGCCCGCGCTTGATAATCCGAATCTCACTGCCGGGGTTCAGGCCAAGATCGAGCAGGCGCTTTCTGATCGTCGCGCCGCCGTATATCCCGACCAGTCGAAGCGGCTGGTGGATAGCCGCCTCGGCGAGAGTCACCGCATCTTTGAATCGAAGTGGTTTGTAGGTTTCGTGGAATTGGGCACGGGCAGCGCGCCGCAGATGCCGCCGGACGCGTCGTTGGTCAAACCGGCCTGTCCGTGCGGCGTTTCGACACTCGCGTGCGGCCCGGCGCATATGATACCGGAACCGTCTGCGCGAACGTTCGTCGCTTTCTTCGGAGGGAGTATGGTGGTGTCGAGGTGGCATGCAGGCTCCTGCAATCAATCAAATTTTTATGGTTACCCTTATAATACATCATAAGGGTAACCAGAAGAATGTCAAGTGTCATTATCCGGTTTTATGAATGTCACATACCGGGAGAACAACGCTCGGATGCCTCTTCCCCTGACGATCACTGCCGGATATTAGCTGAGTTGCTCAAATAAATCTTCTTCCGAAACAGGCTCCTCCTGCACGTGTTGCTCGAACTCGGCCCAGGCCAGTGCCAGCGCATCGAGCAGCCCACGAGAAGCATCGTCAACGGCTAGATACTCTTCGAAAACGTGGTAAGTGTTCCCCTTGCGCGGCCACGTCCGGTCGCGCTCGGCTCCGCGCGCCAGCTCGCCGACCGGGTCACTGCGGTCATTCTGCGAAAACAGCCAGGATGTAAAAGTAAAGGTGTCTTTGTTTGTTTCTTTCATAATTTGGAGTTCTTGTTGGGCCTTTTCTACAAGTTTGTCAACATACTTCGGAATGTTGTTGGGGTCTTGGTAGGTGATGGAGCCGTCTTCGTTCAGAATGGGCCAGTCGACAACCTCTCCATCGCCAGAGACATCGACCATGATCTTCAATCCGTAGCCGGTCTGTACGATGGCCACTTTTTTCGATCCCCTCGACGTGTCAAACTCTTTCACAATCTCCATACAACCGTTGTCCTTCCAACTGATCATGCGTCATACAATGATAACGTATTCGGCGCAATGAAGCACGTCCGCGGCGCGGGGGGCATCACCAGTCGATCATTTCTCGCTGCCTTCGAGCGCCCGGAGAAGCATCAGCGCCGTCTCCTGGACGATCTGCGTGCAGGAAATCGGGCCTTGATAGAGATCGCGGCAGCAGGTTGAACCAAAGCGCTCGATAAACTGCCTTCGGAGATCGTTCACCAGTGCATCGGATCGTTCCGTGCTTGCCTTCGGATCAGTTCGCCCGTACACCGCGCCGATCACCATCACGCCGCCGCTGATCGCGCCGCAGACCTCGTCGTGGCAGGCACCAATGCCGCCTCTGAAACCGGTCGCCAGTCGGCACATCGAAGGATCGTAATCGTCGATCACCTCTTTCCCGACGGTCAGGACGATTGCTTCGGCGCAGCTGTGGCCGCTGTCCATCAGGTATTTGATTTCGCCTGTAATGTGATCATAGTTCCTGGACATTGTATTGATAAACCTCCGTTATTGGCCGGGTCAGGGCCGGGATATAGACCGGGGCGAATTATAGACCCTGTTGCCGATTTTGCCTTATACGCGATCACTGCCATTTTTCGACTCCTTCCCGTCGTAAGATGTCCGACACTGTGAAACGAACCGGCCCGCTGATGCGTATAGCCTGATGAAGAGAGAAATCAACACGGTATTCGAAAGGATTGGGCGTGAGCGAGGAAAGTGTGCTTCCGGCAAATGATAAAAATGCAATGACCGGTCGCCAGCCGTCGGCGGTGATCTGGACGGCGGTGATGCTGATCAGTCTGGGCGGCCTGTTGATCCTGCGCGACTTCACGATGGTCGGCTTCAGGAACTGGTGGGCATTGTTCATCCTGCTGGGGACGCTGGGCTGCTATTGGAGCGCCTATGCTGCCTACCGCGCAGCGGGGCGGGTCAACTGGGGTGTGATCACCCTGATCTATTCGGGGATATTCCCGCTGGCCGTCGCGGTGATCTTCCTGTTTGAAATGAGCTGGTCGATCTGGTGGCCGCTGTTTGTCCTGCTACCCGGACTTGGCCTGCTGGCCTTCGGATTGGCGGCGAAACCGCGCAGTGGTAAGCCATCGCTGGCGCTGCGTTCGTTGAAGACCTGGCTCGGCTGGATGGGCCTCTCGGCGGCGCTGCTCGGATTGACCTTCCTGGCGAAGAATGCCGGTGTGTTCGACCCGGCTGCGGTTCATCCCAACTGGTGGGCGCTGTTTATCCTGATCCCGGCTGTCGGCGGCCTGATTATGATCCTTCGCACGTTGCTGTCCCCCGACCGGACTGCGGCGCTGCTGGTTGCCAACCTCATTGCGATGATTTCTGTCGGCGCGACTGGTATTGTTGCCCTGCTCGGCATCGACTGGAACCTGCTCAAACCGATCATGCTGATCGGTCTGGGGCTGGCTCTGTTGGTTGGCTTCATGGGCAAACGAAACTGACTGTTCGACCGGCATAATGAGGCAATTTCTCAGATCAACCCCCCAGGGGGTTGATTTTCGTTATGAAATGCGACTATTCTAGTAAAGACTGTCCCTCTCGATATCCTTCCGGGGGATCAGCCCTTATTTTGATGATTCTACAGGAGTACGCATCGTGGATTTACAACTTGACAACCGTGTGGCGCTGGTCGCCGCTGCTTCACAGGGACTTGGCTACGCGACTGCATTACAGCTTTCACGCGAGGGTGCACTGGTGGTGATCTGCTCACGTGACGAGGCGAAGATCAACGCCGCCCGGGATGCCATTCGCACCGAAACCGGCAGCCCGGTGCTGGCAGTCCGGGCCGACGTAACCATCCCCGGCGATATCGAATGTCTGCTCGACCTCGCGGTTGAGGAGTTCGGCGGTCTTGACATCCTGGTGACCAATGCGGGTGGCCCGCCCACTGCCGCCTTCGACGAGATCGACGATGCCCTGTGGAAGAAATCGGTTGACCTGACCTTGATGAGCGCCGTGCGCCTGATCCGGGGTGCGCTGCCCCACCTTCGCCAGTCGACCGCTCCCTCGGTGCTGACCATTACCTCGGTGTCCGTCAAGCAGCCGATTGCCAATCTGGTGTTGAGCAACAGCATCCGCATGGCCGTTATCGGTTTGACCAAAACGCTGGCCTTGGAGTTGGGCGCTGAGGGAATTCGCTTTAACAGTATTCTTCCCGGTTGGACGGAAACCGAGCGTGTCCTCGAATTGATGGAAGATCGTGCCGAGCGGAACGGTACATCCGTCGAGGAGGAGATCGCAAAACAGACGGCCAGCACACCGCTGGGCCGGGTCGCCACGCCGGAGGAATTCGCCAATGTTGCGACCTTCCTCTGCTCGCCCGCCGCGTCCTATGTGAATGGCGTGATGCTTCAGGTCGACGGCGGATCATACAAAGGCTCGCTGTAAACTAAACCGCTTTCGTTCTGGTTTTCTGTTGTTGAAAAATAGCGAAATCGATTGTAGGGGTGGGGCTTGTCCCCGCCCGTATGTTTTTGATCGCCCCCGGTGGGGGAGATGGATAATCGGCAAATTGCCGATTAATAGGAGTTTGGGGGCTAAGCCCCAAACTCCCAAGCAGCTAGTAAAGCTGCCGCAGCCGGACGCCCGGCTGCCGGGGGTGCTCCGTCACGCGCAAAATCTGATCGTCCCCATGACATTTTTGCGAGCGGTAGCGAGCAGTTGTTAATTCGCGTAACTCGCGTAATTCGCGGAAAAAATATCCTACCCCGCCGCCCACTCCACCACCACCCGCCCGGCGCTGATCTCCCCCAATGCATCCTCGAATCCATCGATCCGATCCACCGGAAAGATCACCTCTATCGTCACCTCGGCTCCGAACGCCTCCTCACCGATCTCTCCACCCTGCGAGTCGACCAGTCGCTTGACCGGCTCATAAAGGCTGTAAGGCAAAACGATAGTCCCCCACCGTTTTTCGATACGCACATCGCGGGGCAGGGCGGCCAGCGCCTCCTGCGCCGATTCGGTGTAGGCCCGCACCAGCCCGCCGGTGCCCAGCTTCGTCCCGCCAAAGTAGCGCGTAATGACCAGCACCACGTCGCCTAAATCGGCACCACGCAAAACGGCCAGCGCGGGGCGGCCCGCCGTCCCCGGTGGCTCCCCGTCGTCGGTCATCCCCTCGGTGACCGATCCCCCGTAGCCCACCCGGAATACATGCACGTTGTGAGTCGCATCGTGGAATTCTTCCCGGATGGCGTCGATGAACGCCTTCGCCTCGTCGACCGTCCGCGCTTCCCCGATTGTGGCGATGAATCGTGAATTGACGATCCGCAGTTCGACGCGGATCGTCTTTGCCGGTATCGGGTAGCGAGTTTCGCTGGAAGTCATTCTGATGGGGTATCGATGCGCTGCGCGCCCTGCTGATCGACCGTCAGCGGCCACGAGCGGGCTTCCTGCCCGGCAGCCTCGAACGCCCTGACCATCGCCGCGCCGATCTTCTCGTGTCCGCTTGTGGCGTGGGCGATGATGCCGGGGCCTGCGCCGCTTAATGCGACTGCCACCGCACCGTTGTCGAATGCCGCCTTGAATACCTCGTCCGCGCCGGGGATCACCGTTTTCCGGTAGGGTTCGTGGAGTTCATCGTGCATCGCCTTGCCCAGCAGATCGGTGTCGCCGGTCGTCAATGCCTGCACGACCAGCGCTGCCCGCCCGATGCTCGCCGCGGCGATCTTCATTGGCACCAGATCGGGCAGCCCGGCCCGCTGCGACCGGGTCGAGACCTCGATCCGGGGCACGCAGACCACCACCGTCAGGTCGGCCACCGGCACGCGGGCATAGATCACGCCCTCGTCGTCCTGCTGGCAGACCACCAGCCCGCCCAGCATCGCCGGGGTGACGTTGTCCGGGTGCCCTTCGATCCGTGTCGCCAGTTGAAGCAGTTCGTCGACGTCGAGCGGTTTGTTCAGCCACTCATTGGCTGCCACCACCCCGCCGACTATCGCGGCGGCGCTGCTGCCCATCCCGCCGGAGGGCGGAATCCGGTTGGTCAGCTTGAAATGCAACCCATCCGGTTCTTCCCCGACATGCCGGAATACCGAGAACGCGGTCTGCACGACCAGGTTGTTCTCGTCGGCGGGAAGCGAATCACTGCCCTCGCCGTGAACCTCGACGCTGATCCCGCTCTCGATAGGATTGATTTCTACCGTGTTGTAAAGGCCGAGCGCCATCCCCAGGCTGTCGAAGCCGGGACCCAGATTGGCCGTCGTCGCCGGTATTTGAATGCGTACCGCTTGCACGTAATACTACTCCCTGCTGCTTGATTATCCCAATACCATCTCGTAGGTGCACCTTCAAGAAGTGCCACAGTCTAAGATATGTTGTCCCCCTTTGCTAAGGGGGGACGGATGCGGAACGAAGTTCCACACAGGGGGGTGATCGACTCCATTTACATCTTGTGTGTTAACAAATTAATGAGGTAATCGAATTTAGCGAAAAACACCACACGATTCTGTTCCCTCTCCCTGATAGGGGGAGGGACAGGGAGGGGGTGAAAGTGTCACGTTCTCTTACCTTACTATTATGTAAATGTTCAATATGTAAATGGTTCGATTTACCCCAGAAACCGCTCCAGCGCCTCGAATGTCGGCGGCAGCGTCACCGTCTCAATCGCCGACTTCAGCACGATCTCCGGGTCTTTCAATCCATGTCCCGTCACGATGCACACCACCTGCTTGCCCTGCACGTCGACCTCGCCCTGCGCGATCAATTGTCGCAGCCCGGCCACTCCTGCCGCCGAGGCCGGTTCGACGAAGATGCCTTCCAGCGTGGCGATCATCCGCCACGTTTCTAATATGAAATCATCGGTTACTGCGGTGATCTTCCCATCCGATTCTTCGAGTGCTGCTGCGGCCTCGTGCCAGCGCGCCGGGTTCCCGATCCGGATCGCCGTTGCCACCGTCTCCGGGTTCTTGACGATCTCGCCGCGCACGATTGGCGCGGAACCGGCGGCCTGCGCGCCCAGCAGACGCGGCCTGCTTTTTGCGATTCCCTTCTCGTGATACTGTTTGTAGCCTGCCCAGTACGCGGTGATATTCCCCGCGTTGCCCACCGGCAGGCACATCCAGTCGGGGGAGTCGCCCAGCTCGTCTACAATCTCGAACGCGCCGCTTTTCTGCCCCTCGATCCGGTACTGGTTGACCGAGTTGACCAGCGTGATCGGCAGTTTCTTGGCAACTTCCCGCACGAGATCGAGACCTTCGTCGAAATTGCCCGTAATGTTGATCACGTCGGCCCCGTAAGCCAGCGATCCCGCCAGCTTGCCTTTTGCGATTTTCCCTTCAGGCACGATCACGATGCAGCGCAGCCCGGCGCGTGCGGCATACGCGGCAGCCGATGCGGCTGTGTTGCCCGTGCTGGCGCAGATCACGGCTTGAGCGCCTTCGTAAACCGCCTGCGTGATTGCGGTGGTCATCCCCCGGTCTTTGAACGACCCGGTCGGATTGAGTCCCTCATATTTCAGGCGCAGGTCGAAATCCCCGTCGATTTCTGGCGCGACGACCTTCGCCAGCCGGGGTACTGGGATCAGCGGCGTGTTGCCTTCGAGCAGTGATACCGGCTCCGCGTCCTGCGCGATTTCCAGCAGTGGGTGATATTGCCTGATCACACCGGGCCAGGCAGGTGTTTTGGCGCTCGATTCGGTCATGGGTCCTTCCGTATCAGGTTGGTGAACGACCATCATAATGACCGAGTTTAACCCGAAAGTCAAATAGGCGAACGATATCTCATCGGCCAGTCAGGATTATCACTGTATCCGTCACTATTTTGTGTATGGGTTATACCGGGAGCCAGGGTAGGGGCGACGCTTGTGGTCGCCCGTTGTGACTTTAACTTCTCTGGGGTATTGGAATGAAGGTCATTCCTGTGACCGCACTATCTCAAGTTCGCTTACGTGGTTCCACCAGTTTTGCAGTTGTAAGTTTTTACTCCTCTCGGAAAAAGGAATTGGTTCAATAGACTCCAGGGGAACACGAAGTTCATATACAACTGGAAATGATTTCCACGGAATGAGTTGAAGATTATGGTTCATACTAAAACTGGGGGATGTCGCTATTTGACAACGTCCAGTAGCGACAATGTATTCAAAGTATGCCCGACAAACATCATGAGAGACGGCCTTGACGGAGAGCATCCAATAATCCCAACTATCGTCCGTTGGCCAGGTTATATCAGTGCAATATTTATCCCAGAGAGGTTGACGCTCTAATTCCCAGAAGTGCCCACCTTCTTCCGATAACGTATAGACAGACTCGTTTCGAGAACCAACTCTACTCTGAAGCAGCCCATTGTTTATAAGCCTTGCGACAGAGGCTTTTACGCCTTCATCTGTAAGGTTGTGGGTATATGGGACATTGTGGCACCAACTGAAAGAACGGCGAAAAAGATGACGTATTGCAGCAAATTTATCAAAGAGGAAATCAAAGATCAGGAGTTCGTCATTGGTTAGTATTGTTTTGTTTGTTCGAGTGGGTAATCTGTGCATTTGGAAACATGCGATATCATCAGCATGTAGATGAATCAGGATCAGCACCACAATTTATACCATTTCTGGCAGATTGACGACACCCCACTCCAGAAATCGCGTTACAAAACCTCGGTAGTGTCCCAGAATCAGCCGCGACGCCCGGGGTAAGATTCCACGTTACAAAACCCCTGCATGGCCCATTTTGTGACGTCACGAAAATCGAGATTCAATCAGCGACAGGTAGCCCTAAAAACCGCGTTACAAAACACTGATGTAGATGGTTTCCCCCGTGAAAACTCCTGGCCCATACAAAACACTGGTTGTGAAACATATGTTCTATTATATCAAAATATCGGTGGTGAGTCAATATTCTGCATGATCCCCCACAGTGGGTGTGATACAATCTGTCGCTTGAAGTTCAATGTGATAAGAAAGCCTGATATGGAAAAGAAACATCCTGTCGTTCGCCTGTGGAAATATGCCGCCGCCTACCGACCCCGGATCGTGCTGGCATCGATCTTTTCGGTGCTCAACAAAATCTTCGACCTCGCTCCGCCTGCGCTGATCGGCCTTGCGGTCGATATCGTTGCCTCGCCATACGAATCCTTTTTCGCCCGTCGGCTGGGCGTTGTCGAACCCACCTCGCAAATCTGGCTTCTGGCCGGGATTACGCTCGTCGTATGGATGTTCGAATCGCTGTTTCAGTACATCTATCAACTGGCGTGGCGCAATCTTGCCCAGGCTGTCCAGCACGACATGCGTGTCGAAACCTACGATCATGTCCAGCATCTCGAACTCGCTTACTTCGAAGATCGTTCTACCGGCGGCCTCATGTCGATCCTCAACGACGACATCAACCAGCTTGAGCGCTTTCTCGATGTCGGCGCAAGTGATCTGATCCAGGTCACGACAACCGTTCTGGTAATCAGCGGGGTCTTTATCTATCTTGCGCCGACGGTGGCCTGGATGGCGCTCATCCCGATGCCCTTTATCATCTGGGGATCGGTGAAGTTTCAGCACTGGCTGGCTCCACGCTATGCCCGTGTCCGTGAGCAGGTCGGCATTCTGAACGGGATTCTCTCGAACAATCTGACTGGCGTGGCGACCATCAAGTCCTTCACCGCCGAAGCGCACGAAGTCGACCGCGTGACCGTCGAGAGCCGCGATTACTGGGATGCGAATCGCCGTGCGATTCAGTTGAGCGCTGCCTTTGTCCCGCTGATCCGTATGGTGATCGTGGGTGGCTTTATTGCGATCACCGTTGCTGGTGGCTTTCTGGTCGTCAAAGGCTCCGGTCGTCTGACGGTCGCTTCCTACAGCACGATGATGTTCATGACCCAGCGCCTGCTCTGGCCGCTGACCCGTCTCGGCGAAACCTTCGATCTCTACCAGCGGGCAATGGCCTCGATTGACCGGATTATGAACCTGCTTGACACGAAGCCGCGTATCGTCGATGGTCCTGTCTCGCTGCCATTCGATAATGTCAAAGGCGAAATTGTTTTCGATGACGTCACCTTCCGCTACGATTCAGGCAACCTGCCCGTCGTCGAATCGCTCGATTTGCAGGTCAAAGCCGGGCAGACGGTCGCCATCGTCGGCCCGACCGGTTCAGGCAAGTCGACTGTGGTGAAACTGCTGCTGCGTTTCTACGATCTGACCGGCGGGCATATCACCGTCGATGGGCATGATCTGCCCTCGCTGAACCTGACCGACCTGCGCAAGGCGGTCGGCTATGTCAGCCAGGATGTCTATATATTTCATGGGACGGTGCGCGAGAATATCGCCTATGGCACCTTCGATGCCACCGACGAGGCGATTATCGAAGCGGCGAAGATCGCCGAGGCGCACACCTTCATCACCGAGCTGCCCCAGGGCTACGATACGATAGTCGGCGAGCGCGGGCAGAAGCTTTCCGGGGGTCAGCGTCAGCGATTGTCACTGGCCCGTGCGGTGCTCAAAGACCCGCCGATCCTCGTCCTCGATGAGGCAACCTCTGCCGTCGATAACGAAACCGAGGCGGCGATCCAGCGATCACTGGAGCGGATCGTCGTCGACCGCACCACGATCATGATCGCCCACCGCCTCTCGACCATCCGCCACTCGGATTGGATAGTTGTGCTGGAGAAAGGCGAGATCGCCGAGCAGGGGCGGCACGAGGAACTTCTGGCGCGGAATGGACTCTATGCTGCGCTGTGGCGGGTTCAGACCGGCGAAAAGGTTGTTGCAGCCAGTTAAACGCAATCTGTGTAGTGCCTGATATCGGATGGAGAATCAAATCCCCCTCGAACCATCTGTCCGAGGGGGATTTTCGATCTCTGTCTTTCCAGAGTGCCGGTCAGCGAAGCGCTATTCCGCCGGTGCCTCTGTTTCTTGCTCTTTCTTTTTCTTCTTGCTAAGCACGACGATCACGACAACTGCCGCGATCACCACGACCACCAGCAGCAGGCAGACGAGCGCAATGGCAATCCAGCCCCAGGTTGGGAAGCCGCCGCCGGTGACGACCGTCGCGGTGTATGGGGCGGGGGTGTTCACCCAGGTCACGCTGGTACCGTCATCACTCAGGGTGCCGTTGGTTTCGAGTATCTCTTTACCTTCGATGGTAAAGCGGAACTCGATGTCCATCATGGCACCCATCTCGTCCATACCTTCCATATCGCCCATGTCTTCGCCGAACGGGCTGGTCCCGATCTCGGCATAGACGACATCCTTACCGCCTTCGGTGCCGGTGGTAAAGCTGGCGCCACCTTCGAACATGGCTTCTTCGAGAACGTCATACCCCTGGCCGCTGACGGTCATCCGATAGCCAATATCCTCGCCTTCAGCCGGGAGCGGTTCCCAGGAGGCACTGATGCCCTGGCTGGCATACTCGTCCTGGATGTCCCCGACCGTTGTGTCCATGTCGGCTTCCAGGTCGGAGAAATCCATCTCTTCGCCCATCTCTTCGGCCATGGCGAGCATATCTTCGTCGATGATAATGTCGGTGACCACATCCCAGTTTTCGTCACTTCCCAGGCTCAGGGTCATATCCATCGTGATGCAGCCGGTCAAGAACAGACTGAGTAGTACCAGTGCCACTGCTGGCCACCATTTGTTTAACTTCATCTTTTCATCTCCAATGATTAAATTTTGATATCCCTCTGCATTGCTAAGTGTGGACTAAAATTAAATTCGGGGCAAGTGGGTATCGCTGGGGGGATGTTGAACATCTGGTTGCAAAGAATGCAGTGACCCTGTATCATCCCCTACGGTTTCTATCCGCATGAATCATGGGCTCTGTCTGGCATCAAGGATGCTCAGGGTCCATTTTTTTTGTTGCATTGGAATCGTCGATTTTTCTGTTAAGGAGAATACTATGTGTGGAATAGTGGGGACTTATCCCGAGGAGGATGCAGAATCAATTGGGCGCGGGCTGGCGATGCTCAGGCATCGTGGCCCGGACGAGCAGGGCATCGCCGGGACACCTGCCGGGACACTGGGGCACTCGCGGCTGGCAATTCTCGACGTGGCTGAAGGCCAGCAGCCAATGGCCGAGCGCGATAGCTGGATCGTCTTTAACGGCGAAATCTATAACTATCGCGATCTGCGTGACTGCTTCGACGAGGCTGTGGCAACTGATAGTGATACCGAGGTGATCCTTAAGCTCTACAAGACTCATGGCCCGGAGGCTGTTTCCATGCTCGATGGAATGTTTGCCTTTGCGATCTCGGACTCGAACGGGCTGTTCCTTGCCCGCGACCCGCTGGGGATCAAGCCCCTGTACTGGTCTTTACATAATGATCGCCTGTACTTTGCCTCGGAGATCAAATCACTGGCCTGGCTGACAGTTGATATCCAGGAATTTCCCCCCGGCTACTGCTGGCATTCGGCCAGCGGCTTTGACAAATACACCCGGCTCGAAAAACCGCACCCGCCGATCATCCTTGATGGCAGGCACCGTCCTGATGACAATGCCCTGAAGGTAATCCAGAACGCGCTGCGCGAAGCCGTACAAAAGCGCCTGATCGCCGATGATCTGGTCAAGGTTGGGGTGAGCTTGAGCGGAGGACTCGACAGCAGCATTGTGGCGGCGCTGGCGCGTGAAGGCCGCGACCGGCTGGATACATTTGTAGTTGGCACGATCGAGAGTGAGGATATCGAGGCATCGCAGCAGGTGGCCGATTATCTCGGTGCGCGGCATCATCGCTATATCTACACTTTCGAGGAGATGCTCAACGTGCTGCCGGAGGTGATCTATCACCTGGAGTCGTTCGATGCGGCTCTGATCCGTAGCTCGATTCCCAACTATTTCCTGGCGCAGTTGGCCTCCGATCATGTCAAGGTGATCCTCACCGGTGAGGGAGCCGACGAGTTGTTTGCCGGATATGCCTATCTCCGTCCATTCACCGATCCCGGCTGTCTGCACCGCGAGTTGTGGGCCATTACATCCAGCCTGCACAACACCAATCTACAGCGCGCGGATCGTATGTCGATGGCCTTCGGGTTGGAAGCGCGCGTCCCTTTCCTTGATGAAAACTTGGTCGATCTGGTGTTCAACCTTCCCCCGGAATGGAAGATGCAGTCAAATGACTGGCCTGAGAAGGAACTTTTGCGGCGATCAGTAGCCGATTTGCTTCCCGACAACATCGTTCGGCGGCCCAAGCAGAAATTCTCCGATGGTGCCGGATCGATTAACCTGCTGGCGGAGCATGCCAACGCGACGATCTCCGATACGGTGTTTGAGCGTGAGCGCCGCGTTTCGGATGAGGTGGTGCTGCGTTCAAAAGAAGAACTTCTCTATTACCGGATATTCAATGAGATGTTTGGTAGCCGCATCTCGCCGGAGGTGATTGGACGTACCCGGTCGATCACACGCGGTGAACTGAATTAGAATCTACCATGCATTGTACAGAAGGCAGGGATGCTCGTCTCTGCCTTTTTTCTTTTCGAATCCGGTTCGCATGGTAGCGACATCTCTGTATAATGAAGCAGTAGCCGCCAATAAAAGGAGTTGTCGATGCCAAACCTGCGCGCTATCTATTTTCACCATGCCAACCGGTACGAAGATTTGATCGCCTGCGAGGACTACAAGAACATCCTGATCCGGGCCATTGGCGAGATTTGCCCGCTCGAAGGCCGTGATGTCGTTGAGTTCGGCGCGGGAACGGGCCGCATCACCCGTCAGGTGGCCTCGCTTGCCCGCTCGATTCATGCGTTTGACTATTCCCACCCGATGCTTGAAGTTGCTCATGAAAAGATGAACGCCCTTGGGCTTTCAAACTGGGCGATCAGTATGGGCGAGAACCGCCAGATGCCGGCTGTCTCTCAATGTGCCGATCTCGCTATCGAGGGGTGGAGCTTTGGTCATCTGCCGTCCTGGTATCCCAATGGCTGGCAGCGGCAGGCATCGCTTGCACTGGGCGAGATGGAGCGAATCCTCCGACCCGGCGGCACGATGATCCTGATCGAGACACTGGGCACCGGTTACGAAGAACCGAAGCGATACGAGAGTCTCTCCGCGTTTTACCGCTGGCTTGAAGAAGAAAAAGGTTTCTCCTCGAACTGGATTCGCACCGACTACCGCTTCGAATCAGTTGAGCAGGCCGTTGACCTGATCGGCTTTT
The DNA here is from genome assembly GCA_016926255.1 of Anaerolineae bacterium. Taxonomy (GTDB): domain Bacteria; phylum Chloroflexota; class Anaerolineae; order Aggregatilineales; family UBA3940; genus JAFGOY01. Next base: position 50,724 of record JAFGOY010000067.1, on the reverse strand, counting down.
TCTTTGGCGACGAACTGGCAGAGAAAGTCGCCATTAAGCAGAGCAGGGTTGTTCCCGAATGCACCGGTTTATGGTGGCGTACGATCTGACTCCGTGATAAAACGGGGCCAATCACTTATCAGGAGCTTCGGCGTGCGGCGTTTTTGGCAACTTATCCCCTGTCTGATCGGTTTGATGCTTCTCCTGAGCGGCTGTGCGGGCGGCTCGGTTTCGCAGGATGACCTGTTCCCTTATCAGGTTGGTGATTACCTGCGCACTGGCGGCCCGGCTGTCGAAGCCACTTCCGGCGCTGACGTGGCGACCTACCGGGGGCCGGACGGCTCGGTCACGCTGCGCGTCCGGCTGGTCGGTGCCGATCAGGTCGATGAGGCGCTCAACGGGCTTCCGGTCGGTTCAACCGAGGTCGGTTATGATGCTTCGCTGGGTGTGCGCCAGGGAACCTTTTTCCTCTACGGTGGTGAGTATCATGCGGCCTGGGGCAACGAGGATTGGGTCTTTGTCCTATCCGCCACAAGCGATATGTCTCGCCGTGCCTTTCTTGCTGCATATGGATTCTAGGAGACGTTTCAATTGGGGGCCGCGTCTATGCCTGCACTTGGTACTATTTTCCATCCTCGTTTCCCACCGGATACGCTGATCGATTATGCCCGACGCGCAGAAGCGGCAGGCTTTGATGAACTCTGGCTCTGGAATGACTGCTTCCTGCCCGGCGCGTTTACGTCCGCCGCTGTCGCATTGTCCGCAACCGAACATCTCAAAGTCGGGATCGGGCTGCTTCCGGTTACCGTCTACAATCCCCTGTTCGTCGCGATGGAGATCACCACGCTGGCCTGTGCCTTTCCGGGGCGCTTCCTGCCCGGTTTCGGGCACGGCGTCAAGGTATGGATGAAACAGATCGGCGCGGCCCCGGTTTCGTCGATGAAGACGCTCGAACAAACAATGAAGGTGATCGCCGATCTGCTGCGCGGGGAGCGGGTGACGGTTCACGCACACGGAGTCGATCTCGATGATGTGCAGATGGAGGTCATCCCCGATCAGGTGCCGCCGCTTTACATCGGCGCGATGCGCGAAAAGTCCTTGCAGTTGTCAGGCCGGATCGCCAACGGCACCATCCTGACGAGCATGTCCGCACCGGTCTATGTGCAGTGGGCGAGGGAACAGATCGATGCCGGAATCGGCCAGCGTGAGGCGGATCAGGCTGATCATCGCGTTGTGGTCTACACGCTGGCAAAAGTAAACCCCGACGGACAGGCCGCGCGGGATGCCATGCGTCGGTCGCTCGCTGAAGGGTTCCCCACCTGGGCCGATGTTCACCTTGATGCGCTGGGAATCACCGGTGAATCCCACGCGCTGCACCAGCAGTATGGCGAGGATATGGCCCGGCATCTCCCCGATGCCTGGGTCGACGCATTCTCGGCTTCCGGCACCCCGGAGCAGGCGGCAGCGGCCATCGAGCGTTTGGCCGGTGCGGGGGTCGATGCCGTCATCCTGCAGCCGCAGGCCGACGATCCCGGCTGTCTGGACGAGTATATTGACTATCTCGTGCCGATGTTCAGATAGCCCTGTCAGATCATCTTTAGCCCGGCGGCTTCAGCCCCGGGCTTCGCCATATAAACATCCAATGCTTGTGCCCACACCCGGCAGAATGTGATACAATCCTCGCGGCAGCACAGACCACGACGAGGATGATAGACTTCTTGACCGAACAATCTGACCCACTGACTCTACAACTCAACCAGGCATTGAAACGCATCGAACGGCTGATCACCCGGCCTGCCGAATCGCTCATCGACCCCGACGAGCGCCAGGCGGAGTTCCTTCGCCGGTTGGAACGCACCCGCCGGTTGATGTCCCACCTGGGCGACCCGCACCGCCGTCTCGATTTTATCCACATAGGGGGAACGTCCGGCAAAGGCTCGGTGGCGATCCTGTGCGAGGCGATGCTCAGATCGCTTGGTCAGAAAGTCGGGACGCATATTTCACCCTACCTGCAAACCGCGCTTGAGAAAATCCGGCTGAACGGAAAGCTGATCGATCCCGCCGAGGTGATCGCGCTGGCCGATCCGGTCATCCAGGCCGCCGAAGCGATCCTCGACGAGCAGCCAGCCCTGGGACCACCGCACTACGCCGAGGCGTGGCTGGCGCTGGCGCTGCGCCATTTCTTCGACCAGGATTGTGATTCGGCTATCGTCGAAGTGGGGATCGGCGGGCGCTACGATTCGACCAATATCATCACCCCGCGCGTTTCCGTGATCAATACCGTTCACTTCGACCACATGCGTGTGCTGGGCAACGAACTGCCCGCCATCGCCCGCCACAAGGCCGGGATCGTCAAACCGGGCGTTCCGGTCGTCGTCGGGCGGATGCCCGATATCGCCCTGGGGGTAATCTGGGACGAGGCCCGGAGGAACGGAGCCCGGCTGATCCAGGTCGGTGAGACGATCCATGTCAGGGTGCAGGAGATCGGCCCGCAGGGCAGCCGCTTTTCGTACGAAGGGTTGGAACTAAAGCTCGACGATCTCCATATCGGGATGCTGGGTGCGCACCAGGTCGACAATGCCGCCACGGCTCTTGCTGCGGTCGAAGTCTACGCGGGGCAGGCCGGTTTGACTCTGGAGGAAGAAGCGATCCGCACCGCGCTCAAATCGGCCCGCTTTGCCGGTCGTCTCGAATTGATGGCGGTGGAGCCGACTGTCGTCCTCGACGGTGCGCACAACGAAGAAAAAATGTCGGCGCTTACCGCCGCTATCGAACAGGTCTTTGATTATGATCGCCTGATCGTCGTGCTTGGCATGCTGGAAACCAAAGCCGCCCGGCCCATCGTCGAGAAGCTGGCCCGCCTCAGCAGCGCGATGATCACCACCTGCCCGCGCGTGCTGGGCAAACCGGCGATCAAAGCCGATGCGCTTGCCGATCTTGCCCGCGAAGCCGGGATCGACTCGGTAGAGGCGGTCGAGGAGCCGCTGGCGGCGCTTCACCGGGCATTGGAGATCGCTCGGCCAGGCGATCTCGTCGTCGTGACCGGCTCGCTCTACCTGATCGGTACCGTCCGCGAGCACTGGCACACCGCCGCCGAGATCGTCGCCCGCCGCACGATGTTCCCCAACGGCCATCCGTAAAAAAAGAAAAAAGGGAAAAGGAACGATAGCCACAGGGGGTTCGAGAATCCTTTTTCCTCTTCTTTGCGTTCTTTGCGACCTCTGCGGTTCAATCCCCACCGGGTATGAGGTTCTGACGCTTTGCTGCGAGATCGACGATTGTGTTGATCAACTGCTCGTAGGTCCAACCCGCCGCGTATGCTTCAAGACACAGGTCACTGTACGTCGGGTTCAGGCCCGGCAGCGGGTTGATCTCCAGGATATAGGGTGTGTTGTTGTTATCCGCATCGAGCCGGAAATCCACCCGTCCTACGTCTTTGCTGCCCGTCACGCGGAAGACCGCCGCCGCCAGTCTGAACAGTTCGTGTTCCAGTTCTTTGCTGATCGGAGCCGGGCAAATGTAGTAGAAATCCTCGACCAGATCGACTTTGATCCGGCTGGTGTAGAGTCCTGCTTCTGATTCGCCGTAGGCGTCGACGTCGACTTCCATTGGCGGGAGATAGGTCAGCGCATCGGGCAGGATGTTCGGAGCGGTGCGCTCGCTCAGCCGCCAGGCGATAGGCGGTTCGAAGTTCCCCACTATCCCAATGGTGATCTCCCTCCCGTTGATGTAGCGTTCACACAGGATCGGTTGCTGGTAGCGTTCGAGCATCAGCTTCAGGCGGTCGCGGAGTTCATCGACCGTCTGGACGATGCTCTTGGCGCTGACCCCCATCCCCGTTCCTTCCCGGCTGGGTTTGATGAACATCGGAAAGCGCAGTTCTCTTCCCCCGGTGACCAGGTCGTCGTCGATGGGATCGTCATATGCCTCGAAGACCTGAAACTCCGGCGTGGGCAGCCCGTGATAGGTAAGTACCCGCTTGGTCATCGGCTTGTCGAGCGACAGCGCCAGGGTGAGCACCTTGCTGCCGGTATAGGCCAGGCGCAGCATCTCCAGGATCGAGGGAATCTGTGCCTCGCGCCCATCGCCGAAATGTCCCTCGGCAATGTTGAAGCACAGGTCGGGTTTATAGGCCATCAATTTGTCGATCAGGCTGTGTGGGGGGACGATGTTTGCTTCGAAAAACGTGGCTTCATGCCCGCCGCTCTCCAGCGCCTTGACGAGGCTGTCGATGGTTTTCGGGCTGTCGAGGTCATCCCATAAATCTGGAGAAATTCCATCCCAGGTTGGCGCATTTTCTTTCAGGTTAGCCAGTACGGCAATTTTCATGTTCTCCTCGGATTATTCCTGTACGGAAATTTGATTATTCCAACACCTGCGTGACTTCGTAGACGATCACTTCGCCGCTTACGCCCTTGAACGCCAGCCCGCTGATCGGCCTGGCGTCGATCTTGCCCATGACCTGATCATAGGTCGCCTGACTGATCAACACCTGTCCCGGCTGCGCTGCCGAGCAGATCCGTGCTCCCAGGTTCGCCGCCCGCCCGATCACTGTGTAATCCGTGCGCTGCGACGATCCCATCTCCCCGACGATCAACTCGCCGGTTGCAATCCCGATCCCAATCGGCGCAGCGTCGACGCCCTGCTTCTGCCACTTCTCGATCACGTCCTGGTGGGCCAGCTGCATCTCCAGCCCGACTTTTACCGCCCGCAGCGCGTGATCAGATTGTAGAAAGGGCGCGCCGAACAGCGCCATCACTTCGTCACCGACGAATTTATCAAGTGTGCCTTCATACTTCAAGATGGTCGATGACATTTTCCCCAGGTAATCGTTGATGAACCCGACCAGCAGTTCGGGTTCGGTGCGTTCGGCCAGTTTGGTCGAGCCGCGAATATCGGAGTAGAGAACGGTCAATTCCTGGCGCTCACCTTTCAGGAAATCCACGTCGGGATTCGAGAGCAGGCGTTCCATCACCTGTGGGTCGACCGACCGCCCCAGCACGCGCCGCAGCCGCCGCTGGGCGAGACTCTCGAAGATCGCCGTATCCATCTGGCTGGCAATGGCGGTCAGCAGGCGGCGCTCGCGTTCCTCGAAGCCGGGCAGCCGACTGTTGGCAACCCCAAAGACGCCCAGGATTTCGTTGTGCAATATCAGTGGGATGCACATCACCGAACTCAACGAACCTTCCATCTCGTTCTCGTGAACAAGGTGTGCCTTTTCCAGTGACTCGTTTGCCACCGCGTTGATCGTATCGTAATAGCCAGTCACTTTGAAGAGGTCGTCATGGCTCACTGCCCGGAGTTCAAGCCCCTGTCCGGCTTGATCGTATAACATAATAAACCCCATTTCGGCTTGAATGGCACGCCTCAGTTCTTCAAGCACGAGATCGAGCATCTCGTCGAAACCCATCTTCTCGTCGCGAATTCGGTCGACACGGTAGATCGTTTCCAGTTCTTTATTGCGCAGATCGAGTTCGTAGTAGTCATAACCCTGGATCACTGCTGAGTCAAGCTGGCTCTCGGCGACCTTGAGCAGCAGCATTTCATCCTGGTCGAAAGGGCGGTCTTCCCGGGTGAGCATCAGCGCCCCCAGCCGGATTTTCGTTCCCATGATGATCGGCACGACGGCAAGCTGTGTGGTGCATTCTTTGTCGATGCCCAGTGCCGAACAGACCTCCGCCCCTTCCCACACGTCGACCGCATCGGTCTTGATCGCCCGCTCGGCCAGTTCGCGGATCGAGTCCGGGCTGATCTTGCCGAACCGTTTGCTCCGGTCATTGATCGCCTTTAACTCCAGTTCCCCGGTATCTCTATCGATCAGCACCAGCAGGCACAGATCGGCTTCGAACTCGTCGGCCACTAGGTTGACAATCGCCGAGAGCATCGAGGTCGGGTCCTTATCCGAATCGCGGATCGTATCAATTGTCATTACCAGGTCGAGCTTTCTCTGCTCGCGTTCGAGGAGATGGCGCAGAGTCTTTATATCTTGCTCGTTCATTTACCACTCCGTCCGGGAAAGGTGTATCATTGTCGTCAGGTGAGAACTGGCAGGTTTATCCTGCTCACATTATAGTCAGGATAGATACATTGTCCATCATGATTTAGCCCCAACGTACTGGCGAATACTGCGCTGCGGGGTGATATGATCGGGATAAGCAGGTGGGAAGTTCGGTGATGTCAGACTATCCAGATGACCCCAACCAGAAAGACGAAAAGCCCTTCGAGGTTTCCCCTTCGGCACGGTCGCTGCTCAACCGCTTGAACAAAGAGAAATTCGAACCGGAACGACCGGCACCAGAGCCGGAACCTGAGCCGCCGCCTCCCTCAGAGCCGGAGCCTCCCTCGGAGCCGCTGCCGAGTGTCAGCCCATTTACCATTGAAGACCTCAGCGCAATCGATCTCTCCGATCTCGGCCCTGAACGCGCCGATCAACTTCCTGAGAATCCCGGGAAAGCACTGGCGAGGCTTCAGGAAAAGATGGCCCAGGTTACCGAAGACCTTGCGACGGGTAAGATCAACCAGGCCCAATTCGAGGCGCTGTTCACCCGCTTCAGCGAGCAGCACGCCGTGATCATGCGCCTGATGGATCGCAATCCCGAATCGGATGCCTGGCAGCGGGTGGCCGGGGAGGGGCATACCGATTTCCTGCTCAGGCAGCATCAGGCCAAAATCGAAGGTATATTGATTGTCGATAACTGGTCGGGGCGGGCGATCAGAACGCTGGGTAGTTTCGTGCTTGGCAAAGATATCCTCGCCTCGCTGATCAAGAGTCTGGAGCATTCGCAAAAGCTGCCCGATGGTGAGAAGGTGCGTTATACGCAGATCGAAGGGGGCCGCTGGTTGTGCAGTGTCACCGATGTCTATACGACGACAATCGCCATCTTTACTACCGAGCCGACCGCGCTTCAGCTTGATCAACTCAGCGAGACTCACCGTGAGTTCGAACGCCTGAACAAGCACGCCCTGGAAATGGGGCAGGTGCAGCCGGAATATCTACACTTCCCCCACGAAGCACTGTTCGGTCAAAAATAAAAACGCCCCGTTCAAATGAACAGGGCGTCAATGGTTAAGGAATAAGTACCTGTGACTACTGTCCCTGGTCGCGGTTGCGCCGCCGCAGGAAGGCGGGCATCTCCAGGTTTTCTTCGTAGTCACGCGGGGCAGCGGGCTGCTCGTCGATGGTCAGCGGGCGCTGAAGATCCTGAGGCACCGCCTCGGTGCGGAAGCGTGGCCGCGACGTCCTGATCTGCCCGAAGCCGGTGGCAATGACCGTGATGCGCATCGTATCGCCCATGGCTTCGTCGATCACCGCGCCGAAAATCAGGTTGGCGTTTGGATCGGCAGTCTCCTTGATGATCTCCGCTGCCTGGTTGACTTCGTACAGGCTCATGTCGACGCCGCCCGTCACGTTGAACAGGATACCGCTCGCTCCGTTGATCGTCACGTCGAGCAGTTCGTTGGTAATCGCCTGCTGTGCTGCTTTGCGGGCGCGATCCTCGCCGGATGCCGCGCCAACGGCCATCAATGCCGCGCCGCCTTCGCTCATAATGGTGCGCACGTCGGCAAAGTCGAGGTTGATCAGCCCCGGGACGGTAATCAACTCGCTGATCCCCTGAATGCCCTGCCGGAGCACGTCGTCGGCGGTGGAGAATGCTTCGTGCAGGCTCGCCCGCTTGTCGACGATCTTCAACAGCCGGTCGTTCTGAATCACGATCAGGGTGTCGACCGCGTTTTTAAGGCGTTCAATTCCCTCGGCGGCGACGCGTTCGCGCTGCCTGCCTTCGAAGGAGAAGGGACGGGTTACCACGCCAATTGCCAGCGCGCCCGCCTTCCGCGCGATGTCGGCAATAATCGGCGATGCGCCCGTTCCGGTTCCGCCGCCGATCCCGGCGGTGATGAAGATCATGTCTGCTTCTCCAACCGCCTGCGACAGTTCCTCGCGTGATTCCTCTGCTGCTTTCCTCCCGACCTCCGGGTCGCCGCCCGCGCCCAGCCCGCGCGTGAGCTTCTTGCCGACCTGTAAGCGCGTCTTCGCCAGCGACGCGTCGAGCGCCTGGGCGTCGGTATTGACAGTGATGAAATCAACACCAGCCATTCCCTCGGTGATCATGCGGTTTACTGCGTTATTCCCGGCGCCGCCGACGCCGATGACTTTTATCTTCGCATAGGACATAGGTGCCCTTCGACTTCCCTCCGCCATTGCTTCTCTCCTCAACCAACCGGAAACGCGGGTGACCTCCCCGACCAATCTATAGTTGATACTCGACTGCTGCTTTAAATCTCGCACAGGTGCAGTTAGGTACATATTATGCAAAACGGGCAAAATGCGCAACTACCACAGGCCGAGCTGCATAAAAAAACAAAAAGCCCTGTGCTGACAGGGCCGAAAAAAACCATCTGATTGGAAGTGTATTTTACCCTGTTTTCCCTGAACATCCCACTTTTTGCTCATTGATACACCCGAACAAGTGGTCTATAATAGTCACACGTCGCGACGAAGTTCCTCAGTCATAAAAAGTATTCAGGAGAATAAACGATGGCAAACGAGTTGACCTATTATGCCCAGCCGGGCGTGATGACCGACGTGAGCGCTCATGCTGAGTGGCTCGGCAATCTGCCCGATGACATCCCCGCATTGTGTGAGCTTGTCCAGGGCTGGATGATCCACATTTTCTGGATGGACAGGTATGGTGTCGAAGCTGACGAGAGCATCAAACAGGCCGAAGTGAATATCCGCGCAGCGGATGACATGCTGGCCCGCATCCGCGAGAAAGACGACCGCCCCTCGACGGCTGCTCGCCCATTAGAGAAGAAGCTGATCGGCAACTGCCGCGATTTCTCGGTGCTGTTCGTTGCCCTGCTTAGGCACAAAGGAATCCCGGCCCGCGCCCGCTGTGGGTTCGGAACGTACTTTTTACCCGATCATTACGAGGATCACTGGAGCGGCGAATACTGGGATTCCGGTCAGAAACGCTGGCGGCTGGTCGATGCCCAGTTGGATACCTTCCAGCAGGAGCAGTTGAAGATCACCTTCGATACAAACGACGTTCCCCGCGATCAGTTTGTGGTGGCCGGTCAGGGTTGGACGCCCGCCCGCGCCGGTGAAGTCGACCCGGAGAAGTTCGGCATCTTCGACATGCACGGGCTTGACTTCATCGAAGGCAACCTGCTGCGCGATCTGGCCGCACTGAACAAGGTTGAACTGCTGCCCTGGGACTGCTGGGGGTTGATGCTCGGCGGCCCCGATCACAGTGAAGAAGAATGGGCGCTGCTCGACCGGGCGGCCAGGCTTACCACCGGCGAGTCGCCTGACTTTGGGGAGATACGGTCGATCTATGAGAATCCCGGCTTGCGAGTCCCCACTGTGATCCAGAGCTGGAATAACGAGAACAAGAAGATGGACGAAGTAGCCCTCGATATTTAAGCGTTGATCGAAGCTGTGGGGCGGAGATCCGCTCGCTGCCCCACATGCTGCTTTTCTTCTCCGCAAACCCGGTGCCGGGCGGGAATATGACCCCTGCCCGTCCGGCATACTTTACAATCTCGCCTATTCCCATACAATAAAGCCTGACGTGGTGGTTTCCAGATCGGGGGTCAGCATGGCGAGAACCTGTGAGTGTGGTGCGTCCGTTCCATCCGGTGCGCGGTTTTGCCCGTCATGTGGCAGGTCCCTGTCCTCTCCTCCTGCCGGCCAGTCGATAGATGTTAATGTCGGTGGCAGCGTGGAAGGCAGTGTCAACGTCGCCGGGGGCGACATCGAAATCCAGAGTGACCTGGTCGACTGCCGCATGTGTAAGGGAACGGGGGAGGTCTGGCTGAAGGAAACCTGCCCGGACTGCGGCGGCAAGGGCTTCGTACTGGAATACTTTGCTTCCCAGCCGGTCGGGGAAGGGGGGCTGCCGATCGGGACGACTTTTGCAGTTGCGTGTCTCACATGTGGCGGTAAAATGGACAGCCTGTTTCCCGATCAGCCGTATCAAACTGGCTACCCGTTTATCAATGCCTCCGAGCATATCGGCAAGTGGGGAAGCGGAAAGATCACCAGACACGAAACCTGTACACACTGCAATGGACAAGGTAAGGTACGCATTTGATGACCCTGGAGTTTGATTTTGAAGACCGCGAACATGATCCACTTGAACGAGCCGGGTTAGATACATTCGCGGCCCGCACACCGGGTGAAGATTTGAACGGCAAGGATTTAGAAGCCTTTGAGCAAGCCAATATCTACCTGATGGGCGGTTTGTTCAGTCACAACGGCGGAAGTTTTCACGGCAAGCATTATGCCACGCTGGTTAGCTACATTACCGGCGAGAGCCTTTACCAGGAATGGATCGCGCCGGAAACGGTCGAAAAGATGGCTGAGGCGTTCAATCGCTGCGACCCTGAACAGGTGCTCGCCGATATCCAGAACGAGGTGTGGCGTTCGCGGGAGTATACCACCGGTGAGATTGTCGAGCTGCGCCGCTTTTTCTCGCTGTGCGCCGAGCTTGGCCTGGGGCTGCGAAACTGGTTCTGATTGCGGCAGTCGCTATAAGGTAAATTGATGAGCCACCACGTCACGCAGACCGTCGAAGACGGGATCGAGCGAGTCGTCTACACGCCGGAGAAGAAGCGTTTCGAGACGCCCATCCTCTTTCAGCATGGGATGTGGCATGGTGCGTGGTGCTGGGAACCCTGGCAGGATCAGCTTGCCGAATGGGGCTGGGAATCGACCGCTCACAGTCTCCCCGGCCATGCTGGATCGCCCGTCCAGAGGCCGATCCGCCGGTGTACCCTGGGCTATTATCTCGAATTCCTCAAGGCGGAAATCGCCCGCTTCGATACCCCGCCAATTGTGATCGGCCACAGCATGGGTGGGGCGCTGATCCAGCGGTATCTCAAAAAACCCGTCGAAGACCTCCCTGCGGCAGTCCTTGTCGCTCCCTGGCCTGCCCGTGATATGCTGCTTCAGGTTGCTGGCTACGCACTGATGGACCCGGTCGGCACGCTGATGAGTCTTGCCACCCTGTCGGCGGCCCCCGTCGTCCGCTCCCCGGAGAGCGCCGCCCGCGCCCTGATCACCCGGCGGGCGCTGATCACTCCCAAAGATTTACATACACAGGTTGGCCCGGAGTCGCTGCTGGTGCTGCTTCAATATAACCCGCTGTTCTGGCAGCCGTCCCGGTCGGTCGAGACGCCGCTGCTCTGGCTGGCAGGCGGTGCCGATGCCGTCATCCCGGAGCGCAAGCAGCGTCGGTCGGCGGCTTTCTATGGTGCCGATTATCGGGTAATCGAAGGGGAAGCACACAACCTGATGATGGAGCCCTCTACGGTGCGCACAGTAGAGACGATCCATGAGTGGCTTGTTGAACTTGGAATTTCCTAGTGACTTGTTCCGGCTGACTGCCTTTTCTCGACAATCGACTTGACCAGTTCGAGCATTTCGTCCATGGGCGGCAGCGGTTTACCCATCAGCATGTCTGCCTCAGCCGTATTCAGATACTTTTCCCGGTCGGCGTTCGACAGTTCGTAGGCGGTCATCAAGACAATCCCGATATCTTTGATATGCGGGTGCTGCCGGATTTTTGCTGCGACCTCGTGACCCCAGGGTCCGGGGATGCGGATATCCAGCAGGGCGATATCGGGAACCGGTTCGGGGAGCGATTCGCTTTCCAGGTAGGCGCTCACCTTATAGCCATCCTCGAAAACAACAATGTTGAAGTTCCACAACTCGCACATCGCGTCGAGGATATTTCGAATGGCGTAGTCATCTTCAACGACCAACCACGTCATCGATTTTCCGTTGGTGTTTTTTGCTTTGTCAGCCATCCCAAATAACCACTTCAATACTGATTCACTCATGTTGCTTACTACCAATAATCATCCTACTCAGAATTTTAACAGGTGCCAGTCACTATGCAATCAGACCTACCTCCTATTGGGTTCATTTCGCTCCAACTGGACAGGTAGTAGTATCCCGGTTCACACATAGTATCGGTTCTCAATCCGGGGAGTTTTATATCTTACGGCACACGAATACGCCTTTGCCGATTGGTACGATCAGCGCATCGACACGCCTGTCCTCCAGCACACAGTCCATCCAGGGCTGGAGTGTTGGCGCATGGTTGATAGCATTGTCGGCGGCAAGTATTCCGCCCGGTTTGATCCTGGGGATTATCAGGTTGTAGCAGGCTTCGTACGCGTCTTTTTCTGCGTCAAGAAAGCTGAAGGCGGCATTGTGAATAGAGTTGAGATGATCCCGTGCATCTCCCTCGATCAGGGTGACCTGCTCCTCGATCCCTGCCGCTTTGAACGTTTCTCGTGCTAATGCGGCCTTTTCAGGCAGGATTTCAAACGTGGTGATGTGCCGCCTGGCCAATGACAGCCACATTGTCGAATACCCTGCACTGGTTCCTATCTCCACGATCTCCCCGGACGGGGCGCTCGCGGCGAGCAGCGCCAGGAATTTGCCTGTTTCTGGTGGAATCTGTCGCAGCCGCTGCAAGCGCGGCGTGCCATCCTGGCGATCTATGGCATCCTTTTCTTCAAGTTCGTGCATCCGGTTTGACATGGCGAGGGATATCTGGTGGAACATTTTTGTCCTCTCGTTCTGGAATATGCACGAAACGATACCATAAACCAGCCGTGAGGTCTACAGACATCTCCGGGGTGTCTGTCGGGGCACAAAGACCGCCTGGTTGAGCTGTTACATATTTGTAATCACCGGCAGTCGAGAAGGTGATATTTCCCCGGCGAGTCGTGAGGTTTATTACTTCGCGCTTACGTCTGGATTCATGTACAATATCAGCCGACATTGTAGGCTGCCCACTATCTGAAAGAAATGTTGAACACCCGATGCAGATCGATACCCGTTGGAGCGAATACGCGGAAGTCCTGGAATATGAGCCGGGTGAATACGTCTTCAAAGAAGGCGATCCGGGAAATGAACTGTACCTGGTGATTTCCGGTCAGGTGGCGATTATCAAAGACGCCGAAGGATCGGCACCGCTGGTGCTGAGCTACTGCACTGCCGATCAGATTTTCGGCGAGGTCAGCCTGCTCCAGTATGGGCCACGCACCGCTTCAGCGATGGCGGTCGAGAAGACCCGCCTGATCGGGATCAGCCGGAAAGAGTTCTGGGACCTGTTTCACGATAAACCCGTCTTTCGCGAAATGATCTTCCAGACCGTCGTCAACCTGCTGCTCAACGCCGACGAAAGCCGAAAGCAGTCGGCAGCTGAGGAACGTGACCTGTTCGAACGGCTTGGCTCATTAGCCAGCGAACACGATCAACTGGCCGAGATCGTCAACCTGCGCCAGGAAACGATGCGCTTCATCGTCCATGACCTGCGCAACCCGCTCAACCTGATCATGATGGCGCTTTCGATGATCGAAGCGGACGATGCCTACAACCAAAACGCCGAATCCCGGCGCTTTCTGGCCCTGGCAATTGGGGGGGTCAAACGGATGTATTCCCTGACCGAATCCCTGCTTGACGTCGAACGTCTCGAATCGGGAATTGCCTCTCTTCATGTCAACCTCATCGACATGCGCAGTATTGTTGATGGTATTGTCGAAGAACACAGGCCGTTAGCCTGGGCTTCACAGATCGAACTGGAATCCAGGCATGTATGTGCGGATCTTCCCCTGGTTATGGGTGATACCGAACGTCTTGAGCGGGTGCTCAACAACCTGATTGGCAATGCCTTGAAATTTACCCGCGCCGATGGCATGGTGACGGTCGTCACCTGGGAGGAAGGCGGTCAGGTGTTCGTCGCCGTTGATGACCAGGGGCCGGGAATCCCTGCCGACCAGCGAAGCCGGGTATTTGATCGCTTCGTGCAGCTTGACGATAATCGCAAAGGCACGCGCGGCTTCGGGCTGGGATTGGCCTACTGCCGATCGGCGATCCAGGCGCACGGCGGAGTCATCAGAGTCGAAGATACACCCTACGGCGAAGGATCGCGGTTTGTTTTCTCGCTCCCGGTCAGCAAACCCTATCGTTGATCGATTCGTTTTGACAGTCGTGCGGGATACGCTATAATACCCGCATTCCGCCGAGGTAGCTCAGTTGGTAGAGCATTTGACTGAAAATCAAAGGGTCCCCAGTTCAAGTCTGGGCCTCGGCACTGACGGTCGCAGGAGAACCCTGCGGCCTTTTTTGTATCATCGCGGAGGATGCAATGACTATCAATGAGCCGTCGCCTTTCAGCGTTCCGCCCGCCGAAAGTCTCCCCGACCCTGGCACGCTGACCGAAATGGCCTCACTGCTGTTCGACCATATCGAAGGGCAGCTTTCCCGTGCTGACAACAAAGCCCAGTTGATCCTCGCCGCCGATACATTCCTCGCCGCTGCGCTGACGCTGTCCGGGGGTGGCATCCGGGCGATATTCGGCGCCGGTATGACGCTTGGTGAGACGCTTTCCAATATTGCCGGTGTGCTGCTTTTTCTCTCGCTGATTATCTCGATCTTCTTCGCGGTCCTCGCCTCGAAGCCGATCCTCAAAGCCCCCCAACAGGAGCGTAATCTCTTCTTCTTCGGGCACATCACCGATTGCAACCCAGACGAGTTCACCGACCAGTTTCTGAACCAGTCCGAAGATGACATCCGGGAGGCGCTGCTGGGGCAGGTCTATACCAAGAGCCTGATCGCCAGCTATAAGTTCAAGAGAGTGGGTCGGAGCACCAACTTCCTGATCATTGCCCTGGCACTGTGGGCGATCTCCCAGGTCGTGCTTTTGGTCATTCCCTGATCGCGCTTCCTTACCGGCGGGCGGCCCGCCGCCTGACCAGGAGGGCAAAGGTGCCCATCGCAGCACCGACGATCACTGCGCCGATCAGCCCGCCGATCAGCAGCGGGCGCAGTACGCCCTGTTGACCGGATTCGGCCTCACCTTCTGGTGTTTCGGCTGGCGTTGGAAGGGCTGCTGCTGCAGTCGGTAACAGGCTGGGCGTTGGGGTAATGGTCGCGACCGGGGTAATGGTCGGCGGTGGGGTAGGGGATGGCGTCGGGGTGGGGGTCGGGTCGCCTTCGCGGATCAGCAGTTGATCGCCTACGAAGAGGACCGTAGCATCGTTGATATCGTTGAGTGTATAGAGGTCGCCTACCTCGATTCCGTACAGCAGGGCGATCCCCAGTGCCGTATCCCCCTCGACAACCGTGTGGTACAGGGGCGGACGGGGAGTCGGCATTGCTGTAGCTCCCGTCGAAGTGGCTGCTGCCGAGATGGAGACGATCAGCCTGTCGCCGGGATGGATGCCCTGATCCTCATTCATGCCGTTTATTTTTCGAAGATCGTATATTTCCAACCCGAATTTGTCGGCGATCCCATACAGGCTGTCGCCTGACTGCACTATATAGACCGACGATCCATTTTCCTCAACGACCGTCCCCGCACCCTCCGGGTCGTTGATTTCGCTGCTGGTATCCTCCTCCGCCCCATCGCCGGGGTTGTTCCCCGGGGTGTCTTCGCCGACTCTGCCAAAGTTCAATGTGTAGAACCATGCGCTGCCGTTCGAAGCTACCCCTGCTCCGATCTCCTCGAAGTCGGTCGAGGTCATGTTCTGGAAATGAATGGAACTGCCCCTCCACCAGTCAAACGCGGTCTGCGCTGTGGCATCAGTTCCCCAGTAAATGTTTTCACCGACATGTATCAAATCGCGCGGGCCGTAGCCTGCTGCGACGATCCGGTCTTCGTAGGTTGTCCCACCCTGTCCGATATGCGAGTGGGTTCCTACCGAGGCGGCCCAATCGGTGTGGGCCTGCGCCGCTGACATCAGGGCCACGTTCACCTGGTAAGGTGGCAGACCATAATCTGCGCGGAGCTGGTTGACCAGCGCGATTAAAGTGTCGGCATCGTTCGATTGGGCAGCGGCGGATTGGGGGAGAAGGAGTACGAGAAGCAGGATGCCCACAATAGAGACAACTGCTCGCTTGCTCATCAGGTCAGGCCCATCCTTTGATACATTGTGTTCAAGCTAACGAGGCTTGATACTTCAATATACCAGCCTCGCGATATAAACTCAACTGGCGCAGGGGTGGGTATGCTATGAAAATGTTTTTTTACAGTTCCCGCAGCGCCGAAACGTCGTAGCGGCCCGCCAGCTTCCGCAGCCAGATTTCCGCTGCATCGACGAAGGTCCGCAGTCCCGATCCGAACACGGTGATCGTCGAGAGGTCGTTATTGACCAGCGTGACTGGTATCGACCCGATCCCCAGCCCGGCGGCAGTCAGTAGATAGGCGATCTCCACGTCGAAGGCAAAGCGGTCGGTGGTCACCAGCGGGAACAATCGCCCGGCCAGTTCACCGCTGAAGCCTTTCAGCCCGCACTGTGTGTCGAGGTCGTATCGCCCGATGATCAACCCGGCATAGGTCGAAAAGACCTTGCTGCCGATCTTCCGTTTGAGCGGGATATCGGTTTCGCTTGTCGAGTTGGAGAGCTTGCGGTTGCCGAACACCGCCTGATCCGTTCCGGCGAGAAGCTGTTCGTAGCAGCGTTTTAGATCGTTCAACTGGTACGGCAGGTCGATATCGGTAAAAATCCGGATGCGGCCCCCGGCCTGCATCATCCCCTTGACCACCGCCCGGCCTTTCCCCTGATTTGGCACCTGGTGGATCACCCGGCAGCGTTCGCCCGCGCAGCGATCCAGGATCGCCGGGGTGTCATCGGTGCTGCCATCATTCACAACGACGATCTCCCAGTCGACGCCCAGCGAATCGAGATAGGCTTGAAGCTCGCCAAGCGACCGTTCGACGAAGGGTGCTGCGTTATGGCAGGGTAGAACGACCGAGAGATCGCATTCAGGCATCGAGGTAAGTCCTATTTGCCGTAGCTCAGGCCGACCACGACCACGCCGGCCAGAATGATGGCGATTCCTAGCCAGCGCAGTGGCGTGACCGTCTCTCCGAAAAATAACATCCCCGCAATGGGGATGAACACATAGCTCAGGGCCAGCACCGGGTAGGCAACGTTCAACTCGACACGTGAAAGGACGACCAGCCACGCGCCAAAGCCCATCACGTAGACGATCCCGGCGACATAGAACAGCGGTTGTTTGAGCATCGTCAGAACGATGGCGAACAGGTCGGCGATAGCAAATGAATCAATCGCGCCGACGTTGGTCATCACTGCTTTTAATAGCGTCTGCCCCACAACGGAGATCAGTGCTGCAATGATTGCCAGAAGAATATTGAATGCCAAATTACGATCTCCCTACAATTCAATCATATGAACACGCATAGACCGTGCTCGTCTCGAACCATTCCCCGTCGACGCTGCCGACCGCCTCACACCGCTCGTCGACGTATTCGCCGAGGTATTCCCGCGCCGCCTCGCTCACGTCCTGACAGGCCAGCGCGTTGTCGAGGATAACATAATCGGGTTGGAGCGAGTCCATATCGGCGCGTAAATTGTCCCGGTCGCCGGGCTGCTCGTGGCGGGTGTACTGGGCCATGTTCAGCGTGATCGACGCTACCATGTCCTGATCGTACAGCCCGTACCACCACAATTCGTCGGCCATTACGCGGCTGCCGGGTTCGATCAGGCCGCGCATCTCGCCGACCATCCCCGCGTAGTCGACCGTCCGGAACTTCACCGCGAGGTACACGTCCCCGGCAGCCAGCGCGATCAGTAACAGGCTCAACAAACCGGGCGCAATCCGCTGCCTGACCGGGTCGGACAGCCGCTTGATGATACCCCCGGCATCGCCAGCCAACCAAAAAATCCCCGCAGCGCCCAGGATCACCAGCACCGGGTGCCACAGAACCGCGTAATACGACGGTTTGAAGACATTCACCCAGCTAAACGACAGCAGCGATATCACAAAGAAGATCACGAGATAGAGCGCGTTTCGTTTCTCTTTTCGCAGCGGTGCACCGATCAACCCTAAAGCGAAAAACGCTGCCGTGATGATTGCCAGCCCGCTCTGCCCCCTGACGAAATTGTTCCACAGGAACATCCCCAGATTCCGGGCGTGGAACCACAACGAATGCTGCCAGAACTCCCGATCTTCGCCCAGTGTCAGTGAGCGGTACTGCGTGATCGCCAGTTGTGGATCGGGGAACAGGTGGACGATCAGGAAATAGCCCGCACCGAGTATCCCGCCCAGCACGAACATCCCGACCGCGCCCCAGCGTTTTTGCCGGAAGCCGATCTCGATCAGCGCGATCAGGCCGATGGCGGCGATGAAATGCACCCCGTTGAGGTGAATATCCTGTAACAGCGCGGCGGCGAAACCGGCCAGCAGCGCCCGGCCTGCCGATGGCTTATCGGCCAGCCAGAAGACCAGCAGCAAACCGAAGGCCACGGCGGCGGTCATCCAGATGTCGGGGCGACCGGAGTGGCCCTGCATGAACACCGGCCAATCGACGGCGATGATCAGCATAGACCACAGCGCGACACGCCGGTCGAACAATCGATTGGCCAGCGCATAGGTGATCAGCGCCAGCGCGATCACTCCAACGAAGCTGAACATCCGCGCGGCGACGAGCGGGGATCGGAAGAAGGCTAAGAAGATCGCCTGACCGAACAGGAACAACCGACCGTAGACCACGTAGGAGGTCTCCGCACCGGCAAGATCGGCGATGAAGGGCAGCCCGAAACGAGCCGTTTTGAGCAGGTGATAGGCCGATGCCGTATAGTACGCTTCGTCGCAGGAGGGCGGCGGGTAGCGCAGCAGGCTCCACAGGTTCAGCGCCAGCCACGCGCCGATCCCGATGATCAGCAGCCATTCCTGCCAGGTGATCTTGTTCCGCAGCTTTTCGAAGGTCTTTTGCAAGCGAGTCTCCTGTATCGATCAGCCCGCACAGTATAACGACCACCCCATCCAGCGGCAACAGCGGCGGCAGCCGTTTTGCCTGCGGCAAAGTGACGCATCCTTTGACATACCCTTGACTTAGAGCGCACTCTAAGTGATAGACTGTATTCAGGCTTGTTTTTTGGATAGTGGTTACATGTTGACCGATGAGCTGCCACATCACAAGGGGAGTTGTAATCTGATTCTGATCACTTATCTACACGCCCCAGTATATGGGCGAATTTCATGCGAACATAAATTGACCAGCATATACTTTATAGCAAGAGGAGTTTGACATGTACATAGGATTACAAATCCCTCACTTTCGTCCCAGCACACCCCGGACAATGCGCGATTGGTTCAAATCTGTGGCACAGGCAGCAGATGAAAATGGATTTTATAGCTTATGGGTAATGGATCACTTCTTTCAGTTGGGAAGCTGGTTTGGTAAGCCAGAAACTGATATGGTGGAAGGTTACACTACTCTAGGATACTTCGCAGGGCTGACCCAGAATGTCAAACTGGGGCTGCTGGTAGGGGGGGTGGTCTATCGCCATCCTGCAATTGTAGTCAAGATCATATCTACGTTGGATGTACTATCCGGGGGGCGCGCCTATTTTGGCATTGGCGCATCCTGGTACGAATTTGAGTGTCAGAGTCTGGGTATTCCGTTCCCGCCCGTGCAGGAGCGCTTTGAACTTCTCGAAGAACAATTACAGATTGCAAAGCATATGTGGAGCGGAAACACAGGGCCATTCGAGAGCAAGCATTATAAAATGCTTCAACCCATGAATAATCCTCAACCACTCACTAAACCACACCCACCAATCCTAATTGGTGGCATGGGTGAGAAAAGAACACTGCGCCTTGTGGCACAATATGCTGATGCCTGCAACCTGTTTAGTCAGACAGACCTTGATATATTGCGTCATAAGCTCGAAGTACTTAAAGGGCACTGTGCGGATATCGGGCGACCTTACGATGAGATTGAAAAGACGCTGCATGATACGATCAATCTGGAAGAAATGTCCCCATCTGATGTGATCGAACGGTGGAAGGTCTTCGCGAAGCTGGGCATTACGCATGTTATTTGCTGTCTCAAACATGACTTGACTGCCGAGACTGTTGCGCGGATTGGTCGTGAAATTATACCAGAGGTAGCAGAGATTTAGTGCCATCAGACTTTTACCTGTAATGCTAATCATGTGAGGAGAATAAAATGGAGAAACGATCACTCGGCAAATCGGGAATCATGGTCAGCCCGCTGGGGATGGGCTGCTGGGCCATTGGGGGGCAATCATATAACCAGGAAGGCGTGGCAATCGGCTGGACGGGCATCGACGACAACGAATCGATCCGCGCCATTCATCGCGCCATCGACCTGGGCGTCAATTTCTTCGATACGGCCAATGTCTACGGCAGCGGCCACAGCGAAGAGGTGCTCGGCAAGGCCCTCGCCAGTCGGCGCGGCGAGGTGGTGATCGCCACCAAGTTCGGCGGCACCTTCGACAGTGAAAAGCGTCTCCACCTGGGCGACGATCCCAGTGTGGGGAACATGCGCCGCTCGCTCGATGAAAGCCTGCGCCGCCTTCAAACTGACACCATCGACCTGTACCAGTTCCATATCTGGGGCCATCCGGCGGATCAGGCGGTGGAACTGCGTGAGGCGCTCGAAGAGGAGGTCAAGGCGGGGAAGATACGCGGCTACGGCTGGAGCACCGACGTGCTGGAGAGCCAGAAAGTCTTCGCCGAAGGCCCGAACTGCATCGCCGTGCAGCAGGAACTCCACGCACTGGGCAAGCATTCGACCGGTGATACGGATGCAATCCTCGAATTGTGCGAAGAAAAAGACATGGCGAGTCTTAACCGCTCACCGCTGGCGATGGGCCTTCTCACGGGCAAGTTTAAACGCGGGATGACTTTCCCGGAGGGCGATGTCCGGCGTCAGGTCGAGTGGTTTGGCGCGTTCAAAGATGGCCAACCCAACCCCGACTGGCTCGACATGCTTGACTCGATCAAGGAAGTGCTGACCAGCGGAGGCCGGACGATGGCGCAGGGCGCGCTGGCCTGGATATGGGCCTACAGCGACCGCACCATCCCGATACCGGGTTTCAAGAATACGAAGCAGGCCGAGGATAACGCCGGGGCGATGGACTTCGGCCCACTGACTCCCGACCAGATGGCGCAGATCGACCAGATATTGGGACGCTAAACCAAACAGTTGCCAGTCTAATTCAACCGGTCAGCACCGTTAGCTGACCGGTTTCCATTTGGACAGCCTCCGCATTGTTGCCAGCCTATCCTCGCCTCGCTATCATAGGTCACCAGCGAAAGGGGTACCCATGATGAGCGATAAACGAATCCGCGTTGGCATTATTTTTGGTGGCCGCAGTGGTGAACACGAAGTTTCCCTCCGTTCCGCCCAATCGGTGATGGACGCGATTGACAAAGACAAATACGAGGTGCTGCCCATCGGCATCACGAAGGAAGGCGGCTGGATCGCCGGGGGCGACCCGATGCTGACCCTGACTTCCGGCGAAGTCGCCTCCGCCCCGGCGGCGCTGATCGGCGAGCCGGGCGATCCGACGCTCAAGGCTATCGAGCCGGTGGGGGAATCTTCCTCCGGCCTGCGCGATATCGCCACCGTCGACGTGATTTTTCCGGTGCTCCACGGTACCTACGGCGAGGACGGCACCGTCCAGGGTTTGCTCGAACTGGCCGATATCCCCTATGTGGGTGCGGGAGTGGTCGGATCGGCAACCGGGATGGACAAGGCGATCTTCAAGGCGATCATGATCGCCCACGATCTGCCCGTCCTGCCCTACGTGCTGCTCCTTCGCTCCGAGTGGGATGCTGATCGAGAAGCGGTGCTCGACCGTGTCGAGGAGACGCTCGAATACCCGATGTTCGTCAAGCCTGCCAACCTGGGCAGCAGCGTCGGGATCAGCAAGGCGGTCGACCGCGAATCGTTGATCGCCGCGCTCGACGAAGCCGCCCAGTACGACCGCCGCCTGCTCGTCGAGCATGGTATCCCCGCCCGCGAGATCGAGGTCAGCGTCCTGGGCAACGACAATCCCATCGCGTCGGTGCCCGGCGAGGTCATCCCCGGCGACGTGTTCTATTCCTACACCGACAAATACATCAACGACGATGCCCAGCTGGTGATCCCCGCCCCGCTGGATGAGGCATTGACCGAATATATACGCCAGACAGCCGTCAAGACCTACCAGGCGATTGACTGTGCAGGGCTGGCCCGCTGCGATTTCCTGCTCGACCGTGAAACCGATGAACTGTGGGTCAACGAGGTCAACACGCTGCCCGGCTTCACCTCGATCAGTATGTACCCGAAATTGTTCGAGGCCAGCGGCATTTCCTACCCCGATCTGATCGACCGGCTGATTCAACTGGCGCTGGAGCGTCACGCCGATAAGCGGCGCAACAAAACCAGCTTCGATCCGGGTAGTTAGTAGCTGACATTCAAGGGGAAGAACTACAGCGCAGGGCAGGTGTATGGTGCTGCTTAGATTGACTCCAGGTGCGATCTAAGCCATTGTTCGAATGCATCAATCGCCGCCCTGCGCTGCTGCTGTTCACTTGCGATGGTTTCGAGGTGTTGCGCTAATCCGATAGAGTCCCCGTTGAATCGCTGCCCGTTCAAACGAAGGAACACATCCATCGCCGCGAAGCCTGTACGTTTGTTGCCATCTAGAAAGGCCTGCGCCTGAGAAATACCTACAGCCAGCAGTACAGCCTGCCGTACCAGATCAGCCTCTTCATAATGAGCAGCCATAGGCGCACGCATCAGGGCGGCTTCTAATTGGGATTCGCTTCGAAGTGATGCCGGTGATGCTCCAGTACGTTCCATGATCAACGCATGCAAGGCAATGACCTCAGCCAGTTCCAGGTAGCGGATACCGGCCATCGATTAGCGGCCTGCCAGATAGCGATAGCCATCTTCATTGTCGGCCCAGCTATCTTCGAATGCCTGGCGCACTTCATCGCTGAGAACTGGTCGCATCTCAGCCGGTTGAACATGAACGGCTAACAGCGTTCCTTCATCTGCCTTGAGGCGTTCTACCTCTTCCTTTGGAATGGTGACGACATAGCTGTTACCGACTTTTCGCAGTTGTCCGTAAAACATATTTCCTCCAAAAGTACGTATATCCTGTATACACAGTATATACGATTTTTGCGGTGACATTATAGCCGCCGCGCTGTTTGCCGACGAACTGAAGCTGCATAACTCAATTTTGGGTGTGCCGTGTAAAGTAATGCATAATTGCCCATTATGACAGCTAACGCCAACAACGATTCCGTTCCAAACCGGCAGATGCGAATTGCCGCGCTGGGCATACTGATCGTTTTCCTCGTGGTCAACCTCTGGGGGCTGGCCGATTATCCCGCGCCGCATTACGACGAGGTGAATCACATCGCCCTCAGCTACAACGTGATGCACGAGGGGCGCTTCGGCGTCGATCACCTCGACGGGATCGGCTACTATCGGGAGAACTTCACCTCACAGGGGCGGCTTTACCAGTTGCTAAAAGGGCTGTGGCTCGAACTGTTCGGCTATCGACTTGTTGCCGGACGTCTCTTCTCAACGCTCGGCTGGCTGATCGGTGTGTTCTTCACCTATCTGGTCGGGAAAAAACTCTACGACGAGTCTGTTGGGATAATCGGTGGGCTGTTGTATGCCATCGGTAACAACATCTTTTACGCCAGCCATATCGGGCGCGAAGAACTCTGGGTGATCGCTGCCGGGATGGGACTGTTCTATTTTGCCCTGACCCTCCGCGATGATCCCGCCCGCTGGAAGTTTGCGCTGATCGGCCTGTTGATGGCCGTGTCGCTTGATATTCACCCTAACGTGGTCTGGTTCGGCCTGCCGACCGCCGCGCTGATCGTCTGGGTTCACTACCGCACCCGCGAGGGGCGCATCGGTATTCTGCTTTGCGGGCTGGCCGGGCTGATCGGGGTAGGGGCGTTCATTGGTGTCCACCTGCTCCCCGATCCTGAGATCGCGCTGGCGCACATGGCCCACACCAACCAGGTCAACTCGCTGGCTACCGGGAGTATTGGCACCCGGCTCGTCGACCAGTTGAACCTGTTCGCTACGACTTACTTCACCAGCATGAACCGGTCGGTGATTGTGCTGTCGGCTTATATGGTGGCCGGGTTGGTTTTTGCCGCCGTCCGCCGCTCCGAGAGCGACCGCCTGCTGCTGGCCTTCTGGGGCCTGTCGGTGATCGCCTTCGCGCTGGCGATGGCTCATAAGAATCCGTACTATGGCATCCTGTGGAACTCGCTCCTGGCGCTGATGTCTGGGGCAGCGGTCGCTGCCGCAGCAAAATGGTTTTCTGATAGAAAACTGCCTGCCAGTCCATCGGCGCTGGCGCTGATCGTGATCGGCCCGGTGCTGATCGCCAACCTGGGTGCGCAGGTCTGGCTGACCCTTAAATTCGCTCCCAGGGATGTCGATCAGTACCAGGGGCGGGTCGCCGAGATGGTGCCCGACGATACCCATGTCCTCGCCGACGTGACGCTCTGGCCCGCGCTGCACAACTCGAATACTTTCACGTCCGATCAGGTTTTCCACGAGTGCGGCCCGGCTGACCTGTGCGGTCCGCTCGACGCGGCGGAGATCGGGCGGTTGATAGACGACCTCGGAATCGAGATCGTCGTCGAGGATGGGGCGACCGGCAGCGCGGTCACACCCACCGCTATCGACGCGGCGCTGGCCGACTATCTGCAAAGCGCCTGCGCGGTGATCGGCAGCGTCGACGATCCGTACTTCGGGGCCTACGGCCAGAATGCCCAGGGCCAGCCAACTGTTGTCTATGACTGCCGGTACTGATCGAAGTGTCTGCGATCAATGGTTTGCAGTATACTGTCATCAGATTTTTTGCTACCTGAAAGCTGATCGCCGAGAATGACCGGACCGAGAATCACCACCCCCCGCCGCACCGAATCACATGAGCCTGCGGCCCGCCGCAAGCGGCGCATCCCGCTGCCCCGCCGACGTCGCCCGCGTGGATTGTTCCCCTGGCGGCTGATCAGCCTGGGGATCGTCCTCGTGATCGCCGGGGCAGGGGTTATGTTGTTCACCAACCCGATGTTTTATGTGACTCGCGCCGAGATCGGCGGGGTGCGCTACGTACCGGCAGAGGAGATATTCACCAGGAGTGGCATTGCCGGATATCACATTCTGTGGATCGATCCTGTCGAGGTAACCCGGCGGGTCACCGAGTCTCCCAGCATCGATTCGGCAGAAGTGGTCGTTCGCTGGCCTGCACGGGTGATCATCCTTGTCCGCGAGCGCGACCCGGCCATTGTCTGGGAGCAGGGGGGCGCACGCTATTGGGTCGATTCGCGCGGCCACCTGATGCTCCAGCGGCAGGATTTGCCGTCGCTGGTGCGGGTGGTCAACGAGGGTGAGGAGATTCCTTTTCTCTGCCCCGGCCCGGCCTGCAAAGAGCAGGACGCCCTGAGCATCGACACCCAACTGGTGCTTGGCACCCAGCATTTGAAGACTCTCCGAAACAACATCGACGTGCTATACTATGAGCCGTCACGCGGCCTGGGCTACCAGGATGGCCGTGGATGGCGGGCCTACTTCGGCATCGGCACCGATATGGACTACAAACTGGCGGTCTACGAACAGCTTGTCGATGACCTGCTGGCGCGGGGTATCCGGCCCATTTACATCGACGTTGCCAATCCCGATGCACCCTATTACCGGGTGGCGCAGTAATATCTATCCGTAAATTCATTTCGGATAGATACAGAATCGAGCTATCTGAAGCGGTTTATAGATAGGTTTAGCTGTCGGACTGGGATGAGATTGTGAGCACTGAACGCATTATTGTCGGCCTCGATGTCGGCACAACGAAAACGGTTACCCTGGTCGCCGAAATCGACGGCTCTGAAAATGTGCGGATCATCGGTGTGGGGATCGAACCCGCCCAGGGGATGAACAAGGGGATGGTGGTCGACGTTGCCCTCGCCGCCGAATCCGTCCGGGCCTCCAAGCGTCAGGCCGAGCGTTCGTCCGGCTACGAGATCGGGCGGGCCTATGTCAGTGTTGCCGGTAAACATATCCTCGCGGTCAACAGCCGGGGCGTCACTGGTCTGAACCCCAACCAGGGTGTGGTCGGGAATGAAGATATCGAGCGGGCGCTCGAAGCGGCCCGCGCCGTCGCGCTGCCCCACAACCGCGAAGTGCTCCACGTCATCCCGCGCACCTTCACCGTCGACGGGCAGGATGGCATCCACAACCCGGTCGGACTCCACGCCTACCGCCTCGAAGTCGAGGCCCACATCATTACCGCTGCGTCGTCGTCGCTGCGCAACCTCGAAAAGTGCGTCACCGATGCCGGGTTAGCGGTTGATCGCTTTGTGCTGAATCCGCTCGCCAGCGGTGAGGCGGTGCTGACCGAGGCGGAGCGCAACTCCGGCGTGGTCGTGATCGATATCGGCGGCGGGACGACCGACATTGCCGTCTTTATCGAAGGGACTGTCTGGCATACCGCCGTGATCGAAGTGGGCGGTAACCACATCACCAACGATATCGCCCACGTGCTGCACCTGCCGGTCGTCGAGGCCGAGCGGATCAAGGTCGAGGAGGGCAACGCCGCCCCCGATACGGTCGACCGGGACGCGGTGATCACCGTTGCGCCGTTTGGCGAGGACATGCCCACGCAGTTATTAGCCTATGACCTCTCGCAGATCATCGAGGCGCGCGTCGAGGAGATTTTCTCGCTGGTGATGAAAGACCTTAAGCGCTCCGGCTACGATGGCCTGATGCCTGCCGGGGCGGTGCTGACCGGCGGCACCTCGGCGCTGACGAATATCCGCAATGTTGCCAGCAAGGTGATGCGCCTCCCGGCGCGGGTCGCCGAACCGGGCAATATGATCGGCCTGACTGACAAGCTTCACACCCCCGCCCACGCGACCGGCGTGGGGCTGCTCCACTTCGCCAACCGGATCGATACCGGCAGCAGTGATCGTCTCGGCACGCGGCCCCGCCGCCCGCGCCGCGAAGGGCCGGATATCGGCAAGGCGATTGGCGATTTCTTTGGGCGGTTATTGCCGGATGATTGAGTAACACCGACCCCCCTTGACCGAACCTTTGGTTCGTCGTCTTTCCCTTCCATTGGGTGAATATTTATGCTGTGCCGATCAGAGGGTGTTATTCGAGCATTTTATAGTACGGAGTATGGCTGAACAACAGTCACCACTTACTCTTCTTTGCGAATGTCCGCCTGCCGGGCGACCGCTTCAGCCGCCGCCTTGACCTCGTCCGGGTTGCCCAGATAGTAGCGATCAACGGCCTCGAATTTGTTGTCCAACTCGTAGATCAGCGGTATGCCGGTCGGGATGTTCAGGCCGGGGATATCTTCGTCGGAAATATGATCGAGGTGTTTGACCAGAGCGCGCAGGCTGTTACCATGCGCGACGATCACGATGCGGGCACCCTGCTTCATCGAGGGTACTACCGTATCCTCCCAGCACGGCATGACGCGCGCCAGTGTGTCCTTCAAACACTCGGTTGCGGGCAGTTGATCGGGTGTCAGGTGCGCATAGCGCCGGTCGAATTTCGGGTGGCGGGGATCATCGAGGGAGAGCGCCGGGGGCCTGACATCATAGCTGCGCCGCCATTGATGAACCTGTTCAGCGCCATGTTTTTCGGCGGTCTCGGCCTTGTTCAATCCTTGCAGTGCGCCGTAATGACGCTCGTTGAGACGCCAGTCCCGTTCGACGGGAATCCACATCTGATCCATTTCGTCCAGCACGATCCATAAGGTTCGGATCGCCCGTTTGAGCACGGAGGTGAGCGCGATATCGAACTCGAAGCCCTCTGCAAGAAGCTGCTGCCCGGCCTGTTTTGCCTGGGCAAGACCCAGATCGTTTAAATCGACGTCCGTCCAGCCGGTAAATCGATTCTCTTTATTCCAGACGCTTTCGCCGTGGCGAATAAGAACAAGCTTCGACACGTAATGCCTCCCTGTCTATTGCATGCTGATCAAAACTATCTGAGTATGGCAGGCGGTACTCGAAATAACCAGCTTACGGATGGTGTCCGCGCCGCGAGGATCGCGACATCGGTAAGGCGATTGGCGATTTCTTTGGTCGTCTGCTGCCGGATGATTGATCGGGGCTGATTCCTCTTATCAACTTATCGCTGTAAATCCTCACTCTGTGCGTAACAGGTCTGATCAACTTGCCTTGTGGCTGCATGCGGCTAGAATTGATCATGAAGCAGCCGGGATGCTGCCGGACGATTTCCGTTTCAATATATAGTCAAAAAAAGGATGCCATCATGACTTCAACGCCGCCGGTCGATAATGAGAATAACCCAACCAGGAAAAGCCCACGTCAGGGAGGTGGTAAAAACAGTTGGAAGAAGATGTTCCTGTCACTCTCCGAATGTCCCAACTGTGGGGAGACTGTTCTTGAAGAGGATGAAATCTGTAAGCACTGTGGATACCGGTTGGGATCAGGGGAGGGAATTGCAGACAAAAATGAGGCTATTTCAACTAAGAAATGCCCAAATTGCAGTGCGATTCTCTCCGCAGAAGATTTGGTTTGTAAACACTGTGGACATCAGCTAGCAGCAGGCGAGGGAAAAGAGTCTGTATCGGTAGTCAATAGTGATGACAGCCCCACGCAGGGAGAAAAAACACTTGCCACACTTGGAATTATCATCAGTCTCATTGCATTGTTTGCTGGCGGTCTGCCACTGGCTGCGGTAGGCATTCTATGTGGCGTTGCGGCTTTGATCGGGAATGCCAGAGGTGGCACAGTCGCTATTGTTATTGGCTCATTCAATATATTGGTCTCCGACTTATTGATGTTTTGAGGCTGAATTGTATAGCGACTTCTTCGGGCGATTATTGCCGGATGGTTGAGGTAGGACTATTGCCTCAATCCTCTGTTTGAAAACCGAGACGTTTTCACCCCCACCTTGCAGCCGTAAAACGGCTGCGTCCTCCCCCTCAAGGTGGAGGGTGCTGAACGTTGATAGTGTTGAGGTGATATGCTGTGCTGATCCTTGCCCCCTGTTAGGGGGAAATGGCCGACCGGAGGTCGGTCAAAGGGGGTAAGTACTCCAATGCAAAAGAACGAATCGCGGTGCCTCACTAAGTAGTCGATTGTATGGTGCAATATCAAGGGGATGATATGCCCGACAAACTACACCGGGTCAATCCACCAATCAAGCAGAATGCAAGAGAGCTTCGCCAGTTACAAACCCCGATGGAACGCCGACTCTGGAATCGACTGTGTAAACGGCGATTTTTCGAACTGCATTTCCGGCGTCAGCATCCCATCGGACATTACATCGTAGATTTCTATTGCGCGAAATACGGCTTGATCATCGAGATTGATGGCGAGTCGCATCACTATCAGGTTGACTATGACGAGGCTCGTACTGCGTGGCTCACGTCACAGGGATACCATGTGCTGCGCTTTACAAATCAGGATGTTCTGCATAACCTGGAGGGTATCTTGACTGCGATCAAGATGTGTGTCGATCAACTGCCGGGAGAGGAATAGCGACATATGACTGATAATTCGCTGGGCCGGGAATTGCCACGTGCGATACCTGTTCAACTGACTTTCTACGACCGCCTGAAGGATGTTCCGTTTACGACGACTTTCTATGTGCGTGATGATGCGACGCAGGAACAGATCGAGGCGCTGATCAAAGCTGTCGATGATGTGTCGCTGTGTGTGCTTGGTGAATACAAAATCGGGCATCGTGTATTTGTTGTGCCGGATTACCGGGATGAGTTGGACAGATTATCACCATACAGCATTGGTGGACAAAAATGGGTGATCAAATATCGCACGGTGAAAGGATCGGCGCGTTCAATCAGTATTCCGGGGCGGGATATGATGCTGAGCCAGAGTGAGGCCCGGAAAAAGTCGGGTAAGCCCGGTCATAAACCAGACCCTAACCATGAAAAGTGGCAGCGCGTGTTGGCTGCGTTCAAAGCTATCTGTGTTTCAAAAGAGGGCGAAGCCCTGGTGGATGAGGTTTTGCTGGATTATCGTAATGAAAGTTGGCCACCAAAAAGCGCCCGCCGTCGATAAATAAGGCAGCGCTGGTATTGTTCCTGCCGGATGACAGAGTGCCGCCGACCCCCTCAGCCGAACCTTCGGTTCGCCGTCTCCCCCTTCCAGGGGGCGAATAAATACGCGGCACACTTGCCCCCTATCAGGGGGAAATGGGCAACAAAGAACGTTGCCAGCCGACCGCAGGTCGGTCAAAGGGGGTGTTGTAGCTGGAAATCGTTTGGCTGCGAAAAACGAAAACGGCCACCGATTGGTGACCGTTTTACTATCAGGTATTTCGTGTCTCTCAGCACTCACTGTACCCACACGCGTAGCACTTCCGGCAGCCCTCCTCATTGACCACCGCCGCTTCGCCGCATTCGGGGCACAGGTCGCCGAACTTCATCAGGGCCATCTGGCCCGGCGCGGGCTGGTGCGCGTCTGCCGCAGCTTGTTTCTTCTCCCCGGAGTGGCGATCATCTAAATATTCAGCCAGTGTCTGGGCGACTCCGTCGGGCAGCGAGCGCACCCGGTTCGGGCCGAGGCCCAGGCTCCGCCCACCGCCGATCCCCTCCAACTGCCGGACGATCTCGGTGACCCGCTCGTGCGGCGGCACTGGCGACCGCAGGCGCAGGATGTGGCTGATCAGGCGGCCAATCGCCTCGCTGACGGCGGCGGTCTCGCTGCCTGCCTTCGAGGTATGGATGAACACTTCGAAGGGTTCGCTGCCCCCATTCTCGTTGACCGTGATGAAGGTCGTCCCCAGCGGCGTCTTGATCCGGTAGGTGTAGCCGGGCAGCTTATGGCCGCGCGGCTTCTTCGCCTCCTGCCCGAACAGCGGCAGCAGGCCGGGGCTGATCGCCACCTTCGTCGGTTCGGTTTTCTGCACCAGATGCGGTTGGGTCACCGGCTCCTCGACGATGGTGTCCATCACCACCACCGGCACGGTGGCCACCGGATCGGCGACGGGTTTTTCTTCCTCGCGTGATTTCGCCGTATCGCTCGTCTCCAATACCACCTTGTCCCGCGACCCGGCGACATAGACCGTCAGGCCCTTGCAGCCAAGCTCCCAGGCAAGCTGGAATGTCTTTGCGACATCCTCCTCGGTCGATCCGGCAGGCAGGTTGCAGGTCTTCGAGATCGAGTTCGAGACGAAGCGCTGGAGCGCCGCCTGCATCCTGACGTGTTCCCCGGCGGAAATATCGGAGGAAACGACGAATGTGTGCTGCACCTCCGCCGGGATTTCGGCGATCCCCTGGCAGGTGCCGCTCTGGTTGACCTTCTCGACGATCTTCCGCCGGGCCGTCTCGTCGACTCCCGCTTCGGTGAGCGCCTTTTCGAAGAGCGGGCTGGTGTACTGTAATTCGCGGCGTACGCCGCTGTCGTCGAAATAGCGGACGTAGGCCAGCGCGAAGACCGGCTCGCAGCCGTAGCCTTCGACGCCCGCAACGGTGCTGATCGTCCCGGTCGGGGCGATGGTGGTATGCGCGCCGTTGCGGATGCCGTGCTTTTTGATTCCATCACGAAGCGCCTGCCAGTCGACATCGGGGCGGCCCCAATCGCGGGTATAGGGGCTGATCGGGGTGGGCGGCTCCCACTTCAGGTCGGCGGGATCGAACAGGCTGCCTTCGATGGCAGGGAACGCCCCGCGCTGCTCGGCCAGATCGACGCTCGTGCGCATCGCGTGGTAGTGGACAAATTCCATCACCTGCGCGGCGAACTCCTGCCCTTCTTCCGAACCGTAGCGCACACCCAGGTGATACATCAGGTCGGCCAGCCCCATGATCCCCAGGCCCAGCCGCCGGACGCGGTGGGCGGCCTCTTCGAGCTGCGGGACGGCGGGGACGTAGGCGTTTGCATCGACTACATCATCAAGGAATCGAGTCGAAAGTTCGACGGTCTGCCGCAGTCCCTCCCAGTCGATTTTGCCATCCGGTGTGATGTGTTTGGCAAGGTTGATCGATCCCAGGCAGCAGTTCTCGTAAGGGCCTAACCACTGTTCGCCGCAGGGATTCGTCGCTTCGAGGTCGTACAACTGCGGGACGGGATTGTCACGGTTGGCCGCGTCGACGAAAAGCAGGCCCGGCTCGCCGTTGTGGTGGGCATGGTGGACGATCCGCTCGAAAATGTCGCGGGCACGGACGGTTTCCCAGACTGAGCCGTCGTGCGGGCTGACCAGATCGTACTTGGCATCGCTTTTGACCGCCTGCATGAAAGCGTCGGTGATCGCCACCGAAATATTGAAATTGGTGATCGCATCCTCGCTCGTCTTACAGGTGACGAACTCGCGGATGTCGGGATGATCGACGCGCAGGACGCCCATGTTCGCCCCCCGGCGCGTGCCGCCCTGGGCGATCTCACCGAATGCCTGATCGTAGACGCGCAGGAAGCCGACCGGCCCCGTCGCTTCGCCGTTGCTCGACGAGACCCGCGCCCCTTTTGGCCGCAGGCGGCTGAAGCTGAACCCGTTGCCACCGCCCGTCTGCTGGATCAGCGCCGCGTTGCGAAGCGTCTGGAAGATGCCCTCCGGCGAGCGGCCCATGTCGTCGTCGATGGCCAGCACGAAGCAGGCAGCGAGCTGTCCGAGGGGGGTTCCTGCGCCGGTAAAGGTCGGCGAGTTGGGGAAGAAGCGCTTCCCGGTGAGCAGATCGTAAAAGCGGCGGGCAACGGCGCTGTGATCGCCGTTGTGCTTCGACTCGGACCCGGCGATATGCCAGGCGACGCGCCAGAACATCTCTTCCGGCGTCTCGCTTGGCTTGCCATCGGGACCTTTGCGCAGATAGCGCTTCTCCAGCACGATCCGCGCGTTGTCGCTCAGCTCGATCGGGTTTTCGAGATCGGGGCGCTGCGTATCAACAACGGTCTTGTCCTTTTTCCTGTCTGCCACGTTCTATTCTCCTCGAAGCGTTACACAACCCGGTTAATAATGGCTGCCGGTAAACCTCACAACTCAGGCCGGGTCAGTTTGTACGGTTCAATACACGGTCAATCTCATCTCGGACGGCGGCTAAATCGTCCAGTTCCAGAAACACAATGGCATAGCGAATATAAGCGATCTCATCCAGCGCGTGCAGCCCGTCGATCACCATCTGGCCGATCTCGCGGCTGGAAATCTCGGCGATGTTCTCGGCGCGGAAATGACTCTCGATCCCGTCGACGAGCCGGTCGACCGCCGGAGCCGGGATCGGGCGCTTGGCGCAGGCGATCAGGATGCTCTGGTGCAGCTTTTCGGCATCGAACGGTTCGCGTCGGGCGGGTATGCCGGAAGCACGATCTTTGACGACCAGCGGCAGCCCTGCCCGGACGCTCTCGACGGTCGAGAATCGCTGATCGCAGCCAAGGCAAACCCGCCTGCGGCGTATCTCTTCGTTGTTTGGATCGCTGGTTGTATCGACGACTCTGGACTGAGACGCGCCGCAATGTGGGCAACGCACCGCTGCCTTCCTTTCGGTTTGATCTGCCTGATTTGATTCAGACTGACGTGGAAGTGGGCAAAATCATAGCATGCCCGCCGACCTGCTGCAAACGGCTTCACGGGCGGCAATCTTAAAACCTTCGCCGGGGGGGAATATTTTAAGGTTCGGCGATTGGGGGAGAACCCGGCGCGGGGATTCTTGTGGTAAGATTGCCCTGTCGATCCAGTACTCGAATTGAGGAAAAAGGATGTCGTTTCTGCCGATTATTGCCATCCCCCTGCTCGTTGTCGCCATTGTCGGCCTGACTATCTTCATTCTCCACAAAGCACAGCCTGCCGATTTCAAGTCGAAGTCCTCGGCGGCGGGGCGCGGATCAAAAGACGTGATCGTCGAGCAGTTCGGCGATTTCCGGGCAGAGGACGAACCGCAGATCGACGCGGAGTCGAAGGCGTGGCGGGTCAGTTACAAGGGAATGCTGGGCGACGTCGAACTGATGGCGGCAAAGGCTCCGAGCGTACGCGAAGCGGTGCGGGCGCTTTCCCGGCTCCGGCGCAGCCGCGACCGGCGTGTGGTCTATGCGGCGCGGCTGGCTGGCGATCACAGCTATATTGTGTGCAAACACGGATCGGGGCGGCTGGTCGGCTGGACGAACGCCGAGTGGGTGTTCGTTGCGACCGGGCCGGAGTGGATGGCGCTCAGTGAATTCGTGAAGGCGTATCCCTACTGAGTCCGCTGCTGTTCTATGTGACAGGGCAATAAACGATGGCGAAGTGGCGCAAGTTGCTTGATAAGTGAAACTCAGGTTCAGTAGATATCCGTTTTGATGATATGGTGCTGCTTTTGGAGAGATTCGGCTTTGTCCTCGTTTGGGTACGGGGCAGCCACCATATCTTTACGCATCCCGATGTAGCCGAACTCCTTTCCGTCCAACCACGTAAAGATGGCAAAGCCAAGCCTTACCAACTACGTCAGTTCCTTACAATGGTTGAGCAATATAACCTCAGCCCGGAGGAAGAATGATCATGAAAGATTATCATATCAATATCTTCTACAGCGAAGAAGACGGAGAATATATTGCCGATATTCCCGATCTGAAGTACTGCTCTGCTTCAGGGGCAACGCCTGACGAGGCCCTGCGAGAAGTTCTTGAAGCTAAGGACCTGTGGCTGGAGGCTGCGCGGGAACAAGGGAAACCGATCCCTGCGCCTCGATATCGCCCCTTTATATACCAGATCAGTGCATAGCGGATCAGGTTTGAGGTTATTCTTGACCATCTCAGTGTAGCAAACGGTAACCGGAGTCAACCATGACGAAGCGATTTCTACTTGTAGCGGGGAACATCGGCGCGGGCAAGACGACCATCACCGAGCGGATCGGTGCGCGCCTGGGCTGGGAAACCGGCTTCGAAACCGTCTCGACCAATCCCTTTCTGGCCGATTTTTACCGCGATATGGGCAAATGGGCCTTCCATCTCCAGGTCTATTTCCTTGGCGACCGGGCCGAACTGCACCGGCGGCTGGCCCGGCTGCCCGACTCGGCGATCATCGACCGCAGTATCTATGAGGATGCGCATATCTTCTGCCGGGCGCTGCGCGAAATGGGTAACCTGAGCGAACGTGAATACCTGTCCTACCGGCGGGTCTACGACCTGGTGATCGAATCGCTGCCCAAACCCGACCTGCTGCTCTATCTCGATGCGAGTGTCCCGGTGCTGATGGAACGGATCGCCAGCCGGGGCCGCGATATCGAAAGCACGATCTCCGCCGATTACCTGTCACTGCTCAGACGTTTCTATGATGAATGGATCGAAGGGTTCAACATCTGCCCGGTGCTGACCATCCCCGCCGAGAACCTGAACTTCGTGACCAACGAAAAGCACATCTCGATCATCATCGACCGGATCGAGGAGAAGCTGTCCGGCAAAGAAGAAGTCGTCTTCCCACCGGAATTGCAAAACGGGCAGTAGCCGCAAGATCAGCGCCACGTGCTGCTGTCGAAAGTCTGCCAGACGACCACCTCGTCATAGGCATCGGTGATCGACTCCTGGTAGCGGCCCCCGGTGTAGGCGCTGACCGTCACCCGCCAGAAGTTCTGTGCGGGCAGATTGGGTTCGATGGCCCCGATCTGCCAGAATCCCCGATACGTCTCGAAAACCTGGAAGGCCATCGCCCTGCCGATGCCTTTTCGCCGGAAACAGCGCATGACGAAGAACTCGTCGATGCTGCGACCCGGCGTGCCCGGTGGAGCCTGATCAACCCGGTCGCTGATCAGCGCGAACCCGGCCCACTGGTTTTTCACCCGTGCCAGGTAAGCCCAGTACCCGGCCTGATCAAAATACCGGTTGAGATCGAAGCCGGGATCGAACAGGCCGTTCTTTTCTACGTACCCGTCCGGTTCGTTGCAGAAGTATACGCTGAAGTCGTACAGGTAGAATTGAAGCAGATTCCCCAGTATTCTTGCCTGCTCTCTGGTGGCTTTTTGCAGCTTGATGGGCATAAGCTGTTATTCCTCCCGGTTATCCACTTGTTCTGGTTTTCCCTCCGTGCTAGACTGAGGGCGCATAGTTGCTCCCGTTCACGGGTAGGGAGGGATGCTCGATGGCATTTGGTATTGTAACAGTCTGGACGGAAAGCGGGGAGCAGCAGGAATACGAACTGACTAACCCCATCACTTCTGTTGGCCGCCAGCCTGGAAACGACATTGTTTTAAACACAAGCGCGGTTTCAAGATACCACGCGCAGTTCGCCGTTGCCGATGGACAGGTCTATCTGGTCGACCTGGGGACGGTCAACGGGACGTTTGTCAATGACGTACAGGTCGCACTGAACAGCCGCGTTCCCCTCAAAGCCGGTGACGAAATCGTCATGGGCGATATGATGCTGGTGTTCAATCTGCCTCAAGCGCGCCGGCGCCAGGATATTACCCTGACTCCCTCGACGACCACCATAGAAGATGCCCATGTGCCGTTCCGTATGACGGTCGACAAGCCCCATATGGTCGTCGCCCCCGGTGCGCGGATGCAGCTTGCGCTGGTGCTTGAGAACCAGTCCGACGAAGAACTGACCCTTGAGATTGCGCTGGGTGGGATGCCCCACGAATGGACGAAAACCAACTGGCGGGAACTGGTCGTGACGCCCGGCGAGCAGACCGAGGTGCTGGTTGCCGTGCTGCCGCCGCGTTCGAGCAAAACACGTCCTGGCCGCTACCCGCTTTCGATCCGCGTTTCGAATAAAGGCAACCCTAACGAATATCTCGAAGCGGTGCGCGAGATCGACGTGGTTGACTTTCATGGCCTGGCGATGGTTGTCAAACCGGGAAGCCAGAACGGTATCTACCATATTGCCGTTCAGAATCAGGGCAACGTCCCGGCGTCGATTGAACTGCGCGGGCATGATCGGGCCGAGCTGCTGAGCTACCGTTCCAGGCCAGACCAGCTGACGATCCAGCCCGGAGAAACCGAACAGGCGACGATGCGGGTCAGCCCGCGTGGGGGTATGACAAGTAATATCTCCGGTGAAATGCCGTTTGCTGTTGTGGCCCATTCGACCGATG
Source organism: Anaerolineae bacterium (assembly GCA_016926255.1). GTDB lineage: Bacteria > Chloroflexota > Anaerolineae > Aggregatilineales > UBA3940 > JAFGOY01. The sequence continues at coordinate 13,944 of JAFGOY010000067.1, read as the reverse complement.
TCTCAGGCTTCGAAGCGCCGGTGATGATGCATTACAACCTGTCGGCGGGCCGGGCTCTGCCCTTCATTGCCGGAGGGGCGCTTGTTACGGTACTGGCGATCCTGGCGGTGGTGGTGGGTATTGCCGTTGTCGCCGGGGTGCTTCTCTATCGCAACGGGATTCTGTTTCCGGAGAAACCGGCTGCAACTGTTCCAACCCCCGAAGAAAGTCTGTCCGTCGTCGAACCCACCCCGACCCTGGTGCCGATTCCCACCGACTCGCCGACCGAAACGCCTTTGCCCGCCGTCGCAATCGGCAGTTTCGAGGTCGAAAAGAGCGATGTCGTTCATGGATATGACACCGGTATCCGGTTGACCTGGAATGTCCTCTACGCCGACCGGATCACGCTTTATAATCAGGCCGACCCGACCGTTGCCCTGTACGAACTCTTGGTCGAACCGGGCGTGACGCAGGACGCTTACGAAATCCCGCTCGACGGACTGTCGGTTGGCTCTCACGATTTCCGGTTAGAAGCCGGGTACGGTGCGGTTCGCGTCGATGAGTCGGTGACGGTCAGCGTGTGGCGGGGCTGCGTACTTGACCCGGAGGTCGAGGTATACGAGTCGGTTGATCCTGACGCCGGGCAGATTGATTCGTTCGTGGGCGTATCCTTTGTCGCCATCTCCCCGACGTTGGATGGGGAATGGTTCAATATATCCCCGGCTGAGGACGTGAGGGGAACCCATGGCTTCGTCCGCGCCGAAGACCTGACAACCTGCTACCCGGCACAGATACCGGTAACCGTCGGCGGTAAGGCGACTCCCACGCCGACCGTCACGCCGCTGCCGGACACCCCGGCACCCGGTGCTGGCAATGACGTCGGGACGTAAGGGCATCAATCGGGATGCAGGTCAGGTTTAAAGAATTATCACCGCCGGTATTCCGGCGGTGTTTGCTTCACCGTCCTGATCCGGTGGGGCAGCCATCGAACGGGGGTACATGATCAGCGTAGAAAGGGTAGGGTAGATTTTCCCCGGCTGTGCTACAATGCCTGCGGGTTGGAACCGGTAACCGGTGTGGAACGTTTCTATTATCGGAGTGTGACGGTGAAGCGGGTAACTCGATTTTTTCTGGTGAGTGTAACGCTCTGCCTGGCCGCGTTGGCCTGGTCGGCTGGCGCTGTGTCAGCCCAGCCGGTCGATCAGGCTGATACGGGCGATGTGCAGATGACGGTCCGGGTCGGCTTTGATGGTTATGTCCAGACCGAAGCCTGGACGCCGGTGTTCATCACCGCCAGCAACGATGGTGCCGACATTTCGGGCGAACTCCACATTGAAGTCGACGGTATCTCCGGGGTGTCGACCACCTACAGCCGTCCCATCGAACTGCCGGGTGGATCGCGTAAACAGGTCACCCTGTACATCAACGGCGTGAGCGGATTCGGCGATCAACTGGAAGTCGGGTTGTACGAGGACAATCGGCTGATCCTGGTCGAACAGGTCAAGATCGAACCCGTCAGCGCTGATACACTGCTGATCGGCCTGTGGAGCGACGCGCCCGCCGGATTGGTCGATCTGGCACTGGTTATGCCGTCGAGCGGCGAAACGCGGGTCGCCTTTCTGACCGAAGACGATCTCCCGGAGACGACTACCGGCTGGTCGGCGCTCGACGTGTTGGTCGTCGCTGATGCCGACACCGGCAAGCTGACCGATCCGCAGTTGGCCGCGCTCTATGGCTGGCTGTCGGGCGGTGGACGGCTGCTGATCGTCGGAGGGCTGGGTGCAGGCCGGACGACCGCCGGGCTGGGCGATCTGACCCCTCTAATGCCTGACAGCACGGAAACCGTTTCGATGGAGCCGTTGGTTACGCTGATCGGCATCGGAATGCCTGCTCAGGCGATCATGGAAGCGCCGGTCGCCACGGGTGACCTGACTCCGAGTGCGCATGTTCTGGCGTCGAGCGATGGCGTGCCGCTGATCTGTATGCAGCAGGTCGGGTATGGCCGGGTCAGCTTTGTGGCCTTCGACCCCTACCTCGAACCGCTCAACAGCTGGAAGGCGATGCCCGCTGTGTGGGCTTATATTCTGTCCGAGGGTGAAGCGCGCCCGGCCTGGGCTTACGGCTTCATCCCTTACTGGCAGTATGCGCGTGACGCGGTCGCTGCCGTGCCGGGGGTGAAACTCCCGTCGGTGATCCAGTTGTGTGGGTTCCTGGGGCTGTACGTCGTGTTGATCGGCCCGGTGAATTATTTCGTGCTGGCCCGGATGAAAAAACGCGAACTGGCCTGGTTCACGATTCCCTTATTGATCATCCTGTTTTCCGGGATCGCCTACATCACCGGTTTCCAACTGCGCGGGTCGCGGGTGATCCTCCACCGGCTGGCGCTGATTCAGTCGTGGGGTGAAGACGAACCGGCCCGCGTCGATGCGCTGCTGGGAGTCTGGTCGCCGCGCCGGGCGCGGTATGACATCGACGTGCAGCCCGGCATGGTCGCCTACCCGATGTCACGCGATATTGGCGGCGCGCTGACCGGCACCGGGGGAGCGACGATCACCGAGGGCGAAGCGTTTACCCTCAGCGACGTGCGGGTCGACGTCGGATCGGTGCAACCCTATGTCATCGAAGGTTATACCACTGAAGTGCCTGAGATATCGGGAAGCATCACCATTCAGCCCGATCTAGACGGGCTCCGTTTTGTCGGCGAAGTCGTCAACGATACCGGCATGACCCTGGAAGATGCGTCGCTCGTCCTGGGGCAGTCGGTCGTTCAACTGGGAGATCTTGCCGCCGGGGAGGTGCTGCCCATCGACCAGATCTCCGGGTTGGGAAGCGCGTCGGCGGCTCCCGGCGCGGCCCTCGATCCGTATCCAGCCGACTATTCGTACTATTCATCCTATTATGATGAATTCTCCACACAGGTCATCAATGGCTACTGCTACGGCAGCCCGGAATACCAGCGTCGCTGCAACCTGCTCGCCAGCGTGCGCACCGGGCTGGCGCATGGATCGGGTGTTTACCTGTTTGGCTGGGGAGACAGTATTCCGCTGACCACCGACGTTCAGGACGCGGCCTCCGAAGTGGTCGATATGGCCCTGTATGTCGTCGAACTGCCGACGACGCTTGAGGAACAGGATCGGCAGCAGATGGAAGTTCCGCCGGGGCTGACCGTGTGGGAACTGATCGACGACGATGGTTACTGGTACCCCGACATGTCACCCTATTACTTCAGCCTGTGGCAGGACAACGCACCAACCTTCCACTTCGAACCCGGCCCGTACGTGCCGCCGATGGGGGTCGACTCGTTTGTTGTCCACATGGAAGCCTCCTATTTCGACGAAGAATACAACCGGATTCCCCGTGTATCGCTGTACAATGTACAAACAGGGAAGTTCGACCAGTTCCAGTTCGATTTTGGCGATAATATAGTCGGCAATGCTGCGGATTATGTCGATGCCGGGGGTGGGGTGACGATCAGAATCGAAACGGGGATCGGCGATACCTACGGGCTGACCATCGACCGCCTGGACGTCACATTTATCGGAACCACGCGCAGCGAGGAGTAAGAGCCAATGGCTGTCATTATCGAAACCAAGGGCCTGACCAAACACTACGGTAATATCAAGGCCATTCAGGAACTCAACCTGAGCGTCGAAGAGGGCGGGATTTACGGATTCGTCGGCCCCAACGGGGCAGGCAAGACGACCACCATGCAGATTATGACCACGCTGCTCCAGCCCACCAGCGGCGACGCGCTGGTGGGCGGGTTCTCGGTCACCAAACAGCCGCGTGACGTCCGGCGGGTGATCGGTTATATGCCCGACTTCTTCGGCGTCTACGACGACATGAAAGTCTGGGAGTACCTCGACTTCTTCGCCGCTTGCTACGACATCCCGGAGAGCACCCGCCCGCCGCTGATCCGCGACCTGCTCGACCTGGTCGATCTCGGCCACCGCGCCGACGACATGGTCGACAGTCTCTCACGCGGGATGAAGCAGCGCCTGTGCCTCGCCCGCACCCTGACCCACGATCCGCAGGTGTTGATCCTAGACGAACCGGCCTCCGGCCTCGATCCACGCGCCCGCGTCGAAATCCGCCAGCTTCTGGTCGAACTGTCGAACATGGGCAAGACGATCTTCTTCTCGACCCATATTCTTGCCGACGTGGAGGAAGTCTGCACGCAGGTGGGGATCATCGAGGCAGGTGAACTGGTGATGGAAGGCGACATCGAGGAGATGCAGCGCCGCCTGATCCCGAACCGCGAGATTCTCGTTGGCGTTCTGGGGGATGGTCAATTAGCAAAGGATACGCTGTTTGGAGTTGAAGGTGTGATAGAGATCGAAGACCTGAAGCCGGACAACGGGCGGGATCAATTTCATGTCAGCTTTACCGGCGGTGACGAGGAAGTGGCGCATTTGCTGTCGCGTCTGATCCAGGCCGGTGTGCCGGTGATCCGCTTTGCCGAGGAAACCCGCGATCTCGAATCGGTGTTCATGCGGGCGACCAAGGGGATTGTTTCGTAATCGGTGGTAGATCAGGAGGAGCGGCCAGCAGTGAGCGATCAGACGCGCCGGCACTTATCGGCGGCCCGCCAGCCGTTGATCGACGGCTGTGCGGCGATCTGGGGGCGGGTCGAGCCTGTCCTGGATCGCTGGTGGGCTAATCCGCTGTTGAGCCATGCCCGCCGATTGAATCCGCTTTCGATTAAACAGCAAAGAAAATGGTGGCTCCCGGCTGCGGGTGGACTGGCAGGGCTGGCGGTTGTCTTCTGGATCGCTGGACATACGCAGTTCGGCAGGCTCCCCGGCGCGATTCTGACCGGGTTGAGCCTCGGCGCGGTGCTGATCCCGGCGCTCGCTGCCCCGATGATGGCCGCCGCATGGGTGGCGAAGCGGCTGGACGATCCCGCCAACAATCCGCGCCAGCTGAGCGATCTCGCCCCGGAGAGTGTCACCTGGGGATTGGCGTTGACTGTCTTATGGCGGCTGCGCTGGCCGATCCTGATCGGGCTGGCCTTTACCCCCGCGCTGGTGATCGGCGTGCTGCGGCTCGACATGGCCGATTTCATCGTCTGGCGTGAATCGGCGCGGGCGCTTGGCACCGCGACCGACGCAAGCCGTGCGGCCTGGCATCTTGGAGAGGGCCGTGTGCCGGTTTTCCGTCTGCTGATGCGGGCGATTAGCGCGGGGCTGCTGCCCTGGCTGTCGCTGCCGCTGATGGCGATCTCCGGCGCGGCTGCGGCGCTCTGGCTCGAAGATTCCAGCCTGAGTATGCTGGCGGCGCTGCTGGCCGAACTGCCCCTGATTGCGCTGATCGGCGCGGCGTGGAGCTTTCTCTCGCTGACGCCCTACCTTGCCGGTGTATGGGAGGTTTTCAGGCTGATCGTGTATGGCGGGTTTGCGGCGCTGATTGTGTGGGCATCGGATCGCCTGAACCGGCTTTCGGCACAGGCGCTGGCGGCTGACGAATCATGAGTTGAAGGAATCGCGTATGACAACCACATCCGAACAAACCCCGGTCATCAAACCGCCGCCCCGGTTGGGTCGATCCATCCGGCGCAACCCGATCGCGTTGAAGGAACTGCGCGGGCGGATGCGTGGGCCGCGTGCCTTCATCGTGCTGACGGTTTATGTCGTTCTGATGAGTCTGTTCGCCGTCATCCTCTATTTGATCTATGCCGCGTCGTCGAGCATTACGCTCAACACGACTGGCGGGGTGATCGGGAAAATCATTTTTGCCGGGGTGGTGGCGATTGAGTTATTCCTGGTTTGCTTCGTCGCCCCGGCGTTCACGGCGGGGTCGATCAGCGGGGAGCGCGAGCGCCGGACATTCCATTTGCTGCGAACCACGCTTCTCCCCGCCCGCCGGATCGTCGTCGGTAAACTGATATCGGCGCTGGCTTATATCATTCTGCTGCTGGCGGTTGCCATACCGCTGCAAAGCCTCGCCTTCCTGATGGGCGGCATTACCGTCGAGGAAGTCGTGCTGTCGGTCGAGATTCTGATCGTGACGGCCATCGGCTATGGGGCGGTCGGGATTTTCTTTTCGGCGCTCACCAGGCGGACGCTGGTCGCCAGCATCCTGACTTATACCTTCGCCCTGATGGTGACCATCGCGCTGCCGCTCGGCGCGGGGATCATCGGGTTGTTTTCGCCTTCGTCGATTGGTTATTACAACCACCCGGTTGCCGAAGCGGTCGTTTCGTACCTGTATACGCTGGTTGCGGCGACCAACCCGGTATCGGCGGCGGTCGGCACCGAACTCATTCTCCAGCAGCAGGGATCGGCTTTTTATTACACCGAAGTGCTCTCGAACGGGGCGATCCTCCCAATGCTGTCGCCGTGGGTGGTCTTTACCGTGTTTTACCTGGGGCTGGCGTTTATTCTGGTGCTGATCACGGTCAATCAGGTGCGACATATAGACGAGTGATCGTAATTGAGTTTATTGGAACGATGAAATGGCAAGCAAACAGACTGAACTGAGACACATCGGGGCGGCACTGAGCCGCTGGGATACCCGTTTGCGGGTGCAGCAGAATATCACCTGGCTGCCGCGCGGATTACTGGTCGGCTTCGCTCTGGCGCTGATCATGGCATCGGCGGCGCGGATGTGGCCCCTGTTCACGCAGTTGGAACTGATCCGCAACAGCGCGCTGCTGGCCCTGGCCGGGATTGCCGCCGTCTCAATTGGCGTGTGGGTGTGGCGGCGATCGCCGCTGCAAATCGCCCGACGTTTCGACCGCACATTCGGCCTCAAAGAACGCCTCTCGACTGCGGTAGAGGTGGCCGAGGGCGGCCTGCCGATCCAGTCCGACCGGCTGGCGGCGGCCCAGCGCGCCGACGCCGCAGCGGTGCTTGCCCGCGTCGACGAAAAAGACGTCTTCGCCGCGCGGGTCGAGATGCGTGACATGCTGCTGGTGCTGATCGTGCTGACACTGCTCATCCTTGCGATCTATCTGCCCAACCCGCAGGAGGAAGTTCGAGCAGAGCAGGTCGCCGCCGAGGAAGTGATCGCCGAGCAGTTGGAGGCACTCGAAGAACTGCGCGAAGAGGCACTGGAAGATACCGGCCTTACCGAGGAAGAACAGGTCGCAATTGTCGAGACGCTTGACGAGGCCATCGAGTCTCTGTCGCAGGAAGGGCTGACCGAGGAAGAAGCACTCGCGGAATTGAACGAAACCCAGCAGGAACTCGAAGACATGAGCGAGCAGTTCGCCGAGGAGCGCCAGGAGGCGCTCGAAGAGGCGAGTGGACTGCTCGAAGACACACCGGGGATGGACGAGGTCGCCGGGGCGCTGGCCGAAGGTGACATGGCAGAGGCGGCGGAGGCCCTGGAAAACGCCCTCGAAGGCATGTCACCCGAAGAGATGGCCGAATTCGCCGAGCAGTTGGAATCCCTCGCCGAGTCGCTCGAAGGCACCAACCCGGATTTAGCTGAATCGCTGCAAGATGCCGCCGAAGCCCTCCAATCGGGCGATGTTGGTGCGGCACAGGAAGCGCTCGAAGACGCCGCCGCACAGATGGAAGGGGCAGGAGCCGCCGGGGAATACGCTGGCAAGGTTCCGAAAGGCGAATCGGGGCAGGGCGAGTCACCTTCGCAGCCCGGAGAGGGCGGTATGGGAGAGGCTCAGCCGATTGAACCGGGAGCGGGTCAATCCGGCTCCGGGCAGCAGCCAGGGGAAGGGTCAGGAGGCGAGGGTCAGGGGGGCGGCGACGGCCTCGATCCCGGCCAGGAGGCCGGTGAAGAACCGCGCGGCGGTGGTGCCCCCGACGGCGGTGAGGAGCCGTTCGACGATATTTACGCGCCCCAGCGGATCGGCGGGGAGGGCGGCGAGCAGGTAGACATTCCCATCGACCCGGAAACCGGGCTGCCCATCGCCGAGGGCGAGATGGTCGACAACCCGACCGGTGAGGCGACCGTCCCCTACAACGAAGTCTGGGGCGATTATTCGGGCGCGGTCAACGAGGCGCTGGAGTCGGGCTATATTCCGCTCGGCATGCGCGATATCGTTCAGGGGTATTTTTCGCGGCTCGATCCAGAGCCGGAGCAGTAGGGCATAGTACTCTCTGATATATGAGGACTCTATCTGGTAAGTAACAGCCCTCATCCCCGGCCCTTCCCTCAGGGAGAAGGGCGAACAAGCAAGGTTAAGTCCCTCTCCATGAGGGAGAGGGATTTAGGGTGAGGGCAAGTTCCCACTATTTGCAATGACGTACAGGTCGCTGGAGGACAATATGAGTGACGCAACCGTTCAATCTGAAATTTCACCGGCTGAGTTCCGGCAGACCGCTGCCGCCATCGAGGAGCAGGTCGGGCAGGTGATCGTCGGGCAGCACGAAGTCGTGCGGCTGGTGCTGATGTGCGTCATCGCCGGGGGGCATGCCCTGCTCGAAGGCGTGCCCGGCCTCGGCAAGACGATGCTGATCCGCACCCTCTCCGAGGTGCTCGATCTGCAATTCTCGCGCATCCAGTTCACCCCCGACCTGATGCCCGCCGACATCACCGGCACCGACATCCTCGACGAGTCGGCGGATGGCCGCAAAGAGCGGCTGTTCCAGCCGGGGCCGGTCTTCACCAACCTCCTGCTCGCCGACGAGATCAACCGGGCGACGCCGAAAACACAGTCGGCGCTGCTCGAAGCCATGCAGGAAAAATCGGTGACGGTCGCCAACCGCACCTATCACCTCGACGAGCCGTTCTTTGTGCTGGCGACGCAGAACCCGCTGGAGATGGAGGGCACCTACCCGCTCCCCGAAGCGCAGCTCGACCGCTTCATGTTCAAGATCGACGTGCTGTTCCCGTCGTCGGGTGAACTGGTCGAAATTTTGGCGCGCACCACCGGCGCGGAGATGCCCACCCCGGCCATCGCCGCAGACGGTGCGGCGATCATCCGCATGGGCGATCTGGCCCGCAAGGTGCTGATCCCCGGCCACGTGAGTGAATATGTCGCCCGGCTGGTTGTCGCTACCCATTCCGGCTCGGATCAGGCCCCGGACATGGTTAATCGCTACGTGCGCTATGGTTCAAGCCCGCGCGGGGCGCAGGCGATGATCCTTGGCGCGAAGGTCAACGCGCTGCTCGATGGCCGCTACAATGTCGCCTTCGAGGATGTCCAGGCGGTCGCCCCGGCCTCGCTGCGTCACCGGCTGCTCTTGAACTTCGAGGGGCAGGCGGAAGGCGTCACCACCGACGACGTGATCGGCGATCTGCTCCGCGCTGTCCCACAGCGATAAACCTGACTCGATATTTCAGGATGGCATAAATGATCAAACCAGATGGGAAGAAAGTTGTGTTGTTCGTGATTGCCCTGCTTGCCGTTGGGGTGATCCTCTCCGCCTGCGGTAGCGAGCCTGTCGAAGAACCCGATCTGTACTCAGCGGCCGCCTCGTACTCCGACTCGCTTCCAGACGATGGTGATGTGATGGCCGCGTCTCTGGTGGAGGTGCTCGGAGGGCATGGACTCTTTGACTATAATTCTGATGAATACGTACAGTTATTCACCGACGCGGCAGCCGGAGCCGAGTTGGTCGATGCCTCGCCGATGTTCTATTTACTGGAAGGTGATATCGGTATAGTTCTCGCCATCGTCGACTGGTACGGGCAGTATCGGAATTACCAGTTTCTGGTGATCGAACCCGACGGCAGCGTAACCTTCGCCGGTCAGACGGATGACCTGGCTACCATCCTCGATGCTCAATGGCTTGGTGACACCTGGGCGGTGGTCACCAGCGTGGGATCGGGGATGTATGTCGTGAAGATTCATCTCATCGGGCAGCAGGATGGACAATGGGTGCAGTTCTACCCATCGGAGGAAGGCAGCGAACCGCTGGTCAGCGCCCCCGACTGGCCGATGGCCTATTTCTCCGATGGCTACCGGTCGCTGACCATTTCCTACATGAATGATTCGAGCAGCGGGGGCGTGTCTGTCGTATCACCGATGGTCGAGTATCACTTCGAGTGGCAGGACGATCACTACGTCGAGATCGGCGGTGAGTGATGCCCCGCCTGTTTGACGAGAAGACGCTGCGCAAACTCGAACAGCTTTCGCTGGTTGCCCACAAAGTGCGGGCCGGTGCGCTGAAAGGCGAACGCCGCAGCACGAAGCGCGGCACGTCGATTGAGTTCGCCGATTACCGCGATTACGTCCAGGGCGACGACCTGCGCCGCCTCGATTGGAACATCTACGCGCGGCTGGATCGGCCCTTCATCAAACTTCTCGAAGAAGAGGAAGACCTGACCGTCCACATCCTGGTCGATGCCAGCCAGTCGATGGACTGGCCGCTGGACGATCCACTCGACATCAGCCCGCTCGACGTTCACAAGTTCCGCTACGCGCAGCGGCTGGCCGGGGCGCTCTGCCATATCGGTTTGAGTACCGGCGACCGGGTGACTGTGGCACTGCTCGGCGGTGATCGAGTCATCGGGCGCTGGGGGCCGCATCGCGGGCGCGGGCAGACGCTCCGCCTGCTGGACTGGCTCGAAGATCAGCAGCCGGTCGAGCAGGGAGTCACCGATCTCAATGCCGCGCTTGCCGATTACGCCCTTCGCGGCGGTCGACCCGGCCTGTTGTTCGTGATCAGCGACCTGTTTTCGCCGGAGGGCTATCTCGACGGGTTGAGCGCGCTTCAGGGGCGGGGCTACGAGGCGGGGATCATCCACCTGCTGGCCCCGGACGAGATCGAGCCGGAGCTGGCCGGTGACCTGCGGCTGGTCGACAGCGAATCGGGGCAGGGGCAGGACGTCACGCTCGACGGGCCGACGCGCGGCCTGTACGCGCGTCGGCTGCGCGAGTGGCGTGACGAGATCGCCTCGACCTGCCTCAACCGGATGGCCCATTACGTGGCGGTCGAGACCGGAACGCCCTGGGAAAACGTGATTTTGTACGCGCTGCGTCGCGCGGGCGTAGTGCGCTAGTTCTTTTGCGAGGTACTGATATATGCGTGTGACTTTACTGCGGTCGAAGCTTCACCGGGCAGCCGTGACCGGGGCCGACCTGCATTACGTGGGTAGTATTTCGATTGATACCGACATCTTGGAGCAGGCGGGCATGTGGGCCTGGGAGAAAGTGCTCGTTGTCGACATTGACAACGGGGCGCGGCTCGAAACCTATATCATTCCCGCCGAAGCAGGCAGCGGTACGATGCAGCTGAACGGCGCGGCGGCACGCCTGGTGAGTGTTGGTGACCGGATCATCGTGATGGCCTTCGCCCAGGTCTATGCCCCACCACCCAAAGACTGGCAGCCGCGTGTGCTGGTGCTTGACGAGAACAATAAAGTCGTTTCGATTGAGAACAAGGGAAAATACCGATTTACCAACAATTAACGCGGATCAGGGGATCACATCTTGTAGGGGCGACCCTTGCGGTCGCCCGTCCCCTGCCAAACGATTTCAGAAAGCGGTGATTGCACCACAAAAGGATAGTGTTGTGAAAGTATCCCATTTATCTGTGAAATCTGTGGGCTGAATCCATATGCAGTTTATCAGACCGGCACTACTGGCATTAAGCGCACTGGCGATACCGATCATCGTCCTGTACATGCTGCGGCTGCGACGCCGCGAGGTGACGATCAGCTCCACGATGCTCTGGCAGCGCCTCATGCGCGACCGCGAGGCCAACATGCCCTGGCAGAAGCTGCGGCGCAATCTCCTGCTGCTGCTCCAACTGCTGATCCTCGCCGCGCTGGTGATCGCGCTGGCCCGCCCGTTCATCCCGGTGCCGAGTGTCGCATCGGGGAGCGTTGCCCTGCTGCTTGACGCCTCCGCGTCGATGCAGGCCGCCGATATGCCCGGCGGTGATACGCGCTTCGAAGCGGCTCAGGACGCCGCCAGGAGTCTGATCAGTGATCTTACCGCCGATTCGGTGGTGACGGTGATCTCGGTCGGCCCCACGCCTGAAGTGCTTGCCCCGCCCACCGGCGACCGGGCGGTGCTGCGTGAGGCGATCAGCCGGGCCGAACCAACCCAGTCCGCCGCCGATTGGGAATCGGCGCTGGCGCTGGCCAGTGCGACCGTCGCCGGGCGCGAGCAGGCGTCGATTGTCATCATTTCCGACGGCGGCCTGCCCGATTCGCTGCCAACCCTGCCTGCCGAAGTGCAGTACGTCCCCATCGGGCGGAGCGGCGACAATGTCGCAATCACGGCCCTGGCGGTTCGGGCGCTCGAAGGGGTGCCGGTCGTCTTCGTCGCCATGACCAACACCGGTTCGCAACCTGCCGACGTGATCCTCAGCCTGACCGTCGACGGCGAGTTGTATACGGCGGATCGCTTGACCATCCCACCGGGTGAAACCGTCGATCAGACCTATGACGATCTGCCGGTGACCACCGAAGTGATCGAGGCGTCGCTGCAACCCCCGGTCGAAGGTGGGTCAATAGATGTATTACCTCTCGACGACACCGCGACGGCGGTCTACGCGCCGCCGGTTGGCGGGCGGGTGCTGCTCGTGACCGAAGGCAACCTGTTTCTCTCGCAGGTATTACGCTCGATACCGGGAATCGACGCCTACCACATCGAACCGGGCGAACTGCCCGCCGATCCCTTCGACCTGGTCATTTTCGACGGCTGGGTGCCCGCCGAACTCCCCCAGACCAACCTGCTGATCATCAACCCGCAGCAGACGACCAATCTGTTCGTGGTGCGGGAGCCGTTCGAGACGACCCGCTTCGTCCGGCAGGTCGACGACCCGCTGCTGGCCTTCATCGAGTTCGATTCGATTGCCGTCCGCGAGGCGATGACTGTCGAGCCGACCGGCTGGGCACGGACGCTCGTCGAGGCCGAAGGCGGGCCGCTGGTGCTGGCCGGATCGTCCGGCGGGCACAAGGTCGCTGTGCTGACCTTCGATCTGCACGCCTCCGATCTGCCGCTGCAGGTCGCTTTCCCGCTGCTGATGGCCAACCTGTTCGACTGGTATGCGCCCGCCCAGCCTTTCGACGTGACCAGCGGCCTGACTCCCGGCGACCCGGTGGTAATCCGCCCGCAGGGTGAAGCCGACGCCTACCGCGTCACGCTGCCCGACGGCACGCGCCGGACTTTCGAACTGGATGCCGATACGCTGACCTTCACCGAAACCGATCAGCTTGGCGCGTATCGCGTCGAACTGCTGGCCGGATCGGAGACCCTCGCTTCGCGCAGCTTCGCCGTCAACCTGTTTTCGCCGGAGGAAAGCAATATCGCCCCGCGCGAGACGATCCAGATCGGCCAGCAGCCGGTCGGCGCGGAGGCGGTCGAGGAGGAGTTCGGACAGCGCGAGTTCTGGCAGTGGCTGGCGGGGGCGGCGCTGTTGATTCTGGTAATTGAGTGGTGGGTGTACCATCGCGGCGGCGTGATCACCCACCGTGAGCGCAAAGAGCGCACGGAAAAGCCGCGCCGGGGCCTGCTGTATCCGGGCCGCCGCAGTTGAGTAACGAAAGGTTCAGATCGTAATGATAACGATTCGCCCGGCGACCACCACCGACATCGACACACTGACCCGGATGCGCGTCGACTTCATGCGCGAGATGAAAAGCATGGGCGGTTTCGACGAGGACGTGTTTGTCGAAGCCACACGGCGCTATTTCGAGGAAAAGCTCCCGACCGGTGAATACGCCGCATGGCTGGCCGAAGCAGACGGCGAGATCGTCGGGACGAGCGGGGCGGTTTTCTGGCAGCGCCCGCCGACTCCGAAGAACATGACCGGGTGCGACGCCTACATTCTCAACGTCTATACCCTCCCGGCGTGGCGTCGGAAGGGTATCGGTAAGCGGCTGATGGAGGCCGTGCTCGATGCGGCGAAAGCGGCGGGGGTAGGGCGGGCATGGCTCCGGGCGACGAAGGATGGTGAGCCGCTTTATCGTAAACTGGGCTTCGAGCCTATCGAACCTGACGCGATGGAACTGAACTATCCGGCGGCGAAAACCGGGTAAGAGACAGGGATTGATTCGATGACGCTGACCTATCCAATCGCTTTGCTGGGCCTGCTGCTGCTTCCT
>JAFGOY010000066.1 GCA_016926255.1 Anaerolineae bacterium | reverse complement strand
TTTATAGGGCTGTCCCTGCCGGGGTTCCTGCTGGGCCTGGTGTGGATGTACCTGGGGATCGTGGTCTTCCGAATACCGGTGGGCGGCACACAAGCAATCGAATTTGCAGAAGCGCCCTGGAGCATCGCTAAATTCCTGGATTATCTCAATCACCTGTGGCCGCCAGCGGTCGTGTTAGGACTGGCAAGCACGGCACAGCTTCAACGGATCATGCGCGGCAATCTATTAGATGAGCTAGGCCAGCAGTATATTGTGACGGCGCGGGCTAAGGGGCTCGAAGAGCGGAAGGTAATCAACAAGTACGCGGTTCGGGTGGCAATCAACCCGCTGATCAGCGTACTGGCGATGGAAATCCCGAAGGTGATCTCCGAATCGACAATCGTGGGGATCGTGATGACGGTTCCGACGACCGGGCCACTGCTGCTGCGGGCGCTCATGAGCCAGGATATGTATCTTGCAGGAGGGTTCCTCCTCTTCATGAGCCTGCTGCTGATGATCTCTAACCTTGTGGCCGATATCGCGTTAGCCTGGGCCGATCCGAGGATTGTTTACTCATGACGACGAATCTCGAAGCTCAATCCAGAGAACTGAACAAGCTGTACGAAGACCTCGACGCAACTATCGACAGCGACGAGATCGGACTCGTCGAGGCAAAACGGCTGGAGGCGATCTACGGGGCGTCACAGTGGCAGTTAATCTGGCGAAAGTTCATCCGCAACCGGACAGCGCTGGTCGGGGGCGTGATCATCCTGATCTATTATATCGCGGCGATATTTGCGCAGTTCCTCGCGCCCTACTCGCTGACGGAGCGGTTCGTGCGGTACATCCACATGCCGCCGCAACGGGTGCATTTCTTCAATGAGGGGAAGTTCCAACCCTACGTTTACGATGCTGACCTGGAAGTCGACGAGAACCTGCGCAAGCACTATACAGAAAACAAGGACGTGGTGATACCGATCACGTACTTTGTGCATGGTGAGACGTATAAACTGATCGGGCTGTTCGAAACCGATGTCCACCTGTTTGGCACGGAAGACGGGATGGTGGCGCTGCTGGGCACCGACCGGCAGGGACGCGATATGTTCTCGCGCATTCTCTACGGGGCACAGGTGTCGCTGACCATCGGGCTGCTGGGTGTGCTGATGAGCCTGACTTTCGGAACGATACTGGGGGTGGTGTCGGGGTATTACGGCGGGTGGATCGACAACCTGATCCAGCGATTGATCGAACTGGTGCGGTCGTTCCCGTCGATCCCGCTGTGGATGGCGCTCTCGGCGGCGGTGCCCGATCACTGGCCACCGCTGCGGACGTATTTCGTGGTCACGCTGATCCTGTCGGTGATCGGGTGGACATGGCTGGCGCGCCAGCTTCGCGGCAAGGTGCTGTCGATCAGGAACGAGGACTATGTCCTGGCAGCGAAACTGGCCGGTGCAAGCGATGCACGGATCATCTTCCGGCACCTGATCCCGGCGACGTTCAGCCACATCATCGTGGTGGCGACGCTGGCAATGCCCTCGATGATCCTGGCGGAGACGGCGCTGAGCTTCCTGGGGTTGGGGCTGCGGCCTCCGATCACAAGCTGGGGGGTGCTGTTGAAAGAGGTACAGAACCTCCAGTCAATCGGATTGTACCCGTGGGTGTTTACCCCGGCGCTGGCAATCGTGATCGCGATCCTGGCGTTCAACTTCCTGGGGGACGGTCTGCGGGATGCATCGGACCCGTATACGTTGTAGATAAGCGGTAAATTTGCCGCTTAACAGGAGTTGATTAATAGCTTTGCCAAAACGTCCATCGGGCTGGGGGTGGTGTTTAGCCCTCACCCCAACCCTCTCCCTCAGGGAGAGGGAGCAGTCTGCTTTAGAATATCAATCAGTCAGGCTGCGACCCGCCGCGTTCTACCCCCTACGGCGCTGCGCGCCACTTCCCCCTTCAAGGGGACAGATATGGGGACAGGCGGGGGCGAACAGGGGGAACCTGGGGATAAATCCCCAAGCTAAAAACGATATGTCGACCTGACGGTCGACAGGGAGGGCGGGGACAAGCCCCGCCCCACGAGGCGGGGGATTGGTTAAGAGTGTGCGTGTTGAACCTTAAGAATTAGCCCCCCCTGCATCTCGCCTGGACGAGATGCTGTCCCCCCCCTTACAAAGGGGGACAATCACCGAATCTGAGTGGCGGAGTCTTGAGTAGGCATTATGGATAATAACAACCAACATCGAACCATTATCAATGTGAAGAACTTGCAGACCCATTTCGATACGCTTGATGGCGTTGTGAGAGCGGTCAATGACGTATCGCTGGAGATCAGGACCGCTGAAACGCTGGGGCTGGTTGGGGAGTCGGGGAGCGGCAAGAGCGTGACCGCGTACTCGATCATGCGGCTGCTCTCGAAAAACGGGCGGATCGTCAGCGGGGAGATTCTCTACAACCGGGGCGACGGCGAACCGTCTGTCGACCTGACGACGGTCGAACCAGACGGTGACCTGATCCGAGGCATTCGCGGGAATGAGATCGCCATGATCTTCCAGGAGCCGCTGACCTCGCTGTCGCCGGTACATACCGTTGGGAGCCAGATCGCGGAGGCGGTGGAGCTTCACCAGGATGTGAGCGCGGAAGAGGCCAGAGATCGGGCAATCTACATGATGGAACAGGTGGGGATCGCTCAGGCCAACCGTGTTTACGACTCCTACCCACACCAGTTCTCAGGCGGGATGCGGCAGAGGGCGATGATCGCTATGGCGCTGTCGTGCAACCCGGCGCTGCTGATCGCCGACGAGCCGACGACCGCGCTGGACGTGACAATCCAGGCGCAGATCATCGAACTGATGAAGGCGCTCCAGGATGAATTCGGGACAGCGATCCTGGTGATCACACACAACCTGGGGGTGATCGCGGAGATGGCGGACCGGGTCGACGTGATGTACATGGGGCAGGTGATGGAAAGCGGCGATGTCCGCTCGATATTCCATCGACCGCTGCACCCGTACACGGTCGGGCTGCTGCGGTCGATCCCGAAACTGGGAAGCCGGATCAAGGACCGGCTGTCACCCATCCCCGGCAGCGTGCCCGATCCTTTCTCGGTGCCGAGCGGGTGCCCGTTCTACCCGCGCTGCCCGGCCCCCAAACGACCTGAATGCGAAGGACACGTACCGCTGCTCGAAGTCGAGTCGGGGCACAAGGTTCGCTGTACGCTGTATCTGTGAAACGATGAGTCACCGGGTGGATACTCTAATGAATGACAGTGCAAGAAGTGAAACACAACAACAAGTGCTGATGGAAGTCAGGAACCTGAAGAAATACTTCCCGATCCAACGCGGGTTCCTGCGGCAGGTGGTGGGCCACGTGCAGGCCGTCGACGGGGTGAACTTTTTCATCCGGGAGGGCGAAACGCTGGGACTGGTGGGGGAATCGGGGTGTGGAAAGACGACCACCGGGCGGTTGATCCTGCGGGCCATCGAGCCGACCGAGGGCGACGTGCTGTACCGGTGCAACGGCAACCTGGTGAATGTGATGGACATCCCGAAAAGCGAACTGAAAGCGTTCCGGCGGGAAATGCAGATCATCTTCCAGGACCCGTTCTCGTCGCTAAACCCGCGCATGACGGTGTTCGACATCATCAGCGAACCGCTGCAAATTCACGGGATCGCCGATACTGTCGAACGCAAGGATCGGGTGCGCGACCTGTTGGAAGCGGTCGGGTTGAAGGCTCAGCACATGAACCGCTACCCGTACGCGTTCAGCGGGGGGCAGCGGCAGCGGATCGGGATCGCGCGGGCATTAGCGCTGCGGCCCCGGCTGATCGTCGCCGACGAGCCGGTATCGGCACTGGACGTATCGGTGCAGGCGCAGGTGATCAACCTGCTGGAAGACCTGCAACACGAATTCGGGCTGACGTACCTGTTCATCGCGCATGACCTGTCGGTGGTGGAACATATCAGCGACCGGGTGGCGGTGATGTACCTGGGGAAGATCGTGGAGCTGGCGGCGGCGGACGAGCTGTACGCGAATCCGCTGCACCCGTACACCGAGGCGCTGCTGTCGGCGGTGCCGCGCACCGATCCGGATGAGAAGAGCAAGCGGATTCTGCTGCCCGGTGACATTCCCAGCCCGGCCAACCCGCCATCGGGGTGCAAGTTCCATCCACGCTGCCGGTATGCGCAGGATGTATGTTCGGTACAGGTGCCGGAGTGGCGAGAGTTGAAGGAGAATCACTGGTCGGCATGCCATTTTGCGGAAGAACTGAGCCTGACGGGGATTTGAGTCGGGGGAACCTCTTTCGACCTTTCCCAACCCCCTTCGACGAACCTTCGGTTCGCCACTTCCCCCTTTCAGGGGGCAGGTAGGGGCGGCAGTGGTTTCACCCCCTCCCCAGCCCTCCCCCTATCAGGGAGAGGGAGCAGGCACGAAGTGTGAGATTCGGGATTATAACAGGGGATTCCTGGGCACCGGCGACCTCTGGTCGCACAGGGATGCCCCTACGAGGTGGGATCAGAAATATAACGGTAAGGAGTCTGGTTGATGAGTGACCGGTGGGACGATTTTAAAAAAGCGGCCAAATTAGGGGAACCGGAACGGGTTCCGGTGGCATTGATTGTCGACAGTCCGTGGCTGCCCGGCTATGCCAGGATCGATACGCGGGATTATTTCCTGTTCCCCGACCAGTGGTTGAAGATCAACATGGGACTGCTGGAACGGTTCCCGGACGTGGTGTGGATTCCAGGGTTCTGGGTCGAGTATGGGATGGCCGCCGAGCCATCGGCATTCGGGGCGAAGCTGCACGTCCACCGGGATCGACCGCCCTCAATCGAGCCGGTAGTCGACGATATCAATCACTGGGTGGGGATCAAGCCTGCCGATCCGCAGGAAGACGGGTTGATGCCGTTCGTGCTGCGGCTGTATGAGGTGATGGAGAAAAAGCTCCAGGCCGAAGGACTGAATATCAAAATGGTCTGCTCACGCGGGCCGATGACGGTTGCGTCGTGGCTGTTCGGGGTGACGCCGCTGATGATGGGGCTGGTCGAGCAGCCGGAGGTGATCGACGGGATTCTCGATACGATCACGACGACGATCATCCGGTGGCTGCACGCGCAGCTCGATACATTGAGTGCCCCGGAAGGGATCATGGTGCTCGATGATCTGGTCGGTATGGTATCGCCGAGAACGTACGAAAAGCAGATTCACAAGCATCTGCGGCGGATATTCGACGAGTTCGATGGGCTGGTGCGGGTGTATCACAACGACACGCCGTGCAAGCACCTGCTGGAGAAGCTGGCCGAGGCTAACTTCGATGTATTCAACTTCAGCCACGAGGTGGACATCGCCGAGGTGAAGGCGAAGATGGGTCACCGGGTGGCGCTGATGGGGAATGTCGCGCCGCTGGGTTTAGGCGTGCGGGGCACGCCGGAGCAGGTCAAGGCGAAAGCGATAGAGTGTTTAGAGAAGGCCGCGCCGGGCGGCGGGATGATCCTGTCGTTTGGCGGCGGGGTATCGATGGAGACGCCGCCGGAGAATATCGACGCGCTGGTCGAGGCGGTGGCAACTGCCAAGTATTAATTGCAGTTGCCTGCGAGTATTTGGGGAAGTGAAGCCCTCACCCCGGCCCTCTCCCTCAGGGAGAGGGAGAAGCAGGGTGGTGTGTGATTTGAGCGTGGCGAAGCACCCCCTCTGTCTCCTGCGGAGACATCTCCCCCACAGGGGGCGATCAGGGTGGTGTGTGGGTTGAGCGTGGCTCGGAGTGGCAGCGGCAATGCAGGGATCATCTATATTGGGTAGAGCGTAGAGAGGACCGACAGGTGAGCGGGAAAAAACTGGAATTAGCACCAGACAGATTTTTCGACCCGGACCCGGCGCAGCGGCGGCTGGCGGTCGAGTTGTACGAGGCGGCGGCGGAAATGCCGCTGATATGCCCGCATGGACACGTCGATCCGACGCTGTTATCTGACCCGGAGGCAAGCTTCGGATCGCCGACCCAACTATTGATTATCCCCGACCATTACGTGTTCAGGATGCTGTACTCGCAGGGGATCGCGCTGGAAAGCCTGGGGGTGCCCCGGATCGATGGGGGCGAGGTGGAAACGGATCACCGGAAAATCTGGCAGATATTTGCCGACAACTTCTGGCTGTTCCGGGGGACTCCAAGCGGGATATGGCTGACCGAGGAACTGGTCAACGTGTTCGGGGTCAACGAAAAGCTGACGGGTGAGTCGGCCCAGAGGATTTACGATCAGATCGCCGAAAAGCTGGCGACTCCTGAATTCAAGCCGAGGGCGCTGTTCGAACGGTTCAATATCGAAGTGCTGTGTACGACAGACGGGGCGACCGATCCGCTGGATCATCACAAGGCGATCAAGGCGTCGGGGTGGGGCGGCGACGTAAGGCCGACCTTCCGGCCCGATGCGGTGGTCAATATGATGATGGCGGGCTGGAGAGAAAATATCGACGCGCTGAGCAAAATTAGCGGGGTCGATATCGGGTCGTATGGGGCGTACATCGAGGCGCTGGAGAACCGGCGGGCGTATTTCAAAGAAATGGGAGCGTCGGCGACGGATCACGCGGCGATACTGGCAACTACTGCCGAATTGAGTATGGCTGAAGCCGATACGATCTTCCAGAATGCGCTGCGCGGGGCGATCACGCCGGAGGACTCGAACCGGTTCGGGGCACATATGATCATGGAATTTGCGCGGATGAGCATCGAGGATGGGCTGGTGATGCAGTTCCACGTTGGCTCGATGCGGAATCACAACCCGGTGGTGGCCGATCGGTTCGGGGCGGACAAGGGCTGCGATATACCGGTGCGGTCGGAGTTTACGAACAATCTGCGCCCGCTGCTGAACGAATACGGAAACGACCCGCGGCTGACGCTGATCGCGTTTACGCTGGACGAATCGACGTATGCGCGGGAGCTGGCGGTGCTGGCGGGCCATTACCCGGCGCTGCGGATCGGGCCGCCGTGGTGGTTCCATGACAGCATCAACGGGATGCGTCGATACTTCGACCAGGTGATGGAAACAGCCGGGCTGTACAACACGGTCGGGTTCAACGACGATACACGGGCATTCCCATCGATTCCGGCACGGCACGACGTGTGGCGTCGGGCGAGCGCCGACTGGCTGGCCGGATTGGTGGTCAGGGGGATGATCGATATGGGGGATGCGCGGGAGATGGTGATCGATATGGTGTATCGATTGGCGAAGCGGGCGTATAAGCTGTAACTGGCCGAAGGCCAATTAACAGGGGTTCCGGCTGCGTCAGAACGTTCAGCCCCCTGATGAAGAACCACAGGTTCGCCATCGCCCCCTGCGGGGGAGATCAGGGTGTTGTGTGTTTTGCGCGTGGTGGAGCACCCCCTTTGTCCCTGCGGGACATTTCCCCCTTAAAGGGGGCAAGTGGGTTGGCATGGAAGAAGTTCCCAGGCTAGAGGGCGACTGCGAGGAGCGTCCCTACGAGGCGGAATGTTACGACAGACAGGTTTGCGAAATATAGTGCATCAGGACAGCCGTCGATGAATTATGAGGGGTACGATTTTCAAGGAAAGACGATAGCGATTACCGGCGGAGCGGGGGTGCTGGGTGGGGAGATGTCGTGCGCACTGGTGGAAGCCGGGGCGAACGTGGTCATCCTCGACCGGGAACCGGCGATGGCCGACCGGCTGAAGGATCGACTGGACAAGGGAATCGGACGGGCAAAGGTCGTCTTCGGGGATGTGCTGAAACGCGAGACGCTGGTCGAGGCGAAGGAGATCGTGCTGGAGGAATTCGGCGCGATAGATGGGCTGATCAATGCGGCGGGGGGAAACAATCCGAGGGCAACGACAAGCGACGATCTGTCTTTCTTCGATCTGCCGGGGGATGCGCTGCAATTTGTTTTCAATCTGAACATCGTGGGGACGATTCTACCGAGCCAGATATTCGGGCAGGAAATGGCAAAGCAAAAACGCGGGGTGATCCTCAACATCTCGTCGATGAACGCCTTCCGGCCCCTGACGCGGATTCCGGCTTACTCGGCGGCGAAAGCCGGGGTGAGCAATTTTACGCAGTGGCTGGCGGTACACATGGCGTACGAATATTCGCCGGAGATCCGGGTCAATGCGATTGCGCCGGGGTTCTTTATGACCGAACAGAACCGGTTCCTGCTCACCGACAAAGACTCCGGCGAACTGACCGACCGGGGCAAGACGATCATCGCGCATACACCGATGGGGCGATTCGGGGTGCCGGAGGATTTGATGGGAACGATCTTCTGGCTGCTGTCCGACATGTCGGGGTTTGTTACGGGGATCGTCGTGCCGATTGACGGGGGGTTCTCGGCGTTCAGTGGCGTCTAGCGGCCTTTTGGGCCGCTCAGGAGTTTCGCCTGCGGCGAAACGTCCACGCAGAGAGCGAACCCTTCGGGGTGTTTAGCGGCCTTTTAAGCCGCTCAGGAGTTTCGCCTGCGGCGAAACGTCCACGCGAGTAAAGGGGAAAAACAGCTAACCGCAAAGGACGCAGAGGGCGCAAAGAAGGAAAAAGAAAGAAGAAAAAATGGGACGGTAAGTTCCTATTTTCGTAAGGGTATCTTTGAAAGAAGGCCGCGATGCGGCTTGTGTCAACAGGAGAGAATGATGACAGATTATCCTGAACCCGCCCGACCACTGGCGGAGCTTGAACCACAACATGACTATTTCATCGGGATCGACTCGGATGGGTGCGCGTTCGACACGATGGAGATCAAGCATAAAGAGTGCTTCGCGCCCAATACAATCAAGCACTGGGGCTTACAGCCGGTATCGAAGTATGCGCGGGAAGCGGCGGAATTCGTGAACCTGTATTCGAAGTGGCGGGGGATCAACCGGTGGCCCGCGCTGGTAATGGTGTTCGACCTGCTGCGAGAACGCGCCGAAGTGCAGGCGCGGGGGTTCGAGCCGCCGGATGCGAATGTGCTGCGGGCGTTCATCGAGGATGAGAACTTTCCGAAGAGCAACGACGGGCTGAAAGCGTATATGGCCGAACACAGCGACCCGGAACTGGATACCGGGTGGGCGTGGACAACGGCGGTCAATGAGACGGTGGCCGATATGGTTCACAATATCCCGCCGTACCCATATCTGAGAGAGAGCCTGGAATTCCTGTCCGATAAGGCAGACATGATCGTGGTGTCGGCGACGCCGGTCGAGGCATTGACGCGGGAATGGCACGAGCACGATATCGCGCAGTACGTGCGGGTGATCGCCGGGCAGGAGATGGGTAAGAAGGCGCTGCACCTGGAACTGGCCGCCGGGGGGAAGTATTCGCCGGATCATATCCTGATGATCGGGGATGCGCCGGGAGATATGCGGGCGGCGCGGGCAAACGATGCGCTGTTCTACCCGATCAATCCAGGGCAGGAAGAGAAATCGTGGAAGCGGTTCTATGACGAGGCGCTGCATCGATTTTTAGAGGGGACATACGAGGGTGCGTACGAGGCGGGGCTGATCGAGGCGTATGAGCGGTATCTGCCGGAGGTGCCGCCCTGGATAACCGGCAAGAATGCCGGTTAATAGGAGTTTTGACTTTGTCAAAACGTCCATCTGGCTGCGGCGAAGCGTTCACGGCCCCCTCTGTCGCTGCGCGCCATCTCCCCCAAACCTGGGGGCGATCAAGAGGTGCTCGATTTGTGCGTGGGGATCGCATAGAAGCCCGGGGCTGAAGCCGCCGGGCTAAACCATCCAAAGGGCGCAGCACGCTGCGCCCGTACGAGATGAGGTATTGTTGGCGACATGGTAATCGGTGAAGGGTACGCAGATCGGTTCATGGGACGCGGGGAAGTATCGACGATACTGGCCGAGTTTCTGGGGCAGATAAATCTGGATGGGAAGCGGGTGCTGGTAATCATCCCGGACAGCACGCGGACGGCACCGATTCCGATGTTCTTCCGACTACTGCGCGAGCAGTTTGCGGGGCGCGTCGAGGCGCTGGATTTTTTGATCGCGCTGGGAACGCATCAGCCAATGGACGAGGATGCAATCAACCGGCTGGTGGGTGTCACGGCGGAAGAGCGAAGGACGACTTTTTCCCACACTAATATATTCAACCACGAGTGGCAGAAAGCGGAGACCTTCAAAACGGTGGGGGAGATCACCGCGGCGGAGGTCGAGAAGCTGACCGGCGGGATGCTGTCGCAGGGCGCTGCGGTGACAGTCAACCGGATGGTGTTCGACACCGATCAGGTCTTCGTGCTGGGGCCGGTGTTCCCGCACGAAGTGGTCGGATTTTCGGCGGGGACGAAGTACTTCTTCCCCGGCATCTCCGGGCCGGAGGTGATCAACCTGACACACTGGGTCGGGGCGCTGGCGACGATCCTGGGGACGATCGGGCTGCGGGAGACTCCGGTGCGGGCGGTGATCGACCGGGCGTATGAGATGGTGGGAGTGGATGCGCTGTTCCTCAATATGGTGGTCACGCATCATGGGCTGGCCGGGCTGTACTGCGGATCGTATGAAGAAGCGTGGCCGGAAGCGGTGGAACTCTCGGCGAAGCTGCACATCAAGACGGTCGATGAGCCGTATCAGCGGGTGCTGTCGATCATGCCGGAGATGTATGACGATATCTGGACGGCGGCCAAAGGGATGTACAAGATGGAGCCGGTGATCGCGGTTGGCGGCGAGGTGGTGATCTACGCGCCGCATATCGACGAGATATCGTATACGCATGGGAAGATACTCGACGAGATCGGCTACCATGTAAGGGACTACTTCGTCAAGCAGTGGGATCGATTCAAGGGGTATCCGTGGGGGGTGCTGGCGCACTCGACTCACCTGAGGGGTGGGGGGAGCTACGACTCAGAGACGGGGGTCGAAACTCCGAACATCACGGTGACTCTGGCAACGGGGATTCCGAAAGATCGGTGCGAGCGGCTGAACCTGGGGTATATGGACCCGGCGGAGATCGACATCGGCGAGTGGGAGGGCCGGGAGGATCAGGGCGTGCTGGTGGTGCATCGGGCAGGGGAGACGCTATACAGGTTAAAAGAGGACTAACCGCAGAGATCGCAGAGGACGCAAAGAAAGAAAAAAGGGATTTAGCCCGGTACTTCAGCACCGGGAGGAAATCCACAGATTTCACAGATGGCACAAATGTGCCCTCACCCCTAAATCCCCTCTCCCTCAGGGCGAGGGGACTTGAAAAACTGAGGGCAAAACACCAGACCTAGATAGGATCAGATAGAAGGAAGCGGTCAATGGATAAAGCGAATTTTGGACTGGTTGGATTGGGTGTGATGGGTCAAATGCTGGCCCTGAACATCGAGCGGAACGGCTACCGGGTGGCCGGATACGACCTGGATGAAGAGAAGGTCGAGGGGTTTACGAAGGGGCGAGAGGACAAGAAACTGGTGGCGTGCGGGACGCTCGAAGCGTTCATCGAGGCATTGGAGACTCCACGGCGGATCATGATGATGGTGCCAGCCGGGAAACCGGTCGATGCGGTGATCGACGGCCTGAAGCCGCAGCTTGCGGCGGGCGACCTGCTGATCGATGGTGGCAATACGCATTTCACCGACACGGAACGCCGGGCCGCCGATCTCGAAGCGATGGGGATCGTCTACATCGGGACGGGGGTGAGCGGCGGGGAATACGGCGCACTGTGGGGGCCGTCGATTATGCCGGGCGGTCAGGACGAAGCGTGGGCGCTGGTCAAGCCGATCTTCGAAGCAATAGCGGCGAAGGTCGACGGGGTGCCATGCGTGACGCACATCGGGCCGCGCGGGGCGGGTCACTACGTCAAGATGGTGCATAACGGGATCGAGTATGGCGATATGCAGTTGATCGCCGAGGCGTATGACATCCTGCATCGCGGATTGGGATTGACTGCGGCGGAACTGCACGAGGTGTTCGCGGACTGGAACGCGGGTGAACTCGAATCGTACCTGATCGAGATTTCACGGGATATCTTTGCCCGCGTGGACGAGATCAGCGGTAAGCCGCTG
This sequence comes from Anaerolineae bacterium, assembly GCA_016926255.1. Classification (GTDB taxonomy): domain Bacteria; phylum Chloroflexota; class Anaerolineae; order Aggregatilineales; family UBA3940; genus JAFGOY01. The sequence continues at coordinate 7,556 of JAFGOY010000066.1, read as the reverse complement.
GTCGACGTGATTCTGGACGAGGCGAAACAAAAGGGCACCGGCAAGTGGACATCACAGAATGCTCTCGACCTGGGAGCACCGACTCCAACAATCAATGCGGCGGTCGAGGCACGGATCATCTCGGCGTATAAGGACGAACGCGTCGCCGCGTCGAAGGTGCTGAGCGGGCCGGAGCCGGGGATCGATGCCGACCGGGACGAGGTCATCAAGGCGGTGGGGGATGCGCTGTACGCGGCGAAAATCTGCTCGTACGCGCAGGGGTTCGCGCTGATGAAGACGGCGAGCGAAGAGTACGGCTATAACCTGAACATGGGCGCAATCGCCACCATCTGGCGCGGCGGGTGCATCATCCGGGCAAAATTCCTGAACGACATCAAGGCAGCGTTCGACCGGAAACCCGATCTCAGTAATTTGCTGATGGATTCGGAATTCGGGAAGGCGGTCGAGGAACGGCAGGGGGCACTGCGAAAAGTGGTCGGCTGGGCGGCGATGAGCGGGATTCCGGCCCCGGCGTTCAGTTCGGCGCTGGCGTATTTCGATGGGTACCGGAGCGAGCGGCTGCCCGCGAATCTGACCCAGGCGCAGCGGGACTACTTCGGGGCGCACACGTATCGGCGGGTGGATCAGGAAGGATCGTTCCATACCGAGTGGGTCGATATGGGTGTCGCGCCGGAGGGTTAGCTAACCGCAAAGGGCGCAGAGGACGACGACCTTTCGGTCGTTTAGGAGTTTCGTCTGCGGCGAAACGTCCACGCAAAGGAAACCCCCTCTGACGAACCTGCGGTTCGGCATCTCCCCCAGCTTTGGGGGCGATCACCCCACCCCCTTCGACGAACCTTCGGTTCGCCACTTCCCCCTTTCAGGGGGCAGAGATGGGGCAGGTGGGGTTATACGAGTAAGAGTCTTTCAAAAAGATCATAGAAAGTGGGAGATAGATAAGCGGTGGGTAAAGCGAAGAATGTAATCGTGGCGCAGAGCGGCGGGCCGACGCCGGTGATCAATGCGTCGCTGCGCGGGGTGATCGACGGGTGCCGGGCCTACCCGAACAGGTTCGGGACGATATACGCCGGGTATCACGGGATCGAGGGCGTATTAAAAGAGGAACTATTGAATTTATCGGCGCAGACCGACGAGGAGATCGCGCTGCTGAGCGTAACTCCGGCGGCAGGAGCAATCGGGACGTGCCGGTACAAGCTCAAAGCGCACCAGCAGGAAGACTTCGAGCGGGTGGTCGAAGTGTGCAAGGCGCACGACGTCGGGTACTTCTTCTACAACGGCGGCAACGACTCGATGGACACTGCGAACAAGGTCGCAAAGCTGGCGCACGAGCGCGGCCTCGACCTGGTGGCGGTGGGCGTGCCGAAAACAATCGACAATGATGTGGGAGACAGCGAATTCAAGCTGATCGACCATACGCCTGGCTATGGGAGTGTTGCCCGGTACTGGGCGCTAAACGTGCAGAACGCGAACGAAGAAAACGCGGGGTCGTGCCCGGCGGACCCGGTGCTGGTCATGCAGGCAATGGGGCGGAAGATCGGGTTCATCCCGGCGGCGGCGCGGCTGGCCGATCCGAAGCGCGAAATGCCGATGCTGATCGTGATGAAGGAATCGAACATCACGATGGAAGAACTGGTCGACCGGGTCAACGACCTGCTCAAGGCACGCGGTCGGGCTATCGTGGTGGTCAGCGAAGGCTTCGACGTGGGCGACATCGGTGCAGTCAAAGACATGTTCGGGCACACGGAGTTCTCGGCGAGCAAGACTACCGTCGCGCAGACGATTGTCAACGTCCTGAACGAGGTCGGGCTGGCCGCCAGCGGAAAAGCGCGGTTCAACGTCGCCGGTACCGACCAGCGCCACAGCATGATCAACGCCTCGACGGTGGACATGGAGGAAGCGTACAAAGTGGGGCAGAAGGCGGTGGAGATCGCTGCCAAAGACGGCTCCGGGTACATGTCGACGATTCTGCGGGAAGCGGGCGATATCTACCAGGTTCGCTACGACAAAGTGCCGCTGGAACTGGTCGCCAATTCGGAGCGGTCGCTGCCTGGGGCATGGATCGCGGAGTCACGGGTGGACGTGACCGACGCGTTCGTGAAGTATGCGCGGCCATTGATCGGGGAAGGGTGGCCTTCGATTCCGGTGGTGGATGGGATTCAGCGGTTCACGCGGTTCGAGCCGATTTTCGCCGAGGTGAAGCTGGCGGCGTATGTGCCGGAGGCGTACCGGTAGTCTATCAGGCCCGGGGCTGAAGCCGCCGGGCTAAGATCGGGGGAACCTGGCGTACAAAATAGCAGCGTAAGGAACCGCACCGTTGGCAACTGTGTTCCAGTTGCTATCACCCCCTCCCTGTCCCTCCCCCTCAAGGGAGAGGGAACAGAATCTCGCGGTTTGTACGCTGATTTCGCTTACCTTATTTGCAAAAGAGCAAAATCCCCAGGCTACAAGCGATAGGTCGACCTGCGGTCGACCGGGGAGGGCAGGGACAAGCCCTGCCCCTACGAGGCGATTTTATAGTATAGGCGTTCGCAAAGAAAAGCGGCAGTGAATAATCGATAAGTTGGCCGGGTGGTGGGGTATGGTGAGAAATTGACCCCGGCGGCGGGATCGGCCAGACAAGAAAACCGGCCCGGACAGGGTGCGGGTGGTCGGGTATTGCCCGCAAACGTATCCGGCGTGCTAACGAAAGACATTTTCGTCCGACAGACACCGGGCGAAGTGAGTTGACGAGGAGAATCATCATGAGCGATGAATCAAACAGCATCTTCAACGCGGTAGTGAACGGCGATATCGAGGGCGTGGCGTCAGGGGTGGAGGCGGCATTGAAAGCGGGAGCGGCCCCGGATGTACTGCTCCAGGAACAGTTGATCGCAGCGATGGACGAGGTCGGGGAGCAGTTCGAGTGCGGGGCGTTCTTCGTGCCTGAGATGCTGGTCGCGGCGCGGGCGATGCAGACCGGGCTGAACATTCTACACCCGCTGCTGGTCGATACGGACGTGAAATCGGCGGGGACGGTGCTGATCGGGACGGTGAAGGGTGACATGCACGACATTGGGAAGAACCTGGTGGGGATGATGCTGCAAGGAAGCGGCTTCGAGGTGGTCGACCTGGGAGTCGACGTCGCGCCGGAGACATTCGTGCAGAAGGCGAACAAAAACGAACCTAAACTCGTGGCGATATCGGCACTGCTGACGACGACCGCGCCGCAAATGGAAGCGACAGTCGAGGCGTTCCGGCAGGCCGGGCTGCGGGACTCGGTGAAGATTATGGTCGGCGGCGCACCGATCACGCAGGGATTTGCGGAGAAGATCGGGGCGGACGGGTACGCGGTCGATGCGCGGGAGGCGATTCGATTGGCGCGGCGGCTGGCGGAAGTTTAACCGCAGAGATCGCAAAGGACGCAAAGAAGGGAAAAAGCTCTTGTGTAGAAAGCGTGAGCGCAACCCCCTCCCCCAGCCCTCCCCCTATCAGGGAGAGGGAGCAGACTCACATCTTTGTGGGCAAAGAGCAACCCCCTCTGCCCGACTACGTCGCCCATCTCCCCCAAACTTGGGGGCGATCATGACGTTCTGTGTTTTGTGCGTGGCGGAGCACCCCCTCTGACAAACATTCGGTTCGCCATCGTTAATCCGCCGCAGGCGGATTACTGGGAGTTTTGGCGTAGCCAAAACATCCATCCCCCACAGGGGGCGATCAAGGTTGGCTTTGTGTCAGGTAAAGTGTTGAGTATGCAGAAATGAGGCACCGATCATGACTCGCGGGGAAGAATTCCTGCCGATCGAGATGGTTTTCAATCCCAACTGGTGGCATCACGCGGCGGGGATTGCGTTCGACTCGGCGTTCTATATGGATGCGGATACGCGCATCGAGAACGACGTGACAATGCGGCGGGTGCTGTATGATCGCTTCGGCAGCATCGGGATGGGAGAAGCCGATCCGCAGCCGCGCCCGGTGATCGGGTCGATGCACGTGGCGGGGGGATTCGTGATCCCGGCGCTGCTGGGGGCAGAGATAGAATTTGCGGTGGACGCCGCGCCCCAACCCTTACCGCTCAAGCTGACAGTAGAACAGGTCGAGGCGCTGGAAAAACCGGACTTCAAAACGACCTGGCCGATGAAAGAACTGCTCGCCGATATGGACAGGCTGGAAGGCGAATATGGCTCGGTGGTGGGGGACGTCAATACCGACGGGCTGCTGAATACGGCCTATCACCTGTACGGGCAGCAGGTATTCATGGATTTCTACGAGGCGCCGGATCGAGTAAAGCGGCTGCTGAACATGATCGGGGAGTTGATCGTCGACGTGGCGCTGGCCGTCAGGGAGCGGACGGGAAGCTGCTCGATCTCAGTGAATCGAATGGTGGAACGGGTCGATCCGGCGATGTTTCTGCATGCCAACTGCTCGGTGCAGATGATATCGCCGAAGAGCTACCGGGAGATACAACTGGAAATCGAGCAGCAGATGGCGGAGCGAATCCAGCCGTATGGGATACATCACTGCGGGGACAACCTGCACCGGGTCGCGGCGGTATATGCTGAACTGCCGCTGGCCTATGCCGAAGTGGGGTGGGGGTCGGATGCGGCGGAAAGCCGGGCGGCACTGCCGGACTCGTTCCTGAATCTGCGGCTCAGCCCGGTGCGGATGCTCCAACGCTCGCCGGAGGAGATCTCCGCCGATACGGAACAACTGCTGCTGGCGGCGGGACCGCTGGACAAGGTGGGGGTGTGCTGCATCAATATGGATCATGGCACACCAGACGACAATATCTTCGCGATGGCGGAAGTGGTCGAGCGGTATCGGGGCTACGGGGCGTAACGAAGGAGAGAATCGAATGGACTCGCGCGAACGACTGCTGACAACGTTAGATCACCGGGAGCCGGATCGGATTCCGTTCGATATGGGGAGTACACAGATCAGCGGCATCCACGTGGTGGCGTATCGAAACCTGCGGGAAGCGCTGGGGCTGACTCCGGTCGAGATCACATTGTGCGACACGATCCAGCAATTAGCGCTGCCCGACGGGGACGTGATCAACAAGCTGGGGATCGACGTGCGGGGGTTGTTCCCGCTGAACAGCCACAACTGGCAGATCAGGGTGGAAGACGCGGGGGACTGCTGGGAGTATCACGACGAGTGGGGGATCACATACCAGCGGTTCAAGCCGGATGGTCTGTACTTCAGCATCGTCAAAGTGCCGCTGTCGGGGCCGGATGTCAGCGTGGGGGACATCGAAAAACATGACTGGCCGGATATGGCCGATCCGAAGCGGATCGAAGGGCTGCGAGACAAAGCAGAAGAATATCGAGCAGCGGGGTATGGGGTGGTGATCAAAGACCCGTTCGCCGGGCTGTTCGAATTCGCGCAGCGGGTGGTGGGGATGGAGAACTGCCTGATCATGATGGCATCGAACAAGCAGGTGATCGGGGTGGTGTTCGACAAGCTGAAAGAACTCAAACTGGCGTTCTGGGAAATGGCGCTGCCGGAACTGGGCGACGTGGTCGACGTGATTATGCACGCCGACGATTACGGGACGCAGCAGTCGCAGCTTATATCGCCGCGAATGTTCCGCGATCAGCTCAAACCGCGCTGGAAAGAAATCCTGGATCGGGTCGGGGAACTGGCTCCGCAGGCGAAGCGGATGTTCCACTCGTGCGGGAATGTGCGCCCGCTGCTGCCGGATTTCATCGAGATCGGGGTCGAGATCATCAACCCGGTGCATATCCGGGCGGCACAGATGGACCCGGTCGAGTTGAAGCGCGAGTTCGGGAGTGACCTCGTTTTCTGGGGCGGCGGGGTCGATACGCAGGGTGTGCTGCCCGGCGGCAGTCCGCAGCAGGTGAAGGACGACGTGAGGCGAAACATCGAGGCGCTGGCACCCGGCGGCGGGTATGTATTCAATACAGTGCACAACATTCAGGCCGACGTGCCGCCGGAGAACATCATCGCGATGTGGGAGGCATGGCAGGAGTACGGGTGGTATTAGGCGGAAGGAAAAAGAAAAAAGGATAAAGGAAAAAGGTTTTGTCCGGTGCTGATTGCCGTGCTGTGATGGTTTTTGTCGGGGGTTCTTCCCACCCCCTTCGACGGGTCTTCGACCCGCCACTTCCCCCAAGGGGGCAGGTGGGTTGGCCTTGTTTGACATGGTCTGTTTTGTAAATCTGCATACAACAATATAAGCCTATGCAGAGTACAGGTAAGGAAGAAGAGAAGATGGCTCTGATAGATATTATGACGCAGGCGGACAGGCGGGTGGTGGCCCCCCTGATGGGGTATCCGGGGATCAAGCTGACGGGATCGACGATCTGGCAGAACGAATTCAACGCAGAGATGCAAATCAGGACGCTGAAGGCGCTGTACGAGCGGTTCAGGCCGGACGTGATGTTCCCGTTCATGGACCTGGCGGTCGAGGCAGGGGCGGTCGGGCTACCGGTGACGTTCCCGCTGAACGAATCGCCGACGGTGGTCGATCACCCGGTGAAAGAGATCGGCGACATCGACGCGCTGCGGATCGTCGAACCGCTGGAGGATGCGCGGGTGCGGGTATACGTCGACGTTGTAAGACGGCTGCGCGAGTCGGTCGACTGCGTGGTCGGCGCGTACACGGTCGGGCCGTTTACGCTGGCCGGGTTGATGATGGGGGCGAGCGAAATCTCGATGGCGACGATCCTGAATCCCGACTTGGTGCGCGCGTGCCTGGAATTCGCAACGGAGGTGATCGTCAGGGTGGCGAAGGCGTATGACGAGGCCGGGGCAGAGGTGATCGCGGTGCTGGAGCCGACCGCGTCGTTCATCTCGCCGGACGCGTTCCGGGAGTTCTCCGGGGGGTACGTCAGGCAGATATTCGAGGCGGTGGAGGCAGCGCCGATTCTGCACATCTGCGGGAACACGAATCACCTGATCGAGGGGATGTGTGAGACAGGAGCGCAGGGGTTGAGTCTCGACTCGGCGCTGGACTTTGGGGAGATTATCAAGCGGGTGCCGGAGGACGTGGTGCTGATCGGGAACGTCGACCCGGTGGCGGTGATGGTCGAGGGGACGGCGGAGGAGGTCAGGGAGGCGGTGAGGGCGCTGGTCGATAAGATGGCAGGGTATCCGAACTTCCTGCTGAGCACGGGCTGCGATCTGCCGCCGGAGACGCCGCTGGAGAATATCGGGGCGTTCATGGAGGCGGGGGATAATCAACCTGCGGCTGATTAATAGGAGTTTTGGCTTTGCCAAAACGTCCATTCCCCAGACCTGGGGGTGATCACCCCCTTCGCCGCTTCGCGGCACTTCCCCCAAGGGAGCAGGTGGGACCTGAATCGTGAACTGCGGGCTGAAGCCGCCGGGCTAAAGTGGATGTGTTGGGCGGGCGGAGCACGCTGCGCCCGTACGAGGCGAGATCGGGGAGATGATGGATCGAATAGGGTGGGTTTGGTAATCCCGGGGCTAAAGCCGCCGGGCTAACTATCTATCCATAAATTCACTTCGGAACTGTAAAACTATAAGTCCGCATTTTTCGATCTGGCCCTCACCCCTAAATCCCCTCTCCCTCATGGCGAGGGGACTTAAACATC